>JBEKUX010000015.1:0-53686 GCA_049514575.1 Chitinispirillaceae bacterium | reverse complement strand
GAACCGATTGTGGGCACCGCCATCGCTCCCATCATGGAAGGGAGCAGGATACTGGTGGTCGAGCTGCAGGCGCTTGTCAACCGGTCCCATTTCGGCATGCCGCAGCGGGTCGCCTCGGGCATCAACCCGCGCAAACTGTCGCTCATCCTGGCGGTGCTGGAGCGCCACAGCGGCTGCATGATCGGCGATCACGACGTGTTTTTCAACATCGCCGGGGGCTTGAACGTTGCGGAACCGTCGATCGACCTCGGGGTCGCGGCCGCGATACTCTCGTCGTTCCGCGGCAGGCCGCTGAAAAGGGAACTTGCCTGCCTCGGGGAACTGGGTCTCGGCGGCGAGATCAGGCCGGTCAACAACATGGGCGGCCGGCTGAAGGAGCTCGCGCGCATGGGGTTCAAGGAGTGCGTGGTGACCGGGTCGGTAAAGAACGCGGACTGGAATAAAAGCAGCAATGGATTGACGTTGATCAATTGCCGGAAGATTGCGGAGTTGCAGGAAGTGATATTTTAACCTCACCCCCTGCCCCTCTCCTGAGAAGAGAGGGGGAAAAAGAGAATCCTAATACTGATCTCTTCTGAGAGAAGAGGGGTGAACAACAAAATTATTGAAATATGCAGACAAACAAGGTCGTTCGATATCAGAAAGTTGACAAGGTAAAGTTTCAACGGACCAAGGAATTGCGACGGGCAATGACTCCTGCCGAAAAAATCCTGTGGAATAATGTCCGCAATGGAAAAATCGGTGGTGTAAAAATACGAAGACAGCAGATTATCGATGGTTTTATAGCGGACTTTTATTGTCATAAAGCGCGGCTGGTTATTGAGGTCGACGGCACGATCCATGAGAACGAAGGACATAAAGAGTATGACGAACAACGGAAAAAGGTCATGGAAATACACGGTCTTTCTGAGATACGTTTTTCAAATGATGAAATAATGAGTAATATTACACAGGTCGTTTGCACATTAAACAAGATGGTATCTGAAAGAATTCCGTGCATAAGCTGGATAGCAGTCGATGAATGATATCGTTCCCTTCTCCTTCAGGAGAAGGGCCAGGGATGAGGTCATGAAACAAAAAATCCTTGAACATTGCGCAGGCATGGTCTTCGTCACGCTGGCGATGATCGCGGCGGTGTGGGTAGTCACGGCATTGACCGCGGCCGCGGAGCGGAAGGAACATGCCGGCATTGACCGGTTCGGCGATTTATCTTTTATCAACTTTAACAGTCCGTTCGAGCGGGCCCTGCTCAGGGACGTGATCAACATCTACTATCCGGGCCGGGCCGACCGGAACGATTCCCTTTTTAACGCCATCGCGAAATTCAAGGAGAAGGAGTTTTCCGACAGGCTCCAGGACGCCCATGTGGCCGAACGGCTTACCCCGGCACGGATCGCCGATCTGCTCGGCATGTACGCCGGGTTCCTGATTATTTACATTTTCGTAATGGCCCTCACCTACTATGGCGTGCAGACCATGGCGTCGTTCCGTTTCATATACAAAAAACGCCTTGCTGCGATGCCTTCGGCGGGCCATAAGATCCGGCGCGGGACCGTCGCCTTTCTTGCAGGCGCAGGCACGCTGCTGCTGTTCTGCCCGGCCTATGTGATCGCTTATTCGATACGGACCGAATTCAACACCGACACCGTGGTGTTCATGGTCCTTCTCGGCGTGATTTCCAACGGGGTCCTTATAACCTATGCAAATAAATTTTACGCCTTCCTTGTCGCTGAAGGCCGCAAGGGGTACGTGGACAGCGCTGTTGTCAAGAACCTCAACGCGGGCTACCGGTTCCACAGCGCCGACGGCGTTTCGCTCGCTTCGGTCCTGAGCCCGGTCAAAAAGTTCAGGGGCCACGTGTTCGACCACATCTTCAGAAATGCGCGCCACCAGTACCTGGCGACCATCAAGGAGCAGGCGTCATTTCTCATCACCGGCCTCATCATCATCGAGATGGCACTCAATATCCACGGCCATCTCAACTACGAAATGCTGCGCCAGCTGCTGTACAGGAATTATTCGATCGTGGCGGCGATCATGCTCCTTATATTCTATACCGTCAAGATGACCGAACTGTTCGCAGATTACCTTGTTTACCGGGAAAATTTGAAGTATGAAAATAAAGGCTAATATTAATTATTTGTTTGGATAGCTGTGCCCAGGCTACAAAACGCCCTTCCGTTGGGCGGGCAGCCTCCCCCGGGGACCGGCATTGCCAAGCAACGGTTTTTAGCGTGGGGGGACTGTCAAGCTGTCAACTCGTTTAAAAAACAAACAAAGACGACGGTCAGAGAAAATAAATGTTTAGAAAAACGAATGTGATGAAATATATTAAAAGTAAAGACACGCGATGGCTTTCAATCTGGATCATGAGTGTCATGGCGGTCTGGATCTGGGACATTATTTTTCTGAACAGGCCTGCCCTGCTGAAAGTCTTTACCGGGTTTTTCAACACCTTCATCATTGCGCTGATGGTCGTCGCGTTTACCCTTGCGCTGGGCTGGGCGGTCACGCTGTTGCTCCACTCGCTTCAGTCGCGCGCGCACCGCGCGCCGTATATGGCCGTCTCCTTTATGCTGAACCTCATCCGTTCCATTCCCCAGATCATCGGGGTGCTGTTCGCCTATGTTGGAATAACCCTGCTGGTGCAGGGTTCGATCATCACCTCGAAATTATCGGTATTTATCATCATGTCATTATGCATAAGCGTGTTTATTTTCCTTGAGCTGGTCGACCTTATGCGCGAACGCATCGACCATTTCGCCAAACTCGATTTCTTCAGCGCCATGCGTGTCTGCGGCATTCCGGAGCGCCGCGTCATCAACTTCGACATCCTGTGGAAGAACAGCCGGCTCCATATTCTGAACAAGCTCATCGCCGTGCTGGGATACGCGGTGTTCCTGCAGTGCAGCGTGGACTTCATCATCTCGGTCGGTCTTTCCACGGACGTCAACGAGGTAACGCTGCCCGCCACGCTCGGAAGCCTGTTAGCCTCCATCGACAGCAAACAGGACATCCTTGCCATCGGCTATACGCTGACGCACCCCGGCTACGCCGGACACCTGTTTCTGGAGCATCTGCAGGGAATGACCGTGGCGTTTCTCATCGTGTTTTCACTGGTGAGCATTTACCATATCGCGAACGGGTACGCGGAAAGGCACCGGCTGTGACCACTGCACGGTACACTATCGCCATCGCGTCGGGCGGACGAACGATCGTTGCGGTCGACGATTTCTCTTTTGTCAGAAACGAGATCACCTTTCTTTTCGGCGAGTCCGGGATCGGCAAGTCCATGCTCTGCAAGGCGGTGTACGGGCTGCTCGATCCCGACGAGCTGCAGGTGACGGTCAACGGTTTTCCGTACCGGCAGTACCTTGACGACCCCGAAACACGCGGCGTCAGGCAGTCGAGTTTTTTCGTTTTCCAGGAGCCGTCGTCGCACCTGCACCCGCTCATGCGCATCGCCGATCAGCTGCGCGAGGGCAGCATTGCCGGAGCCGGGAGCGAGGCGGCGGTGCTTTCCCGGCTGTGGAAGACCGCGGACAGTGACAAGCTGGCAAAGGTCCTTGACGTTTACCCGAAACCCTACCGGCCTTCGGGCGGCGAAAAGCAGCGCATCCTGCTTGCCATGGCGTTTAAGAAGATCGCCCTGCTCAGCGCGGCAGCGGCCGCGCTGCCCACGCTGTTCGTGTTCGACGAGCCGACCGGAAGCCTTGACAACAGCTACCGCAACCTGTTTCTGGATTTCCTCTTTGATGAATACCGGAAAAACCCGTTTACGGCCATGGTCATCACGCACGATTATTCGATCATCAGCGAGGTAAAGGAAAACCACAACGCTATCGTTGATAAAGTCCACTACAAGGAGCTTGCCCGTCTTGAAGAGGGCAGGGTGGCGCTGCATGATTTTTCGCCGGACGATTACCTGTCGTGGCTCAAACAGACGGCGTCACGAAAGGCGGCCGCCGCGAAGGCAGGAGAAGTGGTGCGTATCGCACCGGAGTTCAGGATATTCGGTAGCGACCACCGGATCTGCAGTGATCCGGCGCGGACGCGCGCCGCGGACCTCGTCATCAGGAAGGGCGATATGGCGTATGTAAAGGCGCCGAGCGGCGTGGGAAAGACCACGCTCGCTAAAATCGTCATGGGCCTTTACGCACCGGAAAAATTCACCATGACCCTGTGCGGGACGGCTGTCACCGAGGCCACGCCGCGGAAACTGTTCGAGCGGGAGATATGGGGCCGACGCGCCGGCATGGTCTTCCAGCACGCCGACGAGGCGCTCGACCTCGAAGCGACCGTGGCCGAGACGTTCGAGGGGCTGCCGCTCGGATACAAACTGACGGGTGAAAAACTGCACGGCGCCCTCGCGGAGCTGTTCGAGGGCGGCGTCACCGACGCGTTCCTTGGCAAAAAAGTTAAATTCCTGAGCGGCGGCCAGAAACAGCGGCTCAACCTTCTCCGCACCATTATCCTTCACCCCGACCTCATCATCCTTGACGAACCGCTCAACGGTTTGGATTTCGACAGCGTGCGAAAGATCATCGCCATGCTCGAAGAAAAAAGGAAAAGCGGCAGCGCGCTCCTCATGATCTCGCACAACGAGGAGATCTTCGACGCGCTGGTTGACGAGGAACACTGCTATTATCTGACGTAAGCTTTAATAGCGGTCCTTCTGCTCCCACTTGAGGTCGGGTATCTTCTTGACATTGATGATGAAGTAATAGCCGGGGTTGAGCTTTTCCGGGCGCCACTGAAACTTCATCTCCCAGCATTCGAGGTCGCAGCTGAGGTTGATGCTGTTCTGTACCATCTGGTCCGTCACGAAATTATAGTTGCCGCTCCAGGAAATCTTCCAGTTGCGCGTGAAACCGCAGGAGGCGGAGGCGTTGAGGTTGTAGTTTTTCACGGGGATAAAGGGGTCGGTGGGCGTTAAACGACTTGCGGAAAAGGAATACGCCGGCGTGATGCTGATGCTCCAGGGCTGCGGACCCGCGTTGAAATCGCGGACCGGATCGGCCTTATGGAGAGAATCGAGCAGGAGCCGGTCGCCGTCCCAGAGCTTGCCGTGCGCTTCGAAACTTCCGGTTGACAAACTGTAGCTGTAATTCCGCATGATCGGAAGGCTGAGCTGGTTGTACTGGTCGTACAGCCAGAAGGTTGAATTAAACGTCAAACCGAGGAAATGGTAGCCGGTGTTGGCAGAAAGGTTGAGGTCGCTCCATTTTTTTCCTTTCGCCTCGAAATTGTAGGCAGTGTTTAGATTCGCAGAAAGGATGGTGAATTTCGATTCCACCGGTTTTCCGCCTTCTTCCGCCGGCGGGTGGGTGATTTTACCTTCAAAAAGGTTGCTGATGGAAATGTTGACGTTCTGCTGTCGGTCGTGCCCGCCTTCCGGGCTGATTCCTATGTCGTAAAACATTTTGTCAAGATCATGTTTCGGCACATAGGTATAGGAGATGCTCGGCGAGAAGGTATGCCGTATGCCGGCGAAATTAAAAATGTGCAGCGGAAGAATGCCGTAAAGGTTGGTCGACGCACTGACTCCAGTCCGCCATCCGAACACATTGGCCAATGAATTAATCGTGTCGCGGTGTGCGATGATCGTGGGCTGGAGTGCCACCATCCACACATCGTACACCGTGATCGTCGAGTTCGAGTCAGTCGAAAACTGTGAATACTTCCTGATGCTGTCCGTTTTGTAGCCGGAATGGTTCGCAGTATCGGAGAGATTCACTATCCCGATGAATTTTATCGTGTCTGGGGGGAGCGTATCGTAACTACGGACCGCGGTGTCCATGTATCCATAAAAGGTTGAAAGGTTTGCCGACGCGTTGGGAGACACCGTGATGTATTTAAATATTTTCTGCGGCGCCGAGACATGAAACTCATTATGCATGCCGGGACGCTGAAAGTCTTTCTGCCTGCTGGTGCTGCCGAATGTTTCGCTTTTGAAAATACCGCTGAAGCTGTATCCCCAGTAGACGTTGTTGTACCAGCTGGAACCTGCAGTGTCGGCGCCTGATGATGCCCCGTTAACCGCGCTCGGCAGCGGAATGAGAGGCCGGTCGAAAAGGCTGAAACTGACCGACGGCAGGTCCTGCGAGATGTTGCCGTTTGACAGGTCCTGCGAACGGTTCCACACCACGGAGCCGCTCGCCTTGATGTCCTGGAATTGCCGTGAGAGCGACAGGTTGGACGTGATAAGCGCCTGGCTGAGCTCGCTTGAGTCCTGGGAATAGTTGGTATAGAAACTTGTCGTGGAAACGAGATCCCCGCGGCCATTGAGCTGCGTAAGCCCGTCAGGGGTGATGTTCTGGGTATGCGAGTAGTCGATCGCCCATTGCCGTTGACTCTGCAGAAAATCTGAATTGAGAACGTAGCGGCCTGAAATGCTGCCGTTCAAGCGGTATTTCAGTGCGTAGTGGCTTGAGGCCTGCATGACGAATTCCGAAAACTCGCGGATACGCGCGCAGGTCATCAGATCCATGTAGTCATTAGGCGCCCAGTAGTAACCGATATTGTCGACATAGCCGCCGCCGGCCGGATTGCCGCCCCATACCGGCGTCAGGATGCCGCTCTTGCGGTTCCGCTCAACCGGGAAAATGAAGTACGGAAGGACGGCGACCGGCGCGTTTCCGATGTTGAGCACCGCCGGTTTTGAGATGATCTTATCGTTCTGGAGAAAGCGGATATGTTCGCCGTAGAAGTAATAATGGGGCGTATCGGGTATGGCGCAGGTTGAATAATCACCTTTATCAACAAACAGTTCGTCGTTCGCCGATTTTACGATGCGCTGGCCGCTGAAGAAGGCGTCCTCGACATGGGTGGTGGCATAACGGACCCTGCCGCGGCGGGTTTTGATGTTATATGCCATGAAATCGCCCACCGTTGTGTCTTTGTCCTCGATAAGCTCCGGGTTGCCGGTTGCGGTGAACAGGTTGTCGCTCATCAGGTAGACGATCGTATCGGCGACCAGCGTCATGTTCTGATAATTAACTTTTGCCCGCCCGGTAAGCCGCAGGATCCGGTTTACCGCGTCGTAATTGATGATGTCCGCTTCGTAGTGCACGGTGTCCGTAACATCCCGGTGTTTTTTGGTCTTTACAGAATCGGAAGGTATAATCGATGCAGTATCCCTGGGGAAATTTGCTGCAGCGGTAGCAGTGCTTTTTTTTAAGGAGTCCTGCAGGGCGGCATTTACCGGCTGCGGCGCCGGTGCGGCGAATACATTGACATGCAATAAAATAAAAAGGGGCAAAAAAAATAATAGGAAGGATTTCATCGTACGGTGAAGTTCCTGTGTTTTTTAATGTACCACGTCAAAGCCTGCCGGTGTTAATGCCCTCGCTTCCGGACGCGAGGTTGAAAAAAAATTCACTCGGGCTTGCTCTATCGATTTTCCTGATATAAAGGCGGCAAATTTGTTGTATATTCATAAACGACTGATTCTTTGTAATATACTTTACGGCTTTTTTCCGCCGAAAAATCGTTGCCATCGCTGGTTGTGCAAAAGGAGACAGGCGAGATGCTGGGAAACAGTGGTAAAGCGGTAATAATAATGGCGGGAATCGTCGGCATAACGGCAGGCCCTGTACGGGCGGGGAGTTCGGCAGTACCGAGTGCCGTTCAACAGAAGGTCGCGATAAAAAAGGGCATCCAGAAGCCGAAGGCATCCAAAGCTGATTCTGCTTCAGTGGCCCGGTCACGGGATTCATCAAGTGCGGCTGCAGATTCTCTGCGCATGGATTCGCTCGTGCAGAAGACGTTTTCTTTTAAGGTCGTTACCGAGCCGGAAAGCGTTGCGGTACTGCTTGATGATTCAATCAAAGGAATGAGCCCATGCTCTCTTTCCGGTGTGACGCCGGGTAATCATGTGTTGACGCTCAAGAAAAATGGCTATTATCTGAAAAAAGCCGAAATTTCCGTTGATTCCGCTTTGTCGCCGGAACTTTCTTTTGTTCTTTTAAAACCTGCCTTTTTAAGCGTGATCAGTGACCCTGCCGGTGCCGCCGTTTCTCTTGACGGTAAAAACGAGGGGACGACACCATGCGGGATTGAAAAGGTGAAACCAGGGGACCACAGTGTAAGGGTCGAACTCAGACAGTATGCGACTATGGAACAAACCGTATCGTTAAAAAACGGCGGTTGCGATACCCTGCGCCTTACGCTCGAACATACTGCAGCATACAGGGATTCGGTTTCCGCGGCGCTGCAGGCGGCGGAAAAAATGCGTAAGGAGAGATTTACTTTTTCAATCGTCTCTGCTGTTTTTTGCCTGTGTGCAATTCTTCTCGTCGTGGTCGAAGCAAACAGTCAGTAATTGATACAATGCGACCGTCAATCCATAACGCGCTTCTTTTTGTAATGATAGCGGCTGCTTATTCGCTGGTAGCGGCACGTGAGATCGTTGATATCAGCCGTTCCGGCCGAAGGATTCAGCTTGACGGATTTCTCATCGATTGGAATGAAAAAGACCGGAAGCCATGGAGCGGGTCGAATACCTGGCACTGGGACGCACTCAATACACCGGAAGGGGTTGCAGGATATTTCCATGGCGCAGCGGTACGGTGTTCAACATGGACTTTTTATATCGATGCACGGCATGGCGCTTCCAGACCATGGAAAATATCGGTTCCCTACCAGGACACGGGAAGGAAAACGGGTGAACTTTTCTGCACGAATAGCGTGCCGCGGGATTCTCTTTTTGTCCTTACTGTCGAGTGGGTCATTCCCTGGGATTCCGTAGCGGTGGACAGCAACGGAACCTATGCACTTCATCTTATGGGGCATAATGCCTGCGGTGATACATTACAGCCATTACTCATCACGGGCAACATGTACTCACTGAAAAATAACGGTTGGTTTTCGCCTCGGTTTGCGGGAATCGTTCTGTTTATTGCTTTACTTGCAGCTATTATAACCGCTGTTCGAATTACAATCAGGAAAAAGATCCTTCGTAGGCAATCGCCTCATTGATAAGCATGACCGGAATGTCTTCTCGAATCGGATAGAAATATTTCCGGTCCTCACGAAGCAGTCCGCCGCCGATAGGCTCCTTGAGCGTTTCTCCTCCACGGTTTTTTAGCGTACCATTTTTAATCCGCTGGTTGATTTTTGTAATTACGGTTTCTTCCATGAGGAGAAGGTTCTGCTTTGTTTCCGGACAGCAAAGGATATCGAGAAGTTCCTTATCAACCATACGTTTTGCTCCTTACTAAATTTTCTTTTAGCTTCGCTGCTACAATCGCTTCACTATTAATGAAGGGTTAGAATCGGAAAGAAACTGTTCAAAAAATTAACATACATTATTCCATCTAATCTGCGCAAACCATACCGGCACATCATTTTTTAATTAAAAGTAAATAACTAAAACAAACGACACGTTTTATCTTGACAATAATAGAAAACAATTATTATAATATATATACAGGAGGTAGTATGATTCGTATGGCACGTATTATCATGATCACTATAGTCCTGTTTGTCCTTGCGTGGGTGATCAAGGAAGTGTTCAGGACTGGTGATCAGAATAAAATGGATGATCTGGTGCAAAAAATCAGAATGAATGGTGTGTAATGCCAGAAGAGGTCGTTTCTTTTCTGAGTATCTGCTTCTGTCTTCTGAATAAGGTCCGGTATAGCCGCAGGGATAATTACAATTCTATAATTGCTTAAAAGTCATTAAGAACAAGGTATCATTACCAAATAGATTTTCTATTGAATCGCCATTGTTGTATATTTTACCTCGATTTCTTGACGAGATTGTAAAAAAGCGATTAATTGCGGAAGTGGTGGAATTGGTAGACTCGCTAGGCTCAGGACCTAGTGGGCGCAAGCCTGTGGGGGTTCGAGTCCCCCCTTCCGCATATCCTCCTTTTAAGCTGTTGACTTCAGATGCAATAAAATGCAACACGATCTCTCTTCTATTGAAATTCTGCCGCTGCCGGTGGTCGAAAAAATTGCTGCTGGAGAGGTTATTGAACGTCCTGCATCTGTGCTGAAGGAGCTCATCGAAAATGCCATTGATGCTGACGCTTCAGCGATTGGTGCGGTAATTGAGGATGCCGGGTTCTCACGGATAAAAGTGACAGACAACGGCAGAGGCATGTTGCACGGAGATCTTGGCAAGTGTCTCTTACGTCATGCAACGAGTAAGATAAGGAGCGCTGAGGACCTGTTTACCGTCAGAACCATGGGTTTCAGGGGTGAAGCGTTGGCAAGTATTGCAGCAGTAAGTCGCTTGAATATTACGACTTCAGCGGATAAAAACGGCCTCGGTTCCCATATCTCGAGTGAAGGCGGCGTCCATGGCATTATGCAGCCTGCTTCCCACGGTCGGGGCACTTCGGTCGAAGTATGCGATCTTTTCTATAATGTGCCGGCCCGGAAAAAATTCATGAAAAGCCGGAGAAGTGAGCAGCAAGCGGCACTGCGTGTGGTGGAACAGATCGCGACCGCTTTCCCTTCCATCCATTTTACGCTGAATGTTGACGCTGACCGCGTGCTTGATCTGCCCCCTGTTGATTCGCTGATTGCCAGGATCGGCTCTGTTGCCGGAACATCTTTTGCCAAGGGTCTTATCGAATGCAGAAGTTCGAGACCCGGCATTGAGGCCGTTATTTACATCTCTTCGCCCGAAGTGCTGCAGGCAAGGCCGCGCTACCAGAGCCTTTACGTTAATTCCAGACGTGTCGACAGCGATGCCGTGACGTATGCTGTTCGCGGTGCGTTCGAACAATTTATAAGCAGCAAATATCGCCCCTCGTTTTTCTGCTTTGTCAAGATCGATCCATCGCGGATTGATGTCAACGTGCACCCCACCAAGCAGGAGATAAAATTTGATGATGAACGTTCCCTGTCGGGTTTTATTTTTTCTGCTGTAAAGCAGGGGGTCAGCACGCAGCTTCCCGGTTCGGCTGAGGTGCTGAACAGGGAAGCTAGTTTACCACAGGGAAAAATAGTGGTCGCGGCCGAGTTCCCGGATGAGGGGGCAATTCAGGAGCAATTGCATCTTACCAGAAAAGAAACTGCCGGCGCTGCACTTCCGGAACCGGGTCGATATACCGTTGCCGAAACCATCATACCTTTTCCCTCCGTGGCAAAAAACAGTGAGCAGGACGGCAATCGTGCCGACGCCGGCGGCATCCAGTCATCCAAGGAACAGCAGGACCGCGAAACGGCATGGGATCTCATCTCCTGCTATCAGATCCACGAAACCTATATCCTTGCGCCGATCAAAAAAGGGATTCTCCTGATCGACCAGCATGCGGCGCATGAGCGGATACTCTTTGAACAGGCGCTCGCGGACATCGCGCAGGGGCGGTCTGCGTCCCAGCAGCTGCTGTTCCCGGTGGTGATCGAGCTGACGGCGGTGGAGAAACCGGTCATTACGGCGGGGATGTCCTTTTTTGCTGCGTTCGGGTTTGACATGAGCGATTTCGGCGGCAATTCGTTTTCGGTTTCCGCCATTCCTTTCTTCATGCGGACTGCCGATGTCGAAGAGGCCGTGCGGTCGATGGTCAGGTATCTTCTGGGCGAGAAAGAGCGCGACATGCTGCGCGAGCCGGAGAAGCGGTTTGCCGCGGCGTTCGCCTGCAGCGCCGCCATCAAAGCGGGTCAGCGGCTTTCGCAGGAAGAAATGAACGCGCTTGTCAATAACCTCTTCGCGACAAAGAATCCATACACATGTCCCCACGGAAGGCCCACCCTGGTCAGGATCTCGCTTAATGAACTGTCGCGCCGTTTCCTCCGCTCCGGAGTCTAGTGAGTGAATATCTCGCTTTGTACCACGGGCTGCCGTACAAATCAGGAAGAGATCGAAACGCTCCGTGCCGCGCTCGGCCATGCGGGGTTCACCATCGTCAGCGATGTTGCGCAGGCCGATGCCGTTGTTGTCAATTCCTGTTCGGTAACCTCACATGCAGAGGCGAATGTGAGGCGGCTGCTGCATGCCGTGGCACGCCGTTCACCACGCGCAAAAATCCTCATTACCGGCTGCATGGCGCAGCAGTACGGCGCATCGCTGATCAAAGCGGGTTCAGTCATTTCATGGGTCGTGGGTAATGCATGCAAGCAGTCGATCCCTGCAATTCTCCGGGACCACCGCGGCGGCATTTTCCTGGATGAAATAAACCGTGAACCTCTGTCGGTTCCTACGGTCATCAACGCGCCGCTGCCCGGCAAACGGACGCGTTTCCAAATAAAAATTCAGGAAGGCTGCGACAATACCTGCGCGTACTGCATAGTACCCATGGTACGCGGTCAGTCGCGTTGCGCAAAAACAATAGACATTCTTGACTCATGCAACAGGGCGTTGGATGCAGGGTATAAGGAGATCGTCCTGACCGGCACCCACATCGGCCGGTTCCGTGATACGAAGAACAATGACGGACTTCTTTCTCTTGTCGAGCGGCTTATGCGGATCCGGGGAGACTTCCGCCTGCGGTTGAGTTCGCTTGACCCTGCGGAAATTTCCGGGGAACTGCTTGCGCTGGCGGCCGCAGGCGGGAAACTCTGCGATCATCTGCATGTGAGCCTGCAGAGCCTGTCGGCAGAGGTGCTTGAATTCATGAACCGCAGGTCCGAAATGCCGGACGGCATGGTTGAAAAACTGGCTGGCTTCCGCCGCAGGCGCCCTCTGGCCGGACTCGGCGCCGATTTCATCGTGGGATTTCCGGGCGAGACCGACGCCATGTTCGAGACCACGCTCCGTAATGCGGAAACAATCGGCTTTTCATATGCGCATATTTTCCGCTTTTCGGCGCGGCCCGGAACAGCTGCCGCGGTTCTGCCGCATAAAATTCCGGAAACGGTCAAGCGTATGCGCAGCGGGCAGCTGCGCGCGGTGATCGAAAAGAGCAGGGCGAAGTTCATCGAAGCGCAGAAAACCGGGCCGCGGCGCATCATCGTGGAGCAGGGACGGCCGGTGCGCGGGGTTACTTCCAACTATCTCCGTGTCGAGCTTTGCGGTGTAACGGCAGTGTACAACTCCTGGCTGGATGTCGTCATTGAGGGAACAGCCGGGAGTGGAAAATATTGCAGGGCAAGAGGAGTATAAATAAATCTGGATGGCCTGCCAATGGCTGATGGAAGGTCTTGACTTCCTTCCTGCCAACATGTACATTATATCTGTACAAGTTAACAGGGAGGGTTCCAATGCCGACAAGCACTACGTATACGCACGCGCGGGCGACGTTTGCGAAACTCTGCAACCGCGTTGCGTCGACGAGAGAGCCGGTCATCATTCACCGCAGAAATGCCGAGGATGTCGCCCTCGTTTCCGTGGATGAACTTGAGGGGCTTCTTGAAACAGCGCACCTTCTTCGCTCGCCTAAAAATGCACAACGGCTTCTTTCCGCGCTTAAACGCGCGGAAAAGGGTGAAGGCCATCCGGGTTCAGTTGAAAAACTTCGTCACGATCTGGGTCTTTCATGATTGTCGGTAAGCGGCACTGGCTCCCGGTGTTTCAGCAGGAGTTCAGGGAGGATCTGCAGTGGTGGGTCCGGAATAATCCTAAAACTGCGCTTCGGGCGCTTGAAATTGTGGAAGACGTTCTCCGTGAACCATTTACCGGCATTGGAAAACCCGAACCTTTGAAATTCATCGGCGCCGGTGTATGGTCTCGTCGGCTTACTCAGGAACATCGGGTCGTTTACAGGATAACTAATGACAGAATTGACTTTTTACAAGCCCGCTATCATTATTGAGTATCTTTTATGAATATCTTCTCCCGCCTCAAAGACGGCCTTGCCAGTACCCGCACCCGGATCGCGTCCATTGTGGGGCTCGCCGCTGCTTTTGACGAACGGTTCTACGACGCGCTTGAAGAGGCGCTGGTAGCCGCCGACATCGGCCTCGACCGCTCGCTTGAAATCATCGGCCGCCTGAAGAAGGAAATCAGAAGTAAAGGGATCGGAACGCCGCAGGAGGCGTACCGGGCGCTCAAACAACTGCTGGTCGATGATCTGACATTGCCAAAAGCCGCATCGGATATCGCTCCCGCTACAACGGCAAAACCGCGTGTTGTCCTCGTGGTGGGTGTCAACGGGGTGGGGAAGACCACGACCATCGGCAAGATCGCGCATGTCCTGCGGCAGCAGGGGAAAAAGGTGATGCTCGCCGCCGCCGACACGTTCAGGGCCGGTGCCATCGAGCAGCTGCGCATCTGGGCGGACCGGACCGGTTCCGACTTCGTGGCCCAGCACGAGGGCGCTGACGCGGCCTCAGTCGGCTTCGACGCCATGGAAGCGGCGAAGAGCCGCGGCGCGGACGTGCTCATTATCGACACCGCGGGCCGGCTCCATAACAAGGTGAACCTCATGAACGAGATGGAAAAGATCCAGCGCGTCATAAAAAAACACACGCCCGGCGCGCCGCACGAAGTGCTCCTCGTCATCGACGCAACGACCGGGCAGAACGCGCTGGCCCAGGCGCGGGCGTTCAACAAAAGCCTCGGCCTCACCGGACTCATTATCACGAAGCTCGACGGCACTGCCAAGGGAGGGATGGCATTCGTTTTTGCAAAGGAGCTGAAAATTCCCATCGTTAAAATCGGCGTGGGCGAGGCCCTCGACGATCTGCAGGACTTTAACCCGGAACAGTATGTCGAGGCGATGTTCGGGGAATTATAATAAAAAACATTATTTTATTTTTGTTTTGATTTTAAAAAAGAAGAGAGTTTGACAGTCCCCCCTCACGGAAGACCGTTGCTTGGCCGTTTTAAGTACCGTTTTAAGCATAAATCTTTTTATCCTTAAAAGGTCTTTAGATAACACCGTTATCCTTATAAGGCCTTTAGGCGAGATCGGCTCCCGGGGGAGGCTGCCCGCCCAACGAAAGGGCGTTTTGTAGCCTGGGCACAGCTATCCAAGAAAATTAAAATTATTACAACGTTCCCCCCGGATCCATATTTGGCGGGCGGGTCAGGCCAAGTTCAAATCTTTTTTGTCCGGCGCACGCGATCATGGCGCCGTTGTCCACGCAGAGTGACGGCGGGGGAAAGCAGACCTGGCGGCGCCCCAGGCGCTCCTGCATGGCTTCGCGCAGGCGGGAGTTGCAGGCGACGCCGCCGACCAGCGCGATCCTTTGTATGCCCGTCCGGTCAACCGCGGCCGCGCAGTTGTTGACAAGCGAAGCGACCACCGCCTCCTGAAACGCTTTGCAGATGAGCGGCCTGTTGGCGGACGCGTAATCTCCGCCCTTTTCAGCTACGAAATATTTCACCGCGGTTTTAAGACCTGAAAAGCTGAAATCGAGCGACGGGCCGGACACCCGCGCCACCGGAAAAACCAGCCCTGGTTTGCTGTCTGCTGCTGGAACAGCAGCAGGCGCCTTTCGCGCCTCCTCCTCGATGGCCTTTCCGGCAGGGTAGCTGAAGCCGAGCAGTTTCCCGACCTTATCGAACGCCTCGCCGGCCGCGTCGTCCACGGTCTGGCCGAGGCAGGCGTATTTTCCCACATTGTCAACACGGTACACGGCCGTATGGCCGCCCGAAACGACCAGCGCTAAAAACGGCAGCCCGATGTCCGGGTGCGAAAGGAAGATGGCGCAGATATGGCCTTCGAGGTGGTTGACGCCGGTCACCGGGACGCCGGTCCGAACGTGAAGGCCGAGCGCGAAGCTCACGCCCACGAGCAGGGCGCCCGCCAGGCCCGGGCTGTCCGTGACCGCAATAAGACCAACGTCGTTTATCGTCCGCGATGCGTCGGCAAGGACCGCGGCGGTGAGGCGGTCGATTTTTTCGAGGTGCGCGCGGGACGCGACTTCAGGGACCACGCCGCCGAAACGGGTGTGTTCAACCTGCGAGTACACGGCGTTCGCGATGATGCGGCCGTCCTCAAGGAGCGCCACCGCGGTTTCGTCGCAGGAGCTTTCTATACCAAGCGTAAGCATTATAAAAAAATAGTTAAGGTCGTTTATGAAAAATCACGCTAAGAATAATAATAATTTATCAAACGTTAAATCTTATTTCTATTATATCCCCTGGAGTGATCTTGTAGTCGCGTTCCACGACCTTTACCAGCCCTTTCCGCTGGCAGTCGTTCCAGTTGTGGCACTGCATGAAGTCCTCGAAAGCGGCAACGTCCCCCTTGATGAAACCGCGGGCCAGATCGGTATGGATGCGGCCGGCGCAGGTCACGATGTCCGAACCTTCCGGCACCTGCCATGCGTGGACCTCCTTGGGGCCCGCGGTGTAGAAAAAAACGATGCCTGCCTTTGCCATGCATTGCTCGATGACCTCGGTCACGCCAATCTCCTTGTCGAGCACCACCACGGGTTTTACGCTCTGCATGCCCATTGAGCGGAGCGCTTCCCTCTCAGCGTCCGTAAATGCGCCGTCGCAGAGAGGGGATTCCGCCTCAAGGAGTTCAAGGGATTTTTCCGTGAGCGTTTTTTCCGGGCCGTCCGCGGCCCGTTCCAGCCGCCCCTCGCATTTTTCAATGTCGGTGATGAGGAGCTCAAGGACCGATTTTTTTGAAATGACAATCGTATCGCACTGAGAAAACTCATTTTTCAGAAACTCAACGTAATACGGCGACACCTTTTTCGGGGCGCACTTTTCGACGAGCCGCGCCATCCGGGGGTCGTCGTATTTCACCTTGCCTTCCGGCAGGTTGACATCATGGAAACCTATTTTCATGTGGATGGTCCTTTGCTGAAAAGGAGGATTAAAATGGTTGTTGAACCGGGGTAATACAAGGGATTTAAATAGCCGCGGCGAACGGGGTCAGAAAAATGTCGTATTCTTCAGGAAAACGATATTTTCTCTTATAAATAAAAAGATGCCCTTTTTTGGCATTTTTGTGATATATTATATATATCTCCATCATCAGGGGTTTTAATATGAAAAGGCCACTTCGACTTCTGGGCATTCTCGCGGTGATTGCGTATGCGGTTGTGGGGCCGGGGAGCGCGAACGCACAATTGCAATGGACGGTGGTGAGTCCGGTTCCAACGAGCCATAATCTCCAATCTGTTACCTATGGCAATGGACTGTATGTGGTTGTGGGTGATACCGGCACGATTCTTACCTCACCGGATGGTTTGGTCTGGACCAGCCGAACATCAGGAATAATCACACGCCTTTGGTCTGTGACCTATGGTAACGGCCTGTATGTTACCGTTGGTGACAGCGCCAGGATTCTGACTTCTGCCAACGGTATCAGCTGGACGAACCGTGTATCGGGCACAAGCAATAATCTCATGTCCGTTACCTATGGCAACGGACGGTATGTGGCGGGAGGCGAGGGTAAGCTCGGGAACGGTTCCTTCAATTATTCTGATTCTGAAAGTATGAGAATTTCATCGAACGGTATAACATGGTCAACCGACACAACTACCGGTCTGGTTTACGCCTATGGAATAGGTTTGGGCTACCTTACCTATAGCAACGGACTGTATATAGCTTTGACGCCACGGTATTATTTCCAGAGTCCGTCGAGTGGGGATATTTATTATAGGTGCGATATCGTTACCTCATCTGACTGCAAAAATTGGACTGTATGCTGGACTACCCCGATATCTCTATATGGGCATGAATCCGAATTACTCACTTCCGTTACCTATGGAAGGGGCAAGTGGGTCGCTGTTGGTACGGGAATGTACGCCGCAAATCATTCGGCGACTTCTTTAGATGGCATAACATGGGATTCAGGATCGGCGTTTGAAAATACGTTACCTAATTCCGTTACCTATGGCAACGGAGAGTATGTAGCTGTGGGCGGAGGAGGCGCAATTCATACCTCTCCCGATGGCTTAACCGATACCGTCAACGTATCAGGTACAACTTCTAATCTCAGCTCCGTTACCTATGGCAACGGGCTGTTTGTCGCTGTGGGAAATAACGGCACGATCCTCATTTCTTCCACTACAGCAGTCAAGCAGGTGCAAACAACGCCTTTGCTCGCGTCGGTCTTAACCGTCCAATCCCGCAATTCCCTCCTCACCATTTCTTTACCCTCCGCAATGCTCGGTAAAGCCGTAGACATTGCGGTGTATTCGGTTTCTGGCCGGGAGATAATGAGAACAAGGGTGAACAGCGGCGCGGAAAGGTTCACTGTTCCCGTCAGTTTCTCCTATGGCTCGTATATCCTGGTTGCAAACGACGGCAGCCGGAAGGCAAGCATAAGGTTTGTGGCTGTAAGATAATAATATCTCCATCATCAGGGGGTTGTGATATGAAAAGCCATCTTAAACTTCTGGGCATTCTCGCGGTGATTGCGTATGCGGTTGTGGGGCCGGGGAGCGCGAACGCGCAATTGCAATGGACGGTGGTGAGTCCGGTTCCAACGAGCAATAATCTCCAGTCCATCACTTATGGCAACGGCCAGTATGTGGCGGTGGGTGATGCCGGCACGATTCTTACCTCACCGGATGGTTTGGTATGGACCAGCCGAACATCAGGAATAACCACACGCCTTTGGTCTGTGACCTATGGTAATGGCCTGTATGTTACCGTTGGTGATAGCGGTGGTGGCAGCGGCAGAATTCTGACTTCTGCCAACGGCGTTAGCTGGATGAACCGTGTATCGGGCACAAGCAATAATCTTGTTTCCCTTACCTATGGCAATGGACTGTATGTGGCGGGAGGCGAGCGTTGGTATAAAGGCATTTCTGACTCTGAAAGTATGAGAATTTCATCGAACGGTATAACATGGTCCAGGGACACGACCACCGGTCTGGCCTATGGTAATAGTTTGGCCTACCTTACCTATAGCAACGGACTTTATATCGTTTTGACACCATACCCTTATTATTCTGATCCGATACATTATAATGTTTTTTTTATGTGCGATATTTTTGCCTCATCTGACTGTAAAAATTGGACTAAATGCTGGACCACCCCGATAGTTAATATTAACCAGGAATCTGAATATTTTACTTCCGTTACCTATGGAAATGGCAGATGGATTGCTGTCGGTGGAGAAGACGTCGGAGGAATGTTCGGTGGTCCCCCCACTGATCATTCAGCGACCTCTTTAAATGGAATAACATGGGATACGACATCGGTGTTTGCACATTATAATATCTGGTATACTTCCGTTACCTATGGCAACGGACTGTTTGTCGCTGTGGGCGATGGAGGCGTAATCTATACCTCTCTTGATGGTTTAACCGATACCGTCAACGTATCCGGTGCTACTTCAAATCTCAATTCCGTTATTTATGGCAACGGGCTATTTGTCGCTGTGGGGAATAACGGCACGATCCTCACCTCTTCCACTACCGCAGTCAGGCAGGTGCAAACAACGCCTTTGCTTGCATCAGTCTTAACAGTTCAGGCCCACAATAACCTTCTCACCATTTCCCTGCCTTCCGCAATGCTCGGCAAGGCCGTTGACCTTGCGGTGTATTCTGTTTCGGGCCAAGAGATAATGAGAAAAAGGGTGCAGAGCGGCGCAGAGATGTTCACGGTTCCGGTCAATCTTTCCTATGGCTCGTATATCCTTGTCGCAAACGACGGAAGCCGGAAATCAAGTATAAGGTTTGTGGCGGTAAGGTAGGGGAGAACCGAAATTACAGCCGGGCGACCCAGC
Organism: Chitinispirillaceae bacterium; assembly: GCA_049514575.1. Taxonomy (GTDB): domain Bacteria; phylum Fibrobacterota; class Chitinivibrionia; order Chitinivibrionales; family Chitinispirillaceae; genus BOG-1184. The sequence continues at coordinate 34,149 of JBEKUX010000015.1, read as the reverse complement.
GGGTCGCCCCTACGAAATACCAATCATTCTTTCCGCATTGATTTCCGAACGACACAACCGCTTGCCGCGGCTTTCGCCTCACCCTGAACTTCGTCTTTCCCCCTCTCCGCTTGCGGAGAGGGGGACAAAGAGGAGAGGCAAGTGTTAGATACCCCGTGTCTTGGAGCGGGGTAATTTATTTTCCGATCATGGTCATCACCGGACACCGGCAGGAGCGCTATTCGGTCCTTATCGTGGATGACGAACCTGCGGTCTGCAAAGTCCTGGCCGACTTTTTCAGCGGCCTCGGCTACCGCACCGGCCAGGCGGCGCACGGCGGCGAGGCGCTTGCGCGCATCGAGGAGGAGGTCCCGTCGATCGTCATCTCCGACATCCGCATGCCGGTCATGGACGGCATTGAGCTGTTCCGGATCATCAGGGAACGGTACCCCGGCATCAGGCACGTGCTCATGACCGGCTACAACGTCGACGAATACCTCTCCCTGATCCGGCGGCACAACATCGGCAACATATTGGTCAAAGGGCCGGACTTCAATCTCAGGGAGGTCGGCCAGTCGGTCGGGTCGCTCTTGACAGGTGATATTTTCGGGCTCGAACGCTACTTCCCCGGACAGAAGCTTAAGCGCGCGGTGATCGAATCCTACGCGCGTTCCGAAGCGGTCTGCTCCCTGATCGTGCAGGAGTGCGCGGGACGCCCCGACCCGTACCTGCACATGGCCGTGGACGAGCTGATCGCCAACGCGGTGTTCCACGGCGCGCTGCACTCCGCCGGCATTTCGCGCGAGGAGTGGCAGGCCGATACCGTCATAGACGCGGAGAACGCGATCACGGTCACCTGGGCGTGCGACGCGGAGAGAATCGGGGTGGCGGTCGAGGACCCGAAGGGCAACCTCAAGAAGGTGGACGCGCTCCGCTGGCTTGACAAAGACGATCCGTCCGGCAGGGATCTCGAAGAGCACGGCCGCGGCCTGTATCTGGTCCGCCGCTTCATAGACCGTTTCATCATCAACATAGCGCCGGGCAGGCGCACCGAATGCATCATCATCCAGTATTTCAACCGCGACCATCTTCACCAGTTCAAACCGCTCTGGATCAACGAGATTTGACCTGTTTCGGCAAAATTTACCGCAACCAAGCCTTTTTACCGTCTGCGCCTTTATCGCCATGCAAGTCCCATGTCCCTTATTTATCAAACAGGTAACAAAAATTCTTTTCTGGCATTAGAATAGCTTCATTGATAGGTACACGTATGAAAGAAGCGTTTAATGTGTTAGTGGTTGATGGCGATCCGGCGCTGCGCGAGGAATTGACCCGGTGCCTGTCCAGGCTCGGCTGCGAGGTGGCGGCCGCGGCGACCGCGGAGAGCGCGATGGAGCAGGTGCGTTGTTTCAAGTACGACGCGATTTTTGCGTCGCTCTGCCTTGATCGGTTCGGCGGCAGAGGAGTGGCCCGATGGGTGAAGGAGAACGGCGGTCCGGCCACGAAATTTTTCCTCACGACAAGCTGGAAAGGCGCCCTTGAGCCGGAAATGCTGAGGTTCGACGGGATCCACGACGTTATACGGAAACCGTTCGTGTTCAACGAGATCCGCGACAAGGTGCTGGAGCATTTAGGATAAGAATACAACTCACCTCTCCCTTTGGGTTTCCCCTCTCTTAAAAGAGAGCCGTTCTTATGAATAACGCAGTTATTCCTAATAAGGCCTTTAGGGGGATCAAGGGGTGAGTTAAATACACGGAGCGGGAACCGCGGCCGGGCTTTACAACAGGGTATTGAAAGCGGCGCCGCAGGTTTCCGCTCTGTTTTTTTTGGAGCAGCCGGGGGCGTTACAGGCGGACGCCGGGCTTTGTCCGTCGTTTTTTCACGCAGGGATAATGCCTGCCGGCGGACGCCGCCCGCTTGGCAACGGAGACCGACGACGTCACGGACCGCAGCTGGGCGATCCAGGAGTCCCGGTTCGCCGGTTCATAGTGTTCCATTACAAACGCATAACTGGAGTCCTGCTCCGCATACACGCAATGGACCGTATCATCATAGACGGTCTTCGTGCCCTGGACCGACGGTGCGGGCAGGGTGATGTTCAGCTTGCTCTGGACAAGGGAAGCGTACCCGGTCAAGAACGCGGCGCCTGTCGGCTGGTCCGTCCACAGCGTGTACCAGATGAGCCGCAGGGAATCGGTCAGCGAATCGCTGAAGACGATCGCCTGGTCCGCCAGTATCCCGTTCGCAATCGAGGCATAGTTGCCGAAGTTCCACTCCCGCAGCATGACGCACGTCAGCATCTCTCCCAGCTCGTCCACATCGTAAAGCACCTGCGTGGAGTCAAGCTTTTTGATAAAAGCGCTGATGTTCAGCGTGTGCTCGCTTTTGCTGATATAGGTCTGCGGGTGCATGATTTCAGAGGTCATTACGGGCAGCGCCGCGAATATCACGTTGTCAATTATCGACCAGTTCATTCCCCCCACCACCGCGTTGATGAACATCGGGCCGTATGAATAATATGCCCATAAGTCCGGCTGATAACTCAACAGCGGCTGGCCGGACGAATGCAGCGAGTCGAGGTACGCGTTGGTGTAGGCCGAATCCAGGTAGAACTGATACATGACCGGGTCGGACGAGGATGGATAATATCCGAAGTAGAGCTTGTATGAATAATACATGGTGAAAAGTTCGGCTTCGCCTTCAACAACGTATTCCAGCGCAAATGACCGGTCCGATGAGGCCATTGCCGCCGCCGAATCGAGGTGCCCGAGGTTGTGGTACTGGTCCTGCAATGCGTGCACGAATTCATGGAACAACGCCACGGAATCGCCGTAGGTCAGTTCGGTCGCCCCGTTTTCCACCACAAGGAACACGGAATCCGAACCGCTCTTGTAAAACCCGCCCACCTGGTTGGCCAGGAGCGAGTCGTAATCCGCGTAAAAATCCTCGTTCGCGCGCAGCAGCCCTTCGCACCTGAATATCCTGTTGTTAATGTCCCTCCGGCCCGCAGGGACCGCCATTGTCTGGCTGATCATGGCGGCATATTGACTTTTTGTATAGACCGCCAGTTTAACGTTCCTGATGAAGCTCTTGCCCCGGAAAGAGGCGACCTCGTTCTGCAGGGTCGCCGCAAGGTCGGTGGCGTTTTTGTTCAGCGTGTCGAAACTGTCGGGCTTTGTCGGCGATTTGGCGCAGCCGGCCAGAACGAGACAGGCAAGGCCCGATACGAACAGGACTTTGCGGATCGGCTTCATGGATGATGCTCCTCAGGGGTTACGATCCTCGGTTCGGAAAACCGTCGGTACAATATCGCTATTCTTTTACCATCAGCAGCGAATCGTTTACATAGGCCCAGTAATAGGAATGGTTCTTGGTCGGATGATCAAGCAGGTCGTCGAGTCCGACTTTGAGCGTATTGATACGGGTAATGGTCCGTGACCGGTCATAGGCGAACTTGTTGAAAACGACGTTCGTTATGACCTCGCCGGTTTCGGTAATGTCAAAAGAACCGATGGGCAGGGGAATATTATGCGTATCGTTAAGCATGAAATAAATCACGTAATATTTGTTATTATGGACCAGCTGTACGACTGCGTCGTTGACGCCGTCGCCGTTGATGTCTCCGGAATAAATTTTCTCTATACGCCATCCGTCCGCGCCCGAACCGTCGGTAAGCGTGAACGGATAATCATCAAGCATGTATTCGGTGTTTTTAAGGTTTTTCTCGAAGTCACGGTTGATGTCAACCGGTTTCTGCGTGCTGTCCGGGGCCTGCGGTTGAAAAGGGTAGCCGGCTGCATATCTGGCCATGGCCTGTTTTTTCAGCAGCTTGAACGAATCCAGAATGCCTGCCAGCCGGGTTGAGTCCTGCATGTTCGCAAGTTGGACCGAGTCCTGGTTGCCCGTGGGCCGGTGCGCATCCTGTTTATGCAGCGCGGAACGCGAGGCGGACAGAAACAGCAGAAATAAAACAATACAGACAACGCTGCAGACAAGGATAAACAGGTTTTTAGGGTCAGATGCCATGTCGGCGAGCGACGGCCGCTTCGCCGGCGTTCCGCATTTGAAACAGAACTTGTCGTCCCCGGCGATATGGGTCCCGCAATTGCTGCAGTAGGACATTACGACTCCTCCGTGGTATATAAAAGAAATAATCAATAAAATTAACTGTTTCTGAAAGGGAAATCAAATGATATGTCATTACTTGCCATTGGCGCTGTCCTTTTAATGTCGTTCCGGTATGCAAACAGAGAGGACGGGTCGAGATCAATAAAAGAAATAATGATCCGTAATATTTCTCAATGATTGATCTTCTTGATATCAGATCGAGAAAAGCTGCTTAATTGATAGATCCGGGTTTCGTTGCGCTTGCCGGTAAAAAAGCAAAGCTTCGTGCAAAAAAAACAGGCATTTTTCCTTTTGTCTTAGTATATTTTGTTTCCTGACGGTTCCCATGTAAAAAAATGGGCGATGTGGCCGGTGTGGTGTGTCTTTTATATCAGGAAAAGGAGACGACCATGAAAAAATATGCATCAATCGTTCTTCTGGCAGGTCTTGTCTGCACGCTGCATGCCAGGGACACCTGGCTCTTTGTGCGTCCGATCAATTACTACTACGATCAGGCAAAAATGTTTGTGCTGGTCGATCTCATGCGGCAGGAGATCCAGGTTCAGGGGAACGTAAACGTCAAGCTGGTGGAACGTCCTGAGAACGGCCCTGATCTCGAATCCGACGCCAAGGCGAGAAAGGAAGCGCTCGATCTGACCCAGACCGCCGTGGGCCTCACCGGGAAGGTGAGCCAGATCGATAATACCGTGTTTTTTTACCTGATCAAGTGGGACGCCGGGGGCAATGTGCTGTACCAGGAGCGGGTCGCGGTTCCGGTCGCAGAAGATCCGGAAGCGCTGGTGAAACGGCTTGCAGCCTGTGTCGTCACCCAGGAAAAGTTCGGTAAAACCGGAACAAGCGAAACGATCATGGTAAAGGAAACGCAGCAGACGCGCCGCAAGGAGGCCTCATTCAATCTCTATGCGCGGACCGGCATGCTCTACCCGTACGGCAACGGCTTCCGGGTCATGACAATAAACTCCAGCTATAGTTATGACACCAATTATAACCCTATTTACAATAAGTCGTACACCTCGGGCAGTTGTTTTTCCGGGGAATTCGGCGTAGCGTATGATGTCAATTTCATGATACTCGAAGCAGGTATCGGGTTGGACGGCACGCGTGACGTTTATTTCAACCTGGCCGGCGATTACCTGTTCGGCAAGGGCGACTTCTGTCCCTATATCGGCGGTGAAATAGGCGTGGCAATCGTTAATGCCGCGAGTTCGAACATGGACTACTCCTACGACCCGGCGGTCCAGAAGATGGTGGACGATGCGGAACGGAATTCAAACGGGATCGCAGTCGGGCTGAAGGCCGGCGTCATTCTTTTCCGCAACAACAAGCTCAAATTCGTCCCTGAATTAAGCGGCATCAGCGTGTTCAATAAGAACTGGGACAGGGGACTACGCTTTACAATAGGCGTAATGGGATCGCTCTGAGGAGCGTTGACGGTATGAAAAATCTGCTGCGGGTACTATGTATCGGGTTATGCGCGGTGAGCCTGGCGGGCGCGGCAGGTACCGTGGCCGATACCGCGGCTGGTCCCCGTGCCGCTGATCTTGATTCCATCGCTACGGGACGCGCACCGGACCTCGACAGCGCCGGTCATAAGTCGGAACTTGCAGCGCCGGGGAAGCAAACCGGGCAGGTCGCCCGGCCCGATACTCAACAGGCGGCTCCCAAGCCCCCGCTCTATCGGCCTGCCCAGCAGATGCCGCCGCCTCAAAATTCCGCTGTTACCGCCGCAGGAATTCCGGCGGCGGCGGCGCAACCGGCCGCGCAATTGTCGGATGCAGACCAGTATTTAGCCGGTAAAAGGAACGGAAAGCTGGATGCCGAAGGGAAAAAAGCATGGATACTGGCGGGTCTTCCCGGGATCTGCTGCTATGGCGCCGGAGGAATAGGGATCATTCTGTCCTTTATGGTGCCGCCTGAACCTCCGGAGTCCGCGCTTTTAGGAAAATCAACCAGCTACATTTTCGGTTATACAGAAGCCTATAAATCCGCGGCCCGCTGGAAAAACGCGAAATGGGCGACACTCGGCTGCGGAATAGGAACAGCGGTAACCGTTATAGTGTATTTGTTGGCGATGCAATCAATGGAAGGAATTTATTAAACGTTTTTTATAATGTATGACGGCGATTGCTTTGAGAAAGAACACCTGAAAATCCTTTTCTTTTTTATAACCTGGTTCCATTATGCAGGTAATTAATCCGCGTCCTTTTTAAGTTTTATCCGCGTTAAAATCCCCTTTGTTTAGCTGAGTATAAGTGTTCTGAACCTTCCAAAATGGTCCATAGAGATTATTTAGGGCTTGCCGAACAGGTGGCGGATGTGCTGGAAAAATCGTGATAGGGAAGCGGCGCGTATTAATACTTGATTTCTGATTTCAAATGCGGTATATTAGTGGTATCAATAGTGATACTATCTTGCACGTAATTACTATACGATAAAGGCAAGGCAAAAACATATCAGGTAAAACAGGTCTTACAAGCGATTGAGAGGCTGCACAATGAAAACACTCCACAATGACCATTACTCATACCGTGTCATCTGGTCCGAAGAGGACAAAGAGTATGTCGGGCTTTGTGCCGAATTTCCAAGCATTAGCTGGCTTGCCGCTTCCCCGGAAGAAGCGCTGCATGGAATTCGAGAAGTGGTGAGGGGCGTTGTTCTGGACATGAAGAAGAATGGTGAACCTGTCCCGGCTCCGGTGACATCAAAGCGTTATAGCGGAAAGTTCATTGTTCGTGTACCGCCAGAGGTACACCGGCGGCTTACTTTGGAAGCGGCAGAATCAGGGGTAAGCCTCAACCGGCTTGCAAGTGCCAGGCTTTCTCACTGACCCCCCCAAAAAAAACATCGATCTACCACAATATTCTGTTATTAAGAACGTAGTCAATATTGTTAGCGTGTGAAAAAGACGATTTAAATCACATGCCGGCGCAGTTGGTCTACCTTCCTCCCCCCTCCAGTAGACAAGCTTGCCGGCATGTGTTTTTTTTTACCTGCCCTGGTACAAACTATAGACTAAAATAGTCAAGCCTCCCTGTCGGGAGGTTTGATTAGCGTAGTTTTTATTTGGTACCAAATATTTTCATTTATTCCTGCGAAACCGGGAAAATCTCCTTATATTATTAATTGTATCTAAGGAAACCAGAACGCCATGCGGCGGAAAGGGACGGTATGAAAACAAAATGGCTCCTCGTGGTGTGCGCGTGTTTCGGCTGCTTTTCCTGCAGTAATCCCGTAAAAGAAAATACCGTTCCGGGCACCGACCTCTCGGCACAGGACCGTGCCGACATTACCTTTATCGCCCATCATTTCTCCCAGCGGAACATCGACAGCATCTGGGCCGGACCAACGGTTCATTACGGGATGGTTGCGCCGGTAACCGGGGAAAATGATTATACCGGACACGTAACATTCGATTCGGTGTATACCGACACGGATAAGATTTCGTATCAAAGCCTGGAGTTTTATAACAGATACTGGTTTGCATATTCCGCATACGGACTGCCGGATTCGGAAATGGTGTTTGTTATCAATTGGTATTCGTCGTCCGTCTATTTTCATACCGTGGAAAAGACTGTTTTCAAGATAGATACGCTGACCATTATCGCTACGATGAGCGGAGACCTGAATAAAACTGCCATCGTCGGATATTTAAATACGATACAGGCAATACAGGCTGACACCGCCGATACCAACCACAGTAAGATACCTGCGGATTTTTCATTGGCGCACGTGGCCAACATATATTCGTACATGAATCAGGACACCACGGTCATGGAAATGCAACGCGGGGACAGCTTTTCTATCTACGGGTACTGGTTCAGGTTCTGTGCGGGTGTTTTAATTGATGCCGGAGCTGATATGGTAATTTATTGACCACAGACGAGTAGTATTACCCGCCCTTTCTGTTCGCCTTGATCGTGTCGTACAGTTCCTCTTCATCCTTTGGCGGAACGGTCTCCTGAGGTTTCTTGATAAGAGAGATCGCTTTTTTCGGGCAGGTGACGACGCACAGTCCGCAGCCGATGCATTTACTCCGGCTTATGGCTGCCGTACCGGAAGGGCCGCTCAGCGCTACCGCATTGACCTGGCAGCGCTTGACGCAAACGCCGCAGCGGGTGCAGGATTCGGTTTTAACGCTCGCGTAAAAGTTACTGGTCCAGAAGTCCATGGGGTTGGGCAGCGCTTTCTGGAACCCCAGCATTCCGCAGCAGCAGCCGCAGCAGGAGCACACGAATTCCGTATTTTGTGCGTTGGCAGGCTGCAGCACGAGCCCGTCGTCTTCGTTCTGCCGGAGAATCGAAAGCGCTTCGTCTGCGGAAATTTTATGGCCGTGGTTTCGCCGAAGCGACATGGAGGCCATATCGCCCATGCCCAAACACGTTTCGAGGCGGGAAGTCTGTTTGCAGGGTTTCCCCTGGACCCGCTGCACTTCGCGGCAGATGCACTTGATAATGACGAACGGTCCCTTGGAGGCTTTTACCAGGGAGCGGATTTCATCATAGGTCGCAATGTGATGTTCGACCGTGACGCTTTTCCTGATCGGGATGGTACGCATCTGGGAAGGTTTGACAGATGAAAATGCTTTTCCGTATTGCATGGTCCGCATGTACGGTCTGGCAGCGGCCAGGAATTCGCGCGATGGATTGCCGTCCTGCGCTTCATACATGCCGATGACTACCGGCACGAGATGCCAGTGCGGCACGCCGTTTTTGAGCTTCCACCCTATGGCGCCCTTCTGGAAAGCGCTTTCGAGGAGCGCAATGGTCTGGTCTTCGGATTTTTCTGCGTCAGCGGCCGCGTCCGCAACAACGCGATTCTGCGGCGTAGGCTGATAGGAAAGCCTGAGCGCGACTTTGGCTTCATCCGGCGTAAACAGCATTGTGAGAAACCGGATATCTTCGCCTGACCCGGCTGCCGGAAATCCGACCGCCTGTTTATCAAGGTGCTCCTGCAGGAGACGGTAAATTGCATCTTGTTTTTGCGTCAAAGCACTCATCATGATGCATCCTCTTTTATCCGGAAGATGGTATGTGTATCGCAATGGAAAAGGTCATCCGCTTTCTAAAATATAATAATTATCTCAGTTTTCAGTTGTACCAACTTCGACAAAGGAAATAGTTTCTATGACCGGAGGACGTAATGGCCAGATGTTCCTACTGCGGCAGGGAAGTACCCGGAAACCCGGTGCTTCGCGGCGGTGAAAAACCATTCTGCGACACTTCATGCAGGTACTCATTTGAAACAAATGGGGGAAAAGCCAAAGAAGGCGCTTTCCCTGCCGGATCCGCGACCGGAGCAACATCAAAAAAGTCAAAAATAACCGCGACCATGATCGGGGCGATAACGGCCGCGGTCGTTGTCGGGCAACTCACGACCGGATTTATGCAGAGGGATTTCGCCGGATTAAAGGAGTTCACCGCACCGGACAAATCGTTTACCGTCATGCTCCCCGGCGATGTTCAGGAACTTAAGCAGGCGGTCAATACGAAACTCGGGCCCATTGAGACCTGTTTCTATACTGCAAAGGCGAAGCACCAGGACTTCACCGTTGCCTATTCCGATTTCCCGGATTCTTTTATTGCGGCGGCTGACCCCAGGGCAATGCTTGACGGATCAAGAGACGGCGCCGTCAGAGACATACAGGGGAAATTACTGGGCGAGACATTCATAGATATGAAAGGCAACCCCGGACGTGAATTGAAAATCGAGGGACCGCAGAAGACGATCATGAAATCCCGGATCTATCTGGTCAAAAAAAGGATGTATCAGATAATGGCGGTTTCCAATTCGGACCATGCCTATGACAAAAAGATAACCGAGGTTTTCGGTTCTTTTAGAATCAATGGCATTTAGTTATACCAAATTGCATTCAAGATGATACTTGACGTGAAATTGAAAGTTACAAATCCCCCCATGCCCCCCTTACAAAGGGGGGTGCCGAAGGCGGGGGGATTGAAAAACAGTATCAATTTGAACGCAAATCAGTATTAGAAACTACAGTAGAGCGGGATTTCTCTTTTTCAGGTTTAAATTGAGGATTCCGGTTAAAAAACTTTAAAATATTCCTGCGAAAACGTTAAAATGTCCTTATATTTATCAATAAGGCACGAGGAACAGGCAAGATTAAAAAAGAGGAATTATTATGAATTATCGAATGTTAATGAATGCCGGCATACTTTTATTTGTAATTCTAACTCTGCAATGCAACAATGCTACTTCACCAAATAATCAAATCAATCCAAATAAAGATCTGATTGGCGCTTGGAGTGATATCCATACTGTAATTGATACCCAGTATGTAATATATAGGGCAATTCAGGATTCTATACACTATGATTCTTTATACCAACCTCATCCCTATTATCATATAGATACAGTTGCAGATACATCGTACCATACAATTATCTATTATAAGACATATTCTATTACGTATGACTCTATAAAAATAACAAGTGGCGATAATTTGATACGTCCATGCCCTTCTGGGGGATGTTATACTCCAACTTTAACAGGTACGTGGTTGTTAAATAATGATTCTTTATTTATTTATCCTGTTTTCGGTATTCGTCCTGCATTTAGCACCCGGTATCTTATAACCAAACATTTACCGGATAGTTTAATATTTTCTTCAAGCGATGGTATAGATACTTGCCAAAAGCAGTAAACTAATTAATAAGTCTTTTCAGACTTATTAAGGATTTATATGCCTTTTCTTGGTTAATAATCCTACCGATGAGTTAAAAAGAGGAAATGACATTATGAATTATCGAATGTTAATGAATTTCGGCATTCTTTTATTTGTAATTCTAACTCTGCAATGCAGCAGCAATCTTACCTCACCCAATAAGAGAGATATAATTGGTACTTGGGTTGGTGGTAGTCATACTGTAGTATATATATATAATGGGATATTCCCTACAAATATTAGTGACTCTTTAAATCATTCTGTAGATACACTGTACGATACAGGTATCGTATGTAAGACATATTCCATTACTTATGATACTATAAAAATATCGGAGGCCGATAGTTTTAAAATTGCTCTTCCTGAAAATCCTGGTCCACTTGTTTTCCCTTTTATAGGCACATGGTCATTAATTAATGATTCTTTAATTGTTTTTCCTGTTTCCGGCGTGAATAGATATAGTACTCGATATTTTATAACCAAACATTTACCGGATAGTTTAATATTTTCTTCAAGCGATGGTATAGATACTTGCCAAAAGCAGTAAACTAAAAAAAATAAGCCCCCGGTACTTCCGTACCGGAGGCTTGAATTAAACCTGGCACACAATCCTCACTTAATCTTTATCGCTTGTCATGGTCACACTCTAATCCTTGATCAGGGCGGCCAGCGCGTTAAAAACAGCCGTCCCGCCTTGCCGTTATCAAAACTGCTTTAAAAATGTCCAGGTCTCAACCGGTATCCAGTCTACTGTTGATCCGGGATCCGTTGCATTGCACTGATGCACACCCTGGAACGAACTGAATCTCACTGGATATCGAGCATTACACCCCGAGAACTGGGTGGAGACGTGCGTGGCGGTGGTTGCAAGCGGGATAGTAGATGGAACAGTACCCCCGTTGTCCTGAATATGTTCAAGCAGGCAATATTTCCCGCCCTGCTTGGCCGTACTATCGTGAATCCAGGGACAAGTCCCATCGCCGGTGCCCGTGGTTTGATAATAGCCAATAGGCAGATGTTGGTTGGTTGGCTGAGGATTAAAATTATAATTAGCGGGAGCATAACATGCAACTGCCCGCAATTGCTTTGGGTATGCTAACGAAAGCGCGTATGTGTACATTGCACCGAAACTGAAACCGCAGCTGAAAACCCGCGTGGTATCGATGCACAAAGTGTCTTTGAAAAGCTTCAGCATGTCGGAAAAGAATATAAGGTCTGTTGAGGGATTCCAAGTACCATCCGAGTTTCCCTGTGGAGCGACATAAATACAAGGGATACTGTCGGCGGTCGCTAACGGTTTAATATGGTAATAATATGCAGTTTGATCTTGTCCGTTATCGGTGCCTGCAACTTTTATGGCACTGCCGCCCATGCAGTGCATTCCGAATATCAAGCGGTAGGGTTTGTTTTTATCGTAGTTGGTTGGGATATCGATGATATACGTTCTGTTCGTTCCGGAGCTTGTAATAGTGTATGTCCCGGATTTATTGATGGACCCCAATGTCTTGCCGCAGCCGATGCTTTGACCCGGAACACTGTCGAGAATGATGTTCACAATGGTATCATAAGACGATATTTTGACCGTTTTCGGCGTATGGCCGTTGGCCGTGGCCCTCAGTGAATCCGAAACAACCGCCAGCATGGCCAGGTTACCGTTTGTTGCTACGACATTTGCGGATGATGTTTGTAGAAGGTTTGCACTGTTTCCTGAAAGGTAACGGCATGTCAGGCTGTTCGCGCCGATAGAAGCTCGGACGACCAGGACATTTGTTGCAGATTGTTTTCCCACGACATTATAACGAAACACGCCCGCAGGAACAATAGAAATGAAATCTTTTTTCACCAGAGTGCCTTTAATGTCGAAAATTTCGACTTTAACGGACTGTTGCTGAGACAGGTAGAATTCAAGCGTACCGTTATTAAACGAAATGTTTTCAGTCTTAGGGACCAACAGCGGCGCTTTCACCGCAGTGGTCCTCTTGATTGAATATGCGCCGCCAGTATCGCTATTACCGTTTAAAGTCTGGCCCACAAGCGTAACAGTGGCGTTGGGCAGCGGCCTCGCACCGCCCTGAGTGGAAATTTTTCCCCTCACATTAATCGTTTGAGCGTTTGCCGTTAAACCTATTAAAACAGCAAGACAGAACACTGCGCGCTGGTACATATACCTACCTCCTTCAGGAGTGAATTATCGTTTCTATCCCCCTATAGACGCTCTTTTATACAAGAGCGCCCACACAACAGTAATATAGCTGTTTCTTTTTAAAAGTCAACAATATTTTAATAAAAAATAGCATCGCCTTTGTTTCCAGCGAAAACGATGCATGCGTGAATAGGTATTTCATGACGATGTCCATTTACTAAAACTAATTTTCTTTTCAAAAAACGAAACCATTTACCGCTGAATATGCCCAGTGCAATTAAAATATAACTGGAATTCTTCATTTAAACCTGAAAAATAGAAATCCCGCTCAAGTTGCCTGCTTCTACACATCATAATCCTTCATTTTCCCCCTATTTGTCAAATGAAATTGCCGTCAAATTTGCTTCTGAGGTCATAAATTATTCTCTTGATGCATGATTTGCAAAGTTTACCCGTTTTTAATGATGCTTTCCAACCGATCTTCCCCGTTCGATTCTTCCCGATTTATTTGACAATGCAAAAGGGGAATATAATTTTACTGATTAAAGACAAACTGGTGTGATCGTCGGTTTCTAATCGCTCGAAATCTTTTTCAAGGAAGTTTTCCTATGCGTATATTGATGATAGCCTGCATGGTCCCTGTGGTTTTGCTGTTCGGGGGATGCAGTAAGAGTAAACCGACCGAACCGGACAAGAATAATCCCACGCCTGCGGGCATGGTCAGCATTCTCGGCAGGACGTTTCAGATGGGACAGCCCAACCCTGATTTGGGCGGTCCGGGTTATACAAACAACGAGCAACCTGTTCACAGCGTGACGGTTTCGGCGTTTTACATGGACACAACCGAGGTGACGCAGGTGGATTATCAGGCGCTTATGCTTGTAAATCCGTCTTATTTCACTGGTGATTCGCTGCGGCCGGTAGAAACGGTAACATGGTTTGACGCAGTGTTATACTGCAACAAGCGGAGCAAAAGGGACAGCCTTGACACTGTATATTCGTATACATCAGTTACAGTTACACCAGGGAACGGTTGTACGGCTTTGGGTGGGCTTGCAAATGATTTTACGAAGAACGGCTACCGCCTGCCGACCGAAGCGGAGTGGGAATACGCTTGCAGAGCCGGGAGCACGACGGATTATTATTGGGGCAAGAATTACCCGCAGACTACTTCTGCCGATACGCTTGCAATCGAAAGCAGTGCGGTGTGTTTTTATAATTCACCGACTGGTACGCAGCCGGTAGCGACGAAGAAGCCGAACGCGTGGGGATTGTACGACATGAGCGGGAATGTGTGGGAGTGGTGCAACGACTGGTACGGGAGTTACAGCAGCGGTAGCCAGACCGATCCCACGGGTCCGTCTACCGGAACTTACCGCGTGTTGCGTGGGGGCTCGTGGAATTTCAATGTCCTCGACCTGTGTTCCGCGGCCCGGTTCGGCGGCGCCCCAGTCAACAGGCTCAACTACAACGGGTTCCGTTGTGTGCGGCGGTAGGGGTATCGTGATTTGCCGGAGTCTGGTCGTGGGAACGGCTGGAACGCGTCTTAATTGCCTTGAGGTCAAGTTTTCAGCAAAACTTATGAATAATCCGGGTTAGTATTATAATTTTTTTAACAAAAGGCGCGCGGATTGTCGATTAACGTTGACAAGCTTCGACAAAGGAAATAATTTCTATTGGTTAAGCGATTGGGCATGGAACCGATTGCCGGAAAACGACATCGAAGAAGGTAAGTATGATTAAACGCACTTTTTCAGGAAGCAAAACACTCTGTGCCGCATTAATTCTGTTCGGCAGTTATAATCTCTATGCAAGCGTCGCATTCAGCCCCATGCGCGGTTTGACGAAAAGCCAGTTTGTTAAGGACATGTTCGTCGGCTGGAACCTTGGCAATACCATGGATGCCAGCCCCGGAGAAACCGGGTGGGGAAATCCGGTGACGACCCAGGCAATGATTGATGTGGTGGCAAAAGAGGGATTTAAAACAATGAGGCTTCCCGTGACGTGGTGCACCGGCGCCATCGGCGCTTCGTCTTGCCATTTCGGCGCCGGCCCCGGCTATACCATTGATACCGCATGGCTGCACAGGGTGGCGGCCATTGCAAACTACGCCCTCAATGACAGCATGTATGTCATTGTCAACACGCACCACGATGATTGGGCCAGCCTTGCCGCGACCGCGACGTCAAACCCGTCTATAGCCCAGATCAAGGCGGAGGTCGTGGCGCTGTGGACGCAGATCGCCAATGCCTTCAGGAACTACGGCGATTATGTGGTTTTTGAAATATTCAACGAACCCAATACAGGGGATCCAAATCCATATACGGGTGGATCACCGGCGACCCGCGCCGTGCTTGATACCTATCAACTGGCAGCCGTCAACGCAATCAGGGCGACCGGCGGAAACAATGCCGCCAGGATGATCATGCTGCAGGGTATTTCCGCCTCTCCGATAGCCGTCTCCGTAGGCACAATACCTATGGTCGACTCCAATATCCTTGTCTCGATTCACACCTATTATCCCCAGAACTTCTGCTTGCCGGGTACTTCTGGTATGAGAACAACGTGGGGAAACGCCGGCAGTGGCGATTCGGCAAACGTGATGAGCCAGCTCGACGGGGAAAGGACAATGGTGGCCACAAAAGGCGGGGTCGCCGTCGTAGGCGAATGGGCCTCCCCGGCTTCAGCTGTTTTAGCGTCGAGGTGTAAACATGCATACTATTATTCCCAGCAATGCCGGGCCCACGCGATGGCGCCGGTATGGTGGGATGACGGCGGTCTTACGGGCAACGGCTTCGGCATACTTAACAGAACTACAAATCCGCCTTCCTGGGCCTTTAAGACGATTGCCGATACGCTTGTGGCAGGCGCCAGGTCCGTGACCTTTCCAACGGCAGCCGGGCCTTCCAAAGAAGACAAAATTACTGTTAACGGCAGCCTGACAATAAAGGCCGGCGCCGTCAATTATACGCTCCCCAAAACATCGTATGTCTCTTTACGCCTTTACACTATGCAGGGCAAACGCGTGGCAGATCTTGTCAAATCCGTCCAGTCGGCCGGAAATCATGAGGTGAAATTGCAGGCCACGGGTATTTCTTCCGGCAATTACGTGCTTGAATTCAAGGCAGGGAATAGTTCTGTTACAAAAAGGCTTACCATAGTCCGATAGATGGCGTGGGTTTAAAGCGCGCTGGTTTTTAAAAATTCCCGCATCGAACCGGTGCAGGAATTTTTTGTCCGCCTACGCAGAAGACCTCGGGCGTAAGCGCGGGGATGAATGCGTTGGACAAACCTGCCGTAGGCAGGTCCATGGATCAATTCTGTTGTACGAGCTTCTCATAATGACAGATCAGCAGCCTGCTTTCCTGCCCGTCCCTCAGATGAAGCCCGTTCCCGCCGCAGTATTTAAAAACGTTACAGGTCGAGCATCGTGACGTTTTTGCCCAGGCCCGATGCCTCATTTTTTCGTAGCGGGTGTTCCAGCAATCGATAAAATCGTCTTTGTAAATATTCCCCTGGATAAAATCCCCCCGCAGGCTGGGGCAGGCGGAAATGCCGCCGTCCGCAAGCACGGACGCAACGGTTATCCCGGCACGGCAGAAAAAGAAGCCGTCCCTGACCTTTCCTTCATACTCTCCGAGGAACCCTTCGCAGCCGTAGCTTGCTTCAATTGCTTTGCCGCTGCGGCAATCTGCGATAAAATCCAGCAGTTGTCTGAATTCGCAATTCGAAAGCGCAAAATCTTCAATCTGCCTGGCCCGTCCTTTGGGAAATATCGTAAAGAGACGCCATTTTTTAACGCCTGCCTCTCTAAGAATATCTTTTATTCTGCCAAGCTCCGAAATGTTCCTTCGATGCACGCAGGTGACGACATCAAACGCTAATTCGTTATGCGCCGCACATAATCGTATGGCCTGTATGGCCTTTTGAAATGATTTTTCATTTCCCCGCAGCCAATTGTGGGATTTCTGCAGTCCGTCAAGGCTTATCGTGATGGAACGCAGGCCTGACCCGCATAATGCAGACAGCCGGTCATTGGTCAAGGCATACCCGTTCGACACGATTCCCCAGGGGAAGCCCCGTTCATAAATCTTTTGTCCGCACTCCTCAAGGTCGTTTCGGACCAGGGGCTCGCCGCCGGTTATCGCGATCATGACTTTGTTGGGATTATACTCCCGGGAGACCCTGTCGAGGACTTTCAGGAAGTCCGCTATCGGCATGTCGGGCGTATGCGAACCGCTCCTGCAGTCTGAACCGCAATGAAGGCAATTGAGATTGCACCTGAGCGTGCACTCCCAGAACAGGTAATTGAGCTCATGCATCCGGGTCTGGATGGCGCGATAGACGCGGAAGATTTCCAGCCCTGCCCGTGTTTTTATTCCTGTCCGGCCCACAATGTTAATTGCTTCTGGTAACATTCACATCAACGGTTTCTTCGCCGTGCCCTTCGTACCAATGGCCGTCGCCTCCCTGCAAAGGCGGTTGGGATATGACCGTGTCTTTTTCCGCAAACGAACCGTTTGCGCTGGAATCCATGTCTTTAACGCTCAATGTCCAGATATTTCCAAAGGCAAACCCTGAGAATTCCAGCAAATACCTGCCGAGAGAATCGGTCCTGGCCGAATCGATAATTCGCGAGGCATTCATGGAATCCCTGAGGGAAACGGACAGTCCCTTGACCGGCAGGCTCGAATCAGCGGACCGCACCGTACCAATGACCTTGAAATCGGCATACGGCATTCCGTATTCAACCGGCATTGGTCCGTATTCTAATGGTCCGTTTCCGCAACTGCAACCGAAGAAAATTCCAAGCAGTACGCCGATCAGAACACTCGACAACTTCAGAATGCCAAATACGGTTCTGCGGCAGAGTCTGGTCATCATAGGTTAACTCCTTTATTACAAAACGGTTCCTGTCTTTTTTTTATGATGCGTTCCGGCGCTCCATAATTAGCTGCCGGCATTTTTCAGAAATTTCTCCATTTTAAAAAGAAAAATATTGTTTGACCGCGCTGCTGCCGCCTTTTTCGCGATAGGTGTATTTGCGGCTCTAAACTGGCCCCACCACGCCGGCAGGTCATTGGGGCAACTGGTCGGCTTTTTATAAACGACTTGCTGGGCATGCAGTTTATTGTTGCTCGCATAGGTTGCATCTCCTGCTGCGTTCCAGGTGATGGTCACGACCTCTCCGGTAATATTGCCTGTTAAAAAGACCGTATAGAAAGAGGTTTTTGTGATGGAAATGTCCGGTTGAGGGTTCAAAATCCAGGGAAGCATGATAAATTTATCAGCATCGGAAATGCTGATCGTCATTGTACCTGGGCCGATTTGAAAGATAGCGCCGTAATAGGGGTAACCGTAAAGTAACGTGTCCGTTGCCCAAATCCATTTCCCCTGGATTCCGCTTCCTGTATCAACACGGGTCATGCTGTCATAATCCCATACTAACAGGGAGTTGTTGACAATCAGCATTGTATCCGGGCCCATGCGTTCCGTATCGATTTGTGTAAACAGGCTGTCGCCCGAAGTGCAGAAATAGGACGTATCGATTCTTTGGCCTCCACCGAAAACCAATGTGTCGCCGGAAATCGTATAGGTAAACGTCATCGGGGGCAAACTCTCGGGACCGGTCGGTTTATCAATTTTACTGCACGTTATGATACATAATGAGGTACACAATACCAGAAGCGGCAGCGCTCTACTCATAAAGAAACCTCCTTATAAAGAATAGTTAAGGATGTTTTTAAGAGATAGTGCATTACATAATGTGTGCGGTCTTTTCCGTACGTTATATAATATAGCCTCCGCTTCTTAATTGTCCAAAAAAATATATGCTATCGGTGTACCACTGAATGAAGCATGCGGAGCTCCCAAAGCGGATTCACGGGCTTTTAAATCACGAACACCAGATGACCCACCTGCGGCTGCAATTTCCCGGTCATGGATTTCGATGACCTCGGTAACCGTTAGGAAGCGAGGATCGTTGGTCATTTTGCCAGTCTGTCCAATGACTTACGATGCTTCTGAGAAATCTTTTGATATGCTTCCTATATTTTTACGATATCCTGCCGAGGGTCGCGTCATACCCGGCAAACAAAATCGCCGACTTCACACCGATTAATTGGAAAAATGCAAGGAAATAATCCGTCAGTCAAGATTGATTAACTGAACCATCTATATGAAGGTGGCATAGGACGGGTCATTTTTCTATAGCGTGGGCGAATTAAGAAAACAGCGCCATTAAGTAAATAATGAATTCAGAAGATTTTTAGTGTTTTTCGGAATTTTGCATTATATTATAATTATATAAGTAAAGAAGAATAATTATGCCTTATAGAAAGAAACTGATTGCCTGCGCGCTATTCGCCAGTGCTCTCGCTGGCGGCAGCGTGTGGGCCGATTTCGTGACCGACACAATTACGGCGGGTACCAACCCGTTCGCTGTTGCTGTGAACCCAGTGACCAACAGGACCTATGTGGCCAACTACGGCAGCAGCACCGTGACCGTGATCGACGTTGCCGCAAACCAGACCTCCATCATTACGGTCGGTTCCAACCCAAGAGCAATTGCCGTAAACTCCCTTACCAATAAAATCTATGTGGCCAACTTTGCCGGCTCTTCAGTTTCGGTCATTGACGGCGCCACGAACACGGTAGCAACAACCGTGAGCGTGCAGTCTAATCCAAGCGCTATTTCTGTAAACCCCGCGACCGACATGATCTATGTCACCAACTACGGCAGCGCGAGCGTAACCGCGATCAACGGCAGTTCGAACACGACCAGCACAATTCCGGTCGGCAGTGGCCCCATTGCGCTTTGCGTGAACCCGGTAACCAATAAAATCTACGTCGCTAATTCCGGTAGTAATAACGTGACCGTGATTAACGGAGCGACCAGCACTACTGCAAATGTTACCGTCGATTCGACTCCCTATTCGATTGCTGCGAACACAGTGACAAACAAAATTTACGTGGCGAACCAGAACAGCAACAATGTGACAGTGATCGACGGGGCTACCAACGACACAACCACCGTGGCCGCAGGGACATTGCCTGAAGCGGTAGCTGTAAACCCGGTGACCAACAAGATTTATGTAACGAATAATAACAGCAGCAATGTGACGGTGATCGATAGCCTGAACAGTACAACGACAATCGCCGTTGGAACAAATCCTGCGGCTGTGGCGGTAAATACCATTAGCAATAAAGTTTATGTGGCGAATTACGGGAGCAATAACCTCACTGTCATTGACGGGGGAACGGGAGGGACAACAACATTGACAATGGGGGCGTATCCCGGGGCAGTGGCGGTGAATACCTTAACAAACAAGGTTTATGTGGGGAATTCGGGAAGTAATGATGTGACGGTGATTGATGGTGCTACGAACAGCACAACGACTGTCGCCGTAGGGACACGTCCTTGGGCGGTAGCGGTAAACCCGGTGACCAACAAGGTCTACGTGGCAAACAGGGGCAGCAACAATGTCACGGTGATCGACGGTGCCACGAACAGCACAACGACTGTTGCCACAGGGTGGCTTCCTTTTGCGGTGGCGGTAAACCCTGTGACTAATAAGGTATATGTGACGAATACTTCAAACAACAGTGTGTCGATAATTGACGGTGCCACGAACAGCATCATAACAACCGTATTTACTCCTCTAGGACCAGATCCTACTTATGGGCTTGCGGTAAACCCTGTGACCAACAAGATATATGTGGCGGTTAGAATTAGTTACGGTACTGTGGAGATAATTGACGGTGCCACGGACATCAGAACGTGGATTACCACAGGGTCATACCATTATTCGATTGCGGTAAACCCTGTGACCAACAAGATTTATGTGTCGAATGGCAGTGTGATCGACGGGGCCACGGACAGCACGACGACCGGTGTCGTAGCGGGGGATGCTAATACGATTGCGGTAAACCCGGTGACCAACAAAATTTATGTGGTAACTTTGTCGAACAATAACGTGACAGTAATAGACGGCGTTACAAATGGTACAACGACCGTTCCCGTAGGGACTCGTCCTTGGGCGGCAGCAGTAAACCCGGTGACCAACAGGGTATATGTGTCGAATAGTAACAGCAGCAATGTGACGGTAATCGACGGAGCCACGAATAGCACAACGACCGTTGCCGTAGGGGCGAATCCACTTGGGATTGCGGTAAACCCCGTAACCAATAAAGTTTATGTGGCGGATAGCGGCAGCAACACTGTGACGGTAATCGACGGAGCCACGAATAGCACAACGACCGTTGCCGCAGGGTCAGGTCCGTATGCGGTGGCGGTAAACCCTGTGACCAACAGGGTATATGTGGCGAATAGCGGTAGCAATGATGTGACGGTAATCGACGAAACGCCGTTATTCGACACAAAACTTCATTCATTTTTTGACAGCCTTCCCAACAACGCGACGAATCTTGCTCGTCCTTTCCTTACCGGCAAAGGGGTGAACCGCCTGCGTCCGGGGCACACCGGCATCAGCAGTGTGCTCCAGCATAGAAACACTGCCGAGTATTCTTGGAATTTTGCGTCTATTACTCATGATGCCGGAACCGATTCTGTGGGATGGACATGGAGCTGGTCAACCGACTCTCTTATCATGGGAGAGAATTTCCTGTGTGCCATAGCGCTGGACTCGCAGGTTGCAGGCACGAACAATCCCGGTATAAGCACTCCGTTTGCCGGAAACGTGATGATATATCCGATTTACCGCCTTGCGCTGCTTCCTGCCCCGGTTCTGATATCACCTCTTGACAAGTCGGTTAGCCAGCCTCGTTCGACGAGTTTTACTTGGAATACCGTTGGCGGCGCAACGTTTTACACCATGCAATTGTCAAGCGACTCGCTTTTTTCATCGTTTATTTTCAACGCCAAGGTGACCTCGACCTCACAGATCGTAAGCGGCTTGGGAATCAATGCCCCTTATTACTGGCGGGTAAATGCGGGAAATTACGGCGGCATGGGCCTATGGTCGTCGGTCTGGAAATTCACGACGATAGGTATCCCTGGGGCACCCGCCCTGTCCTCTCCCGCCAACGATGCCGTAGCTATCAGCACGACACCCACACTCTCTTGGAACATTGTAGCGACCGCCACTTCCTATTCAGTGCAGGTTTCTACGGACTCGAATTTTTCAACAACGATTGTCAATCAAAGCAGCATTACGGGGACGAACTATCAGGCCTCCGGCCTTTCGATAAATACGGTTTACTACTGGCACGTAAACGCATCCAATGGCGCGGGAACAGGATCCTGGTCGGAGATTTGGAGATTCACAACCGCTTCAACACCACCCGACTCTCCGGTCTTATTCTCCCCGGCAAACGGCGCCCTTGCCGTCTTCACCAATCCAATCCTATCCTGGAATGCTTCATCCAGAGCGGCTTCGTATGTGGTGCAGGTATCGACCGCTTTGAATTTCTCTTCTTTAACTACAAACGACAGCAGTATCACCGCCACCTTTGACACGATCTACGGCCTTTCTCCTTTTACCCTCTTCTACTGGCGCGTTCGCGCCGTGAATGCGGCCGGTCCGAGCGCTTGGTCAATAGCCTGGAACTTCATGACAACTTCCGCGCCGACATTGGTTTCACCAGCCAACGGGGCAGTGGATCAACCGATCTCACTCACGCTTGTCTGGAACAAGGTCAGCACGGCAACGAGTTATTATTTCCAAGTTGCCACTGATTCTTTGTTCTCAGGCATATTTAACAAGGACTCTACAATTACCGATACGCTGAAGTCCGATAGCGGCTTTGCCAAAAGTACCACCTACTACTGGCATGTGAGAGCGAAGAATGCCGAAGGTTCAAGCTCGTGGTCTGATATCCGGAACTTCACGACAACCGCCAGTGGGGTTTTGCCTCCCACATCATCCCTGCCGCACGCATTTTCCATCACCGGCTCTTCCGGAATGGTGCGATATGGCCTGCCAATGCAATGCCACGTTGTCCTGAAATATTACGATCTCAGAGGCAGGCTTATAGCTTCTCTCGTGAATAGCACGCAGGCTCCTGGATATTATTTCCTGTCTGTAAGAAACGCTCTTCCTTCCCGCGGTTCGTACATCCGGATTTTCGAGGCAGGGAGTTTTATCAAGCGCGAGCTTGTGCCAATGGTGCGGTAAAACGGAAGAAATCTAAGATAATCTTTCGACCTGCTGTCGTGGGTTCACCGGGCGCTTGCACTATATTCGTCAATTGAAGTGAAGTGCCGCGTATTCTCTCCTCCTATCTCACTCGGGAAGTCTTGCGGCTGGACTTATTTAAAGCAACGGCGGTCTGAATAAGGGCCTTCAGAGACTTCTCATTCGGCTTGTCGCCTTCGTAAAAGTCAATAGCGCGCCTTACTGTTCCATCCTGGGTGAACAGACCGTCAGGGTCCTTCAATGAAGCTCCCTTCGCGAAAGTAATCTTCACATGATCTTTGTACGTCTCGCCGGTGCAGATCATCCCGCCGTGCGACCACACAGGGGTTCCTCTCCATTTCCACTCCTCGGACACTTCGGGGTCTGCCTCCTTAATAAGTTTGCGGATACGGGCGAGCATCTCGCCTCTCCAGCCGCCAAGTTCCACAATCCTCTCGTCGATGAGCTGGGAAGGGGGTTTCGCGCCTTTCGCGGCCTCTTTCGATGTCGCTATCATAGAAAAACCTCCTTGAAAACATTTTAGAATATACAGAATATTCCGTTCATATCATTACGTTTCGTCTTGAATGGTTATTTGTTTCTCTTTTGTCTTATTGTCTTGCGCGCGATCTTCGGTTTAGGGACAAACCATTGCAAACAATGTGAGCCCCATGCAGAAGTTGCCAGCGATAGGGGAGTGCGAGTGAAGCGGAGACACGAAGCCTTCAAACGCTGGCAATTTGGGGCGGCTTTGCCTAAGGCCTTATTCGGGTAAAAGATTTTACACGAAGAACGGCGCCCGGCATGCGTGTGTTGTGGGCACGTAAATTGGAACGCTACCATGATTTTGTGTCTTTCCGCCGCCGCCGTCCCTTTTCTTAGGCCTTTTTCTTGGAGCTCCCCCCGTTTGCTATTTCTCTGGTGCGAAATGCGGAAGCAAACTGACCAGCCAACCGCCATTAGAAAGAGAACAATCACCAAGAAGGAAGTATTGGGTTGCCTTTAGAAGCCATTTTTGATATGTATTCCTTGTATTTCTTTATGAATTTTACAAACTTATAATCAAATGCATATTCTAGAGAAAAATATTTAAAAACATTTTTGGACCTTGGCAAATGGTATGCTGCTTTATACAAGTTATTTAGTAGGCGGACATTGGCTGGCTTCACGGATAGGAAGTTAATCCCGTCCCTCATCAACTCGTTAATGATTCCAATGGAAAGGCTAAATTTCTGCAAGATGCCATCATAACTCAAGGTAACAGACACTGGTTCTACCATGTGAAATCCGGAGCTACTCTTAGGCCCGACCTTCTCGATGTCACTCAAGAATGAATCATAGTACTTTTCATGATTTTTTATCAATTGTTCCGGGGTAAATTCATTAGAATTATCGAGTATATATTGATATTCTTTGAAACGTTTGCGAAAAGATGCGAATCTATTTCGCAACTTAATTAGATTTGCCACAATTGAAGAAGAATTTCTTGATTTCGAAAGAACTAGGCTAGTTATCGGGGGAATTGATAAATTCTGGAAATTATTAATATTTCCATACGAGGCGGCCTGTACTTTCAATTTCAACGTCCTGTAGGCCTCGGGCAACTTGTAATTGGCATGATCGCAAAGCAGCAAGTTATGAAGCGGATATTGCAGAACAGTTCCTTGAATAGACGTCTTGAGTAATTTGGCCATGCTGAAAACAAGGATAGTATTATTAATTAAGGATTCATACCAACCCCCACCACAACCATAGCTAATGCTCGACAGATGTTCTTCGACAATCCAATCAAACCCATATTTTTCCATCCCAAATAGAATTTGATTCCACAAGAAGGGATCATAAAGTGCAGTGGTCGCAAACCTTAGGAGTGCATCGTCCTGAGAAATATTCTGCGACGTGAGTTTATTAAGCATTTCGCTTTGAACGGACAACAATTCGCCACGCAGCGAAGAACGAATGACACTATCAACGCTTATGAGGCGAATTATACCTTCATCAAACAGATGTCTCAAAAGGCTATTTCTGGAATAAGCAGCCCTAAATACGTGTAAGTCCCTCGTCGGAACAAGGAGATGGTCAAAAAGGACGCATGACTCAAATAGATTCGATAATTCTATTATTGAACCAAAAATATTTAGTGGCCTTAAAGGTAATACATGGAGTACATTATCACGATCGGCTCTGAACATGTCCTCCGCCAATAGCAGCGTATCCCAAGAGATGATTGCATCATGCGGCTCAACATTTTCTATTTTCAGATCAAATTGATCAACAATTTCTTTCGTGGAAAGTGTGCAATTGACATCAGGGATATCAATTCTGTTTGCCAAATCCATCCAATTCATTGGAACTCTCCGAGTAAATTCAAAAGGAACCTAGTTTCACAATGTTCATTGTCAAGACAGCACCATGGCTGGAAAATTCTCCATTATGATCCATTTATGTGCGAATGCGTAAATTGGAACGCTACTATTATTTTATGTCTTTCCGCCGCGCGCCGCTTGTTTTATTTCTTATGTCTTTTTTTGCAGCGCCCCTCTTTGTACTTGTTTTCAGCGTCGGAGCGGAGGATGAGCGACGGCGCGTTTTATGTTTGTTTTTTTAAAGACAACAACGCATAAAGATGTTAAAGTCTATGTCCTCGCCTTTCCCATGCCACTTTTCTTTTTATAGCCTCTGGATCAACTCTGAAAAGCAGGGACGGTCTTTTTAATTGTGCCGAATTCTGACTATAACTCGGGCATGTCATATTAGATAAAAAATCAACTCTTGTTGGATGTTGGATTTTGGCATCTAAGTTTTCTAATTCTTTTACTGGATCTAATGGATTTAACGTGATGTTGATGAGCGGTATATTATTTGTTTTATAAAAGCTCAAAACATTGTATTCGGGAGGATGGCTAACAATGATTTCTATAACAGCAAAAATACCACCTTTTCCATTTAATAAAGCGATATCTGGCCTGCATGTCTTCATGTCGAATTCTTTTTCCACTGAACAAACGCCGCCTAACAGATTGGTATGATGTTCTTTCCTGCAGTAAATACATTCCCAATAAATTGCTATTGGTAATTTGTTTTCAAGAGAGGATTTTATTTTTTCTAGTAATAATATTTTAAATGAAGAATGCAAGTATCCTTCTGGAGTGCAGTTTGGAGTTAAATTCTTATGAGCAAAATGAGGTCGTCTTGATCCTTTTCCAGATTTTCCACTTTTTCTTAGAACAAATTCATCATTACATCCAGGGCAAAAATAATTTATACCCTTTATTGCATTATTAATATGGATTGGATCTCCATTTTCGTCTTTAGCAATTATATGTAATAATTCTTTAATCATTATTATTCCATTATTTCAAGCCCCATGATTTGATGTCTTTCCGTCAGCGCTTTTTATTATTTACTGTCTTTTTCTTGCAGCGCCCCTCATAGTATTTGTTTCATCGCCGGAGCGGAGGATGAGCGACGGCGATTGTTTGCCTTCCCTTGTTCAGTAAGGTGGATGCCCGATTACATGAAATGCACTTTCTATTAGATTATCATAATGAAGCACTATTGTTCTCTGTTCCCTCATTTTTCTCTTAAGTCTATATGTCTTTTCTTGAAAATTCTTTCTTCTTCCTGAAATGGCTACAAAATTCATTCTTGTTCTATCATAGTTCATGAATTCTTCAGGCAATACCATATCTGGATGTTTAATTTTATTAAATAATTCTCTCAAAGAAATGTAATTTGCTTCAAGCCAAGCTTCCCAATCCTCTATTTGTGAGGTGCCTTTTCTTATTGGGTCGCCAAAGTCACCATTTTTCAATGTTGTTCGGCCAAGCGGATTTTCTAATTCAACAAACGCGAACTCATATCCATCTGAACTTCTTCCGATCAATAAATAGTCAGCTCTATAGCTTGTGCCCAATTGAAATTCTGGTACCAAAAATGCATCGTGATGACCGAAAGGAAAAAAATCTTTCAACAATGAGCCAATTATGAAATATGCTGCATTGAATCTGATAAATTCTTGAATTTTGTTCTCGGTTAATTCTTCTGAATTAAAAAGTGCCTTAAAATTATTAGCTAATCTGGCAAGAGAATCTTTGTCTATTAGGTCTGCAGGATCCAAATAGTTGTTGGGGAATAGACTCATGTAATGTCGGGCAGCTTTGGGATATTGGTAAAAGAGAGGCTTTCTAACCTGAAGATTACCGATTTTGCCTCCAACCTCTTCCAGCTTTCTTTTTTCCCATTCAGCTTTCTCATTGTCTGTAAGAACTGTAAAATCCCTTTCAAAAAGCCGCATATCAGATTTTACCCCATTAATTGGTTGTGGTCTATAAAGCGGTTGTTTCATTATTGCCTTCGGTGGAATTTTGTTTCCTTTCTTTTTCAAGTCGGACTAATAGCCTATTCCACCTTTGTGTAATATCATGTTTCCAATTTTCTGTATGGAAAGACAAAACGGAAAGAAAGTTTTCTTCCGGCTCAGACAGAGACTGCTGAAAGGGGCCTAATTTATCTCGAAGCTTTTCAAAAGCAGTTTCAATATCAGCCAACTTACCGTTGGTCCATTCGTCTTCTGAAAGATCATCATGATCTCCGCTTAGCAAACATTCGCAAAAAGTATCAATATCAGCAAGTAATGAAGAATCTAATGCGGTAATTTGGGTAAGGCTTTCTTGAATTCGTCCTTGCATGGACGTGATAAACCGGGTCAACGGATGAGGATTCAAGCCCATTGGAGCTTGAGATTGAAAGATGATGATGTTTTTTAGTGCAGTCCAATATCTGTATGCTCCTGAGGCCAATCTGGTTTGCGAAATATTTATTGAATCTGACGATTTGGGAACTTTGCAGAAAAACAATTTGATCTCTATTACTCGATTTAGCAATCCCTTAATTTCATCAGGAATGAACAAGGAAAGAGCTTTGATTCTAGATTTTAGCAGCCCTTCGAAATTAACGTCCAAGAATTTATCTGCTCCTTTGCATTGTGCAATTGTCAAAATAAGATGCCAAGAGATTAAGAACAAATCCTCAGGATTCTCAATTGACGGTGCGTGATAGTTCTGAAAAATATCTTTAATTTTGGGCAAATCTTTGATTATGGCAATTTGACCAATCAATTCCTTATATAATTGCATCACGGCTTGAGATTTGGCAATGTCTGGGAATAATTCTATTGCTTTGTGCAGGTCCTGAAGCCCTAAAAAGCAATGTGCCAAAATAGATAAACTAGAAGTATCTCTTATGATTTCTGAATTATCGCTATTCCGAGCCGCCCATTTAGGCCTTGCAACAAGTCGAAGAATTGCCTCAGTAATCAACTCAAAATCGTGGTCTGTTGATAATGCTTTACGGTCTGCGAGGGTGGGAGAATAAGAAAGGACTTCATGAGCGGTCAAGTTATGCCAAACAGGCAATATAATCTTATCTCCTTCTATGGTCTCTCTTGAAACGAGTCCTGCGAGTTCTCTCTTAGGCCAATTCTTAGCAAAGAAATTATGGCTAAGAATAACAAGCCCATAATCAGATTGATTTAATCCTTTATCTATGGATTCAGATAGGCTGTCACCGAAGGATAATGAAAATTCGTCGTACCAAACCGAAAGGCCAGACTCAATGAGTTTTTGAGCAAGAGGGCGGGCGATTGCTTCTTTATCTTCGCTTGCGTGGCTAATGAAGAGATCAAACATATATTGAATTTTCCAGTAGTTACTTGAGCTTACCTATTCTGATATTCCTAATAATCTTAGATAATCAAATAGCTTGGTTGACAATCTCATCGCACTCCAGAAAGCATATTCCCAACAATTTACTCCTTCACCTAGTGCACGTAAGGCAGACAAGTGATCATCTACAAGGGTATAAACCTGTACTTGTTTCAAGGGTTTGGCCGATGCGCTGAATACATTTTTTACAGCAATATAGAAGTCAGATAATTTTCTGCTTGCCTCAGAACGAAATTTACGCTCTAAACCAAAGAGGTTAAAATGCTCGTGTACGATACCTGCGACATACGGGTCAAATAACTCATCACTTGAACTAGTCTCTATGTAGTAAGTGGCAAATAACGTGGTCTTGAGGTCAATACTACATCTTAAATATTGAAATGATAGATTGTCATAATAGGGGTGCAAAGTTTTGCGTGAAGGAATTACGTGGAATATTTTTTTTGTGTCATTGCAATCATGGCATGACCTGATCAAATTAGGGTGAAAAACAGAATAGTCTGGGAATTCTTCCCTTGGCAAGAAATGATCCCATGTGTTTGCAAAATTGAGTTGGCAATAGGGGCATCTTAAAATAAATGCATCTTCATCGGTTGATTCTTCTGGCAGCAAGTCGTTTTTAAATTTGGCACTATTGTCATAACATTTTTGTAAAGCCAATTTCTCTTGAGGGCTTCGATGTATTAAACTAACAGTTTCAGGCCTGTTCTTTTTTGACATATATTCAGAATATCGTTCTTTAATTGATTCGCTAATGAAAAGTAAGATATCTTTGTCCAAACCAGCTTGTTTCCGCGAAACCAAAGAGGTAAAAGAAGAGAAAAAGTCGTATTCTGGTGGGGTAACAGGTTTCATTGATTTACCTTTGCGGCAGAGGCTTCAAGGTAAACCCTCGCATTGCTCCCGATACCATATTTGAAGAGTTGTGTTACTCTATTCGGATCTCCACCAAAATCTACAAGGAGTTTATCAATCAATGAGGTGTAATCACGCTCGAATTCGCGAGAACCAAACAGGACATTCGAAATCTCAGACAGGTTTTCGCCAAAAGTTTCTCTGTCCGGTATTGAACCTTCAAAAGAATTAGATATCCGTTGAATCACTCGTATGCATGACATCGGAACTTGTTGAACAATCAAAGGAGAATGCGTAGCAATTATTGCATAAGCATCAAATGCATCTAGAAGCTCTAATATTTCCGAAAATAGAGTTGTCATAAGACTAGGGTGTAAATGCGTTTCAGGCTCATCGAGCAATATTAATGACCGCTTTTTTAGATTTGAAATTAGATGAGATAGAATATTGAGAACAATTCTTTGCCCGGCGCTAAGATATTTATAAATATCTGATTTTTCGTCTGATGAAAATCGATCTGATACAGAACTACCTAGAACCTCTTGAAGTGCTTTTACAAAAAGACCTTTTTGATTATCATCCATTTTCTTAACAGCTTGGCGTATTTGTAAAATCAAGTCTTCCTCATTACATAATGAAGTTTCATTTTTTCTGATGCCACAATACGTGTAATGATAACGTGAGCCCTCCTTTGTTTTAGGAATTTCAAATTTATCAAAGGCATTAAAGGAAATAGTGATGATATCATAAAAAGAGGGTGATGGATCTATAGTTCCTGAATGAGATAATTTATCAAGTATGATTTGCATTTTTGCCTTTGAACCCTCTTCGGTTGTCACACCAGTCAAGGCAATAGCAAGATTTGCTAGAAGTTGAGTCTTGCCAGAGCCATTGGGCCCAACCAGAAGCATTATGCGATTTGGCAAAGGGGATTGTTTTTTGAAATCAAATGTAATTTCGTGATCGTTAATAGCGCCAGGTAACCGCACAGTATAGGTAAATTTTTCGACAAGCGATTCGATACCACCAAACATTTTAGGAACGCTATCGCGCATAACTATTGCTGCGGTTTGTTCCCGCAGTAATGAGGTATTAAAACAGGCATCTTCCTTAAATTGTTCCCATATGTCTGGAGAATATGCTGCGTCACGAATCGCTTGTAAATAGGAGATCCCAATATTCCTGTCAAGATCAGCAAGCCTATTATAATAATCCGTTTCTGTTGACAAGGAGCAAAATGTATTATTTAGAGAAGTCAAATGACCGGAAATGCCCTTAAGAGACCAGGATCCTTCGCCCTGCCCAAGAAACATTATTCGGGTCGAACCAATAAAAGATGGTGTTTCATTATAGTTGCTAAAGTAAAATATTGAACAGGTGGTTTTGTATCCATAATCGTCCCAGTTATCTCTCTTAAATACGAAAACAGGAAAGTCCAAATCCTTACTAGGCTGCACTGGTTGTCTTCCCGTCGTATGGTCTATCAAAAGAATCATAGTGTCTCTCCAATTCTCTAAACTTGGATTTGAAATCGCTGCACGATGCGGCGTGTCCTTGGTGCTGCATTTTCAAACAATTAAAATAGATTTACCTATTTCTTCCCTTTTCTTCGGCGGCGGCTATCATTTTCATTCGTTCAAATTTATTGACGCTAACTACTGCTATGTTCACCCTCTTTTTAAAACCGTTGTTTCACCTCAACAGTGTAACATACATCCAAAAATGACCGATATATCCAACTTTTTATCTTTCAACATCCGATCATACGTTCTTTGCAATTTTTACGTTTAAATGTGCTATCAGGCTTCTGATCTTTCTTATGGCGACAGTACTGACATGGGTGTAAATTTCGAGTGTTTTACTGTGAGTAAATAATATACGTTTTCAAATGCGGACAGGAAAAGAGGTTTTACCGCCAATCAACAGCAGGCAGGTGAGGTCATGACACAAATCACGTTCATGTTACCCCCTTCGCTCAGCGGGAGACCTCGAAGCGTAGCGGAGAAGAGGCGGTAGCCAACGGGCGGCGCCTTTAAAGTATACCACGGGTATCCTTAAAAGGCCTAGGGGGGATGAGGCAGCGATGGCCGGGGGTTAGAGGTCAATAAGCTTACGTTCATGTTTCCCCCTTCGCTTTCCAGGAGAAGGGGCAGGGGATGAGGTCAATTATGTTCATGGATACCGCTCCTGAAATGCCGGTAGAGGTCAAACCGGCCTGCAGTTCTTTTTTATGTTCTTCCATTTCCTTATATACCCTGCGGTCCCGCGGTATTTCGCGATCCGTTTGCACAGGGCAACGAACTCCATGGGGTTCAGGTCGCTTTTGCAGTCATTGGTCAGCCACGAGCATATTTCGAATTCCAGCAAATCAGGGTCGATATGGTCAACCGTCGGCATCAGGGCAAACCGCTTTTTATAATTCTCGTCCTGGACGTGAGATGTGTCCCACAGGCTGATGAGGTCCCACCGGAGCGCGTCGCCGGTGAAGGGATCGAATTGCCCGCCTTCGACCACCGCCTGGTGGATTTTTTGTTTGTAAAGGCTGTCCGTGGCGCCGGCGGCATAGGGTTTCCGGCGCTTCCGGTCCCGCTTTAAAAGCGTGTCCGCCTTGTTGTCCAGCCATTTCGAATAAACGGCCTGCGTACACAGCCCTTTCAAAAAAACCGGTACGGTATAAATTGGATAATCACGCCTGCAAACAGGCAGGTCGGGCAGGGGATATCTGATGGGTAAAGTTGCGGGCATGTGGCTATCTAACGGGTTGTTGAAACAGCCAGCTAAATACTCAACGCCCCCTCCCGGACGCCACAAAAAAAAGAGGGCGGCTATATCACCGGTACCTGTATGCTATTTCAACTTGACAGTGAACCTGCGTATGGGAGAAACCTGTTTGCTGCCGTCTTTTGCATGCAGTCTCGCATGCAGCGCATAGGGCCTTGTTTTATAGTTTTCCCAGTCAAACCACCAGTGACCCATGGCTTCACGGCACGGCATCCAGTTGCTGCCGTTGATTGAAACATCAACCTCGGCCGCCGGAATGCCTGCGCTTATTCTGAAGGTATAACGGTGTGATGTAATGACCTCATCTTTTTCCGGATAATCGATTGTCACCATGTTCGTTGAATTCCTGCCGCGGCCGATTGGATACCAACTCGTGCTGCGGGGACCGCTTTTCAACGTTTTCTTAGCGCCCTTTTCCGTCATAGCGGAACACTTCTTTCTATTTGCACATATCAACACAGGCCGAAGCCGGGATCGCGCGAGACCCACAGCCGCTGCTCTTTCTTTTCCGGCGCGTTGCCGGTGCGCACCACCCAGAACGAGGTATCGCCGATCATGACATGGTCGCGCACTTTTAATGCGCGGCCCTGGTCGGTGTGGCAGGGTTCCGAATCATTATAAAAAAACAACCGGACCACGTTGCCTTGTTTATCCAATGCGCTCACCGGTACTTACTTGTATGTTTTTGACAAAGTGGTATTGACCCGGTTTTTATACAATAGACGGTCAGCCGGCGTCAGCCGCGGCTTCACGACGGTATACTGCCTCTTTTGAATGCTCGGAAGATTAATGGCCGCAAGGATCGTTGCCGCTGCTCCGATTGCCAGTGCGATGGTGATAACCATAGTTACTCCTTTCTTTATTGGTTTTTATATCAGATAATCCGCAATTACCGTGCCAATGAGCAGGAGATGGCGATTCAGGCCGGATTAAACGTTTTAGTTTGTAAATATGTCCGGAACAAACGCTTAACTTGAATGACAAAAATTACCTGAATCGTATGAATCTTCAACGTTTTCGTCGTAAAGTGCAACGTTATCGTGTTCTTGATAAGAGAGAAACAAAACGTACTGTAACGGTTAAACTGACGAGGTGGGGGAGTGAAATGTTACGGTGCGCTCACCGTCAACGTGGCGTCATACTGCGTAACTGACATGGAATCCGCGGAATATTGTGTCCCGCTGAGCGTCCAACTGGCAGCGCCGGTCGGCGCGGCGACATAGTCCTCAAGGGCCGTGGTGCTGGTGAACTGCAATATGACCGGGTCATCATCCTTGGTAAGCTGGATATTCGGCCAGATATTCGCCGTCATGTCTTTCCAGGCGGAATCCGGAAAACAAACAAATTGTTGCCCTACACCCGCATTGTTCGGCGTTTGTTGCATTTCCAGCGTGGGTTCAATCAGCACGACGAGACAGTAGTGCCGGTTGCCGGTCCCCGGGGGCAGCAGCGAGGCATACACATGCGCCGGACAGTTGTTGAAGTTCACGGAACCGTTCCACCATTCCATATTAAGAATAGGCAGATTACCGTCGCAATTCCGCGTGCTCAATTGATACTGCTCGGAGACCGACACTGTCTTGTTGCTGTCGCTGATGCCATCGAGGACCGAGCATGATTGCGTGGACGCACACGCCGCGGCGCTGCCCGCGATATTCAATATATCGTTCAGGACTATCTGGTTCGGCGTCACGGTAAGGTTGGCCGTGACGG
>JBEKUX010000014.1:0-54865 GCA_049514575.1 Chitinispirillaceae bacterium | reverse complement strand
TACGACCATCTGGTGGAACTGTACGGAGGCCCGCCGACCCCGGCAGTAGGTTTTGCTGCGGGAGACGTTGTTCTCTCAGAACTTATGAAAGAAAAAAATATAGTACCGCCGCAACCTCCTCGCAGCAGCTGCTATCTGATTGCACTTGACGGAACGAAACCTGAAGAGATACTTCCGCTTACTCAGGAACTCCGCGCTGCAGGCATTTCCTGCGAATTTTCATTGAAGGCAGTTAATGTCGGCAAACAATTGAAAAACGCAAACTCCGCCCGTTCGTCTTTCGCCCTGTTCGTCGGTGGCGACGAAAGCAGGGCGGGCATGGTTAAGGTTAAAAATATGGCAACCGGCAGCGAAATTCTGATTCCACAACAGGAGATTGTCGGCAGAATCGCCGGAATGCGTGATAACAAATAAACGTTCGGTCGCTAAAGGGAAAATTATTTTAATTATCAGATACGTTGTACTCACGTTTTCGACAGGATTAAAATCATGACTACAAGAAGGGACTTTCTGAAAGCCACCGCTGCAGGAGGCCTGTCTGCGCTCTCCGTTCCTGTAATTGCAAGCAATGTGTTCGCCGATGTTGTGTCGAAAAGCGAGGTAATTGTCGGAAAAGGCACGGCCGCCGATATTATTCCCAAACTTTTCGAGAAAATGGGTGGCTTGACGCATTTCATAAAGCCGGGCAGCCGCGTGATGATAAAACCAAACATGAGTTTTGCAAATCCGCCGGAATGGGCCACGACTACGTCGCCGGAAGCGGTTTATACCGTTGCGAAACTCTGTATTGACGCAGGAGCAAAGCGCGTCGTTATCTGCGATAATACCCTCGGCGATACTGAAATCTGCAAGCAGAAATCCGGTATCGCCGATGCTGTTAAAAACCTTAAGGGCGCGGTGGTCTTTACTCCCCAGTCTGCCCAGGAGAACCTTTTTGAGGAAAAAACTTGCGACAAGGCCACGCAGCTTATCAGGACGGCCGTGGTAAAGGAACTTTCACGTACCGACGTGCTGATAAGCCTGCCGATTGCGAAATCACATGCGGCAGGCATCGTCTCGTTCGGAATCAAGGGGCTCATGGGACTTGTCAAAGACCGCGGCGCAATGCACCGGGAAATGGACCTTCATATCGCCATCGCCGAGCAGCTTTATTATATAAAGCCCACGCTCACCATTGTTGATTCCAGCCGCGCGCTTCTCGATAACGGGCCTTCGGGACCGGGGAAAGTGCTTGAACTCAACACGTTTGCTGCGAGCATTGATCCGGTTGCCGCCGACAGCTACGGTGTTTCGCTTGCTTCCTGGAACCAAAGAAAATGTGAGGGGAAAAACATCAAGCACCTTGAATATGCGGCAAAATTCGGGTTCGGCAATGTAGAATCGAGTAAAATATCCGAAATACCGGTTTAACAGTTACATTATTTTCTTGATCTTTACTGCAAGGGCGATTCATGAATCGCCCTTGCAGTTTATACGGTATCACCCTTTTAGATAAAGACAGTAAATAATGCATGAAGCTATGTTTCCCCGCAGGTCGTTTATCTTTCCGTTTGTTTTAATGGCGATTGTTTTATTTGTCACTTCATCAACTGCAGCTTCCTCCCCTCTTCAATACCGGACGTTCATTAACGGATCTGCCCTGTGGATCGCCGAACCGGCAGGTATCACCCTGTACCGCAACGATACACGGTCGGTGCGCAGCGTGGTCTTATGCGACACCGTGGATAATGACACTTTACGCGATATAACCGAAAACGGCAACATACTTTGGGTCATTGCCGCGAGTGGCATATATCAAATCGACCTGACGACCACTACCGTCGAAAAACTTCCAGGCAACAAGAAGGGGGCCGTCAACAGCCGGATTGCCGTTGACGATGATTACCTGTGGGCCGGCATCAGCGATACATTGTGGAGGTTCGATAAGCTCGGCCGCGAATGGTTTCCGTACCCGATAAAGAGCGGCAACAACCAACTGTGCGGCATGTACAGTAACGGGACCAACGTCTATTGCGTGCAATCTTCTTCTATAAAAATATTCTCCACCCAGGATGAAAAATGGCGGGAATTTCCGTATCCGAAAGAGGTAGTTATCTCTCCCGCCGCGCAGTTTTTTCTTGACAAAAATGCGCTTGTCCTCGTCGAAGGCGCTTCGATTTACCGATACATCATCGACGCGCAATCGTGGGATAAGATCGACGCCGGCGCGCCGGTCAACGACATGCTTTTGCAGGACACGGTGATTTTTTATCAGACCGCAATCGGCGCGTCCGAGTATTTCACCCAGACCTCCATGGCCCGGCCATTGGATATTCCGGGGATCGCCGGAGTAAGTTGCTTCACACGGCAGACAGACACCCTATATTGCGCTACTCAGAAGAATTTCATCAAGTACAATATTTCAGCAAAAACAACCGATTACATCGAAGCGCCGCAGAACGTGTCGGACTTTTCGGTGCGCAAGACATTAATGATGAACGATACGATTATTACACTTTGTCCGAATGCTATCGCTGCATACTATACTAAAACTCAGATCTGGGAAAGCGTGAACTTCGCGGCAAACGGGAAAAAACGTGAGGTTTTCTTATGGAATGACGATAACGGCGCACGGTTAAACTATGGAAAGAGCAACTACTCACAACTCAGAGGGAGCATTCAACAGGATTTAAAAATAGATTCGGACACTTCATTCGGGTTGTCGTATGGCATAGCCACACCGATCGCAAGCCTTACCCTCCACAATAAGTTTTCAAAGGGTAATTATCTTGACCTCTATTTTGACAATACCGATATGGGGCAGGTACCCCAAAAGGGCGCATTCTATCGCGGGGCTCAGGATGAGCTTGTGGAATCTGCCCGTCTCGGCACCAATACGGCAGACATACCTCAATCGAAAACAATTCTCACACCGCAATTCGAAGGTGCAAACGTCGTTCTCCAGAGCAAATCGTCTCTATCGACACGCGATCGGCGAATCGTCAAGGCACAGGTAGGCGGCGGACTAGTAACAACGGAAACGCTATACAAAGTTTTGCCTTACAATGAATCCGGTCGCTACAACATCGTTTCCTTTAAAAATAATCCACAGATTAAGAAAACAATAGTTCCGGGGTCGCTTAAGGTGAACATCGACGGCGAAGATATCGATTCCACGGATTTTACCTTCTTCACGCCGACCGGAGCCCTCAATTTTAATCGAGATGATCTTCTCGACCCAACATCGATTATCTCCGTGTCGTACCAAGTGAGGACGAAACCGGACGGCGGAGTCACTGAGATCGAGGCGCTTCCAAAGAACAATTTCGGAAAACTCGAATATGGATCGGTGACCGTTTCCCCTACCGACTGGATATCGCCGCAGGTAGGCTATGCACACCTCGATGACGACAGCTCCCACCGGCATGATCTGGTCAATATTTCGTCGCCATCGGAAATCCGTACTGCTTCCTCCTCGCTCTTTTTAAAATTCGATCCGGAATTCACCTATGACGCTGAAACAAAAGCAAAGGCCGCAGCGCTGAGTTTGCAGAGCCGGTTCGGTGAAAAACTGAGTTTTTTGTTCAATGGCCTCCTGCCTGACAGTAATTATGTCAGCACCGATAACCTTGACAGAGGTTATGGGTTTATCAGGCACTCGACGGATTATACGGTAGGGTATGACATACGCAAAGAGCTCCCTTTGAGCTACGACCAGAACGACATCGTATCGGCGCATGGGACCGAACGGCACTATGAATTCACCGCAGGATCGCATTTCCAGGGGTTTCCATTTTTGGACATTTCACTTTCGCGCAACGCTGTAACGACGGACCGGAATGATACCCTGCATACCGTCAGAGACACGATTCGTGACAGTCTGAACCCAATTGTGATTGATACCATTATTAACCATTATGCGCCCAGTGATTCAATTACCTACGCGCTTGACCGTAACAAAGACAAATTCCGTGTCCGGCTTTATGAGACGTCTTCGCCTATCATCGAATCCGCGTTGCACCTCAAACGGGTCAATTATGATATGTCTTATACGGGCTTTTCATCGAGTAAAGAAGGCATTATCGGTACCGGCTATGGAAGCATATTCTATGGTCGCGGTACCGTCAGCCCCATCAAACGGCTGACGCTCACGGTCCAGGGTACCTATTTAAAAAATGCGCCAGGTTCTGTGTATGGGTCCGAATATAATCCGAACTTTATTTTGCAGACCATTGATGCGCCCCCGGGATTCGAAATTTATGCAAGCAGCGGATTGGATTTTAAGAACCTTTACGATTATGATTCTAGTTTCAACACGCTGCAACGTGTCGTGAATTTAACAATAAAACCCGGCGCTTGGTCCAACATAATGAGTTGGATACAGCCGGTTATCGGGCTCAACCAGTCGATTTCCTGCGGTTTCAATAACCATGCGCCGGGATTGGCCGACTTGCTGTTCCCTCAAGATAATATCACCAACAAAGTCACCACACCAGACATCGGCGCTAATATTTTTCCAACAAACGAGATTACCATTAATGACGACAACAAATTCACGACAACGGATTCCACTACAATATATTCCTCGTTCAACGATCTAAAGTGGTGGTTCGGCGATAAACGGTTCTGGCAGACGCGCTGGGAGTACAACCGCGAAAGGCCTCGCGGCGGCACCGGAAATGGCCGTGATTACAGCCAAGGGTTTACGCGGTTTACCGACAACTGGACCCCCTGGCTTCAAACCAGGTCAGGGTTTTCTTCCTATATTACCGTCACCAATTCCGATTCCACTTCGTCGATAAAAACAGGCCCTGACCTCACCGTGTCGATCAATACGCAGAAATTTCTTTTTGTCAGGAGTTTTCTCTGCAATAATACGGTAAGTGTTTTATGGAATAAAAATTATGGCGCTTGGCAGTCATCACCCAGTATTTCGTACTCGCTTTTTACGAGAATTGTTGTCCTGCCCAACATTTCGGTGATGACCACGAATTTATTTACCTTTGGTGGTGGAACGTCTACACAATATAGTGGCAATATTACCGCATCTGCGGTGTTTTAATATTTTAAGCGACATTGTAATTTTAACTATATTTAATTCAAATTTGATAGGAGTTAAAAACAACATTTTCCACGGAGGTTTTTAATGTTTAAAAAGATTATCATTAGTGTTCCAGTCGCCTTGTGCTTAGGACTATGCCTCTGTCATCCGACGGGTCCGTCGTCTTCATCGTCAAAAACAGTGACGCTATCGATGCTTAAAATCCTTAATACAGATGTTTCCGGTTGGAGTCAAAATACATCTGATCCAAAAAATGGACTTTTTGATGCAAGCAGTTTATTTACGCCGTTAGATGGCGGTGCGCCAAATTACACTACTACTGCCGGTTTTTCCGAGGCATTATTGGAAGCAATGACTGGGCCAACGCCTAACGGATCGAGCACAGCTGAGGTACTCTATGTAACCGCCGGTGATTATACCAGTGCTGCAAATGCCACAACAGAGTTTGAATTCATTAAAACACAACCATCATGGTCAGCGAACTCAGTTTCTCTCACGCCGGATTATGCTGATTCCATCGCCAGCGGGACTTCTTCCAATTCTGATCAAATCTCAGTATGCTTCCATTTCAACCAATTTTTTATTCAGCTTGATTTTTCAGGTTTTCCTAATCTGACTACAGCAAAGAATACGGCGATTTCTTTTATTGGGTTATTTGAGGCAAAAATTAATGGCCAATGAGATTCAGCAGCCTTAAATAAACAAAAAAATATTGGCATTTATGACTTTTTTTCCTTATATTTAGTATGTTTACTAGTTTAACAATGTGTTCGAAATATGCACGGTTTTATCTACAAAGAGGAGGGGGTAATACTATGAGTAAAAAAATGTGTCCTAATCGCCGGAATTTCCTCAAAATAACGGCCGCAGGTGCTGCCGGATTTGCTTTAACGTCAAATGTCGAAAAAATCTTTGCAGCCACTGCCAGAACCGCAGCAGGAATTGCACCGCTCAACCAGTGGCCGGGCCGTGTAGTCATCAATTTCAATAAAAATGCTCCGACTGGAAATGTCGATCCGACTGCTGCTCAAATAACCATTATTAAAGGAATGGTCGATGCCAGCATTCAACTCCTCACCGGGCAAACCACCGTCGGAGCTGCCTGGAAAGCTGTTTTTCCCGCATCACTCAGTCTTACATCTTTGATCGCGATAAAAGTACCCGTTGGTATTAACGCCATGAGAAGTGCACCTCACTGGTCATCCGTACAAGCCATCACTGAAGGATTGCAACAGATGGACTTCAACGGGACCAAGTTTCCGGCCGGCAACATTACGATATTCGATGCTACAGGCTCAAACGCCTTATCAGCAACAGGATTTACGGCCACAAATTTTCCGGGTATCACTCTCGTAAAACCAACCACCTTTACCGCTTATACCGATGCCGCAGAAGACAATACCACACCTACGGGTGTAAAAATGCCGTATGTGGCGCCATTAAATGCCGCTAATTTTCTTATTAATGTTTTCAGCCCGCGTGGTCATAGTACCTATGTTGAAAGCTTTACTCTTGGTTTTAAAAACCATTATGGGACGTATAATGCGCCATCACTTCCACACGCTAATCCTGCTGCATCACAAATTCTCCGGAATATCAATTGCATGGGAGCAGTATATACAAAAAATGTTCTTTCTGTCTGCAGCGGAATTTATGGCTGCCTTGAAGGCAACGGTCCTTCGCACGCTCCTGATGATTACAGTAAATATTCGCAATACATGGACGCGTCCTCGACAAACACCAACCCTACGACTATTATCATGGGAACAGATCCAGTGAGCGTGGAGATGCAAGCTGTTAAGATGATGCGTATCCAGGGCCTCACAGCCGGGACAGGCGGCACGAGCGGCCAATATACTACCGCTGCCATGCCGAATTTCCTTAAAGCAGCAGGTGGGGTTGTTGTTACCGGTACCAACTGGCCACCGGATCCGGCCAATCCAAATACTATGGACAAAATCGGCATCATCGACGAAAGCCAGATGACGATCAGGCGTATCATCAACGGCGTTACGGTTTCCGTGAGAGAGAATGGTTCCTTACCGTCAAGAAATGCCGGCGCGTATGTAACCGCGTCCCAAATAAGGGGAAGCAACAGCACGTTTATCGAATTCGCGCTGCCCGAAGGTCATGCCGGCAAAGAAGCGAACCTTGAAATCGTCGATCTCAAAGGTAAACTGGTCACCAGAATGACGCACCGGGTCGGCGGCATTGTGAACCATCTTTCATGGAACGAAACCGATATGGGTGGAAATTATGTCGGCAGAGGAACATATATCGTTCATCTGGTTTCCGGTACGGTAAATGTTTCGTCGAAGTTTTCTATCACTCAGTAGATAAAAAGCACTCTATTACCCCTTTCCTAATTAACTATAAGGAAAGGGGTATTTTTTTATATCATTTTTGCATGAATTAACGCCAAAGATATTAATTGTCGAGCAACAAATACGATTTCTCTCCTTGCACGATAATGGCGGGATCACCTATCTTTTCTCTATGAGTGATCGAAATCTCGGATATTCAGTTATTTTTTTCTGCATCATTTTCGTGCTGATTGTTTCCGTATATCTCTCGTCTCAATTCCTGACCCCGGTTTATCATCGAACGATACTATTTGATTCCGTTAATACGCTTAGTTTTCTAAAAAAAGAGGATCCTGTATGTATCCGGGGCATTGAAACAGGACATATAAATA
Organism: Chitinispirillaceae bacterium; assembly: GCA_049514575.1. Taxonomy (GTDB): domain Bacteria; phylum Fibrobacterota; class Chitinivibrionia; order Chitinivibrionales; family Chitinispirillaceae; genus BOG-1184. The sequence goes on along the minus strand of JBEKUX010000014.1, from coordinate 47,129 downwards.
ATATTTTCTGGAAAAATGGAAAAACATATGTAGAAATTCAAACCAAGCGTCCGCTCAAAATTCATTCCGACTATCGGGTCATTGCAGAAGCAAAAGGGTTTATGGGCGACCGGTATCTTGAAATCGATCCCGGCGATATGAACGCCCCCTTATTCACCGATAAAGAACCGCTGACAGGATTTTTCCCTTTGGGTCCTACCGAGGCAATTGCTCTTTCCGGTAAGATGAATGAACGTGTACGGTCGCTAATGGCCCTAACCGAAGAGCTCCGCACCGATTCTCCAGGAAAACCATCGTTTTCTTCAGGTTTCAAATCCCTCGCGAAACAAATCGACAACATTTCTGTATTACTTACCGATGTCGTACGCAATGTTGAACGTTGGTCAGGTAAAAACGCAGATACGCTGGCGTTTGCCCTGAAAAAGGCGGACAATTATACAAAAACATTGAATTCCACTGTACCGGTCACCATCGAAAAGATGGAAATTATCATGAAAAAAACAAAAAAAATACTTATCGCTGTGGATTCACTCACCATATCCACTAATTCCCTGTTAGATCGATTAAAAAGCGGGGAAGCATTTATAATCGACAACAATTTCCGTCAATTGCAGAAAAAGGCCGAATCGATCAGAAATAGCATAAAAGAGCTGCAGGAAGAGGGTTTGCGACTTCCCATCAACTTATGAATTTTGACTTTTTTGCGAGAGCCAGCAAATAGTTCTATTATTTTATCCGAATACGGTTTAGAAACATGAGAAGCAACATTAGAATTATAATTATGAAAGTTGTGATGGGGGCGGGGTTTGCATGGAGTCCTGTCAGCGGGGCAGTAAATATCCCTAATATCGATGGCCTTTATTTTTTCTATCAACGCACTATTTATTTAGAAAATCTTTGCCAACCGGCGGCATGGTGGGCCAATCCGTCGTTGCTCTCCCCCATCGATAAAGTCACCGTCTTCACCTCAAACGCAGGTCTCATCGGACGGCAATACACCATTTCCTCTGTACGTGTTGCCCTGCCGATTAATCAAAAAATGGATATCGGTTTCGGTGTAACCGGAACAGGCACTACTGAAGGCAGTTCTTTATCTGCAGGTAATGGGGGCGCACAATATTCCAGTAATTTTAATTTTAATCTCCCAAGCCTTGAAGCAGGAGCCAGCTATACACCACCCGTTGGAGGAAATATCGGGGCTTTATTTATTACGGGAACAGAAAGCGTACCCGATCCCTCGAATTCCGGATTGAATACTGTTTATTTTTTCTGGGGGTTTGGTGCAGGATGGCTTTCACCGTCAGTAATGAATACTGTTAAGTTTTCGATCAGCACAATTTCTGTTTACCACTCACAGTTTATAACCTGGTGGGACAATTGCGCTAAAACCGGAATTCTGATCAATGCAAAAGACGGAGGATTAATTGGATCATTAGAATATGGATTCTCATTATTTAATGGTCCGGTCTCGTTTTTTCAAAACAAGTCGAATTTTCACGGATATGAAACCATTAAAGGCTGCATTTCATTAAAAATGATGGGTATTGCAGGCATCCTTTTAGGTTACAGTAACGATAGCCCACCTGCTAACGCTATAGATAATAATGGCGCAACCTATCATGCAGGTATCGAACTGAGACGCTCAACTATTTATCCTTACTACGGTGGCTATGAATTTGGTATCAGCACCGCACACAGCATTTCAATCATCCACCGGATTTGGATTGGCTATAGTTTTATTAAAAAATCATGATACTACCATGTTTTTTCGAAACGGTTTAAATCGCCACATTTTGTTTCGGTTGAAAGATCAGGCATCTTTCCCGAAATATAAATCCACAAAAATCGGCCCGCGTTTTGCTTGAACAAGCCAGTTAAATCTTTTTTCTTTACATTGAGTAATTTAAAGCTGTATCCAATTCTTCACCATGTTTGTAATTCGCCGAATCTGTTTTGTCAATATGCCAAAAACAGGCCTGTTTTTCGATATTTTTAACCCGTAATTATTTTTATAAATATTTTCTTTGACATCACCAACTAGAATAGTATATTCTTCACCAACAAACGTAAAAAATATGTGTTGATAACAATGTGTTAATAATTAGTTGAAAGATTGTTGATAAATTATTGAATTAATGATTTTTTAATACGATAGATAATAAAAATATCTTTAACATATTGATAACAATTCAATTACAATAATACCTTGTACCGAGTTGTAATGTGTTTGATTTTTAATATATAATTTTAAAGTTGCTTTTATCATTAGTTGAGAGAATGTTGATAACATGTTTAAAACAAACTCATCGCAAAACTTACATGAAGTATCGCCAGAATCTCCGTGGCAAATATGTCTGCAAAAAATAAGTGAAAAAATAGGACCCTCAAGCTACGAGACATGGTTTCGAACCACTGATTTTTCGCTAAATAACGGCATAGCAAATATTCTTGTACCTAATCAGTTTTTTGCCGACTTCATCGAGGAGCATTTTTCTTTTCTTATTAAAGAGATATTAAATGAAATAAACGTCCCCTATAACAGGATTTCCTTTGTTCCGACGCAGAAAGAATGGAAAATTGTAGAACCAATCTGTGAAGAATTGAGCAATTCCCGTATCCAGGAAGTTCCACGCTTGGTAGATACGCTTCAGCAATTTCATCCGAATTATATATTCGAGCGTTTTGTTGTCGGCGACAGTAACCGGATGGCACATGCTGCTTCTCTGGCGGTTGCCGAGGCACCGGGGAAAACGACATTTAATCCCCTTATTATATACGGCGGCACAGGATTAGGGAAAACACATCTGCTTCAAGCTGTCGGACATTTTGCCCAGACTGAAGGTACTGCAGATCATGTAGTCTATCTTACCAGCGAAGAATTTTCCACTCAATATATCAATTATGTCGTTCATCGAAAGGATTCCATTTCGTTTTATAAAAAATTCAGTTCCGTTGACTTGCTTCTTATAGATGATATCCACTTTTTCAGCGGCAAGCAAGGAACGCAGAAAGAATTTTATCGCATTTTCAACAAGTTGCTGCTGGAAAGAAAACAGATAGTTCTTTCATCGGATCGCCCCCCCGATAAAATACCGGACATGATGGAACATATCATCAGCCGCTTTATGGGAGGGCTTATTGCTGATATTCAGCCGCCCAACCTCGAAACACGCATGGCGATAATCCGTCAGAAAGCAGAAAACGACGGTTTATCGCTTCCAAATGAAGTAGTTCAATTTATCGCAAACAATATTACATCAAATGTGCGTGAACTTGAAGGGACTCTCATCAAGTTAATCGCATCGTCGTCATTTACCGGAAAAGATATTACACTCGAAGTCGCGCAAGAACTCTGCAGTGACGTCATTTCAAGAAAAAATGAACGCATTTCAATAAAACGCATCCAACAGAAAGTTGCTGATGCTTTTGGTATCAGTTCAAATCAGCTGAGTGCCCATACACGCAAACGTGATGTTTCTTTTCCACGTTCAGTTGCCATGTATCTCTGCAAAAAGCTGACCAATCAATCGCTCAGAACGATAGGCCTCGATTTCGGAGGGCGTGATTATTCTACAGTGATTCACTCCTGCAAAAAAATCGAAAGTGAATTGAAAAATGATTCGGCGTTGCGGAACAAAGTCGGGACAATAGAGACTGCGATCAATTCCCACTAAAGAAATACGGCCGCCAAGTAAATTTAAGAAAACGGTGGTTCTTGCACGATTTCCCTCCCTAAGGTATCTTTAAAAGGTTAGCACTGAGCATTAAAAAATGGAAAATAGTGGTATTTCCTGTTCTGAAAAAGCAGAGGACCTTCAGTGAAATTTCTTGAAACGGTTCATTCCCCTTCCGATTTGCGTAAACTACCTCCTGAGGCTCTGCCGCATCTTGCTGAAGAAATCCGTGAACTTATGATCGACGTCGTTAGCCGGACAGGAGGACATCTGGCGCCAAGTTTAGGTACTGTCGAACTGACTATCGCCCTCCATTATGTTTATAATACACCTGAAGATAAGCTGGTATGGGATGTCGGGCACCAGGCCTATACGCATAAAATTCTAACCGGCAGACGTAATAATTTTGACACTCTGCGGCAATTTGGCGGAATCAGCGGGTTTCCAAGAGTTTCAGAAAGTGAATTTGATGCGGTTTCCGCGGGTCATGCTTCTACCTCGATCAGTGTTGCCTTGGGTTTGGCAATTGGTCGGGACATTCTCAAGCAGAAACATGAAGTCGTTGCAATTATCGGCGACGGAGCACTCAGCGGCGGGCTGGCATTTGAAGGACTCAATAACCTGGGATCAAGTGCAACTAACCTTACTGTGGTGCTCAATGATAATGAAATGTCTATCTCCCGTAATGTAGGCGCACTCTCACGCTATCTTACCCGTGTTATCACGGACAAACGATACTATAAGATCAAATCCGAAATCTGGGACATGCTCGGAACGCTCTCCAATGTCGGGAAAGGCATACGAAGCGTCGTTCACAGCATCGACGATTCACTTAAGCACCTGCTCATTCCGGGAAAGCTGTTTCAGGATATGGGTATCCGTTATCTCGGTCCGATTAACGGCCATAACATCAGTGAAATGGTCGAGGTTTTCAAATCCCTCATGCAGTTTTCGAAAGGACCGGCACTCGTCCATATCATTACCAGAAAAGGCAAGGGCTATAGCTTTGCAGAAGAGAATGCAGTAAAGTACCATGGCATAGGATCTTTCTCTAAAACAACAGGGGAAACGATCATTGTTAAAAGTAAAATTCCCTCCTATAGCGAGCTATTCGGGAACATGCTTATCGAACTTGCCCGCGAACGTCCGGATATCGTTGCGGTTACTGCCGCCATGCGTGACGGTACCGGTCTTGAAAAATTCAGCAGAGAGTTTCCCGACCGATTTTTCGATGTCGGTATTGCCGAACAGCATGCGGTAACTTTTGCAGCAGGCCTGGCCCTCAAGGGATTGCGTCCTGTTGTTGCGATATATTCGACCTTTTTACAGCGAGCGTTCGACCAGATAATTCATGACGTTGCTCTCGATAATCTGCCGGTAGTTTTTTGTATTGATCGCGCGGGACTGGTAGGCGATGATGGCCCCACACATCACGGGTCCTTTGATTTATCGTTTCTCAGAAGCATTCCTGGTGCCGTTATTATGGCGCCGCGCGATGAAAAGTATCTTTACTGGATGCTCAATGCCGCCCTTGTTTATACGAAGGGGCCTTCATTTATACGCTATCCACGTGGATGCGGACCTGGTGAACCTATTTCAAAATCGTCACTCGAAATTCCCCTTGGTGTACCGGAATTAGTCCGTAAGGGGTCGAAATGTGCGATAATTGCTCTCGGAGATTTTTTCAAGTCAGCGGTGGCGGCGGCCGATCTGCTTAAATCAGACGATATTAATCCGACCATCATCGATGCCCGTTTTGCCAAACCACTTGATCGTGCTTTCTATGAACGTCTTTTCTCAGAATACTCACATTTCGTCACACTCGAAAACAATGCGCTTCAAGGTGGGTTTGGATCAGGAGTACTGGAACTTGCTTCGGTATGTAACCCGAAGATTATGCCGCGATTTTTACGACTGGGCCTGCCCGACGAATTTATTCCCCATGGTGAAATTGATAAGCTCCTTACCTCGCTTTCGCTTGATCCGAGAAGTATCGCGAAGAGAATAAAAGAATTTATAAAGAACGGGTAAGTATTCTGTGCTACAGAACGATACCATCATATACTGTTATCGCCAATTCGCTATAAATAATCGTTCATTAGTCTGATCAGTCTGCTCCCAAGCGTTTTTTTTCAAACTTCAACATAATAAGATACTTGAGCAGGAATATCTATCTGCAATATGATTTATTAATCTGTTTATGGACCCTTGAACACTTCCGACCCGACCAAGAAATAGAGAAGGATTACTACAATAGCTACGACAAGCGCAATGAGGAAAGGGTTGGCAAAAAGTGTCTGCAGACCTGAAAAAATACCATCATGACGGTTGTGATGCATGATATTCAGAATCCGTTGTTCGGTCTGCAGAGGCACTTCTTCGTCTTGAAGCGATGCTACCAGTTTCCGTACTTCCCGGAATTCTTTTACGGTTTTAGTACACAATGGACAGTTGTCCGTGTGTTCCTTAATTCCAGGTGCCGCGTCTGATACAGCCAGCTCCATGAGCTGTTCTTCCGAAGGATGCTCACCATTAAAAAAAATATTCATATACCCTTCCTCGTCAGAATAGCACGAAGTTTACGTAACGCCCTGAAAATCTTGACGCGCACGTGATTTTCGGTTATTTCCAGAAATCGACCGATTTCGCTGTAAGAATATCCCATTTTCAGATGGAGATATATAATGGCACGGTCGGTTTCAGGCAGTTGTGCCACTTCGTGCCAGGCCAGTTTGCCATCGTCCTCATGCTCAGGTCTCTCGACGATGCCACCGACAGCGTCGTTGTATTGGGAAAATCGTTTTAAGCCTCTGAAATAATCAATGCATGCATTACGGGTTATGGTGTAGAGCCATGCGATCCGCTCGTCAGTATCCGCTGGTACTGTGGAACAGCGCCATACCTTAAGAAAGACATTCTGCAATATATCGTCGCAAACTGCCCTATTACCTGTTGTCCAAAGAATAAAGTTATAAAGCCTTTTGGCATTGTTGTCGTATGTTTTTTTAAATTCATATTCTTCCACGGTTACCGACCTCCGGTTAATAGGCGACTGAATCCGGCCGGAGAACTTACCATTTTCTAATTTATTTTCCCCGGCAGTGGTTAAGCAAGGGGGACTTTTTTATACCCTGTCCCTCCCGACGACCGTAATCGCCCTACGTGGAGAACACGAAGGGATATACCACTTCCGTGATATCACCGGGTTTGTCTATCCTGTCAAACTTCCAGCGCATGATTTTGCCGGTAACTATTGACTCTAGGTCCTTATCACCCATTGAAGATTCAATTACCTCGCAATAAATAACATTTCCGATTTCATCGATAGCAAACTTGATGGTGATTTTGCCTTTAATGCCAGGTTTTTCACGCAGACACCGGTTATAAGCGTAACGAAGTGCTCCTAAGTTCTGCAACACTACTCGCATGATCTCCGACTTGCTGCGGCCATCCCCTTTTATTTTTCCGCTTCCATCCGGCACTGCAACATGTGCATTCAGGTGAATAGGTGGACCCGTCTTCAAAGAAAGAGGAGCTTCCGACTCGCTTGATGCCATGAGGTTATTGATTATATCATCAATTCCTCCGGTGCCGGGACCGTTAAATCCGCTTGGTCCATACCCTTGGGCGAAACCAATGCCTTGGAGGCCTCTTCTCACCATTGGGCCCGAACCGCCGTCATTTTTTAATCCTTGCCGCATACCGGATAATATTGCATCTATTCCTGATGCAAATCCACCTTTGCCGAGTAATTCACCCCCGACTACATCCTTCCCGCGTATATATCCGGAGAGCATGCCGATTATTCCTATCCTGGAGATGCGGGAACGAGTACTGCCTACACCGCTGCCTTCTGAATGCACGTCACGATTAACTATGGCTTGGCGGGATGTCCGCAGTACTTTCCTGCCAATTTCCGCGACAGTCGGTTTTGGCACTTCAGATTTTGAAAAACTGGGCGCCGTACGGTCAATAAAGCCGGGTTTAACGATGACGACCATGTCTATCGTTTTGTAATCAGGGACATGATTATCGGATTGATTTTTTAGTGCTTTAACTGAAGTAAGCCACATTCCAGCCAGCACTGCTATAAACAGTGCGACAAGTTCTGTTTTCCTCAACCGGTAATTTTTCTCGACCCCGAAAATATCTGTCCGGTCACGCAATCGTTCAATAAACTCTTCGACCGTCAGTATTCTTTCGGGACTGCTGTTTTCATCATCCTCATCGGCATACGATTGCGCAACAACCATGCCGTTCCGATATACAAGGGATAACTCAGCCATAGCATCCTCCGTGGCGAAAAGTTCGCGTTGTCGGCAACTATTCCAAGTATCCCGGGACAAGCTCCGCTGCCTTGAACGAAGCTACACTTAAGTGTTCATCATATATAACGGAACAACAGATAAATATGTTACTGTATTTGTAAGTCGAAATACTGTTAAAGGTCAATCGAAAAGCTACGCGTGGTTGACGGCTGCGGGCAATGAAAGAACCGTGGTAATCGTACGCAGAAACTCCTCTATACTGAAAGGCTTTGAAATTACTCCATCAAATCCGTATTCTTTAAAATCAGTAAATATGGGATCATTAGAATAACCGCTGAATGCGATAACTTTTGCCAGAGGGTCGATCTCACGAAGTTTTTTTACCGTTTCTTTGCCGCCCATACCCCCGGGAATCGTCAGGTCCATAATAGTCACAAGAAAGGGTTCTTTCTGCGACAGTGCTTCCGTGTAAATCGTAAGAGTTTGTGTTCCGTTCGAAACACCTACCGGGGTATAACCGGCCTTTTTTAAAAGCGTCTCAACAACCGTGCGGACGATTAAATCATCATCCATTACCAGCACTTTTCCGGAACCTTTATTCAATAGTAGATCTTCCGTCGTTTTATTATTAACGGTTTTATCTGATGCCGGCAGGTAAAACGTAAAAACAGAACCTTTCTCCGGAACGGTTTCTACATAGATATGCCCGCCGTGACGTTTGACAATTGAATACGCAGCAGTCAAACCTAATCCGGTACCGCTTTCTTTCGTGGTGAAAAAAGGGTCAAAAATACGTTCCAAGTGTTCCCTGGGAATACCGACACCTTCATCGTGTACCGATATTTTTACGTATTTCCCCGGTAAAAGCGGAATAATTCTTGAAGGAACTGCTGCAGTATCCGTTGCAGCAAGAAGAAAATTCTCGCCTTTGACGGTTACTGTTCCGCCATCAGGCATTGCCTGCACCGCATTGAGGATCAGATTATTTATTACCTGATCTATCTGCCCCTTATCGATTTCAACCGGGAAAAGATCATCGGGCAGGTCGAGACGATAATCGACATTTGATCCGCACAGACAGAACCCGACCGTATCAAGTATTACTTGTTTTATGGATGCGGTTTCTCTTATCGAAGGAGATTCCTTCGCAAATGATAAAAGTTGTTTGGTCAATGCTGTTGCCTTGAATGCCGCTTTTTCGGCCTCATTTATCAGCGAACAAGCCTCCTTATTTGCGGAAGCATTCATTCTTGCCATGAACAGATAGGTCGTTATACCGGTTAAAAGGTTATTGAAATCATGCGCAATTCCAGCGGCAAGCACACCGACTGATTCAAGTTTTTTTATTTTAAGAAGCTCTTCTTCCTGCAAGCAACTTTGCGTAATATCGCGAAGCACCACTACTGCACCTCCATATTCATTCTGCACTGAGATAGGCGCTACGTGGTAAATAATTAACGGCTCTCTACCGCTGCGCGAACGAAGGACCCCCCGATTTTCAGCTTTATGCCCAGACACTATAAGGCAATTCTCAATAAATCTAACATTCTTTTCCGTATCATTTTTCTCATCAAATACCTGTACCACGGTTTCTATCTTTTTCCCAACCGCCTCTTCAAATGAACATCCCGTCAATACTTCGGCCGCCTTATTAAAGAGTACGATACAATTTTTCGAATCAACGGTAATGACTGCCTCGCCGATACTTCTCAACGTAATAGTAAGAAGCTCCTTTTCTTCTGCAAGCGCTTTTTGCATTTTTTCCCGCTCCTCAATATCGTTCCGGAGGTATTGATTTGCGGCGGCCAATTCGGCCGTCCGTATCTTTACCTGATTTTCCAGCCGCGCCTTTGCTTCTCTGGCCGCCTGTTCAGCTTTTATCTGAGCGGATTTCGCAGAAACGATATGGGCAATCTCGATTAAAATGCCGGTTTCGGTTTGTGTCCATTTTCTTACCGTATCGCAATCTGAAAAGGTTAATATTCCACGCACAGACCATGGTCCATCATAGGGAACAGCAAGAAAGGACTTAACGTTATACCGATGCAAAAGCGCAGTGATTTCTGACTGTTTCTTCTCTGTCGGGACATCTTCATATATGGCGACATATTCTTTCCCTATGAATTGGCTGACGACATCATTCGGCAACGTGCTTGACTTTGCTTCACATGTCGGATCTTTATACCACTGTAGAGTACAACGCGCTTCGAATTTGTCCGGTAAAATGACAAAGTAACTGCACCGACTTAAATTTAGCGCCGGCCCAACCATATAGAGAAGCTTTTCAATAAGTTTTTCTTCCGATACCTGGTCTTCTGTGGCTGCCTTCCACATTTCGATCCTCAATAGTGAAAGTTTCTGGTATCTATCAATCCGGTCTCGAATAGAGTGTAATTCCTTCGTTACCGCTTCCAAGGCCGGCAAAAAATCTTCGTTTTTCTTGAATGGGATATTAGGCAAATAAACGTTATGGGTAAGATTTTCGGGCATGCTGTTATTGAGGACTTTCAATACGTCTGACAGCAAACGCCCTATTTTTGCAATACTGGATTGCAGCGGATCAAAATTCATATGATGTGTGCCCTATGACTATGGGGTTAGCAGGGCCTTTTATTCAGTATACATTACCGAAAGTTAAAAGTCGATTAATTTATTCCAATTATTAAGTCAGGATCACTAAGGCATTGTGAACGTATGAGTTACCCGTATCACTTCATCGGGTAGCGGGAAATGCCACGTCCTCATCTCGCGGATTAAATCATCATGGAACATCTTATCTATACTTTTCGGAGAAACTATTTGAATAGTATCAATCGTCCCATCGACTTTAATAGAAAAAGAAATACCGACGGCAGATGGTATGGGACGCGGAAATAGCCGGAATCGTTCATAGAAAAATAACGGTTGATAATAGCGGTCTAAATATAAAACTGCACTGTCAAGACTGAATGCTTTTGATAAGCGGCAAGAGTATTCATGAAACAATTCTTTTTTAACGACATCGTTAAGGCTGTTCATTTCAAGGCAGTCAGGCAATATAAGGGCATTTGTATGCATCGATCCGGAATCTACCCTTTTCACACCGGGAACTGAGGTTTTCAATTCGATTTGTACGCCTACGGCTCCAGTACCTGTTTTTTTAATAAAATTATTTTCTTTGCTTCCCCCTAAGCCGACAAGGTCTATCATGCCATAAGGAAAAAAATCTCGTATCACACCTTTGTAAGGATCGTATTTGCGTTTGCAAATAACAAGCGATTCGCCTTCTTTTCTGATTACCCACAAATCAAGAAAATTCCAGCCGCCAAAACAGGTGTCACTGGCGGTGATAAACGATTGGTGAATAGTATATGCATCGCCCAGAGTATCGTTTTTAAAGAGGCCATAAGGTTCAACATACCCTGTGCGAATCTGATAGTACCCAGATTCTTTCCCTGAAGGCATTTTTACGTCCCATTCAATGACCTCCCAAATAATACCGTTATCCTTTAATTCAAGCAGATCAATTTTTTTTAAAGGCACGCCACCTGCCAGAAAATATGACTGATACACCCAAAATCCAGCATGACTTTTTAGAAATTCGGTTTTTTGTTCAGGGTTGAACCTTTTTGCCTGTTTATAATAAAGCTCCAATTTATTCGGATTATGCGCAATAAACGACTGCATATTGACTATCAAGTAGTAAAATCCAGCAGCCCCAAAGGCAATAAAAAAAAACACCGTCATTCTAAGCACTTTGACGTTTGTATCGCCCCTCGCATTATTGATTGCCTTCATAGTTCCTTCCCCGTATCCTTGAATTATGAACCCGACCCAATATATCTCATTCTAATATTCCTTATCAAGCCATATGCCGTAGATTTTTACCATCATCTAATAATCCAGCCTTCACAATAATTGATCCATTGGTATCAAAATTCTATCCGCTCACACCACGGCATTCGCTTTGAGTATTTTACATAACGTCCATTTAATATTAACTATATTTTGGGGAACATAATGGAAAAAGCAATCAAACGTATTCTCTCTGCTATTGGAGAAAATCCCAACCGTCAGGGGCTGCGTAAAACCCCTGCCCGCGTAAAAAAAGCCTACGAATTCCTGATGCAGGGTTATAGGCAAAATCCCCAAAATATTCTGAAAAGTGCGATCTATAAAGAAGAATGCAATCATATGATTATTGTCCGTGATATTGAAATCTACAGCATATGCGAACATCATTTGCTCCCCTTTTTCGGTAAGTGCCATATCGGATATATAGCACGGAACAAGGTATACGGTGTAAGCAAGCTGGCGCGCCTTGTTGAATGTTTTGCACGAAGGTTACAGGTGCAGGAGCGTTTAACACAGCAAATCGCCTTGTCGCTTGTAAAACCTATTAACGCCGACGGTGTGGGTGTCGTTATTGAAGCGCAACATCTCTGCATGATGATGCGCGGTGTGCAAAAACAGAACTCAAAAATGGTGACATCGGCAATGTTGGGATGTTTTAGAAAAGAACAGTCCACTCGTATGGAGTTTCTGAATTTGATAGGAATGGAACGAGTGTGAAAGCGTTGTTTGCTAAAACGACGACAGGCTTTAATCGAATTCAACATTTTATTTCCCTGCTGTTAGTTTTCAGTAATCTGTTATTAGTTTTCACCGCATATAGTGCTGTTCAGAAGGTTATAACTATACCCAGTATAGCAATGCATAAAGAATTGAAAGCGACCATCATTATCCCCGATTCGTATAGCCGATCGCAGAATCATTATTCGGTTATTTATCTTTTGCATGGCTTTGGCGGCGATCACACCGTTTGGCCCCGGATTGCGCCTCTCGAGCGTTATTCCGACTCACTCGCTCTAATCTTCGTTTGTCCGGATGGTGCTGATTCTTGGTATATTGACAGCCCGGTTAAAAACAACTCATTGTTCGAAACATATATTATCCATGAGGTTATTCCATTTATCGACTTTTCCTACCGTACTTGGGCTGTACCGGGTGGAAGAGCACTTATCGGTCTAAGTATGGGCGGCCATGGTGCGATTTCGCTACTGGCAAAACATCCCGATTTATTTGTGGGTGCTTGCAGCATATCCGGTATTATGGATCTTACGGAATTTCCCTTTAACTGGGAACTGCCACGGATCCTCGGTCCCTTTGCACAAAACCAGCAGCGTTGGATTCATTATTCGTGCATCAGCCAGATTGACACGCTTAAAAACGGCTCGAAATTCATAGTTCTTGATTGCGGTTTAGAGGATTTCGCCTGGAAGGGAAACCAGAAAGAGCATCTATTGATGGAAAAAGCAGGGATACCCCATTCATTTTATTCGCACCATGGTATTCATGACTGGCCATATGTAAAGATGGTCGCTGCCGGCCATTTCTTTGCTTTCAGTAAAAGACTTCAACCGGCTACTATTGAGGACGGCATAATTAATGTCCTACACAACCATTGATTTTTCGAGAGAAAAAGTAGAAAATACCGGGACATTATTTTTACAGCCATCAATAAATGATAAAATCCCCACGTTAGTAAATCGGAATATTATACTTCTACAGAAACCGGCAGTTTAGCAAGTACATCTCCGAGAAGTCGCTTATTAAGGTTTTTTAGCCAACGAGACATATCTTCAGTGGAATCAATCGCATCAATATGGGAAATACTCTCAGCCGCTTCAACATAGCTTATATTGGAAATTATCTCCTTTATAAGAGGAATATTACGCGGAATTACGCTGAACCTGCGAAGTCCGAGACCGGTTAACAGCACGGCGTGAAGCGGGTTACCCGCCATTTCACCGCAAATCGAAAGCTGCATGCCCCGATCATTGGCGGTCTTTATCGCTGTCCGTATAATACGCAGAAATGCCGGTTCTATCGGGTTATAAAGATAATTGACTTTCGCATTATTCCGGTCCGCAGCGCTGAGGTACTGAATCAGATCGTTAGTGCCTATTGAAGCGAAATCCATTTCCTTAAGAAACATATTCATCTCAAGGATCGCAAGCGGGACTTCGAAAAGTACTCCGCACTTAGGCATGTCCATATTTAAGCGCGAGGCAATGTTCCTGATCACTGCCTTTGATTCCATCCATTCCTGCAACGTAGTGATCATAGGAATCATAATTGAATAATTCGAAGAACGGCCTGCAGTCATGATCGCTTCCACCTGTTCTTCAAAATAATCACGCCGTTCAAGAAAAATACGGATAGCCCGCCATCCCATGAAGGGATTAAATTCCGGCGGCATATCAAAAAATTGCGGTACTTTATCACCGCCAATATCCATTAAACGGATCACACAATGCTTTTTGTGCGCCTTTTTAAAAATGCTTTCATAGTAGGCTATTTGTGCCTCTTTGGGAGGCATCTCTTTGCGGTTTGAAAGCAGATATTCTGTCCGCACAAGCCCGATGCCGTCAGCCCCGAATTCATTCGCCACATCAATATCATCAGGAAGAGAAATATTTGCCATTACGTCAATTTTAACACCGTCGCGGGTGTATGCCGGCCGTTGCCATTTTTTCTTGAATTCTGATAATGCGGTCTCATCGATTTCTTGGCTTTTGTAACGACTTATGGTTGCCGATGGCGGCCTGACGTAGACGATTCCTTTTTCTGCATCAACAAGGAGCGTATCACCAGGCGTTATATTTTCGGAAAGATTCGGTATTCCAGAAACGACGGGAATGGAATACGACCTCGCGAGAATCGCAGCGTGTGATGTCTTGCCGCCGCTGGAAGTAACGACTCCCTGAATTTTCGTCTTATCATAAGCAAGGATGTCGCTCGGGGTAAACGTACGCAATACAATGAGGACAACCGGTTCTATAAATTTTTTTGCGCTTCCATCATCTTTATAAAGGTAGGAAACCAGCTTCTCACATATTTCAACCATATCGCCTGAGCGATCCTTGAAATATGACGTGCCAGCCGCGTCAAAACGTTTGATAAAATCGTTTGAGACCAGGCGTATGGATGTTTCTACATCATAAAGTTTGGTAGATATGTTTTCCATCACTTGGCCGATAAATGCAGGATCGTCGAGAATATGTTCGTAAATATTTAATATCGAGGTATCGACATCTTCCGATTTGTCTAATTCTTTTAGGTGTTGGCGATAATCTTTCTTGGCCATCTCCCTGATTTCATTGAACCGCATGATCTCACTACCGAGGTCCTGGCGGGAAATTGAAACGGTGGAGGTATGCGTAACGACGCGCCCTACAAAATAAGCTTTTCCTATTCCCCACCCAGAAACAACCGGTATCCCGGTAAGTTTTATTTCTTTTTTCATTCGACAGATACTTTCCAGATGTCACGTGCATACTCTTGCACTACCCGATCGCTCGAAAACCATCCGATACGGGCGATATTAATCAAACTCGTTTTTATCCATGCAAGAGGATAAGCATACAACGTATCGATGAGCGACTGTTTATTTACGTAATCATCAAAATCAAGAAGCGTATATTGCCGGTCGGAATCACGCAGTGAAGAAAGCAGCGGATAAATCGTTTGGCCTTCTGGCGTCTTCGGAATAAGATCATTTTCTAAAAAAGAAAATATGTTTTTCAGTCTTTCGTCTTTCGCAAGGACTTCTGCAGGACGATAATCGTGCAGTTTTGCCAACTCCTCTCCGTTGTTACCGAACGAAAAAATATATTCCTTTCCGATTTTCTCCGCGATTTCATTGTTTGCGCCGCTCAAGCTGGCTATTGTTACCGCCCCGTTTAATACAAATTTCATATTGAAGGTTCCCGCCGGCTCAAGAGCAGCCGCAGAAAGCTGTTCGGCAAGATCGACGGCAGGTACAATACGTTCAGCCCAGGTCATATTGAAATTCGGCACAAAAATAATGCGCAGCAACTCTTTTGTAGCCGGGTCATTATTGATGCGATCAGCTGTTGCCGAAACAAGGTGAATGATCTGTTTTGCCAGGAAATCAGATGGAGCAGCCTTACCGGCAAAAATATGCACCCTGCGTGCACCGGACGCCGTTTGGCCTTTTTTTAAGGTTAGATAGCAGCTTAAAATATAGAGTAGGTGCAGCAATTGCCTCTTGTTAGTATGTATTTTACCGATCTGCGCATCGAACATAAACGATTCATCCACCGAAAGCCCTAAACCTTCGCGTAAAATATCTGTCAGCCTTTTTTTAGCCTCCTTTTTTACTAACGATAATGATTCGAGTGCCTGTTCATCATCAATCACCGATTCAAATTCACTCAACCGTTCTGGGTTTGTAATCCATTTTTCACCGATATACTTTGTAATAACCTTTGCAAGCGGACGATTTATTGTAAGGAGCCATCGACGCTGTCCGATACCATTCAGTTTGCAGGTGAAGCGTTCGGGAAAATAAACGGCGAAAGGAGCAAAAACCTTTTTCATGAGAATATCCGTCTGTTCCCGCGAGACACCGTTTACCGAACGAGAACCAAGAACAGCCATATCGGCAAATCGTATGCGCTTTACTTCACCTTCCTCGATAAGAGACAGCTCGCGGATATACCCAGATTCACCGCCAAACTTTTTTCTTACCTCATCAAGGTGTACCTGGTTCAAATCGAAAATGACCTGCAGGTGGCGTGGTAAAATCTGGCCGACTTTGTAAACGGGCCATATCTCTGAATCTTCCCTGAACATAGCATGGCTTGTATACGAAAAAATCGATCGAGTCATTTCCCATGCTTTCTCCCACGGCACTCCTTCCTGATCGACAAGGATGCGCATCATTTCCGGAATGGCGAGCGCACAACGACTCCCTCCCAGATGAATCGCCATCTTTTTATCCAGATCACCCATGTCATTGTTATGACTCTTAAAACGCCTGATAATATCCTGAATCGTCGCGCTTATAAAAAAATACTGCTGCTTCATCCGCGCATCGGTAGCACGGCGCACATCCTCATCGGGGAACAGAATCTGTGTGATGCGACTGTACTTTAATTTATCCTCACAGGCGCGCTCATAATCACCGTGGTTCAGGTAATCAGGAAGGAAATCCTCCGATGCACGCGCTGACCACAGTCGCAGTGTATTCACAATACCATTATGGTACCCGACCACCGGGATATCGTAGGGAATAGCATGAACAATTTCGGCGTTTTTCCATTCGTAGGGACCAAGTGGTTTCTCGGAATTAACTCGGTGGCATTCACCACCGAATCTAACAGTACAACCGTATTCAGGTCTAACAATCTCCCAAGGATTGCCGCGCTGCAACCAATCGTTTGGACGTTCTACCTGAAGACCGTTTCTAATTTCCTGCTGAAACTGTCCATACTCGTATCGTATACCATACCCCACAGCGGGATATCCCTGTGTCGCCAGAGCTTCAAGAAGACACGCTGCAAGACGTCCTTCGCTTCCGTTGCCGAGCATGCAATCATCTTCCTGCGCATACAACTCATCCAGTGAAAATCCCAGCGACTTAACCGCCTGGGTAATCTCATTTTCTACATTCAGGTTCAACATATTCTGAAACAGGCTCTTGCCAAAAATATATTCGGTAGACAAATAATAAATACGCCTTCCGTTTCTTTCGTGATACTTTTTCTGTGTTTCAACCCAATTTTTCATAAGTTCGCTTCGTAACGCATAGGCGAGTGCCAGATAACGGTCATGTAACGTCGCCGTAGACTCGTTTTTAGCGAGGAAATTAGTAAGATAACGGGAAAATGTCTCGCGAAAAGTATTGCTGTTCATAATTTCATTTATAATAATAATTCTACAACTCTAGAAAACTCGAGTCTATTCTTGAAAACTTTACCGCAAGGAAGTATATTAAAACCCTAATTTTTGATTTCTGGAGGGGTGGCCGAGAGGCTCAAGGCACAGGTTTGCTAAACCTGCGTGGGGGCAACCCCACCGGAGGTTCAAATCCTCTCCCCTCCGATTACTCTCCGTATCACTAATTTTGATATAAAAATCAATTTTTGTTTTCTTCTGTAGCCGCTAGTGAGGCAACAGCTTTTTTCGCCAAAGCGAAAATAAAATCTTTTCCTTCAACGCCATTTTCAAGATTCACAAGCCATTCCTGGGGAATTCCCTTGATTCCGAACCGAGCACCGGCAATAGCGCCAGCCATTGCCCCGATAGTATCAGTATCCCCTCCCATTGAAACCCCGCCGAGTACTGCTTCGGAAAATGAGTCGGGATGGCGGATTACTGCAAACAGCGCAGCCGGAACCGCCTCTAGCGCGTCGGAACCGTTGCCGATCTCCCGTGCACCTTCAGGAGAAGAGGATTGTCTTTCAAGACATTTTTTTATTGTTTCAAGCTTTATTTTAAAAATGCTTTCGGTCGGGAATGAAAATAGATGTGTAAGCCACTCATTATTTGGCACATCGTTGAGTGCTAATAACACCGCATAGGCCTGAAGAACAGCACCAGCGATACCTAAAGGATGGGTATGCGTAAGCATCGAACTGAGACGCACCTGCTCGATGAGTTCCATTACTTCATGAAGTTTGAAAAATGCACTGATAGGTGCCACTCTCATAGCAGCGCCGTCTCCAAAACTTCCAACACCGCCATACATAGAACGTGCGGCGCTCTCTATGTCACGTCCGTCCCTCCATTGTTCAATAACTTCAAGCATTCCTCCCCCGTAACCACGCCAAGGCGAAAAACGTTTTAGAAATCTTTGTAAAAGAGAACTCTGATTGATGCATCCATTTTCAAGCATCTCCTCAAAAACGGAAATGCTCATCTGCATGTCGTCGGTATAGGTTCTTGGCGGGTGGGAAATAACGTAATTGGAATCAAGCGGCGGGATGTCCTCAGAAAGCCAGCCGTTAAAAGACGCTCCAATGGCATCTCCGAGGAAGATCCCGAATAACATTCCCTCGATCTTTTGCAGCGGGTATTGAACCGACTTCGCCATTGTTGAACTCTCGTTTTTTTTCTACTTAAAAAGCCGCGTGCCCAGCACTTTTTAATATATAAAGGGGCATCGGTAATGGCAAGAATGCCACGTATAAAAAACCCCGAAATCGCCTTTTACTTTATATTAATTAAAGCAATCTCAGGGTAAAATGGTGGAGCTGGACGGGTTCGAACCGACGGCCCTCAGACTGCCAGCCTGATGCTCTCCCAACTGAGCTACAGCCCCGATATTTTTAAGGAGCAATGAAAAATTACTTCACGGCATGATTTTAGGTCAATGTAGGCAAGTGATTACTTTTTAAAAATATATCTATTTCTTTTCCAGTTCCCTTTTCTGTATCTTTGCCCATTCGTCCCTGAGTGTTACCGTCCGGTTAAACACCAACCGTTCGGGTTTTGAATCGGGATCAACACAGAAATAGCCGAGCCGTTCGAACTGGCATTTGAATCCAGGCGTAATACCTTTGAGGTTAGGTTCAACTTTACATGGAAAAAGTTTGGTCAGTGAAGCAGTATTGAGGTTCGATTTGAAATTGCCATCCGGAGCATCGTCCGGGTTTTCTTTGGTGAATAATCGGTCGTAAAGACGGACTTCGGCGTCGATCGCATGTTTTGCCGATACCCAGTGAATAGTCGCTTTGGGCGAACGACCGTCAGGTGCATCACCACCCCGTGTTGCAGGATCATAGGAGCAGTGCAACTCTATTATTTCACCGGTTGCAGGATCTTTTACAACACTTGTACAGGTGATAAAGTATGCATAGCGTAATCGAACTTCCCTGCCTGGTGCCAGCCTGAAAAACTTTTTCGGTGGATTCTCCATGAAATCTTCCCGTTCAATATACAGTTCACGCGAGAATGGCACATTTCGTTTAGCACTTGAAGTATCCTCCGGATTATTAACAGCATCAAGGCCTTCCACCTGTCCTTCTGGATAGTTATCAATAATTAACCTGAGTGGCCGCTGCACACCCATGAAACGCGGCGCACATTTGTTCTGGACCTCGCGCAGACAGAATTCCAGAAGCGCCACATCCACAAAACTATCGCGCTTGGCAACGCCGATACGCTCTGCAAAAAGATGGATCGCCTCTGGCGTATACCCTCGGCGTCGCAGTCCCGAAAGTGTCGGCATGCGCGGATCGTCCCATCCCGTTACATGCCCCTCCTGCACCAGTTGCAGAAGTTTGCGTTTGCTCATGACCGTATAGGTCAGGTTCAGGCGTGCAAACTCAATCTGACGCGGATGATGGATCGGAAGCTGGTCGAGAAACCAGTCGTACAGCGGACGGTGGATTTCGTATTCAAGGGAACAGAGCGAATGGGTAATGTTCTCTATGGAATCTTCAAGTCCATGCGCCCAGTCGTACATCGGATAAATACACCATTTATTGCCCTGACGATGGTGCGGCGCATTGACAATACGGTACATGACCGGGTCACGAAGGTTGATATTAGGTGATGCCATGTCGATTTTTGCACGCAAGGTATGCGAACCTTCTGGAAACTCCCCTTTCCGCATACGTTCAAACATATCAAGGTTTTCCTGAACGGAACGGTTCCGGGTCGGGCTCTCGCGGCCAGGATTGGTGAGGGTTCCCCGGTATTCGCGCATCTGGTCGGCGTTAAGATCGCACACATATGCTTTATCTGCTTTAATGAGCACGATTGCCCACTCATACATTTTTTCAAAGTAATCAGAGGCAAAATAAAGATGCGGCCCGAAATCGCAGCCGAGCCATTTTACGTCCTCTATAATGGCCTGAACATATTCGTCCTCCTCCTTGCTCGGATTGGTATCATCGAACCGGAGATTGAACTGGCCATTAAATTCCTGTGCCATTCCATAGTCGATATGCAGCGCCTTGGCATGGCCGATATGCAAATGACCATTGGGTTCAGGTGGAAAACGGGTAACTACTTTTTTAAAACGACCCGAGTTTAGGTCTTGAATAATGGCATCGCGGATAAAATTAGTCGGGGGTTCATTAGCTTTGGATTTTGTGCTTTCGGTAGCCATAATTTTCCTCTATACTTTCATTTTTTTCAATGTATGAAATTGCATTTTTTATTCTACGAACAACGATTTCTTTGCCTAATACGGACATAAGCTCAAATAATCCCGGGCCAAAACTCACCCCGCTTATTGCCAAACGCGTTGGATGGATAATCTGTCCGGGCTGAATATTCGTTTTTTCTGAATACTCCTGATAGATTTTTTCAAGTAACGAAGTATCAAACGGCGATGTTTTTTCTAATTTGACAAGTAATGCCTTTAGTAACCCTACTGTTTCAGGTTTGAACTGTTTTTTTGCCGCCGCCTCTTCATATGAAACCGGATCCTGGAAAAAATAAACTGAATTATCGATCAATTCGGTGACCTTTTTCGATCTGACCTTCAGAAGGTCAACCACCGAGGAAAAATATGGATCATTATCGCCCCTGTTAACATCAATCCATCCCCTCTCCTTCCAGACCGGAACGACTTCAGGGACAAGAGAGGCCGCTGTCCTTTCAGCCAGATAGAGGCCATTCATCCACTCCAGTTTCTTTTCGTCGAATACGGCCGGTTTTGGTGAAATATGTTCTATGGAAAACGATTTAATGATCTCTTCCCGCGGCATTTTTTCACGGTCGTGACCTGCCGCCCAGCCAAGAAGTGAAAGAAAATTGAAAAGAGATTCGCTGAGAAAACCCGCCCGTTTATAGTCCATTACCGATGCTGCGCCTTTGCGTTTGGAAAGTTTTTTCCCGTCTTCTGCGAGGATGACCGGCATATGAGCGAAACAAGGCGGCTTCCAGCCGAATCCCTCGTACAGCAGGACATGCCGCGGGGTTGAGGAGATCCATTCGTCACCGCGCATGACGTGGGTGATGTTCATAAGATGGTCGTCGACTACGTTTGCCATGTGATATGTGGGAAAACCATCAGATTTGATAAGTACTATATCATCCAGCACATCGCTTGAGTACTCGATCGGTCCGCGGATCAGGTCTTCGAAAAGAACTTTGCGGCCTGATGGAATTTTCAAGCGGATAACATGCGGCCGGTTTTCAGCAAAAAGTTTTCGTGTTTCCTGCATCGGAAGATCGCGGCATTTGCGATCATAACCGACTGTTTGTTTTGTCTTTTCCTGCCCGGCACGAAGTTCGGAAAGTCGTTCCGGCGTGCAGAAACACCGGTAGGCATTTCCGGATTCAATAAGCCTTTGTGCATGTTCCTGGTAAATCTTGACCCGTTGGGACTGAATATACGGTCCATAATCTCCGCCTGTTTCTGGCCCTTCGTCCCAATCGAGCCCGAGCCAGCGCATGCTGTCGAAAATCTCCTGCATGGCCCCTTCCACAAAACGGCTCCGGTCCGTGTCTTCAATACGCAGGATAAACGTACCGCCATGGTGGCGTGCAAAAAGATAATTGAAAAGTGCGCTCCGCGCACCGCCGACATGGAGGTAACCGGTCGGTGATGGGGCAAAACGTACACGAACGTTATCAGGCATGGTCAGATATCGCTGCTTACTAGTAGTTAAATTTGGCTATTAAATATACGTTCCGTTGAGCGGTTTAACGTTGTAATTTTCGGCTCAATGATGTAATTTAGTTGTTTAACAATTCAACAATGTGCTTGATAATCGCAAAAATATGAAACCTATCGTGCTCTCAATGATTCTCTGCGATTATTACTACCGCGACGCGCATTCCGGAAAGAGCATTCTCGCCGGGACATTCAGTTCCATAAACAGCGCCGGGTTTCCCTCAAAACACGGCAATTGCGCAGTTTATATTGCCATGACGGATGTGGCATCGGACGGCAATGCGCAGCTTATTTTCCGAAAGGAAAACGGCGATTTTTCAATGCAGCTCCCGCCCTGGGATGTCAAAGCACCCGAGAATCGCACCTCGGTTATAGAAATAGGCGGCAACATCAACGGACTTCCGTTGCCCGAAGCGGGAAATTATGAATTCGTTCTCCTGTGGAACGGCGCGGATATAGCGTCGCGCCGCATTAACGTTTTAAAAGTAGACTTGGAAACACCGCCTTCTCCGGACTTACCAGACGTAAAACAGTAAAGGAAACTTTTTCATGGATTATCCGTCTATTTCCGCTAAAATTATTGGAATAGCGCTGTTGGCCTGGACTTCACGTTCAGTATACAGACATTTTGCACAAAGGAAAACAAATGTCGATTCTACGTTAAAAAATACCAAAGAGGCTATTAAGCCTTCCATCACCGAA
The DNA here is from genome assembly GCA_049514575.1 of Chitinispirillaceae bacterium. Classification (GTDB taxonomy): domain Bacteria; phylum Fibrobacterota; class Chitinivibrionia; order Chitinivibrionales; family Chitinispirillaceae; genus BOG-1184. The sequence goes on along the minus strand of JBEKUX010000014.1, from coordinate 24,066 downwards.
CAACTTCTCAACAACCTCCTCCTCTACCTCTGGCTCGCCTTTATGGTCGTTTTTTCAATGGGAATGATTTTAAATAATTAGTACTGAATGTGTAGAGGAACAATTTATTTCATCGTACAGAAAGCAATCGTCTTACTTTTACCGTTAAATTTAACCTCTGCCAGATACATCCGTGAAGCTTCAAGATAGTCAAGTCCGAAGGAGTAACTTCCTTCCCTGAGATTATCCTGTACAAATTGTTTAATCATCCTACCACTTTCATCAAAAAAACGGAGTCGTACTCTTTTCCCACACGCCGAACAAGGAAGAGATAGATGTAGTTTATTTGCTCCAAATGATAGACTGAAATCATTTGATTGTTTAACCGGACCATGCCGAACGGCAACCGGTACGCTGTCAAACACATTCCACTCCAGTATTCCTGTTGATGAGTCGGTTTTCGAAGTGAATTCCAAGCGGAGGCTAGTTGTCGTTACCTCGTCGAATGTTGTTGTATTATATCTATCCGGTGCGATTCCGTAGCCTGAACCACCGGTCACAGGCAAAAAGGCCGTCCCATTCCAGTATTTAAGCTCGCAGTTTTCCGGAACATTAATTCCGTGGGCATTGAAAATCCCGTTATCCGTATACCAGTATACGTCAATCTTGTTGGCTTTTATCTGTAAAGGCCAGTTATACTGAACCCATTGTGTACCTGTTAGCGGCCAGTTGCTATAAGCTGCCCATGTGTAATCGTTTGAACTCCCCGGGTCTGCTCCATCGTTGATAGCGTCGAGAAATTCCCCTGGTGAACAGTAACTGGTAGAACATGATGAAGCAACTAAGGCAATATTTGGAATCGAAGCAACGGAAATGTTTACAGCATCCATAGAAGATATTGTCTCCTTTTGGGCTGACAACCGTAAATGGTATGTTCCCTCTTGCGGAAATACAACTGTGGTGACAGGATTAGTATTATCGCCGAACGTTACAGTTCCCGGCCCGCTCACCTCTTCCCACTTAATATTGCTTATATTGAACGGTTTCCCGACGTCAATGATTTTCCCATTAAGATTACATACTACTGGATAATGAATTGCGATTGGATATTGCCTAAGGCCAGCATCTACAACAAGTGGTCTGTAATTCGTCTTTTTCATCAACTGCAGCATTGTCTGGGCTGACCGTTTTCCAACTTCCACCATCGCGGCAGTCTGGTAATGTGCGCTATCGCCTCCCAAGGGAAGATCCTGCGTTTCAAATATCCCGACTGTAGAGTCCTTATACGCGAAAATCGTTTCAGCATGACGCACAACATCAGCAAATATCCAATCCGGGCTTAAATGTACCATTCCTGCGACAAATGGTAGCTCCGGTTTCTTTTCATCGTTACGCAGGTCGGCAATCAGGTTGGTCAGGTTTGTTTGATAAGCGGTTGCCCAATAAGCATTTGTGCCATCACTCTCACCCTGCATCCATACTATTCCGGCGATTTCCGGCGTATACTGTCCCGGAAGCGAGTCAAGTGCCATTTTAATAATGTTAAGGAGATTTTTATACCTGTTGCCAGTAATTCCTCCAGAACCTGGTGGCCTCCATTCGTTATAAAGATCCGTTCCTCCCGCCGAGTATTTAATTAATGCAACTTTTACACCTACACCAGACAGAGAGTCCGCCATTGTTCTCCCGAAATTGAGTTCGGGTCCGAAATAACCGGTATCTCCGCCAAAATCAGGGCCCAAATTAAGCCACTGTTTTACCTTTGATGCATTAACATTACCATCATCCCAGATTATCGCGTCGTTTTGTCTCTGTGTAAGATTTAACGGTAGACCAGTGGTCGGGGCCCACCCCGCCATATTTGATTGTCCGGCAAGAATAAATACCTTTATAGTATCTCCTGATACAAAATGAAAAAAAATTGCCAGACTAATCCCAATGCACCGGAGTATTACCTTATAAAGGCTTATTCTTAGTGGATTCATATAATACAGATAACTTGTTACAGTGTTTTAATATAACAAATATTCCCTGTTTACGCACTTGGTTCTTTTAAAGGTAAAAGATATGGCGCTAACCGTCATCCGAAGCGTATCTTGTTTTAATGGCTGCTGAAGGAATCCGTACGATTAAGAACATAGTCTGTTACCTGTGCATCCCCTTTCTATGCAGCTGCTATTACCTGCAGCAGGGCTCCACGCTTCTCAAATACCATTGCAGTGCGGAATCCAACAAAAGTTTGATCGCTGACTCCTCCACACAAAAGGATATAAGGAATTTTTTAATTAATGTGGAAACTATCCGCCGGTTTGCGGTTGAAAATGTCGGGCTTAATAAAAACAAAAACTTTTCCTGCTTTGTTAATGTAAATCGTGACTATCTCATTGATAATGTCTATGCGGCCAGGGCCGATACCTTCGCGCAATACCTCTGGCACTATCCATTTTTCGGCTCCATGCCTTATAAAGGCTATTTTGACAGAAAGAGTGCTGAAAAAGAGGCCGAAAAATTGAAGAAAAAAGGATATGATGTGCTGATAGGTGAAGTTTCCGGATTCAGCACGCTCGGCATCCTGCGTGATCCCGTTTACTCGTTTATGAAAAACTATGGCCCCTATTCTCTATCAAGCCTGATATTCCATGAACTAACCCATGCGACTATTTTTATAAAAAATCAGAGTCAGTTCAACGAAGAAGTTGCTACTTTCGTAGGAGATGAAGCCAGCCTGCACTATATAGGAGAAATGTACGGAACCGCTTCGGATGCTTATAAAAAAGCCCGGCTGTATATAGAGGATACTAAAACATATTACCGCCTCATGGGTGATTTATACCTTAAACTGGATAGTGTATACCGGAATGAAAAATCACGATCATTAAGAATCGTATCGAAAAATCAGATTATTGAAAATTTCAAGTCTGACATTACAAGCCATTATGATTCTCTATTTAAAACAAAGAGTTATAATGGTCTTTCAAAGGCAGTAATTAATAATGCGACTATTTTAATTACTCTCACCTATTCCTGCGATTTGAACATTTATTATGATCTTTATCAACGGTGCGGGAACGATTTAAAGAAGACCGTAGCTGAATTGGTTGCATTGCAGAAAATGAAAGGTGATCCCAAGGAAAATCTTCGTGAGAAAATGCGTAAGTAAACCTTATGAAGTCTTGTACAACCCGGTTTCCGACCTGATCAATTCCATGGAATGAACCAGTTTGAAATTCATCCCGTAGATCGCAGCAGAAGCATTCCGGTCCATAATGGTAAGCAGTCCGAAGGTAGGCGGCAGGTTCTTGTCGAGCGCCCCTTTAAGATGACCTGGATTCATAAACAGCTTTCCGTCTGCAAGTTTCAGTTCCTCCCGGTGCGTATGGCCGTAAAGAAGTATATCTGACCGCTGGATATCTTCTTTTGTCACGTCCTTTTCATAGCTGTGTGCAAGCAGTAAGGTAAGACCCAGTACGATTTCAAACGACTTTGCCGGAAGAGAGCCATTTTTATACCTTTCGTCGTAAATACCCGGGACTTGAACGATTTCCAGAAAACGGTCCCCAAGGTGCTGGACATCATCATATTCATCGCCCAGATGATAGAGTATTGCTATCTTCTGTTTACGCAACATCCAATCCACGGCTTTTTCAAGCAATTCAGTATTACCGTGAGTATCGCTGACGATTCCTATTTTCATAATAATTTCTTTCGCAAACTTTCAAACCCATCAAGGTAGTTATAAATTCTCGTTGTTACCTTTTCCGCCGTATAACCGAACTTTTCGTCAAGGACTTTGTACGGCGCAGAAGCGCCAAAACGTTCCATACCCACTACTTGGCCGAGTGGTCCAGCCATCTCCTGCAGGGTCACTGGCAGTCCGGCAGTCAGACAGAACACCGGGATCCGTGGCATCATCACCGAATTACGGTAGTCTATCGGCTGTTCTGAAAAAAGCGCTATCGAAGGAACCGAAACAATCCGGGCCCTGATTTTTTTCTCATTCTCTATTATTTTTGCCGCTTCCACCAGTGTACCTACTTCCGACCCATTTGCCACAAGAATGATATCCGGTTTCCCTTCGCACTCCACAACAGTATACGCTCCGTGGTACGCCCCCAGACTATCGGCTGAGCGGGTTGAGTTCTTGCGTGCAGGAAGATCCGGGATATTCTGCCGCGATAAAAGCAGCGCGCACGGCGCATGACGGCATTCAAGCGCCATTTTCCAGGCTATAACGGTCTCAGGAGTATCGGCCGGCCGCAAAACCAGCATACTCCGGTGACCTTCGGGTGTCTTGAGTTTCTCCAGCAGACGGATTTGTGCTTCCTGTTCAACTGGCTGGTGCGTGGGCCCGTCTTCACCGACCCTGAAGGAGTCATGGGTAAATACATACTTTACCGGCAATCCCATAAGCGCTGCAAGTCTGGTCGCCGGCTTCATGAAATCAGAAAAAGTAAAGAAAGTGCCGCATACCGGAATGACGCCGCCATGCGAGGCAATGCCGTTCATGATCGCCGCCATAGTAAATTCAGCCACCCCTGCCTGCAGGAAAGCGCCTGAAAAGTCGCCTTTTTTCAAAATTTTTGTCCCTTTCAGAAAGCCATCGGTCTTGTCGCTGTTTGAGAGATCAGCGGAGGAAACGATCATGTTTCCGATCTTCTTTGCAAATTCGGCAAGTATGGTTGCGGATGCGGCCCGGGTCGCGCTGCCTGCCTTGGGTTGGATCGCAGACCAGTCTATGACCGGCACATCTCCTGCAATGTAAGCGGCAAGCTTTTTTGCACTCTCGGGATTAGCTTTTTCCCATGCTTTAGCCTGCTCTTTTACCGTTTTTGCCGTCTGGATTTGATTTGCCCGCACCTGTTTATAGTATTCAGCAACGTCAGGAAATACAACAAACGGATTGGCAGGGTCACCGCCGAGATGGGTAATTGTTTTTGCAAAGGACCCGCCAGCTTCGGAAAGCGGCATGCCGTGAGTAGAGACTTTCCCTTCGAACGACTCACCGGTTTCCGCGACAGCACCTTTGCCCATGGTCGTCCTGCCGATAATAATTGTAGGCCGCGTTTTTTCTTCATTTGACTTTTTGAGTGCGTCCCGGATCTGCTGCTGGTCGTTACCTTCGATGCAGATGACATTCCAGCCCCACGACTGGTATTTCATTGCCGTGTTTTCGCTCGTGACATCAGAGGTCATGGTTGACAACTGCACGTCATTCGAATCATAAAACATGATCAGGTTGGACAGCCCAAGATGCCCGGCAAGACGGCCTATCCCCTGCGAAATTTCTTCCTGGACACCGCCATCTGATATATACGCATACGTTTTATGCGCCATCCATTCTCCGAACCGCGCAGCAAGAAACCGTTCGGCGATTGCCGCGCCAAGCGCCATGGCATGTCCCTGACCGAGCGGGCCAGAGGTGTTCTCGATACAGCGGGTGATATCTCGCTCCGGATGGCCAGGCGTCGTACTTCCCCATTGCCTGAAATTTTTAATTTCATCAAGGGTAAAAACACCGGTTAAAACCAGTTGTGCATAAAGCATTGGGGACATGTGCCCCGGATCAAGAAAAAACCTGTCACGATTGAACCATGCAGGATCGCTCGGATCGAACCGGAGAAACTCCGTAAAAAGGATGTTGATGAAATCCGCCCCGCCCATCGCCCCGCCTGGATGGCCGGATTTCGCTTTTTCCACCATTGCCGCAGCAAGTATCCTGATATTATCTGCTGCCCGGTCAATCACTTTTGCGTCTTTCACCGTTTCACTCCTTTGATGTTTTCCAGTTAAATGTATCGTTTTTAGAGCTTATAAAATAATTTTTTCCCAACTTATCTGCGGAAAAGAAATATTCTCCTTAAATAACAACGATTATTCTACTGCTAATGTTAAAAGCAATTTACTTAGTAATTTTTCTTAATCTCTTTAATTCCAACGCGACTAAAGTGTGAGGGGGGGGGGGGGTCAAATAAAGTTCATTTCTGCACAATCGGTGCCCCTGCCTGCGCCGAGGCTTCGGCAGACAGGCACCCCACACCCTCCCTACGGGAGCCTTTAGCCAATGACGATATTTTTATAAGGCATAAAGTATCTTCACAACGAGCGGAAGGCCGGGCAGTCGCTGCTGTGCATTCAAATAAGACGTTGCAGAGGAAAGTCCGGGCACCGAAGGACAGGATACCTTGTGCTGAGCAAGGGGCCCGCAAGGGTACGAAGGTGCAACAGAAAAAAGACCGCTCTTTTTACCTGCTCAAAAGCAGGCAAAAGGGGTGAGGAGTGAAATGGTGGTGTAAGAGACCACCGCGTTTCCCGGTAACGGTAAACGGCAGGCAAACCCTATCCGGTGCAAGACCAAATAAGAGGGAGTTCATGAGGGCATTGCCCTTATGAGGAAACTGTCCGTTTTCAATTCCCTCGGGTAGGTCGCTCAATGCCTGCTCCTGCGTCGCAGGAGCAGGCCAGACAAATGACTGCCTCTTCCGGCTTGTTAAATCAGGACGGAAAAGACAGAACCCGGCTTACAGGCCTTCCGCTCTTTTTTTAATTATTGTCATCATGTCGGTCATTTGCAGGAGCGATAATAATCCCTGTGGCCAATATTTTCAGAATATTTTTTATTTTCCAGCTTACCATTTTATATGTCGGCACTTTTGCCGCAACAATTGATTCCCTGCCCGATACAGCAAAAGCCCAACTTCGCGTAGCGCATTTGTATTATAACGGAAATCACGTTACAAAAGTGCATATTATCCAAATGATTTCCGGGCTTGACACCGGTATGATCTATGACTCGCTTATGATAAAGCGTGCGAAGCAGCGGCTCGAAGCAACCGGGCTTTTTCTGAAAATTGCCATACTGTCCCTGCGAAAGAACAATGCGATGGATCTCTACATCGTCGTTAAAGAACCCTATTATTTCGGCATCAACGATCTGGATTTTACCCCGTTCACCTCCCGCCATGGTCAAAGCGGAAAATGGTACTGCCCTTTTATCGGACTGGAAAACTCCAACGTAGGAGGCAGTATGGAAACGGTCAGGCTGTCGCTACGTTTCTGGGAGTGGCGAACCGCCGCGTTGAGCTGGTCCAAACCGCTTTTACCGTCGCGCTATTTCATCGGGTGCGGCGCCCTTGTCGATGCCCGGCCCGACAATGCACTCCCTCTTGATAGATTGGAATATTTGGGCAGCGTTACGGCCGGCAGAAGACTTTTCGAGCGCTCAAAGGTCTATTGCAGCGTAATTCCTGATTACCAGAGAACTATCAGTTGGACCGCTACTGAAAAGGATACAACGAATTATTATCAGGCATTCGGAGTCTTGGGATGGTTCACCGACCGCCGCTCATCCGGTTACGATCCTTCCAGCGGGTGGTCTTTTTTCTTTGATACACGGTCTAATTTTATTTATCATGAGATAACGACCCCCCGGTACGTTCAATTCACTTCCGACATCAAGGCATATTATCCGGGACTTTTTGACGGCCATAAAGCAGCGTTCCGTTTTAACATCGTCGCACGGACCAACGATGCAGGAATCCAAAACCGGCTTGTTCTCGGCGGCATCGGTTCGGTCAGGGGATACGCGAATAGCGGCATCGATTTGCGAAGCACCTGCAATAGCTCGTTTTTTTTCTCAAGCGAATACCGCTTTCCTATTTATCAGTTTCCTTCCATCTCTCCGGTTCTTCCCGGAGGCGTTTCCAAAGTATTTGCACGATTTGTCGGCGATCTAACCGATCTCATACCACGCATTGACGGAGCACTGATTCTGGATTATGGAAGGATTGCACGGGACATGAACAGACTTCTGGCGTTTAACGGGCCGGAATACATGAGCGGAGCTGATTTCGGTTTCGGAATACGGGTCATGGAACCGACAATGCGGCGGACTGTATGCCTTGATATAGTCTGGCCAGAAAATCCTTTACTACGTAAAACCTGTTTTTACCCTGCGCCGTCCTGGTGTCTGTATCTTGATTTAAGCTTCTAAAATTACTCGATATCACTTTTGTTCGGCGCGGCTGCGGTGCGGATGCGCTTCGTCACGCTTCGGCAGTTTATGTGCATCGAAAAAGTCTTTTTCTGAATAGTAGGTTTTAATAAGTCGGTTAATGCCGACGATTTCGAGCACGCGTCGCACCTGGTTCTCTTCGGCGATGATAAACATGGAGCCTTTGTTCTCCTGTACGTCGCACAGACAGTGGATAAACAGGCTGATCCCTCCGCTGTCAAGGAATGTCGTCCGCTCAAGGTTGAATACGAAATGATGGTTTCCCTGCCGTATCAGCCGCGAGATTTCATTGTCCAGGATTTTCGTGCTTTCGGAGCTGTCGATATTCCCGATGATATGGATCATCTTGAATTGGCCGCGGTCTTCAATCTCATATTTCATGCACAATCCTCCGCTGTCAAAGTTGACTTCCAGACCTTTACTACAAAATACACATCGTTGGAACAAACGGTCAAATGCCTATTTTATTCTTTTCAACCGCGCACCGAACATTCCATCGATTCCGTTGGAAAATGGAGTAATAGCAAGGAAGCCCATGCTGTCGATAAAACTCTGGGGCACACTTTCCGGACATCCGCTATGGACAAATTCGGGATGGCTGTTTAAAAAGGGCTGAATAATCCCTGCATTTTCCTCAGGCTCAACTGAGCAGGTGGAATACACGACCGTTCCTCCGGGATCGACCAGATGAGCGGCGGATTCCAGCAGGCCGCGCTGGAGCGCAGTTAACGCGTCAAGATCCGACGGTTTTCGGCTCCATCGCGCATCAGGATGGCGATGAAGAACCCCGGTTGCCGAACAGGGAGCATCAACCAGCACCTTGTCGAAGGAGCCTGCAAACGGCTGGAATCGTCCATCGGCGACAAGCGTATGCACATTGCCGAGACGCATGCGTCGCACGGTATCAACACACATTTTTATCCTGTACCATTTGTCGTCGCAGGCGCATACTGACCCAGATTCCCCGACGATTTCGGACAGCATCGCCATTTTCCCGCCGGGAGATGCGCAAATATCCAGGATTTTGTCTCCTTTTTTTGCATCCATAAGCGCTACGACCCATCCCGACGACGGCATCTGAACCGTACATAACCCTTGACGGATTGCACGAATATCCTCGGGCACGATGTTCTTTTTCAAACGGTAATAGATATTCAGGTAACCTGTCGGTGGTTCGCACTGAGAATGGATTTCAGTTTCGAACTGCTGCCGCGAGAGACCTCTGATTTTCCGTCGGAGAAATATATCGGGTCTTTCATTGTTAAAGGCAAGTAATCGCTTGGCAGGAGCCAGTCCGAAATTTTTAACCCATCGTTCAACCATCCAGCGTGGATGGGAATATTCTATCGACAGCCGTTCCGAAAGATCCGCAGATTCGCCGGGAAGTCTAAGCGCGGCACGACGGTCTGAAACGACCTTGCGAAGTACGCCGTTCACAACACCGGCAAGAAGCCTGGTTTCCGGATCTTCCTTTGCCAGCTTGACAGATTCGTTTACTGCCGCATGGTCAGGTACGCGATCAAGATAAAGAAGCTGGTACAACCCGATCTGGAGGATCCTGCGCAATACTGCATTAGTTTTATTTTTTTTACCGGTCAGCAGACGGTCGATAAAATAATCAAGGGTCAATCGACGGCGAACAACACCGTAGACGATCTCAAAGACAAAACGCTTGTCCCGGCTATCGAGCCGTGCATTGCTCAGCATCGAGTCGACAATATACTCAAGTTTTCCAGGCTGACGGTCGAAAACTTCGAGTATCCTCAGGACCAGTTGACGGGCATTCACGTGAGCTGCGTTCCTTCCGGCACCTTGTTTCCTAATAAAAAATCATGGACACTCATGCTTCTGCGGCCCTCAGGTTTTACCTCCAGAACCCTGAGAGTCCCCTGCAAACAACGGACGTCAAAAAAAGAACCCTCCGCGTTGACAATGGTTCCGGTTTCTCCGGGTGAATCAATTTCCAAGGGCGCGGCCCGTTCGATCCCGAGACGCTTTCCATCAAGCAGCGCATACGTTCCGGGGAAAGGTTTAAAGGCCCTGATTTTATTATAGATAGCTAATGCTGACTGGCGCCAATTGATAAGGGCTTCCTCTTTAGTAAGTTTCGGGGCAGGGCTGGCCAGTTTATTATCCTGCTGAAACGGATGCAATGTTCCTTGTCCCAGTTTGTCCAGTACTTCAATCAGAGCATCCGCGCCACAATCGCTTAATTTTGAAAACAAATCTATTGCTGTATCGTCGGACCCTATACGTATCCGCTTTTGTAACAAAATATCTCCGGTATCAACACCTTCATCAATACGAAACACGGTGATACCGGTCTCTTTTTCTCCTGCTTCAATGGCACGCTGAATAGGTGCTGGGCCGCGATATTTCGGCAATAACGAAGCATGAATGTTGATAGTTCCCAGTAAAGGAAGCGAAAACAATACCTTCGGAAGGATTCTGTAAGCAATAACGATAAAAATATCCGCCTTGCAATGTGAAATTTCATCGAAGAAATTCCGGTCGTTTAAATTATCAGGGGTAATTATCGGTCCGAAACCCTGTTTCTGCGCAAATACGGAAATAGCCGATCCGACAAACTTGAGCCCCCTGCCCTGCGGCCGAGGAGGCGTACTTACTATGGCACGTACCGTATGAGCCATTAAAAGTCGTTTCAATGCCGGGATTCCGAACTCTGAAGAACCGAAAAAAATGATATTCATAATAACTTAAAATAACTTCCCGGCAGCAGAACCTGAAGAACTTGCATTATTAAAACGGTCATTTTTTAAAAAAATTGATTTTCATACTGCCAAGTGGTAGTTTCAATTTTATAATTGTGATTAGCGTCCTAATTCGATACGGGGAGTTTCAATGTCCGTGACATTCACACCTGTGGAAACGCTCGACCTCTTCTGCCGCTTCTGTGAGAAAGTAACAATCGGCCAACTTGACCGCAGCATAGCGGGAAATGGAAGAACCATCGATAAAAATTCTACCTTCGAGTACTATTGTACCAAATGTTTTAAAACCGCCTGTTTTTCGGGGAACGATTTGCTTGAGCAGCAAAAATCCTCATCTGCAAATAAGCAACCCCGCGAGTACGCTCCGCATGACCACTACTGTATCGGGGAACGCATTTACCATAAAAAATTCAAGGAACCCGGCCTTATAGTGAACAAAGACAGCGGAACTCCGAGCAGACTTCTCGTGCAATTTAACAAAGCCGGACTGAAGAAGCTCGTGCAGGACATGTGAAATCGTTAAATATTCATGAGCATTGAAATGACAAGGGACGGGGTTGCAGAAAGGGTCAGGAATTGGACGGAGGCATCGAATTGCACCTTTCGTTCAATGATATCAGTAATGAAACCAACCCCAAGACACAGTCCTTGTATATTACTCTTGTAGTAGCTCTGCTCTGATCCGCCACTGAGCATATTTTTAAACGCCTCAAGATCTTTCCAATTGAAACTGTAGCCGGCTCTCAGTACCATCTGGTTTCTTATTATTTCCAGTTCGGCAGCCGGGGTGAAGCTCAAATAGTCGTCGCGTTTTTTATTCATATCAAAAATTACCCTTAAATTATCAATATACCGCGGCACATAGGACACACCAATTTCTATGGCGGAAGGAAGCGGATAGCTATCATCATTCTCAAAACCTGACCGGAGAAAACCGATATTGCGCACCAAGAATCCATAAATCAGGCGTGAATTCATGAACCGGCCCTGCATTCCGACATCAAAGGCGAACCCATCGGCTGACCAATAATCGTCAATATCCTTAAGGTAGGTATAAAAACCTTTTACCGTCACACCGGCACAAAAATACTCATTTACGACTTTTGCCCATGACACATTCCCTGCAATGAACTCGGCACGTGCTATACCACCCAAATAGATTGGCCCTCCATCCGGACCTTTGTCGGTAGGATCGATATCACCGCTCGTTAACCCATATACCCCGGCGCCGAAAACTCCTATCCCATTTATTGGGAGTGCATATGCAAGCGGCGCGCCGAAAATACCGACCCCAAGAGGGCGGTAACCGATAACTGCCTGCATGTTATTTATATAACCAAGTGCGGCGGGATTTGAAAAAATACCGTAGCAATCGTTAGGCAATGCCACCGATGCACCCGCAAGAGCAACTTTCCTGGCATCGTAGTTGATATTCACGAAATCAAAAATCGTCGTCCCGGCATCCGGATTCTGCGCATAAAGCGGCAACATTGCACAAATAAAAATTATTGTACTCGCGGCTGATTGAGCTTGTAAATAATGTTTCATTGCGTATTAATGGAAAGATTAATTGCACTTCACCTTTGTGTATTTGATCGAAAAATAATTTCTGTCATTCTCCCGAAATTCAATTTTAAAGGCGCGCCCCTGTTTAAAGGACTGAAAAGTTAAATACCAGAACGGCAGATGTTTTTTGAAAACGAACATCACCCTCGATTGCCTCTCTGCCCGGTTACGGATTATTGCATGGATATCTAAAGTATCCGTTTTCCATAGGCCGGATATTGTCTTCCGATCATAGCTGTACGAATCCGGGGATAGTTGCATTCGTGCTGCATAGGCTGAAGGCATTCTTCCAAGCAGTACCATGACCATATCACCAAATGTCAGATCCTTGCCCCATGCAAACGGAAGTGAATCCATGGTCTGTGTAAACGCAAATTTGTATTGGCCTTCAGCCAAAGTCACCGTTCCTCCACTTTCTGTGCCTTTTATAGAACCGGCAATGACACCGAACGGCCCATAGAAATCGGCGTTGAAACAACCGTTATTATGCCAATGAACTTCTATTGTACCCTTATGCATTTCGCCGTCAATGGATATACGCACATCTCCACATGCGGCCACCGTAGTGTAACCGTGTTCAGGGGACAAAGAAGCTAGAAATCTAGGAATATCTTCTTTTTGCAACGGCGGTGGAATACTGCAGGTACACGGCAGAAGCATTACTGCGGTGCAAAAGCATACATACACTCGAACTGACAGCATTCGATTACCTGGTGACAACCATTTCAAGGTCAATAATTTTTTCCCTGACGATATCTCCATTGTCAGTATTGTATTCGAGGCTGCTTTTATAGGCCTTTAGCGCCCCTTCACGATCATTTCGTCTGCTTAAAATATCTCCCAGATGCTCAAAAACAACAGCGTCATTATGTATACGGACTACCGCCTTCAGAATATATTCATATGCTTTTTCCATGGCACCCAGCTGAAAATAGATCCACCCATATGAATCCAGGAAAGCACCGTTATCAGGGTCTCTCGACAGTGCCGATTCCAAGAGCGCCTTTGCACTGTCAAGCTTCATTCCTTTTTCCGCCCACATATAACCGAGGTAATTTGACGCTGCCGCATCGCCGGGATTTAACCGCAGGACTTTTTTAAATGCATCGGCCGCATGCGGGATATCCTTGTTCCGTTCATAACAGCTTCCCAGTTCAAACCATGCACCGGTATCAGTACTGTCCAGAGCTATTGCTTTCAATAAATAAAAAAGTGCGTGGTCATAATCCTTCTTCAAACTAAGGGAGTATCCCGAAAGTCGCCAAGCGGCTCCGCTTTGAGGCGATCGTATTCGGAAACGTTCGGCGGTCTTAAATGCAAGACCATAGTCTTGTTCGTGTATTGCCAGATAAAACAGCTCTTGCCATGCTTCAGCATAGTCGTCCTTGAGCGTAATCGATTTTTCTATTTCGATGCGTGCTTGATCGTTATTTCCCATCGCGGCGAAAACAAGGCCAAGATAAAAATGGATCTCAGGATCTTCGTTGGAGCCCTCTAACAGCTTTGCCATCAGGGTTTCCGCATCGGCAAACCTTTTATCGTAATAATAAAGTATCGCAAGTGTCCGTCCATATTCTGCCTTGTATAATCCCCAGTTTCGATAAAGCGTTTCAAAGTAGGTGATGGCCCTGACGTAATCGTTTTTCTGCACGCATATCTGCGCGGCATTACTCACCGCATCTTCATAAAACGAATCGATTGCTACCGCCTTGTCGAACAACTCAAGTGCAGCTGCGGTATCTCCGTGTATCATTGCGAGTATCCCGTGCAGGTCGTAAAGTTCAACTTTCTCGCCATAATGATTTTTTAACGTGACCAGCAGACTGTCCGCTGATTCTATTTGTTTTTGTGCAAGCATCATACGCACGATTTTCAATCCGAGATCGAATGAACTATTGTTACACCGATAATATGCACGATAGTTCTGCAATGCTTTCTCAGCATTTCCAATTGATTCATACATGATCGCGAGCGAATAATAATCGGCCTCATCCTTACCAATAATACTTTCGATCGTTTCGACAGCCTTATTAAACTCCCCCATTTTCAGATATATAGCGGTAATCATACGTTGTTCATCAGCAGTAAGCGCATGCGGTCTTTCATATCTTTTTACCAACGATAACGCCTGCGCGAATTTCCCAGCATCCATATACTTTCGCACCAACTGATCCCGAAGTACCGGCGAAGACGGATCTAGATCGTAAGCCCGCTTATACAAACGATCAGCCTCGTTTTCCAGGCCACGACGTTCCATATTCCGGGCCTGAACAAAATATTCCTCGGCCCTCATCTTTAAAATCTGATCGCGTTGTATTGTTACAACAGGTTTTACAACAGGAAATCGAGCCGGCGTGCAATTAAAGATAAGAAAAGCACAGAAAAATAACGTTTGTAACCAATTATGTCTCATCTGCAACCGGATTCGAAATTTATTAAGGATATCATATAATGTGCGCCGTCTTTAACGAGCCGGACAGTATCCAATTATCACCTTTTAATATTATTGAATTACCGAAACGGTAATATCCACCGACGTCTCGAGTAAAACGATCTCCCCCGGAGAGATAGACTGCGAAATTACGGTCCCCGGAAGCAAAGAGGGACTGTTCCGATAATTTATTTTTCCAACGTGGAGGCCGCTCTCTTCCATTTTTTTTTGCGCCTCCGCGAGACTTTCTCCGACAATATTGGGCATTTCAGCGCTCGTAGGTTTCGGCCCTTTCGATAATATAAGGTCAACTTTCATATCACGCGAAATAGTGGAACCGCCCTGAGGGAAAGCGTCGATAACCGTCTCTGCCGCCTGTTTGTCATGAAAGGTCTTCTTTGTTTCCCCCAGCAGGAAACCGCGTTTTTTCAGTTCCAACCGCGCCTGCCGCTCGGTCATATTTTTAACGTTAGGGATAACGGAGAATTCCTTGCCTTTGCTTAATATAACGGAAATGCGTCGACCTTTTTTTACTTTGGATCCGGCTTCAGGAATTTGATTAATAATTTCGTCCTCCGGTACTTTATTATCAAAATCCCGACTCCGGATTTCAGTCAGCAGACCGACGGCAAAAAGTTTCTCCCTACCCTGTTCAAGGGATAATCCCTGAACAGAAGGAACTTCGATCATATCTCGCTCAATACCGACGACATGCGGCATTACAATAAAGTCAATAAAAAATATTCCGGCAAAGACAGCAATGACGACGAATAGAATTACCACTGGAACATATACCTTCCAGAAAACACCGACGGGAATACTTACTGTATAATTTTTTTTTGATACGGTCATATGATTTGAAATAGAGATAAAAAATAGTATTTCGCCGCAGATAAGAAAGGAGATATGATTGAAGGGAAACAGCGCCGTTTATACCCACAATAAACAAAAAACAAATAGCTATCTGTTTAAGGGTATTGATGGTGATCTGGTAAGTCGGAAATACCGAGGGCCCCTGTCGGCGCCGGAGGAGGTGGAGGTCTTGTAAGAATATAAGCCGCTACCCCGCCGCCAGTAGCAACTGCACCCAGTGCAAGATAGATTGGCCATTTTTTACCCGGTTTAATGATGTATTTATCCAGCTTTGTTGAGTCGGTCGTCCACTTATAACTGTAAGAAATAACGTTATATTCGTCGTTTACATGGATATCGGGAACCGCACTTACATTAAAAGTCACCTTGATCTGGTTATGATATTCGGGCTTCAGTCCTTTAATATCCTTGTTGACATCGATCTTGCGCTCATCGACCGTGAAACCCTTGATCGGAGGTTCCGCAGCAGAGGGAATTGGTGCAGAACTTGTCTTGGTATCATTGAATTCGAAAATTATCTTTTTTTCTTTTACTTTTACTTCATAGAAATAACTGGATGGCTTATCCCGGAAAATAAAATAGCAGCTTATTACCTTTTCATCCGGCCGCTCCCCGGGTTCACCTGAAATCTGAACGCCCTCGATTACCGCAGTCGGAACATTGCCTTCACCCTCCGCTTCCCCGCTCATATCGGGCTCTGCTCCGAGATTGGACTTTTGTCCGGAACCGCCCTGCGATGCAGCAGTATCGGTAAACTGGGATTCGTCCAGCGGAGCAAGATTTCCTGCCTGTCCTCTCACTGACGAAGTCATTGAGAAGAAAAACAAGGCAATGAACAGAGAGGTATAAAAATTATTTCCACGTTCGTTCATCGCACGTAACCTTTCAGTAACATCCTCAGGCAAAGACATTATTATAGATCAAATTCCCTACCTATTAAAAATAACCCGAAAGACGGATAGTGTCAAGTATTACCTGGCACTATTCGATAATCACAAAGGAAGTACAATATTCCTGTTCATGACTTATTGAGACGCTGAAAGCAGCTAAACCTTCTCTTTTAATCCGATCCACAAGTGTACTGCAACAGATGTCAATTACAGGTTTGCTGCTTTCGCCTGAGGCCAGTATCTGCATGTCTTTCCATGAAGTCAGCGATTGGCACGATAACGGTAATGCTTTATAAAAAGCCTCTTTTGCGGCCCAGCGACCCGCGAAATGAACAGCAGGGTGAGCCTTACTATTGCACAGTTGTATTTCTAAATCGGTAAAAACCTTTTTTAAAAAACGGTCCCCATAATTAACAATACATTTTTCAATCCGATTGATTGCTACAATATCGATACCGATTCCTTTTATCATATGATGTCCATAAACTGCATTTGTTTACAATGGCTTATAAATATAAATGAAATTAGCGCTATTCAATGTGTTATTTTTTGTATAACCGCTTTCAGAGGGAAAGAATGGCATTTATCTGGAATATCCTGATTTTACTCCTCGTCTTTTATTCAGGGATAATTTTTTATCTTTTAATCAAGCTACAAAAACCCACCACGAGAAAACTTTACCACGATCAAAAGGACACATCTTTTCCGGGTGTTTCAATCGTCATTCCTTTCAGAAATGAAGCGAGTAACCTTCTAAAATTATTAATTTCTCTGGAAAAACAAAAATATGAAGGAAAATATGAGATACTCCTTGTAAATGATTGCTCAACAGATAATTATAATGAAATATTATCCTCAAATAAATGGACATGTCCGATAAAAGTTATTGATTCCGTTTTTTCCGAAACTCACCAGCTGACGAGCAAACAACAGGCGTTGGATTCAGGGATTAAAGCAGCAAATTTTGATTGGATTGCCTGTACCGATGCGGACATGGTACTTGAACCTACCTGGCTGTTTTCGCTCATCCAACCTGCGCTTGCCGGAGCCGACCTGGTTTTTGGCCATACAACTCTCTGCCCGAATCCAGCTTTAAAATTATTCAGATGGTTTCAGGCATTTCAACTTGAACTGCTCTTTGCCATTGCCTACTCGTTCAATAATGCTGGCATTTCCGGCTCCTGTATGGGCAACAATATGCTCCTGTCCCGCAAAGCCTATACGGAAATAGGCGGTTTTAGTGCAATCGGATACAGTATAGTCGAAGACCGCGATCTGCTAACCGCTTTTCGGCGGAAACATTTTCGTGTAGTGACAACAGAACCTTTTTCGGCAACCGCGACTACCTCCGACGCCCCATCGCCCGCGGAATACTTTCATCAGTTGTTGCGATGGGTCTACGGGGGTTTCCGGCGAAACTCAACCCTTTCGTTCTTTGGCATACTCCTCAGCGTCCAGAACATTCTTTTCGTGCTTGCCATGCTGAAAACTCTTCCGGACACTGTTGCATTAGTAACCTGCGGCAATTTTCTATTGACATGTATTTTTATTTTCGTTACTTTTCGAACAATTAAGTCGAATCAGCAACCGTTGCTTTTTCTGCCGTTCTACCCATTATTTCTCCTCGAATCGGTTGTACTTATGATCTCACTCGTCTTTAAAAAAACGGTCATCTGGAAGGGGCGGCGTATCGCTTAACTTGTATGAAACCGCTCCTTCTCCATTACTATGTTACCACCCGCTGCAATGCACGCTGCGTCTTCTGTGACATCTGGAAAGAGCCTGCGATACCCGATGCTTTGTGTAAAGATGTAAAAACCAACCTTGCTGCAGCACGCCGTGCCGGATGCAGATTTGTGGATTTTACCGGAGGGGAACCGCTTCTTAATCAACAACTTCCAGAATTTCTGCATTCGGCAAAAGAAATGGGTTTTATCACGTCGGTTACTACTAATTGCCTTCTCTTTCCCGAACGGGTAAAAGAGTTAGCGTGCCTTATTGACCTGCTTCATTTCAGCATAAGTGCTGATACACAGGAGTTTCACGATGTTCAAAAAGGCAGCCCGTCTTTCAATAGTGTCCTGCAGTCCATCGATATCGCCCTGCGAAATAAACTCGTACCGGACCTGCTCTTTACCTACACAGAACGGAATATATCCTCTTTTGAAGGGGTTTTCTGGCTGGCGCGGGAAAAGAAATTGATCGTTATCCTTGATCCGGAATTTGCCATTAACGGCAAAGATCCGATCTCAAATACCACGCACCGCAAAGCGCTGGAATATTCAAAACGCCCCGGAGTCTATCTCAATCGTGCACATCTCACCTTTCGATCCGGCGGTGGAAACCATACTTCCTCGCCTCTGTGTCATGCAGTTGATTCGACCCTGGTTATTCTTCCGGACAATACGCTGGCGCTGCCGTGTTTTCATCACCGGATCGATATGATTCCGGTTGGGAAAAACCTTTCGGAAATTCTTTCAGGTTCGGTCCGACAGGAGTCTGCACGTATGCAGGGATGCTATCAATTCTGCGAGCAATGCCATATCAACTGTTATTTCGATCCTTCCTACAGCTACCTGCGGAACCGGCTTTTTGTGCAATCAATAGCTGCCAAGTTCAGATACTCGTGGCAAAAGTATATCATCTACAGAAGGCCGTTTCCTTATATCACACACAATGTGATACCAGCCATCTGTGGTAACGTCATGAATCCATGAATGATATTTATAATAAGCCCCTTTTTAATCTGCCACAATCGGCAAATGAATAAGGTGAAAGTTTAAAATTAAGTGCAGATTACCAGAGTTTGAAAATTATTTTCCAGACCCTGTCTTTTTTCATAATAATTTGGAAATCTGTTATCCAGATTTTAAAGGCCATTTCATGACAGTAAAAGCTTCCACCAAAAGGAACATACCTTCCAGCTGTTCCCCATTATCACAAGAACTTTGCGAACGGGCTTCTTCCGCAAATATCAAGACCGTTTGGCACCGTGCTGCGGACAGCGGGCCGGCATGCGCGTTCGGAAAAAACGGTCTCTGTTGCCGTATCTGCAATATGGGTCCATGCAGAATCACAGCCAAGAACCCGCGCGGCGTCTGCGGAGCTGACTGCGACACCATTGCAGCCCGTAATCTATGCCGCGAAATCGCCGCAGGAGTCGCAGCGCACTCTGACCATGGTAGACACCTTGTACATATCTTCAAACTTGCGGTCAAAGGTAATTCGCCGGACTATACTATTAAGGACGAACGAAGGTTGCGTGAAGTCGCGACTGACTATGGAATAATCATAGATAATAAAACGCCTTTTCAGATCGCTTCTGAACTGGTAGAAATTTTTGAAAGCGAATTCGGTTCCTCGGAAAAAAAACTTGCCACGCTAGCGCAGGCGCCTAAACCGCGCCAGGCACTTTGGGAAAAACAAGGACTCGCCCCTGTCGGCATTGACCCGTCGGTTGTCGAAATCATGCACCGTACCACGATGGGCGTTGACCATGAATACCGACACCTTGCGCTTGCCGGCATCCGGGCGGCCATTGCTGACGGCTGGGGTGGGTCAACCATAGCGACCGCGATCTCCGACATTCTGTTTGGAACGCCGCGGCCGGTACGTTCCATGGTTAATCTCGGTGTTATTAGCAAAGATAAGGTTAATATTATTGTACACGGCCATGAACCGGTTCTTTCGGAGATGATTGCGGTCGCGTGTGAGGACCCGGCAATCATTGAATATGCTCAAACCAAGGGTTCTGTTGGCGTCCAACTCGGCGGCATCTGCTGTACCGCAAACGAAATCCTGATGCGGCACGGCATACCGGTGGCAGGAAGTTTTTTGCAACAGGAGCTTGCCGTCATGACCGGCGCCGTGGAGATGATGCTTGTCGATGTGCAGTGTGTCATGCCCGGCCTTGCCGATGTGGCAAAATGTTTCCACACTAAAATCGTTTCCACCTCCCCGCTCGCACATACCGAAGGCTTTCAGCCTTTCGCATTCGATGCAGAACATGCCGGTGAACAGGCACGGCACCTCGTGCGTATGGCGATCGATAATTTCGCCAATCGCCGCAAAGAAAAGGTATACATTCCGGAAGAAAAACTTGACCTTGTCGCAGGTTTTTCGGTCCGGACCATCTTCGAAATGCTCGGCGGCACCTACCGGAAAAGTTTCCGGCCGCTCAATGATGCTATTATTGACGGCCGTATCAGGGGCGTGGCCGGTGTCGTGGGCTGCAACAATCCGAAAGATGATTTAAGCGGACGCGGCGTTGAGCTTGTCAAGGAGCTCATAAAGAACGACGTGCTGGTACTGCTTACCGGCTGTACCGCGATGGCATGCGCAAAGGCCGGCCTCATGACGCCGGAGACCGCATTCGAACTCGCGGGCCCTGGCCTGCGCGAAGTATGCGAAGCGGTCGGTATGCCGCCGGTTCTGCACATGGGTTCATGTGTAGACAACAGCCGACTTCTTGCGGCGGCAACCGAATTAGTTAAAGAAGGCGGCCTTGGCAATGATCTTGCCGATCTGCCGGCGGCCGGTGCTGCGCCCGAATGGGTAAGCGAGAAGGCGGTTGCGATCGGCCACTACTTTGTGGGTTCCGGCATTTATGTAATGCTCGGGACGCCGCTCCATGTGACCGGTTCAAAAAAACTTTCTGATTTCCTTACCGGCGACATTGAAACAATCACGGGTGGCAGGTTCGATTGGTCAGATTCGGTCAAGGAGCAGGCGAAACGCATTCTGGAACATATCGACCGCAAGCGATCGGCGCTCAATATAAACCGTAAACGGGAGCGCATACTTCTCGGCATGAAAGAACGGAGAGAACTCGATGTCTAAGCTGATTGCGACCGCAGTTATCCGCGGCGCGCATGCGGCGGTTGAACGTGCCGACACCCTGCTGAAAGAAACCGTCCGGCAAAAAGGGGAAACACATCCGGTCGCGTTCCCCAATACCGCCTATTTTCTACCGCTCTCTTATTCGCTCCTCGGCCTTGAAATATCGACGATCGGCCAGATGCGGACATTACTCGACCATGCCAGAAGGATTCTTCCTCCTTCACCTTATGAACGGGTGTGGCTTCCCTATCTCGGCCCTGCACTCGATGCCGGCATGGCCACACTTTTTGCATTCGAAGTCATCGAAGCATGCAAAACCGTGATCGGCCCATCCCCGTCGCAGGGGATATGGCTCGGCGCGGCTGACGACGTGATCATGCGCGAGCGCGGTGTTGAGTTTGTCGACGGTTCCGCTCCGGGATTTGCCGCCATTGTCGGTGCAGCGCCGGACGCGGATGCGGCGGTCAAACTTGCACGCGAACTACAGAGTAAAAATCTGTACGTGTTCATGTCAGGCAACGTGTCAGGCGTCTCTTTCGCCGAACAGCTTGCTTCAAAAGGCGTGCAGCTCGGCTGGGAGACGCGGCTTGTCCCCTACGGCAGGGACACGAGCGCCGCAGTACACGCACTGGGGTTCGCAAGCCGCGTTGCTCTCTCGTTCGGCGGCGTTAAAAAAGGCGAAGCCGTTCGTAATCTTCTTTACAATAAAAACAGGACTTTCGCTTTTGTACTTGCACTAGGCGAAGTCGACGATGAGAAATATGCTGCAGCGGCTGGCTGTATCAACTACGGTTTTCCGACCATTGCCGATACGGACATTCCGCAAATCCTGCCGTCCGGTATCTGCACTTATGAGCATGTCGTGAGCAATGTGTCTCTTGACACTATGGTAACCCACGCACTTGAAGTACGTGGCTGCAAGGTAAAAATAACCCAGATCCCGATACCGGTGGCATATGGTGCGGCATTCGAGGGTGAACGGATCCGCAAGGAACAGACGCAGGTGGAATTTGGCGGTAACCTGAGCGAGGCTTTCGAGTTCTGCACCATGAAGGATATGGAAGAAGTAACCGACGGTAAAATCGAAGTCGTCGGACCGGAAGCGGACCAGGTGAAGGAGGGCGATACGCTGCCACTCGGCATTTGGATCGAAGTTTCCGGCCGCAAGATGCAGTCGGATTTCGAGCCGATTCTCGAACGCCAGATCCACCACCTGATTAATCAGGCCGAAGGTATCTGGCATATGGGCCAGCGCGACATTATTTGGGTACGCATCAGCAAAGATTCATTCAACAAGAGTTTTCGGATCAGGCATTTCGGTGAAATCATACGCGCACGTCTGCTCTCCGATTATCCGGCGATAGTCGATAAGGTTTCGGTTACGCTCTATACCGAAGCAGGTCAGGTCTCGCGGCTGTTATCGTATGCACGGAAAATCTATCGTGAACGCAACCTGCGACTCGCTTCACTTACTGACGAAAGCGTTGACACGTTTTACAGCTGCCTGCTCTGCCAGTCGTTTGCGCCCAACCATGTGTGCGTGATCACTCCCGAGCGTCTGGGTCTGTGCGGCGCCTACAACTGGCTCGACGGCAAGGCCGCTTATGAGATCGACCCTACCGGCCCCAACAAGCCGCTTACTAAAGGTGAATGCATCGATCCGGTACGCGGAATCTGGAAAGATATCAACAGTTACGTTTACGCGAATTCTAACCATTCGGTCGACGAGATCTCGATGTATTCGATCATGTCGAGTCCCATGACCTCGTGCGGTTGTTTTGAAGTTATCCTTGCCGTGATTCCAGAACTCAATGGCGTTATCGCTGTAAACCGTGAATTTACCGGCAGGACACCGGTCGGCATGAAATTTTCGTCGCTTGCAGGCAATGTAGGCGGCGGCCAGCAAACCCCGGGATTCCTCGGTTGCGGTAAAGTCTTCCTGACCTCCCGCAAATTTATCGCTGCTGAGGGCGGCATACGACGCCTCGTGTGGATGCCCAAACAGCTAAAAGAGCAGCTTCGCGACGATCTCAAACTCGCGTGCGAACAGGCGGGTTGCCCTGACCTGCTCGACAAAGTTGCCGATGAGACCCTAGGAACCGAACTGCCGGTAATCCGGCAGTTCCTTGAAAAGCAAAAACACCCAGCACTTTCCATGTGGGATATTACCGCACCAAGGACGGAAGCGGCTTCAGAGAATAAAGATAATTTGCAAGAGACACCGTCCGTTCATAAAAACGCCTCAACAACAGCTGTTCATGAAACGAAAATAACCCCGGAATCAGGGACTTCGCTTGAAAAACAGATTTCGTTTGCACAAACTGTTTTAACTCAATTGCGTGATTCAGAACGATCTCTTGTACAAAACGAGCAAAGCACCGCAATAATCGCCCGTGCAGCGGCAATGGTTAAAGATGCAGCATTCCTTCTGCAGGAATTGAGTACCTTATCGAATACTTCAGGAAAAATATCCCCCGCTCCTGTTCAAAAGGAAATAACTGGTACTACCAGTGGCGCCGCCGGTACAGGAAAGAAAAAGATAATCACATCATCAAAATTCAATTATCCTAAAGACAATTTTACCGGTACAATTGTATCAGTCACGCTTGGCGGCAGCGGCACGAGAACTTCATCCGTCACTATCGGGGGCGCAAAAACACTCCCTTTCCGCCATATGGAAGGCCTGCCTGTTGGCAACGCACCTGCCGTTGCAATGGAAGTGTTTGATGTGGTACCTGATAAACT
>JBEKUX010000013.1:0-58380 GCA_049514575.1 Chitinispirillaceae bacterium | reverse complement strand
CGTATCTTGGTTCAGGGTGGCCCTTACCCGCCAGTAATAGGTGGTATTGTTGGCAAGGCTGTTGACTGCCTGGGATGCAGAGGTAATACCGGTTTGATTCAGGAAAGTGGTGGAAAAATCGGAGACCGTTGCTACCTGCGCCTGGTAGTTCGATACCCCGGTGATCGCGGTCCAACTGAGCGTTAATGAGATCGCTTGACAACCAGCACCGTTGGACGGTGAAGAGAGGGTCAATGCACCGTCATCGTCTATGATCGTCGCCGTATGCACGGTCGTTGCGCCTAGGGTTGCGTTCGTGGGTGTGCCCATGGTCACGATCACGGTCTCGTTGTTTTCTGGAAGCGGATCGTTGATAATCGTGATCGTTATTGTTGCAGTTGTACTTCCCGCGGCAATCGTGATTGGACTGGCGGTTATGGTGTAGTCGTTGCCTGCTCCCTGGGTGGCAGTGCCGCTCAGGGTAAAGGGGACTGTTACCGGAAGCCCCGACACTCCGGAAAGCTGGGCGGTTATGGTCATGGTGCCGCCGCTCTCGGATTTGCTCTGGCTTGCTGAAGTAAACTGTACCGCGGGCAAAGCTGTGGTAAAACTCCATGTTGTCGACCATGCGCTTGTGCCGCCGCCATTGGTCGCATTAACCCGCCAGTAATAGGTGGTGCCGTTGATAAGCGTAACGGCCTGTGAAGTGCCGCCGATGCCGCTCTGGTCGAACACCGTGGAGCTGAACGTCGGGGAAGTTGACACTTGCAACCGGTAACTCGTCGCGCCGGTAGAGGAATTCCAGCTCAGCGTCAGCGATGCCGCTTGATTTGTCGCACCGTTCGAAGGGGAGGAGAGGATAGGCGCCGGGGGCGCCGAAGGCACGGTTGACGATGCGCTGAGTACCCGGATACAGACATTGCCGTTAGGCACCGTACCTGTCAAATCACTAAAAACTGTTCCATTCCCACTGATATAGCTTTGACCGGCACTTGCACTGGCACTATCAGAATAGTTAGTTACAGGAGATTCATAGGCAACAGGGTAGTTGTAAGACGGAGTTATAAATTTTACAACAACGCCGAAATTGTTGCCGCTGGCACAGTAGATTTTTGAAGGCAAGGCTATTGTGTAATAACCTGCATTAGTTAATGTGCCGGTTACTGTTGACCCCAATTGGTTGTAAAATGTACCGGTACTGACTTTAAAGCTGTCATAAATGGATATTGAGTAGGCAGTGTTGTTTGCCGTGGCATAGAATCCGACAGCGGCAAGGGAATCTTTCTTCGTTGGAATGAAAATATTGGCGCCCCATGCAGTGTCTTTGTTGAAGCCTATTTGACCTACCCAACCCAAAGGATCATAATAATAATTACTCGCAGAAGTATCTACCGGAACTGCATCAGTGAAGGCATAAGCAGTTTTACAGGCCTGCGCATCAGCATAGGAAAGCCAGAAATAGCCGTTGCTTCCCCATCCTGTCCCCCAACTGTTCTTTATGAGCCATGCCCCTGGTGCCGATGTACCTGTAACGGATTTATTATCGTCCCATCCGGCAATGGTGATCGCATGGTCCGGAGGATTGCTTCCGGAATAATAATACGTCGTGTCCGATGAAGTATAATTAGTCCCAAGTCCCCAGTACATGGAGCTTGCCAGTGCCCCATAAGTCTGGAGCGCATTTTTTATATCATCGGATGAGGCGAATATTCTAACGGTATTGTCACGTCTCGGAGTGGGCAGACCGTAGTGTGGTGTGTAATCTGTCGCATTGTACGGGTCGTCGCTTTCGTCAACAGCACCTCTCCACCTTGTCAGATAAGCGGTAGCCATGATAAAATTTCCTCCGCCATCACAGGGGTCTGGCGGGACGTCGAATTCATTGGTATTTTTCATGTTTTGTTCTGAAAAATCCCACGTTTCGTTTTTATTCTTCAACAGCCAACTTTCCATGGATCCATATGTGGCAAACATCCAGCATGAACCGCAGGAGCCCTGGTTTTTTACCGGAGTCATGGCATTGATAGTTCGCAAATCGTACGATGAAGGCGCGCCCAGTAAAATGATTTTATTCGCAGGAATAACCGGCTCATTCGCCAGGTGTGACAAATCTGCAGGCGGCGGAATATATCCCGTGGCATGCACTCCTCCGGCAGTAAGAACCTGCTGCGCCGTTTTTGCTCCGCCGCTCTGCTGCCATTTGACAAAAGCAGGGTTAAGCGGGGCAATGGCGGGCGTAGGGTTATCAGCAGCATGAAGCGGAAGTGTATTGGCGAGAAGGGAAAAACACGACCCGAGAATTACGCGTTTAAACAATTTTGCAGCGTTCATCATCTACCTCAGTTCATGGAGAGAAAACAATTTTCGTTGTGAGGAGAAGAATGGTTTGTTAGAAAATGTCTTTTATCCCCTTCATATTATTATAATATAAGTATAATATCTTTTCTTGTCATTTTTTTTATTTTTATTTTCAGATAGTGTATTCGCTTGAGAAGCATAGCAGCAACACATTGTTATGATTAAAGTAAGGTCGTTTTAGCTCTCGTTTATTAATCGCTCCATCAGACCGTCCATCGCCTTCCGTATCAAACTTCCTTCTGGAACAGAGGCAATAGTTCCTCCGTGGGCGTCCATGGCAGTGACTGCCGGATCTTCAGGCAGGGCCATGATCCACTCGAAATCGCTTCCCGAAAGCGCTGCAGACTGTTCGGACGTAAGGATTGCTTTTCCCCGCGAAGCGCGGTTCACGAGCACTACCCGGTGCGCCACGCGCGTTTTCATCTCTTCCAGCAATGCGTCGATACGCACTGCGGTGCGCAGACCGCGCAGCGACTGGTCTGAGACCGTGATGAGCCA
This sequence comes from Chitinispirillaceae bacterium, assembly GCA_049514575.1. Lineage (GTDB taxonomy): Bacteria > Fibrobacterota > Chitinivibrionia > Chitinivibrionales > Chitinispirillaceae > BOG-1184. The sequence goes on along the minus strand of JBEKUX010000013.1, from coordinate 55,545 downwards.
GTCTATGGAAAGCAGGGTGCGCCGTGAAATATGCTCCAGCCCGGCTTCGCAGTCCACGACAAGGTACGGATAGGCAGTGGAGAGCTTCGCGATGCTGTCGCGCAGCGTATTGTTCGCGTAGCAGTAGCAGCCCGGGCCTTCGGGCCTGCCCATGACAAGGAAATCGAACCCCTTCTGCTCAACCAGCGCCCGCTGCAGCTGCAGCGACAGGTATTCCTGTTTGGAAAGCGCAGGGTCTCCCTTTATGACCGTCCGGGCCTGTTCGCGGATGCCGCCCACGGTCGCGCTGAACGATACGCCCAGAAGCTCGTTCAGATTGGCGTTGCTGTCGGCATCGATTGCCAGCACCGGCATCCGGCCGTGCGCAATGAGCCACTCCACGGCGAGCGCAGCGAGGGTGGTTTTTCCCACGCCGCCTTTTCCGGTAAACGCAATGGTGGTCATGACAGATTCCTATTGAACCCGTGAAGCCAGCGTGCTTGAAGTTTTCCCGAGAAGGTCGAAGACTTTCTCGGCCTGGTCCTGCCGAAGCGAACCGGTGCCGCACGACGGCGTTATAAGCGATTGCCTCTGGACCAGGTCGCGGCTGATCCCTTTGCCTGCAAGGTTTTCAAGAAGACCGTCGAAATGTTTGACAAGAGAGTCCACGGTCTGTTCAGTGATTTTTTCCGAGGTCGGCACCAGTCCCCATGCCAGATAGCTGCCTGTTTCGAGGTGTTTTTTTACCTGGCCGGGATAAAGCGCAATCGATTCGCCGAACCCGAACGCATCGAAATTGATGATATCGACTCCTGCATCCATGAGGATCGGCCATTCCGTGTTGCCGCAGCAGTGCACGCCACACAGCGCGCCGGCGGCGTGGATGGCGGTGACGAGTTCCGAAAGGATCGCTACGACATCGTCGCGGACGACCGATACGTAGGTCGAGGAGCCGAAGGCCGAAAGGATCGGCTCGTCGACAAAGCAGATGATACTGTCCGCGAACGGGGCGAATTTCTTGATCTGCCACCGGCACTTTGCTATCGCGGTTTTAACCAGTACGTCGCGGAACATTTCGTTGTAGTAGATCGCCCGCTTGTTCTGGTCCACGACCGAAAGGCCGACGGTCAAGGGCCCTGTGGTCTGCACTTTGACCCATTTGCGTTTGGGGCCTCCTGCGGAAATGGCTTTTTCGAGCGCGTAAATGCCGGCGGAAAATTCGGGAGAGATGGCGAAATACGACCAGTCGTCCGATTCCTCGGCAGCCATATACTTTTCGTAAAACATCCCCACGGCCGCCGCGGTCAGGTTGTCGTCGCCGGTATCAAAATGCATGCGTCCCTTTGCTTCGTCAAGGACTGTGCAGGGCATTCCTTCGCTGTACTGGATTTCCATCTGTTCGCGGAAACCCCGTTTCGGGAGCTGGGGCCAGACCGGGCATTCGGGGATGGAACGGAGCACGACGCGCACGGCTTCGTCGGGCGACGCATGGGGCAGGCTGCCGATGGCGGTTGCCAGAAAAGGGGAGGGCTTGTTCATCATTTTCCTTCTGTTGCTTTGGGCCGGGCAGCGGCTGCCGCGGTCAGTTTTTCGAGCGACCGTTTGAATGGAATGAGTAAATCCTTCGTATCCGAAGTATCCGAAGTATCCGCAAGATCGAAAATCGATTTCCGTTCCTCATCGGCAGTAATGAACCGTTCATCGTACGGGATTGTTCCCAGTGACATGACATCGGGACCAATGGCTTTTACGGCTTCGGCGGATTTAATGGCGTCTCTGACTTTATTATGGAGCATAAAAAAACGTCCGGACAGGCCGATATCAGCGGCCAATTGTTGTATATGCAAAGCGGTTTCCAGACTGCGCGTTCCAGGTTCGGTCACGGCAACCAGCGCATCCACTCCGGTAGCGGTTGCGCGGCCGAGATGTTCGATGCCGGCTTCCATGTCAAGGATCACGATTTCATTTTCATGCAGGATGAGATACCGCACCAGACTCTTGAGCAGCGCGCTTTCCGGACAGGCGCAGCCGCCGCCGCCTTTTTTAATGCCGCCGAGGACCACTACCTGCACACCCTTCCACTGCACCGCATATTTTTTCGCGATGTCGGCGACGTCGGGCGTGAGTGAAAAGATCTGGCCCGTCCTTCCGCGCCTGGCGCCTGTCCGTTGTTCGATGAGTTCGTCATCGGCGGCCAGCGGTTTGAGGGTATCGGCGATATGTTTCGGCATTCCGAGCGCATGCGCAAGATTGGCGTCCGGGTCCGCGTCAATTGCATACACCGGAAGGTTTTGCTCCGCAAGCAGGCGCGACCACACTGCGGCCACCGTTGACTTGCCCACCCCGCCTTTGCCCGAGATTGCGATTTTAAGACCACGCATGACTTCAAAAATACATTAATACTAAAATCTTCCGGGCGTTCCCCGCATTGCAGGGGCAATTGCCCCTACGTGATATATTTTACAATCCAAATGTCATGCTCATATAAAGAGTTGATCCAAAAGAGGGTACCGGTCATTTTTGACGGCGCGTTCGGCACGCAGGTGCAGAAGACAGAACTCGGCGCGGCCGATTTTGGGGGCCGCCAGGGGTGCAATGAGATATTAAATTTGTCAAGGCCTGACGCGGTCCGTAAGATCCACGAGGAGTACGTCGAGGCCGGCGCCAATGTCATCGAAACCAACACCCTCGGCGCGAACGGTCCGAAGCTGGCGGAAAATGGTCTGACCGGGAAAGTATACGAGATCAACATGGCCGGCGCGGCCCTTGCGCGTCATGTCGTTGACCAGGCCGTTGCCGCGGGCAGGCACGTCTGCGTCTGCGGGTCTCTCGGACCTACCGGTTTTCTTCCTTCGTCCAAAGAGAAGACCCTGTCCGGCGCTTCATTCGACGCGCTTGCCGATATTTTCGAGGCCCAGGCCTGCGGGCTTATTGACGGCGGCGTTGACCTCCTGCTTATCGAGACCGCGCAGGACCTGCTTGAAGTCCGGGCCGCCTTATACGGGATACACCGGCTGTTCGGAAAACGCAACAGTAAAGTACCGGTACAGGTCCAGGTCACCATGGACGCAAACGGCCGCATGCTTTTAGGCAGCGACCCGCAGGCGTTTCTCGGCGCCGCAGCCTCGATGGGCGCGGACGCTGTGGGGTTCAACTGCGGTATCGGTCCCGGCGAAATGGCGCCGCTTATCGAGCGGCTGCTGACGCTTACCGATCTGCCGATCGCCATGCAGGCGAATGCCGGGATGCCGGTGAATATCGACGGTGCGGCTGTTTACAAAATGGGACCAGTCGAGTTCGCCGACGTGTGCGCGCCGCTGGTCATTCAGAAAGGTCTGGCGATCGTGGGCGGCTGCTGCGGCACCACGCCCGACCATATCCACGAGCTCAGCAGGCGGCTGAAGGGAAAAAAAGTCGGCGATCGAATGGCCGTGCCGCCGCCGAAGGCCTGTTTCTGCGCTACCGGAATATCGGGCGTAAATCTCGAAATAATTGCGCGGCCGGTCATCATCGGCGAGCGCCTCAACACGCAGGGGTCGAAAAAAACAAAAGAGCTTGTGCTTGCGCGCAACTGGGAAGATCTCAACGGTCTGGCGCTCGAACAGGCCGGCCGTACCTGTGCTTTGCTCGATCTCTGCGTGGCGGTAAACGAGCGGGACGATGAGGCCGATTCCATGAAAACGCTGGTTTCGTTCCTTTCCGACCGTGTCCAGGTGCCGTTTTCGATCGATACCACAGATATTAAAGTAATGGAAGCGGCGCTGAAAGCGTGCCCGGGAAGTGCGCTCCTTAATTCGATCAACCTCGAAAAAGACGGGAAACGGGCACGGATGGTGCTGTCGCTTGCGCGTGATTTCGGCTGCCCGGTCATTGCGCTTACCATCGACGACCAGGGCATGGCGCAGACCGTGGAACGCAAAATCAACCTTGCCCGGAAGCTGCGCGATCTGGCATGCGACGAATTCGGTCTGCCGGAGCACTTCGTGTATATCGACCCCCTGATATTTACACTTGCGACAGGCGATCCTGCGCACGCGGGCGCGGCCGCTGAGAGCCTTGCGGCGCTGCGGCGCATCAAAATGGAGATGCCCGTCGTGCGCACGGTCATGGGGATCAGTAACGTGTCGTACGGGTTTTCACCGCCGGCCCGCCGTGTGCTGAACAACCTGATGCTCCACCACGCCGTTGAGCACGGGCTTGATGCCGCGATATTCAATCCTTTACATCGTGACGATATAACCGGCTACGATCCTGCTTTGTGGAAGCTCTGTGAGGAACTGCTTTTTAACCGGTCGGCCGGCGCGTTGCAGAATTTCATCCGCTGGTTCGAAAACAGGGCAGCGCCAATAGACGGTGCAGCAAAGGAAAAGCCGCGGCCGCCGCGGACTGCCGCGCACATGACCCCTGAGGAAAAACTTCATCATGCCATATTGGAACGCGACCGCCGCGAATTGCCGGCTGCGCTCTCGGATCTGCTGAAAACAGTACCTGCCCGCGCTATTCTGGACACGGTCCTGCTTCCGGCAATGGCCGAAGTGGGCGAGCGCATGGCTGCAGGAAAAATGATCCTGCCGTTCGTGCTGCAGGCGGCCGAGGTCATGCGCGAGGCAATCGCAGCGCTGGAGCCGCACCTGAAAGGCGGGTCGGCGCAGAACAAAGGGAAAATCGTACTCGCGACCGTGTTTGGCGACGTGCACGACATCGGGAAAAACCTGGTCGGCTCGATCCTGCGCAACCAGGGGTTCGAGGTGGTCGACCTCGGCAAGCAGGTCGAATGTGCGGCGATTGTCAAGGCTGTGCAGGAACACAAACCCGATGCCGTGGGACTGTCGGCGCTTCTCGTCACCACGTCGCGCGAAATGGGCGAGTGCGTGCGCGAGTTCGCGCGCCGGGGCATAACCGTGCCGGTACTCATCGGCGGCGCTGCGGTGAGCCGCGATTTCGCGGCGCGCATCGCTAAGCTCGAAGACGGGATTGCGTACCGGGGAAATGTCTATTATTGCCGAGACGCGTTTGAAGCGGCAAGGACCATAGAAAAAGTAAAGCAGGCGACTTCGTCGGGTACGGCGGCAATTGCCGTGCACCCGACGAAGTCGCCGTCGTTTGCAAAAAACAGAAACGAAAATGCGCTGGCGGTACCGGAACCGCTTGTGTATGGCGATTCTCTTGAGCCGCCGTTTTACGGCACGAGCGCCGTCCTGCGCTGGAAACCGGAAACATTGCTTGATACAATCGATACGGAGCGGCTTTTCAAGGCCTGGTGGGGCGGCGGAAAACTGCCTCCCGATGCGTATGAGGAAGCGGCCGCAAAGGAGTTCGCCCCTGTTCTGGCGAACCTGCGGAAAGTGATCGATAAAGAGTCGCTTCTCGGGCCCGAAGGTTTGTACGGCTTTTTCCCTGTCATAACCGACAGGGAGCAGGTCATCCTCCTCGACTCGTCGGATTTCCATACCGAGCTTTCTTCGTTTACGTTCCCGCGCATGTCGGGGAAAAACAACCGTTCGATCGCAGACTATCTGCGGCCCGAAGGCGATCTGCTGGCAGTGCAGATTGTGACTGTCGGTAAACAAGTAAGCGACAAAGTCAGGGACTATTTTTCGAAAGACAACCGCTACAGCCTCGGTTATTTTCTCAACGGCCTCGGAAGCTGCCTGGCCGAGGACCTGGCCGAACGGGTAACGGCTGAAATTATACGAGGACTGGGTCTGCCGCAGAACACCGGACGCCGCTACAGCTTCGGGTATCCGGGAATGCCCCAGCTTGAGGAGCAGAAAAAGCTGTTTGAGATCATGTCGATCACAGAGCGGCTCGGCGTCATGCTGACGGAACGGTTCCAGATGGTGCCCGAACACTCCACCCTCGGGATATATATCCATCATCCGCAGGCGGAATACCTCTCGTAAATTATAACATGGGAAAAGTTATAAATAAGGATCACCGCTGGCTTCAGCCTGCGGTGATCCATTACTCTTCATTAAGATATTGTAAGAAAGATATTTTCAGACATATTAATTTCCTCTTGACTTTTCTTGCCGTCCATTAGATATTTAGAATGAACTCAAGTACTTGTCGGGAGGATACACCGTGAACACCACCAAGCATGATCTGATTACGCAGGTAGCCGAACGAACCGGACTCACCCAGTCGGACACCAAAATCGTTGTGGAGCAGCTGATCGAGACGATATCCAAGTATCTCGAAGGCCAGAACTGCATCGAGATCCGCGGATTCGGGACTTTTTACACGAAGATGCGCAAGCCGCGTCCGGCGCGCAATCCAAAGACCGGGGAAATCGTTCCTCTTAATAAAAGGCTGGTACCGCTGTTCAAATATTCCGGCGATATGAAAAAGAAGATCTGCGCTTCGATGCTGAAAAAGAACCCCATATAAGCGCGCCCCTGATTTACCGCAGTGTCATCCGTTGTGAAATACCGGTGAGGAACATCTGCATCGCGCTCATGAAGTCGTTTTTGGCAGATGCGGCCGGGTTTCATCTTCCAGCTCTTTTCCGAGTTCCATGAGGCGCGAGGCATACTTCAGCAGAGCGTGGTCTTCTTTTGTCCGTGGTTCCCATGCCTGCACTTTAACCGGCTGGCCGTTGCCGTCAATGGCCACAAACACGATGACGCAATGGGTGGTCGGGACCTGTTCCTGTTTTTTCAGGTCCCCGGAGCTGACATCGATCGCTATATGCATGCTGGTGGTGCCGGTGTAAATCAACTTGGCGTGCACCTCGACCACATTCCCGATCAGGATGGGCTTATAAAAACGGATGCCGCCCACATATACCGTGACGCACGGACAGCCGCTCCATCCGACCGCGCAGGCGTATCCTGCCTGGTCGATCCACTTCATGACTGCGCCGCCGTGCACCTTGCCGTAGACATTCATGTCGGTCGGTTCGGCGACAAACCGCAGTATTATTTCCCTCTGACGCTGGTGTCCGTGATCCATGATAAATTCCTTTTTTATAAAATCGCTTTCTCCGTATAAACAGTCAACAGTATTAAATAAGGAAAAGGATTTGCGGTCGGGTCTTGGGAATACAATTATTTTTAACAGGCGTTTCAGGATAATGATCCCCAGTGGAAGGCGCCATGAACGATGAAGCTTTAGAACTTAAAGTCCGCACCGGCATCTGCCATCTTTTCTATGCCTATGATATTGGCATGTCAACCGATCTGGCAAAGTGCCAGGAGCGCATGTCCCTGCTTGGCAAGAGCACCACGCTGTCCAGCCGTAACCGGCGCGCGCCGAAATATTTCGGCTACGATCCGCAGCCGTTGACCATCATCCAGGAAGCCGCCCTGCCCGCCGTTGGAAACTTTATGGTATCGCCTTCCGTGTCACTCACCTTCTATGACTTCGGTGCGGTTTCGATCAGCTATGAGATCGGTTTTGCCGGCGACCTGGAAAAGGTGCGCGAATTGAGCATCGAAATCGAAAAAAGCGGCGCGCTCGGCATTGATTCCCGCCGCCGCGCCGGGGAGATCATGGAGGTGCTTGGTGACGCCATCGACCATCCCCTGATGGCAGCGCCGGTTGAGGATTATTCGATTTTCGAAATCAAGGATTTCGACCTTTCCTGCCCGACCGGCGAACTGCCGAAACGGGCCGGAAATATTCTGGCGCAGATTATGCGGGCCGAACAGCAGGCGCTTTCGGAACAGGAGACCAGCGATTCGCTTGCCTGCTGCATCACCTATGGCCTTGACGACATCACGCTTATCGACTGGAACGCGGCCATGATCTTCGACCGGGATGCGGATGACGTGTGCGCGGTGCTCGAATTCGCCAACGTGGAACTTCTTGAGCTGCGTTTTCTTGACTATCAGCTCGACGCTTCGCTCGACCGTTCCTATGATCTGACGTCGCGCCGGCGCCGTCTGTCGCGATGGTTGCCCGGCTGGACCGCGCGCAGCATCAGGCAGATTTCACGGATGCAGCTCGAGGGCGCCATCCTTTTCGAGCGCGTGAGCAATGCACCCAAACTTCTGGGCGACCAGTTCCTCGCGCGCGTATACCGTCTGGCTGCACAGCGTTTTCACGTGAGCGAGTGGAACGCCAGCATCCTGCGCAAGCTCGATTCCATCGAAGACTTCTACCAGCAGATACATTCCAGGGCCTCTGGACAGCGGCTGGAGCTCCTTGAATGGATCATCATCATACTTATTCTCATCGAAGTCCTTCTCATGATGTATCCCAAACATCTGCCCGGCCTGTGATCATGAATCCGACGCTCATTGCCGGGACCGTGATCGTCACCGTTGCCCTTATATCCTATTCCATTGCGGTGATAAGCGAACAGCGGAAGCGGAAAATCTCCGGTTTTGTCCTGCTGTTCCTGACCGCAGGCATTTGTCTGGACATCACGGCCACAATTTTCATGATCATCGGCTCGCACCGGATACCGATCACATTTCACGGCGTTATGGGGTACTCGGCCCTGGGTGGTATGCTGATTGATACGGTCCTGATCTGGAAATCGCGGCTGCGGCCGCGGCTGAAGAAAACCGAAACGGTTTCAAAAAACCTGCATCTCTATACCCGCATTGCGTACCTCTGGTGGGTGATCGCCTATTTTGCCGGCGGATTCATCGCCATGTTTCATTTATACTGAATATACTGATACACTAATACACTAATACACTGATATACTGAGACAATATTTTGGCGTTACGAACGTATTATATGTTGTTAGCTTGCGATAAAGATGATTTTAAACACATGCCGGTATGGTTTGGTCTACCTTCCTCCCCCCTCCAGTAGACATAGCTTGCCGGCATGTGTTTTTTTTATTTTGACTGCAACACTGCCCTGAAACCATAAATATTACCGCGCGAAGGCGGACTCAGGTAATACCGGCCTGCGGAAGTGAAACAGTAGTCGGCGATCTGGGACCATGCGCCGCCGCGCTCGACGCGGTAAGTTCCGCTCGCCGGGCCGGTCGGGTCGGTCAGCGGGGTTGCGGTATACGTTACATACCAATCATTGCACCATTCAGTGACATTGCCTATGATATCGTACAATCCAAAGGTATTAGGCTTTTTTGTTGCAACCGGTTGTGTGCCCGAAGGCGAATTATGGTGCCAAACAACATTGCTATCCAGCGCCAGCGTATCGTCATGTGTCGTGACCGGATAGCCGCGGCCCCAGTAATACTCGGTCGTTGTTCCTGCCCGGCATGCATACTCACACTCGTCCTCGAACGGAAGACGGTATCCGATTTTCGACCGGTCTATTACCAAACCGGCGAGAGCGGTAGTTCCATTGCCGCGTGTTCCAATGATTGAAGCATAGCTGTACACGGTATCCAGGTTGTCCCGCTTGCTGCGAGCATTGCAGTACAGCACTGCGTCAAACCACGTGAGACTGTCCACCGGTCGATTTACATTCCCGATAAAAAATGACGGATTAACGCCCATGAGAACAAAGTAGTCGTTCTGCGTCACTTCGGTGGAATCCATATAATAATCGTAGCTCAGGGTAACGTTGTGCGCCGGACCATAAGAACCGAGAGAAGCATTGTCCGTGCCCATTGAAAAAGTAACACCCTTCGCCGGTATCGGCTTTGACTGCGCCGGCACCGCGTAAAACATCACGCCGAGGCTGTCGGGAGCGGTCACGTTTGTCCATTTACAGGTAGTGAGTGCGGTCACTTCCGTGCCCCCCTTAAAAAGTTTTGCGATAACCGAACCAGTGGCCGGCGTAATAGTAAAAGCCTGACTGTCACCGGGTGCGACGCACGGGTTGACCGGTAAGATGGTGCCGCTGCCGGTCCCGAAAGGGGTGGTTTTTATACGATACCAGATTTTCAATGTTAAGGTATCGATCCGCGCCGTGTCCCGATGAACGGTATCGATTAAAGACGCAATGATCGGATAGACGCCGGTAGTGGTGCCGGTTTGGATACTATTGAATAAAAACGTGTCGGAGACATTTAAAACCCTGGTGAAAGTAAGGCCGTTGTCGTTTTCCCACTTGACCATGGTTCCGGGGGCCATTGAAACGGGGTCGGGACGCGGAACAAGGGTGAACCTCGCCGTCTCATTTATTCCGATGAGCGTATCTCCGGTTATGCCGAAGGGATTGCGGACAGTGACGGGGCAGGAGTCCTCGAAGCGCCTGTTGTCGGAAGTCCTGCCTGCCAAGTAGAACCGGCACTGACCGGTTTTAATGAAATAGACGGTGCCGGTTTTCTGCGATAGGTTCCAGGTGACCGAGGCCGTGCTGTCGATGAACCCGGCCGGGACCGTATACGCATACATACTGTCGAACGGGTCCAACCCGGTCTGGTAGGAGAAAGTATATTTTGTAAACAGCGCCAGAGAGTCGGGGTGCGCTGGCCACGTTCCTTTCAGGTGGTAGTTACTGATTTTCAACGGTAAGGTATCGAGCCGCGCCGTGTCCCTGTGTGCGGTATCTACAAAAGAGGCGATGATCGAATACGTGCCGGCAATGGAATCGGAAAATTTAAAGGTGTCGGTGACGCCTGTCACTTTGGAAACGCCGTTGATCTTCCACTCGACCCTGGTCCAGTAAGCCAGTGAGGCAGGATCGGGTCGCGGAGCAAGGAAGAGCTTCGCCGTGTCCCTGATGTCCACGGCCGTATCTCCGGTTATGCCGAAGGGATTGCGGACAGTGACGAGGCAGGAGTCCCTTAATGTCCCGCCGCCGGAAACCTTGCCGGCCATGTATATCCGGCACTGGCCGGTTTTGATGAAATAGACGGTGCCGGTTTTCTGGGAAAGGTTCCAGGCGACGGAAGCAGCAGTGTCGATAAATCCGGCCGGGACCGTATAAGCAGACATGTTGCCGAACGGATCCAGCCCGGTCTGGTAGGAGAATGTATAGTTTGTAAACAGCGCCAGCGAATCCGGGTGCGCGGGCCAGGTCGCTTTAAGCTGGTAGTCTCCGATTTTCAACGGGAAGGTATCGATCGGCGCGGCATCACCCCTTGCGGTATCTACAAAAGAGGCGATGATCGAATAAGTATTGATTATAGCATTAGAGAAGCTGAAAGTGTCGGTGACCTTAATGACTTCAATACTGACGCCGTTGGCTTTCCACTCGACCATGGCGCTGGAGGCCAGGGAGGCAAGATCGGATCGAGGAGCAAGGAAGAGTTTCGCCATGTCATTGACGCCGATGGCCGTATCGCCAGTTATGCCAAAGGGATTGCGGACAGTGACGAGGCAGGAGTCAACGAAGCGCCTGTTGTCGGAAGTCCTGCCGGCAATGTAGATCCGGCATTGGCCGGTCTTGATGAAATAGACCGTACCTGTTTTCGCCGAGAGGTTCCACGTGACGGAAACGGATGTATCGATAAACCCGGCCGGTACGGTATATGCATACAGGTTGTCGAACGCATCTTTCCCTGTCTGATACGAAAAATTATAGTTTGTAAACAGTGCGAGCGAATCGGGGTGCGCCGGCCATACTGCACTCAGGTGGAAGTCTCCGGGCGCTTGATTCGGATATTTATTGCAAATGGCGAAAACGACCAACGCCGCAGGAACGATGGACAGCAATCTGAACTTCATGGCAAACTCCTTGTGGATATGGTGAGGTGATGGGTGTAACAGTCATAATCGAAGTTAAAAGACAAACGTCACGGTAAATGCAGCTGCCCCTGCCGCAAGAAGTCCGATCCCGATATTTCCGGCGGTTATCCAGCCGTCACGCGAGTTTTTATAGCCGTTGGCGACGGCAAGCGGCGTTCCGGGTTTCATCATGAGGTTGTTGTAATGCTCGGCGCAGAGATGCCCTGTAAGCCACAGGGCCCCGCCCGCAAGCGCAGCGCCTGCGCCGGCGGTCCTCACCGTTTTTTTCCACGCCGCCTGAGGTTTGTCTGCGTTCCCGGCATTCTGTTTCGCCGGTTTCTTTCCCTCGGTTTTTGCCCTGGGTAATTCCGGCCAGTTGAAGGAGAGCGGTGCGTTTTCCGTAACCGGCAGCATCCTCTTCTCTCTGCTGAATGACGCGGAGCCGTTATGGTGAAAGGTAATTTCCTTCAGCGCCACAGGGGTAGTGTTCGACTCGAGAGTAAGCCCGTACGTGCTGTAGGCGACAATGCAATGTTCGAGCGTGATACCGAAGGCTTCCGCAGTCACCTTTATGCCGTTCCAGTCGAACGCATTCGCCGCATTCCCTGGACCGCCCGGCACGTCGCGTGATGAAGTGAAGACTACGGGCTGCTGCTGCGTTCCTTTGCAGACGAGTGCGCCCCGCACCAGAATGCCGGTGAAATTCTCAAAACGCAAAACGCTTCCGGGCGCGAACGAGAGCGTCGTTTTAGGGAGGACAAAAACATTTCCTGAAATGGAATATTCCGCCGCAGGATAGTTTCCGGAAAGCTCCCCGGTAAGGTACTTCTGGGCGAGCACGCCGGTAAGGGGGCCGCCGGCAAATATGATCAACAGCACTGAAGGCAGTACGTGCTTCACTATTGTTCCGTACGATGATGGGTTAGGGCGAAAGCGAAAAAACGAGAAGGCAAAATAAACAACGGGCAAAACCAGACGCCACAAAAAAAAGAGCTAACCGCTTCTTTTTAAAGGAGCTTCATGTGATTGGTCATGACGACGGCTTGTTCCTGGTATTATACCCTTTTTCATCATACGGCTCAAGCTTCTCCAGCCACATTTCCTCGAGCACTTTCAATTCCCCGGTGTAATCATAATTCGGCTCTTCTTTCGGTTTTAAATAGTCTAAAATGTCAAAAGAAAAACCTTCCTCGCCGGTTTCATCAAAGTCTTTCTGCAGTTCCCTGTTGAAATGCCGGCCGCTTTTCAACTGAAATTTATTGCTGTTTATTATTCCCCGCAGGTCCTTTGCGCTTCCGATGAATATCCTGCCGTTTTTCAGGTTCTTTATCCGGTAAATCCCCATGGGCTGAACGGTCTGCTTGTAATTACGTATCATTTCTTTTTTGTTCATAGTGATCCGCTGTTATAGACGATGCATTGTTCGATTGATTGTCCCCTGTTAAGCAAAAGTTGAAATAATAATCCCTGCCGCGATGACTGCCAGGTCAGGTGAGCCCTGCCACGGCAGTGCCGATGATGGGCGCTTCGTCGACGTTGACTATTTCGTACTCGACGCCGTGCGGCGAGAGGATTCCGGCGAGATGCTTTTCTGCACGCGCCTTGAACGAGTGGAGTTTGTAATACACGCTCCCGTCGGCGGACACGCACACTTTTTTCCTTGCCGGTCCGTTTCCGGCCGACTTCAGTATTACGGCGGCAAGGTTTATCGCCGTGAGCTTTGCCGCGCGCTCCACTATTGCGGATGCGATCGAGCCGAGTGCACCGGCGTCCTGCCCGGGCAGGAAACTGAATTTCTTCAGGGTTTTAAACGAGCCGTCAAGTATCGCGTCCAGATTTTTTGTCTGCAAAACTTCGATTTTTTCGAAACAGCCGGCCGCAACAGGGGAGACCACGCCTTCGGCCGCTGCCGTTTTGATCGCGGCATGGCAGAGCGGGCCGAGGTACGCGCCTGAGACCATTTTTTCGAGCGTGCATTTTCCCGGCGAGCTCGTGGTTTTATCAAAGGCGATGTCGATGCCGCCCCGCTCGATCCTGCTGAAATTGGCGGACTCGACATTGATGGCCTGGCTCCCGCCTGTCAAAAGAGCATCCGGGTCCTTTGTAATGGACGTGTTGGACTCCACGTATGAGGTGTTGGTGCCGGTGCCGAGGATGAACCCTGCGTAGTTATAGCGCGGCGAAAATTTTACCGCGGCCACGCCCGCCATGAGCGACGCGACTGTATCGTTGAGGACAAGCATGGCTTCGGGCACCGGGAGGTTCCGCTGCCGCAGCGTTTCCGCGAGGTTCGCGAGGATTTTTTTGCCCACCACGCCCGGCGCCTTGATCTCTTTTGTCCAGTAGAGCAGCGTGCCGTCGCGCTGCCGGTCGATGGTCGCAGGATACGAAAAACAGAAACCCAGCCTTCTGCTTTCGTTCAGCACCGGCCGAAGACTTTCGGCGATCCGGCCGAAGAATTCCTCCGTTGTCACTTCTTTGTCAATGCCCGGCATGGCCGTGTTGGTTAAATACTCCCGGTGCGGTATGCTCTCCTCGTCGAACCGGATGATTGCGGTGCGGAAATTGGTGCCGCCCGCGTCGAGCACGATGATTTTCTCGTTTTTCGGGGGAGTGTTTGGTACCGGGACGTAACTCGGGATCATGGCGAGGCTGGATTGCCTGCCGGCCAGTCCCCTGGCCATTTCGTCGTGGAACGCCGCGATGATCTCTTCCGCGTCGTACTGGTCCGCGAGCAGGCGGTGCTTCGATAAAAAATCAGGGTACTTTCTATCAGAGGTCATTATTCCCGGCCCTTATTTTATTTCGCGTTGTTTGCTTTATTGCGGTTGGTGATCGCATGCGCCAGAATGAGGGAGATGATGCATAGCGATGCGCAGGCAATGACGGTGTTTGAGTGCTGTTTCATGTGTTGCCTCCTTTGCTTGAAAAGAACATCCGTTATAATGTCTTTGATGTTTTAACCTCTTTTGCTAATCTAAATTTCTTTTCTGTTCATGTCAAAATAATTTGGTGACGCCATGGGTGGAATGTATAATCAGTTTACCGAAAATGTAGTGCACTTGAAGGTTTTCCCGGTCAGTTCCTTATGCACGATTATTGTGCAGTATTTATTCATCCCTATTTGTATAATTACTATGATAGGCGACGATAGGGCGGAGCGCAGTAACGGCTGTTGTAACATTTCGGCAATAAGAGTTTAGCTTTTTCAAGGGGAGGCCTTTTATGAAATGTCCTGTCAAAATTTTCCTGTCTGTGGTGCTTGGAGTTCATTTTTATGCTTCCGGTCAAACACAGACCATATCGGGACGCGTTATCGACAGCGCAACCGCGGCCCCGATTCCCAATGCCACCGTTTCACTAGTAGTAAAGGGTATAGGGACATTTACTGATACGGGGGGACATTTTGCACTTACTTTTTCTACGACAGGGGCAGGCCCGACGGCTGAAATCAAGCATTCAACAATGCATTTTGCCGGAATAAAAATTTTCTTTTCAATGGTTGCGAAGGAACTGGTTCGTCTTGACCTGTATGACATCCGGGGGCGGAAAGTAGCCAGTCTGCTCAATCGCACCTTTGATGCCGGGAACTATTCGTTTTCGATACCTGCGCTTATGCATAAAAACACCGGCGCCGGTTTCTATATCGTGAAAATCTTGAAAGGGGAAGAGAGCTTCTACGGTACGGTACTGTCAATGGGCGCAACGGGGGGATCGGTGGCTGACAAGGGCTATACTTACGTCGTTAACGGTTTCTCCCCTGTTGCCATAACAGCCTCGCTTGACAGCCTGCCGGCCTCACGAATGGGGTATGTTCCCAAAGTGCTGCCGATAACCTCCTATACTACGCAGAACGTCGGCAACATCGCACTGTCTCGTACCGACGAAGATAAGTCAATTGCGAAAAAGGTCGACTCGCTTTTAGCGCTCATGTCGGTTGCTGAAAAAGCCGGGCAGATGGTGCAGGCACGGAAGCACCAGTTGACCGACGCGAATGTTGCAGCGCTCGGGATCGGGTCCGTGTTTAACGGCGGCGGTGATCCTGAGGGGAATAATACACCTACCGCATGGGCCTCCATGATCGACGCGCTTGAAACTATCGTAGTAACATCGGGACCGCATAAAATTCCGTTTATTTACGGCCAGGACTGTGTTCACGGGGTTGGATCGGTCGCGGGATGCACGGTCTTCCCGCACAATATAGGTCTCGGGTGCACGCATGATTCGGCCCTGGTGTGTGCGATCGGCCGCGTCGTTGCTTCCGAGGCTGCGGGCTGCGGCATACGCCTTACCTTTGGGCCGTGCGTCGCCTCGCCCCGCAACGAAAAATGGGGTCGCACGTACGAGGGTTTCGGGGAAACGCCGGAAATAAATGCCCAGATGGGGGCCGCCTATGTCCGGGGAGCGCAGGGCGACGGCACTATGTCGAAGGACAGCGCCATTGCACCATGCGTCAAGCATTACTTGGGCGACGGAGGGACCGCGAATGGAACCAATGCCGGAACCGCCACCCTTGCGGACTCCACCATGCGCGGGATCCATTTTGCCCAATATGCGGCCTGTGCGCGGGAGAATATGGCGACCATTATGCACTCCTATTGTAAGTGGGCGCGGACCGGAGGGCCGACTTATGGCATGACCTACGACTCGATAGCCTATAGAATGGTCAAGAAGGAGGCGGGGTTCGACGGCTTTGCGGTCAGCGACTGGGACGCTATTGTAAATCCAAACGCGTGCGGCAGCTACAGCAACAGCTGCGTTGCCCAGGCGGTCAATGCGGGTCTTGACATGGCTATGATCGTCAACAGCGGCGATGTGACGAACTTCATCAATGCAATCGTGAACCAGGCAGGCGGCGCGATTCCGCAGAGCCGTATCGACGATGCGGTACGCCGCATCCTGCGGATCAAGTTCCGCATGCACCTTTTCGATCATCCGCTCTCGAACGCCACGACCAGGGGGCAGATATTTTCGGCATCACATCAGGCGATTGCGCGGCAGGCAGTGCGCGAGTCAATGGTGCTGCTTAAAAACAACAACAGCGCGCTGCCGCTCACGACAACACAAAAGATTGTGGTGGTCGGCCCCTTTGCCAATGATATAGGTGTCCAGTGCGGCGGCTGGACCATCAGCTGGCAGGGACAGTCGGGCAACCCATCCAACCAGATCGTGGGCCAGACGATCCTTGCCGGAATGCAAAGCGTCGGAAATTCCGCGAACATTACCAATAACGGGAGCAGCACCACCATCCCGTCGGGCACGGATAGGATTGTCGTGGTGGTCGGCGAATCGCCGTATGCCGAGGGAAACGGCGACAATCTCAACAACCTCGATCTGACGAATACGAACAACGCAGGCACCCTTATCAGCGGGTGCTGGAACAACAGGGGCACTGCGCGCGTCATCGTGATCCTGTTGTCCGGACGGCCGATGATCATTGACAGCGAGATCGTCCATTGCGACGCCTTTGTCGCAGCATGGCTGCCGGGCTCAGAAGGCGTGGGCGTGGCTGACGTGCTGTACGGCAGTACCAGCACCTACAACTTTACCGGTACCCTGACCCATACGTGGCCGGCAACGTACGCCCAGATACCGATCAATACGGGCAAGGTCTACGCCGATGAGCCGAAGGGCTCCGGCGGTACGCCGCTGTTTAATTACGGGTATGGTTTGCGTTATCCATAAATAACAATACCTGAAAAGCGGCAAGGATGGTTTTCGGGGCGCCGGCACGAGTTGCACGGCGTCTTTTTTTTAAGCGGCCGTTCCGCCGGCCAGTAGACTGTACCGTTGCGTAAAGTGTATATTTTGGCAGTCGTTTTCGCCGGTTTACCGGCGATATTTTCTTAAGATTAGGAGTTAAAAGAAGATGGAAACAATAAAAAAATCATCGAAACTCGACGATGTGCTGTACGATATCCGCGGACCGGTGCTCGACGAGGCCAGGCGGCTCGAAGAAGAGGGTTTCCGCGTCATCAAGCTCAACACCGGCAACCCGGCGCCGTTCGGGCTTTATGCTCCGGACGAGATGATCCTCGACATGATCGCGAACCTGCGCGAAACTGAAGGGTATTGCGATTCAAAGGGGTTGTTCCCCTCCCGCAAGGCGATCATGCAGTACTGCCAGCAGAAAAACATCCGCGGCGTCGGCACCGAGGACATCATCATCGGCAACGGCGTCAGCGAGTGCATCGTCATGGCCATGCAGGCGCTTCTGGACAAAGGGGATGAAGTGCTCATCCCGGCGCCCGACTACCCGCTCTGGACCGCATCGGTCCGTCTTTCGGGCGGGACGCCGGTCCACTACCGGTGCGACGAGCAGGCGGAATGGTGGCCCGATATCGCGGATATAAAGAAAAAGATAACGAAAAACACGAGAGGCATCGTCGTCATCAACCCGAACAACCCGACCGGCGCGCTCTATCCGCCCGAACTATTGACGCAGATCATCGAGATAGCCCGGCAGCACCGCCTCATCGTTTATTCCGACGAGATCTACGACAAGATCCTCTACGACGGTAATACGCATGTGTCAACCGCATCGCTCGCCGACGACCTGCTGTTCATAACCTTTAACGGCCTCTCTAAGGCTTATAGGGTGGCGGGTTTCCGGGTAGGGTGGATGGTGGTGAGCGGCAATAGGAAAGGCGCTGCCGATTATATCGAAGGCATCAACATGCTCGCGTCCATGCGGCTCTGCAGCAACGTGCCGGGCCAGTCGATCATCCAGACCGCGCTCGGCGGTTACCAGAGCATCAACGACCTTACACGGCCCGGCGGCAGGCTGCACGAACAGCGTGACCTCTGCTATTCGCTCGTCAGCAGGATCGACGGGATTTCATGCGTAAAACCCAGGGCCGCTTTTTATCTGTTCCCGAAGATCGACGTCAAAAAATTCGGCATGCGGGACGACGAGCGGTTCGTCCTCGATTTCCTGCGGAGCGAAAAAGTGCTCATGGTGCACGGCCGGGGTTTCAACTGGCCTGAGCACGACCATTTCAGGATCGTTTACCTCCCGTGCATTGAGGACCTTGCCGAGGTGATGGAAAAGCTGAAAAAGTTCCTGGCCACGTACCGTCAGCGGCCGTAATTTCTTCAAGGAGCAGTATGAAACGCCGTTGTTTATTGATCGCTGCAGTGCCGCTGTCGCTCGTTGCAGGCTGCGCGGGCCTTACCGGCACGCAGATCTCCAGCATCAACAGCTATTCCAGGCTCCTTGAGAAGAACGCCGATATCCCGGGCACGATCATTACCGAGTTCATCGCCATCAAATACGATATCGACCTGTTCAATACCGGTACCGTGAGCGCTGATCTGGCGAATGAGAAACTCTGGAACTCCTACCGCGGGAAGGAATCGGCGCTTGAAAAGGCGAAAAACGCCGACCTTTCACTGAAAATAATGGGGGAGTATGCGGTCGGGCTCGCCAGGCTCTCCTCTGACAAGCTTGCCGGGGACATTAAAAAACCTTCGGAAAAGCTGGGTATTGCCGTGGACACGCTGATCGACCGGTTCAACAGGGCGACCGGAAAAAGTCTCCCCTCGGGCATCGGCCTGCTTCTGTCAAAAGGCGTTGTCTTTGTCGGCCACAGCCTGATCAGGGACGAACAGGCCGAAAATCTCCGGGAGTATCTGCAGGAAGGCGACACGCTGATTGCGCTGGCCACGTCGGAACTGATGAAGGAGCTGGACACGCTGGTGCTCGGGCAGTGGGTCCCGGCGCTCAAGGGAGAGCTGAAGACGCAGCAGGAAGACCTGCTTAAAAACCTGAACCCGGAAGGTGATTATACGGCATGGTACGCGACGCAGGTGAACAGGGAGGCCGCGTCATTGATCGCAAGAATTGACAATCTGGAAAAACTGGCACGGGAGGCTGTCCGGTCAGCCGGCGTCGTTCGCCGGGCGCACCGGGAGCTTCTGGCCAATGTCTCGGAAGGTAAAGATATCGACGAGGTGCTGGTCGAGACCCAGGAGCTGTATCGCGACACGAAGGATCTGTACGATACCTGGCGGCTGATAACAAAATCGGAAAAATAGGGAATATCGCAGCATGAACATGGAAACCGACAGCGCCTATAAAAAGATCGTTGAAGCCATGCAGGCCGTGAACGCGAACCGGACGTTCAAAAACATCGGAACGCCGGAGCGGGAAGACCTCGACAAGGCGGCGCTCCTCCTGGAAGAACTCTCATGGGAGGTGGTGTCCGAGGACATAGCGGAGTTTGCGGAGCGCATGGGCGTTGCGGTAAATGAACTTAAATCGCTTACCGCGAGAATTGAAAAAAGCTACGAACATTTGAAAGCCATCGCCGCGATCATCGGCGCAGCAGCGGATGCCGTAGGCCTTGTGGCCGGGACCGCTAAGGAGATCATGTAGTTTTTAAGCTCCGCTATTAAAAAACCTATCGGTAAATCCCACACTTTACAATACCCATTTGAAACAACCAGTGGCTACGTTTACGGCCGTGTTTTTTTCTCGATTGTCGGCAGCGTGGGCATGAACTCGCGGAGGTCGGGACGGTGGCGGCGGGGGCGGGTTTTTTCGTATTCGTAGACGGTCTCGCCGAGGGCCGAAAAGAACGGCAGCGCCAGCGAAGCATATTCGTACTGGTCGTCGTTGATGATGTCGTCTTCGTTGGCGAAGATGGTGGCCGACAGGAAAAATTCCACGCGTGCGTCGAAGTCGGCGAAATATGCAACGTCGCTCATGAACCCGTAGGCGCGGCCCACAACATTGAACTCGCGCAGGTGGGGCAGGCAGGGGCGTGTGCTGTCGCCGAACAGAAGGTATTTCTTGAAATTGTCAGGATAGCCGCTGTCCGGAACGTATGCCGACCACCCTCCTTCGCGCGGCAGCAGGCACATCCAGGTACGCAGGAGCCGGTAATCCTCAGATTTAAGCCGCAGTGCCTTGCTTTGTGTCACCGAAGAAGGAAACATGATCGAGATGACGAGACGGTGTATGGCGTCGAGCGGGACGAAATTGAGGTTGTCGGCCCTGTACGGCCGCGCAAGCAGCACCCCGTTACGGTATGAAAAACTCCCGATGCAGAACGGTGCGAGCGGGTTGTGGTCAGGGACACTCCGGGATTCGGCCAGCGGCTGCTGGTAAAGGACCTTTCCGCTCCGCGGCTCGAAAAAGCCGATGGGATTGTTCATACGGTTCTGCAGCGTATCGCACCCGGCGAACCGGTGCAGGAGCAGCATGCTGCCGAAGCCGCACTCTGCAAGCCTGCGGTTGGCATAATCTTTCGTCAAAAACTCCCACAGACGGTTGTGGGCGCTGTTGTCGCTTACGAGCAGCATGCGCTTGACTGATGATTCCACCGACGCGGTGTCCGAGGGAAGGCTGTCCGCGCTCTCATAGGAAATCGGGCAGTCGAGCGTCCGGTCGATCCGCATAGGCGTGCGGCTCGTCAACCCTTTGATCCCGAGCGCGTTGATTTTTTCGAGCGCTAAAACCGCTACCGGCAGTTTCACGAGGCTGGCCGGATAGAAGTAGTGCCCTGCACCTGCATCGACATTGAAGGAGAAATGGTCGAAATGCGGGACGTTACGCGCGTCGCGGTCTATACGTGTGTACATGATCTGCAGATTGTAACGGTCGTGCTGCGAAATCACGGACTGGTAGCGCTGAGGCAGAAGGCTTAAAAGGCTGTCGAGGACAGTCGCTCCCGGTACTGCAGGCAGGGCCAGGAGCATGGCGGCGTGCAGTGCGAATCGGAGTGACGGCGACGCCGGGTTATACATGGTGTTTGCGCCTACCGTTTGGGCGCGGTCGCGGCAGTGTCGCGTGTTTTTGCCGTGTCAGCGGCTGGCGGCGTCCTGACTGCCAGGATGAGACTTGAGTACGAATCGTGCCAGTGGTATCCGATGTTGAACGGCAGCGGCTTGACGTTCTTGCCGCCGGCGCGGAATGTCGAATCAAGGTCGGTCTGGAACCCGTAATTGAAGTCCTTGATCGGCTTCGTGTAGTGGCCGTAAAGCTCCACGGTCCATTCGCCCGGCTTGAAAAAGCGGTAGGGAACGCCGGTGTCGTCTTCGAGTATCGCCCTGGCGCGCAGGCAGACGCTGCGTATCATTGAAAAATTTCCGCCGTGCATGAGGTACGACGCGGCTTTGAGGAAAACGACCGTGGTGTCGAGCGAGCGGAGATAGGTCATGAATTGCGGCTTGAGCTTCAGCGAGGAGTCCTGTATGTCGACCGGGAAGTAATAGAGGTGGTGCACCGTGCCGTCGCCCTGGGCCTTGACATACTGTATCTCCATGCCACCGATCTGTTTCCGTCTGGCTTTGCCTGTATCGCAGGGCGCGGCCACCAGCGTTCCGCTCGAGTCGATGTGGATCTTGTTGATGGACACGATGGCGCAGTTCCTGCGGGCAAGAAACACCATGAAAATGGTCAGATTGCCCTGCAGGTAGGGCGTGTGAAACTGGTTGGTCATGCGGCCGGTGATGAAATAATTGCGCTGGAAAATGAGAGACATTGAGGTGCGGATATCCTCGGTAAAATTGACAAAATGTTTTTCAGCCAGGTCAGGCGACGGAATATCACCGGTCTTTTCGAGGCTGATGTACACCGATTTTACGCACTCAGGGAAAAAGACGTCGGCGTTGAGGAAGTCCGGGCCCGAGAACGGGTAGAACAGCGTAGCCCCGGCAGTGGGGATTTGTGCCATCTCGGCGGTGCGCCACTGCTCCATGGCACTGATCCTTTTGTCAAGTGTTGCCCAGTCTTTTTCAAAGACCCTGCGATGTTCGGCATAACCTCTGCCGGCCGTGAGCTTCGGGTACCGCGCGCTGTCGAGCGGCAGCATGCCGGCATAGATGCGCGCCTGGTCCGTGAGCGCGGAGTCGAACACGGCAGTACCGAACTGTGGCGCTGCGACCGCCTGAGCCGTCGTGCATGCCGGTGATATCGCCGCCTGGACAGCTGCGGCAGGGACTGCGGGCTGAGGTGCCGTTGAGTCGGTTTTTTTCGGTTCGCTGCAAACAAGCGAGTACGCTGCCATAACTGCCATTGCCAACTGCGATAATCCGTTTTTCATGTACATTATCTCCGTTTTATAAAGTAATAGACGATGATGCCGGCAACCAGAACGCCCAGGCCGTACAGCGCCATGGCCGGACGGCATCTGAGCAGATAAAATATCATCCAGACATTGCAGGCAAGGTAAATGAACGGCGTCACCGGATAGCCGGTCGTTTTATACAGATACGACCCTCCGGCCATTTTCCGGCGCAGCACGAAAACGCCGATAACGCTCATGCTGCTGAAGACCGCGAGCATGAACCCGGTAAAGCTTAAGACTTTTTCGAAAGATGATGTCCAGAGGAACACGAGCGCGATGCCGGCCTGCATGAGAATGGCAACCCACGGGATGCCCCGCGCATTTTCGCGGGAGAGCAGGGCAAGCTGGGGATAGTCTTCACCCATCACCTTCAGGATGCGGGGGCCTGCCATGGCCATGGCGCTTACCGACGAGACAAGACAGAGCGCGATACAAAGGCCCATGATTTTTCCGCCGGCAGGGCCGAAAATGTTGACCGCTGAAAGAAGTCCTACCTCGATCTTGCCTGCCAGCGCAGGGATAGGCGTGCTCCTGAGAAAGACGTAATTCAGCAGGACATACAGCACAATGACCAGGCTGGTGCCGGTGAGGATCGATTTCGGAAGGTTCAACGGCGCGTCCTTGATTTCGGAGGCAAGATAGGTCGAACAGTTCCATCCCGAGTAGGCATAGGCCACGTAGACGAGCGAGACCGCGAACCCCGGGCTGAAGACCAGGCTGATGTTTTTTGCCGTAGGCGCGAGGTGGAGCGCGACCGGCGCCGGGGTGATGAAAATTCCGCAGAGGATAAAGATAACGATGAGGCATATTTCGAGCAGCGTGACCGTGAACTGGAACCGTCCGCCGATGCGCAATTCAAGGAGATGGACCAGCGTGACGCAGAGAACCACGATTGTTCCAAGCACCAAAGGAGAGAGTACCGGGACAACGCCGTAAAAGTAGTTGCCGAATGCCATTGCCGCAAGCGCCATGGGCGCTGAAAAGCCGACGATGGCCGAAAACCAGCCGGACAGGAATCCGGCCATGGGGTGGAAAAGGCGGCTGAGGTAGTGGTACTCGCCCCCGGAACGCGGGAGCGCGGAGCCAAGTTCCGCGTAACTGAAGGCGCCGCACAGCGCGATCAGCCCGCCCACGACCCAGAGCAGCACCAGGGTGAGCGGTTCGCCGATGCCTGCGGCCTGAAAGCCGAGGCTGGTAAAAACTCCGGTCCCTACCATATTGGCGACCACAATGGTCGAGGCTGTCAGAAAACCGATTTTTCTTTTTCCGTTTGCTGTCGGGGTGTTTTGCGGTTGTGGCATGTATGGTTCTGAATAGAAGTGATTGGGAAAAATATATTCCGCGATATTACATGCGCGTCTCGTCCGGCTTTATTACCGCACGGACGAGAAAAAGCCCGGCCATCCACAGGTTGGCGGCAACAATGACGAAAGCGAAGAAAACAGCCGGACTGAAGAGCAGCGCGGCAAGGATAAAAAAGGTAATGTGGGTCGAGGGACCGATGAGGTTCCACAGCGCCGCAGTTACGGCGCTTACTGCAGAGGGGCGCCGCAAGGGTGCTGCTTCCGGAACCGGCAAAGCCGGCTCCGCCGGTCTGCCGGATTGCAGTCCGAGATACTTCAGGTAGATCCGGATCAGCGTTTTATCGAACCAATGTCCTTTCAGTTTCTTCAGCCGCGACAGCTCTTCGGAAAAAACGCGGCGTTCATCGTCGTCAGCCGCTGTTTTCCCGGCACACCGCCGGATAAAGGCGTTCCGGAAATAGTCGCTCGAAATGGAGTGCAGAATGGCGCTGACTACGGCCAGCACCACTAGCAGCCACGCGCTGCGCGCGCCGAAAGGCAGATGAACGGCCCCGGCCTGTACCGCTTTTGTCAACCCGATGCCGAACCCGACGTAGACCGCACCGCTCGCCACATAATCGACTAGACCGTCCACGATGCGGCCGGTTTTCGTCCCGTTTTTCTTGAGCCGGGCGATCATGCCGTCGGCACAGTCAAAGACGTTCGACAGTCCGAACAGCACTCCGCCGAGCACAAAGTCACGGGGAGTGCCTTTGGCGAAGCAAAAGCCTGCCGCGATACCTGCGATCATGGCCAGCCCGCTCACCTGGTTGGGAGTGAGGGGGAGCGGTGCGATGCATTTGACAAGAATGAATGCGAGCGGGCGGTAGAGGACAAGGTCGATCAGCTCTTCTGCCCACGGGTTTTTAAGGGAGTTCCTGAATTCACTGAACAGCATTTTTATTTTCATGACGCAGTAAAAATATATAAGGGGAAAATTCGCCATCGAGAAAGTATTGGAAGTTGCAAATACTGCACGGAAATACTGATTTTTATGCTTCGGTTAGCGGTCCCAAACAAGCGAGGAGGGAGTTCCGTATGCTTGAATCCGTCCGATACATCGGAATGGCATTGGCACTGCCTGCCATGTTGACCTGCAGCCCGATCACCAATTTAGTCCTCTCCGACCAGGACGAAATTGCGCTGGGCGAAAAGTTGAAAACACAGATGCTTGCTGACACTGTTCATTATCCCCATTATCAGGGGAGCAATGTAGCCATTGCCTACATCAATACCATCGGCATGCAGCTTGCCGGCGCGCAACGCGACCGTGACGATATCCCGTTTACGTTCACCATAATCGACGACACAGCAA
Source organism: Chitinispirillaceae bacterium (assembly GCA_049514575.1). Taxonomy (GTDB): domain Bacteria; phylum Fibrobacterota; class Chitinivibrionia; order Chitinivibrionales; family Chitinispirillaceae; genus BOG-1184. The sequence goes on along the minus strand of JBEKUX010000013.1, from coordinate 30,293 downwards.
TCAATGCGTTTTCGCTGCCCGGCGGGCCGGTGTTCATTTACAAAGGACTGCTCAAGGCGGCAAACAGCGGCGCCGAAGTCGCGGGCGTCATTGCCCACGAGATCGCGCACGTCACCATGCGTCACGGCGCCGCCAGGCTGGTCCAGTCTTACGGCGTGTCCTTCCTGAAACAGATTATCTCAGGCAACGATTTGTCGGTCACGATCATGATAGCAGGGCTTCTGGAAAACCCGCTTTTCCTGAAATTCAGCCGTGACGACGAGTATCAGGCAGACAGCTGCGGAGTCCTGTATAGCATGGCGGCGCAGTATAACCCATGGGGTCTGAGGAATTTTTTCCAGACCCTGTTTTCCACGTACGGCGACAGCCCCATGGAGGTGCTGTCCGACCGCTCGAATTCGAGCGAGCGCATCGCCCATGTGGAGGGGATCATCAATAAAATTCCGGGCGTACCGCCGAACGACACGACGTGGATGAACCTGCCCGAATACGCGGCCATAAAGGCACAGTTGTAAAACCGGTTGACCAGAACATCTGCTGAGGAGAAAGATATGAAAAGATGGTCATTATTGAAATCAGTCGTCATTATCCTTGCCGCGCTGCTGATCCTCGCGGGCGGAGGCATTGCCGCGCTGTACGTACTTTTCCCGACGCAGAAGATCATCGCGCTCGTGCTGCCGCAGGTGGAAAAGGCGATCGGCAGGAAAGTGGCGATCGAAAAGGCGGGCATCACGCTCTATCCCGCGCTCGGCATTTCGGTGAGCGGCCTGCAGGTGTCGAACACAGAGCGGGAGGGCTTCTCAAGGGAGCCGTTTATAAAGGTCGACCGGTTTGTGGCAAGCATTTCCATCAGTTCGATTTTCAAAGGGTATCCGGAAATCCAGGAGATCACGATTAAAAGACCCCAGTTCCGCGTTGAGGTCGATAAGGCCGGAAAGTTCAATTTCGACGACCTTGTCATGCTGAAAAAGGGCGGTGAGCAGGGACAGCAGCTGCCGCAGGCGGCCGGAGGCCGGTTTCCGGCGCTGCCCGTGCCCATCACGCTTAAAAAACTCGCGATCGAAAACGGCTCGATCGTGTATGACGACAAAAAGGCCGGGAACGAAGTCGTTATCGCAAGCGTCAATCAGCAGGCGGCCATTGCAATCGACAGGCAGCTCAAGGACATTACGACCACCGGCTCGCTTGTACTTGCGCAAGTGTCAATAAAAACGAAGGAGATAAAGAAGCCGCTTTCCAACCTTTCCATCACCGTTTCGCATGACATCGGGGCCAACCTCGTGGACGGAACAGTGACAGTCAGGCAGGTAAGGCTTTCACTGCAGAAATTTTTCATTACGCTCAAGGGAACCGTGAAAAACGCGCTTTCTCCGGCCCCGGCCCTTGATTTGGCGATCGTTTCGGACCCCATGACCGTGGGCGACCTGCTCAAAGAGGTGCCCCTTGAACTGGTTCCGCTCGCGGCAAAGGTATCGGCGTCAGGCTCGGTTGAGCTGGGAGCGACCGTGAAGGGCATTCTTGCCGAAGGAAAACCGCTGCCGGTGCGCGGGGAGCTGGCTATCAAGAACGTCACGGTAAAATACGCCGATCTGCCGCAGTCGATCAACAACTGCAACGCCGCCATCTCGTTTACGGACAACAGCCTTGCCGTGAACAGCCTGACCATGCGGTTTGGCACGAACCCCATCGAGGCGCGGGCGATTGTGACCGATTTCAAGAAGCCGTTCGTGGACGCGGCAATCAAGGCGGACATCAATCTGGGAGAAGTTAAGGATATCATCAAGCTGCCGCAGGGAGCGTCGCTTGACGGGAGGATCGTCGGCAATATAACGGCACGCGGCGAGGCCGACCCGTCGAACCCGTCGAAGCTCGATCTAAAGGGGACCGTCGACCTCAAAAACCTGGTCGTGGTATGGTCGCCGCTCATAAAACCGGCGATCATCAACGGTATGTTCACGCTCTCGTCCAAGGCGATCGGCCAGAACGTCGCAGTCAGCGTGGGGCAGTCGTCGCTCACCATGACGGCGACCGTGTCGAATTACCTGTCGTTCATGCTGCCCGATCCGGGCAAAAAGCTTCCCCGTACGACCGCGGATTTCAAGTGCACGTCGCCCCTGCTCGACATCGACGCGATCATCAAGCCGCCTGAGCCCCCCAAAGAGGGCGGCGCCCGGAACGCCGATGCGCCGATCATCGCTCCGCTGCCCGGCATCGATATGAAGGGGACCGTCACCACGAAGAAACTTATCTACAAGGGTTTCACCATGAGCAACATGGTGGTGAAAGTCTCGGTGGTGAACGATATCGCGGACGTCGATTTCGCCACCGGCATCGGGGGCGGGAGTATCGGCAACAAACTGCACGCCAATCTCAAAAACGTCAATACTATTGTCTTTACAAACGACCTGACTGTGAAGAGCGTTGAAGTCAACGACCTCGTGGGGCAGTTCGGGGAATATATCAGGCCGGTGACCCCGCTCAACCGGGAGCTCATCCAGATCAACAAGTGCCTTTTCGGACGCATCAACCTCCAGAGCTCCATAAACGGGAGCGGCGGCACGGTTGACGGGATAATGAAAAGCATGGCCGGCGGCGTCGGCGCACAGATGGCTGAAGGCAGGATCGTGAATGCGCCGGCCACCAGGGCCATGGGTACGGCGTTCGGGAATTTTCTCAAGACCGGCAAGCTCGGCGGGTTTGACGTTGTCAATTTCCGTGACCTTGCGGCAAAGATCCGTCTGTCGAACGGACGTGCACTGTTCGACGACCTTAAAATACGGTCGGACTTCGGCGACGTGAACGCGAAGGGGAGCGTGGGGTTCGATGCGCTCATGGACATGGCGGTGTCCACGCGGTTGAGCCGCGCAGTGTCGGACAATATTCTCAAGGCCGAGAATAGCGCTAAAAATGCACTCAAGAGCAACGTCGGCGGCACTGCGCTGGCCGGTCTCGCCGGCATGCTTGACAAGGTAAATGTCATTCCCCGCGACAAAGAGGGAAGGGTCACCCTGCGGTTCGTGCTCGGCGGACCGGTGGCCAGGCCTTCTCTCTCATCGCTTGCTTTTGGTGAAGGTACAGCCGGCGGCGGGAGCGCGGCAGTGCAGCAGCCCGCACCGAAACAACAGGTGCAGCAGCAGGTTCAGCAACAGGCAGTTCAGAAAAAGAATGAGGTAAAGCAGGAACTACAGAAGAAAACGGTTACCAAGCTGAAGGGGATATTCGGGAGATAGTATGAAAAAAACACTTATTATTGCAGGTTCAATTGTTGCTCTGCTGGTCGTCTTATGCAGTGTGTTCATTTTCATCGGCTACCGGAATTTCATGTCCGTCGAAGCGGTCGAATACGATCCGGAGCTTGAGATCCTGCTGGGCGGCGGCGGCAATTCGATCATCCTGACCGCCGAGGACGGCTCCCAGGCGCTCGTGGTCGACACAAAGATGGGCGCAGCCGCGAAAGCGATGAGGAAAAAGGTACAGACGAAGGTGATCATTGTCGTCAATACCCATGGGCACCAGGACCATGTCGGCGGCAACGGACTCTATCCCGATGCAAAACTTATTGCAGGGGCATATACAAAAGAGCAATGGGCGGCCATGGCGAAAAACAGCCGCTATCCGGACGAGACCATCAAGGCCGGAGAGGAAAAAGTGCTTCGGGTCGGCAGCGAGACCGTGCATATCCGCAACATGGGAACTGCACATACGTCGAATGATGTGGTGGTGTATCTCGAAAAGAGGAAACTTCTGGTCACCGGCGATATCGTTTTCCTTGACAAGCATCCAGTTTTGTTTGCCGGCAGCGGCTGTTCTGTCGCATCGTGGGTCAACGTTGTGGATTCATTGTATAGCCGGTATGAGATAAAAACACTGGTACCGGGACACGGCAGTGTAGCGGACAAAAACGCGCTGGTGACAATGAAAGAGTATTTCACCTCGATCAGGAGCGCAATCGGCGATGATCGGAAACTCGCTGTACTCAGGGAAAAATATAAAAAATATTCCTTTTTCCCCGGAATGTCAGGTTTCGATAAGACGGTTGAGTTTATTAAAGGTGAAGTTATGAAATAGGGAATGGTTGTGTGTCTGCACGATCAGAGGAAGGGTAACGATTTTACTCTGCTGTAAGCTGGACTTTGATGCGGCGGAGTTCACCTTTGCCGATGGTGACGGTTTCCTGGTAGGTCTTGTACCCTGAGCGTTTCAGCATGACCGTGTGCGTGCCTTCGGGAAGGGGAATATTTGCGGTCGGCGTATTTCCCTGAAACACGCCGTCGATGTAAACTTCCGCCCACGGATAAGAATGGACGTGCAGCGACGCCATCCCGGACGCCTGGGAGGAGAGGTCTGCTGATATTATCTGCACGGACCCTTTTTCGACTGTCACACTCCTGGAATACGGTTCATACCCGGCAGCCCGGGCGGCAAGCTGGTGAACGCCGGCCTGCAGGCGCTTTCCCGCACTCATTTCCTGCAAAGACATTTTTGCTCCGTCAATCGTTACCTCCGCGGAGGGCGGATTGATGGCGACTTTCAGGGTGCCTGTGGGACCGGTTGCAGCAGGTGCCTGCAAAGACGGTTTCAGTCTTTCCGTTCCTTTACCGTGCGTTTTTTTCAGGGCAGCGGTCTTCATGGCTTTGCGGATTGAGTCAGCCCTGGCGGCTTCAATGGCCAGCGAATCGGCCTGTTTGACCGAGTCGGCCTTTTTGACTGAATCGGCCCTTTTGGTCGAGTCTGCCAAATTGGCCGAAAAAGCAAACTTGACGGAGTCAACGATCTTTTGACGCGAGGTCTGCTGGGGCGCCTGCTCTCCGGCAAACCGGATGATCTTTTTCTCTATCAGGTAATACGCAGTCCCGCCGGCGGCAACGACGAGCGCAACAATGACGCCGGCGATGAGGGCGCGCCGGCCGTTTTTTCCCTTCGTCGGGGTTGTTGCCGGATGGTACCCGGTTTTCTGTGTCACAAGGGGTGACTTTTTCAGCATTGCCGACGAGGTGTGCCTTTTGAACGGTTCGGGCGGTCGGGCGACCGGTTTGTACGCCGGGTCGAATTTCTTTACCTCCCGTAAATGCGCCTGCGCCTTTGCGGCATCCCCGGCCGCTTCGAACTCGATCCCTTTGCTCCCGTGGTATTCAAGGAGCAGTTTCGACAGTTCTTTTGTGCTTGTAACAGGGTCGGTGATATACTGCCGGATCTGCTCGGCGGTGTCCCTGACGCCGATATCGTAGAAATAGCTCTGCAGCGATTCGATGAGCGGCGCAAGAATCGTCAACCGGTTGGCGCGGTCTTTCTCGAGGCACAGGTCGATGTTCTGCGCCAGGTCGTCCGGCAGTGCGGGCGCGAGTTCCTGTATGGGCGGCTGCTTCGACTGCACGATATTGTAGAGAATGGCCGGTACGTTGTCGCCCTTGAAGGGGTAATCGCCCGTGATGATGCGGTAGAGAAGAACGCCGACCGACCAGATGTCCATCTGGATGTTTTTTTTCTCTTCGCCGCTCGCCTGTTCGGGCGACATGTAGAGCGGCGTTCCCACGATCGTATCCGTGGCCGTGAGATGCATCTGCTGGGCGCCGGCGTGGGCGAGACCGAAATCGACCACTTTCACGGCGCCGACTTTCGAAACGAGAATATTGCCGGGCTTGATGTCGCGGTGGATGATCTGGTGCTGGTGCGCAAAATTGAGACCTTTCAGCGCGTGCAGAACGATCATGAGAGCGATTTCGGGAATGCAGTGCGCGTCACGGAGCAGCGTCTCAAGATCCGGCCCGTCGACGTACTCCATCGAGATATAAAACGACCCGCGGTCTTCCCCGAAATCGTAGATCCGTATGACGTTGTCGTGTCCGAGCAGGGCCGCGGCCCGCGCCTCGTTTTCGAACCGCTTGATCTCGGTGGCGCTGGTGAGCAGGCCGGTTGCCATCTCCTTGATGATTACTTTACGGTTAAGAGAAACCTGTGTGGCAAGGTAGACCTTGCCCATTCCTCCCCGGGCGATTTCCTGTATGTCTTTGTAGTCTTTGAGTAAAAATGCCATGGTGTATTACTGATTAGACACTGTAAGGGGCCAAAAACATTCCACGTAAAATAAATTATCCGGCAAGGGAAGATAAGAAAATCAGGAATAATTCATTTCGAACATGCTGTTCGTCGAGCAGGGGCGTACTGCTGTACGCCCGGGAGTGTGGAGGGCGTGGTTTGAAGTGGCTTTGAGGCCCATACCCTGCCAGAACCCGAAATGCGTTAAAAAAAATAGGCCAAGAAAAACCTGCCGGATCGAAAATTTATTATTATATTTAAAGCCATAACATCATACTGAATGTATCGGCGGTTGAGGGAAGTGCATTAAAAGGGGGATGGAGTATGCGAAGCGATTTTCATGCCGGCAAAATTATAGTTATCGGCGTCGCGACAGTTGCTTTGGGGATCATCGGGTTTACCGGCCTTCTCCGGTGCAGCCGCGATAACCCTCTGGATGCCAAGTCGAAGAGCTACATCCCCGGTACGCCGCCTGATGCCCGTTTTCTGCATGACACCCTGTTCGGTTTTATCAAGGACTCCATAAAAATCTCCATCGCCTACAGCGATACCGAAGCGGCTGGCGGGAAACCGCCGAAGGTGGAAAAGCTGTATTTCAACTGGGCCGGCGACAGTACGAAGCTCACGGACAGCGTTACTGCCGTAAGCGGCGATTCGATGACCGTAATGCGGTACTTTGCCTCTTCCCTGATGCGGGTCTATGCGTATGTGCGGGCAAAGGACAACGACGGGATGTTGAGTCCGGCCGCACGGATGAAACTGGTGATCGACAGCGGAATACCTAAAATCAACAGCATGAAGATCAACGGCAGGTCTGTCGTTTTGGACACCGTGGCGTCAGGGCAGCCTGATTCCATTGCCGTTTCCGCGACCGATACCAACGGCACGGTCAAGGCATTTATCTTTACCGTGTCCGGAAAAGATACGGTGATCCCGGACAGCCTCATACGCCTTGCTTTCGATATGGCCGGGACGCAGACCGTGATCGTTAAAGTGCGCGACGACGACAGCATCGTGTCGCGGGCCGATACCGTGACCTTCGTGGTCATGGATACCACCGGGCCCCTGATCCAGTTCCTCTCGCCGCCCAACAACTCCCTCGTGACAGTACCGACGATATCGGTGCTGGTTTCGACAAAGGACCCGAGCGGCACGGTTTCCGTGCTCATCAACGGCAATAGCGCCAATCCTGACGGAGGTCCGTCCAACAACAACGTATGGCAGCTGAACGTCGGGCCGTTGACCGAGGGGCCCAATACCATCACTGCCCAGGCATGGGACAACAGTTCCAACCATAACCAGAGCGTAAAGTCCATAACCGTCACGTACAAGCCCGATACCACTCCTCCGGCCATCGCCATTTCCACGCCTTTGCCGAACAGTACGATAAGCGACACCCTGCGTCTTTCGCCGGTCACCATTGCCGTGAGCGTCACCGACCTGTCCGGCGTGGCCTGGGTCAAATGCAACACCGATACCATGCAGAACGTTTCGGGTAGCAGTTATACGGTGAATGAGAGCCTGCCTGCGGGCAACGACACGATGAAGATCATCGCGTCAGACACCAAGGGAAATATCGATACCGTCAAGCTGCCGGTCGTTCTGCTCCTGGTCCGCGATACCGTGCGGCCCTTTGTGCATATCATCTATCCGCGGCTGGCAGACACACAGATCGCACAGAAACAGGTGCAGGTAAGGGTGCGTGCACATGACTCGCTGGGCCCGATCATAAGCGGCATCGATTCGGTAACGGTTGACGGTCTGCGCGCAACGTTCACAGCGGGCCATTATGTGCGGGACAACGTTCCGTTGAACCGCCACGGGTACGACACCATCCGCGCCGTTGCCGTTGACTCGAGCGGGAACCTGGCAACGGACTCCGTTGTCGTGATCCAGAACGTCCCGCCCCATTTTGTGCCGGACAACCCGGTCAAGAATGTCGGACTGCCGCTGGTTGGCGTCACTGATACGATTCTTGTCTGCGTATTCGACACCGAGAACGACCCGCTGACTTTAACTTTTCTTACCAGGCCCGTCAAAAGTTCGTCCGATACCCTGGTTGCCGTTTCCGACACCGCGCGTCTCATCTACAAGCCTAACAGTTCCGGGCTCGACACCTTTACCGTGAAAGTGACCGACAACTTGGGCGGTTCTGCAACGCTGCAGGTTCGCGTTTATATAGGGGCGACCAATCCTTACTTTACAAACGATTCGAGCAAGATCCCTGACACCGCCTACATGGGCATACCCTATATTGTTCAGCTCAACGCGGTCGATCCGAACATTCCGCCGCTGTCGCTCGTGTATTCGCTCGGCAAGCCGCCCACGCCTGCAGGTGCGAGCATCGATACCACCGGAAAGGTGACCTGGACGCCGACAGTTGTCGGCAAAGATACCATTGTCGCGATAGTGAAGAACACCATCGCCGACAGCGGCACGATCCGGTGGCCTGTGATCGTGCTTATGCCGGACCGGCCTCCCAAACTTCAGAACCCGGGCAGCCCGACAATTACCGAAGGGAAAACACTGCAATTCACAGTCGCGGCATTGGATTCTGACAGCGACACGCTGCGATACTCCTTCGGGGCGTCATATCCGACCGGCGCGACGCTCGACAGCGTGAGCGGCGTGTTCAGCTGGACGCCGACGTACAAGCAGGGCGGCGTTCCCCCGACCGCTTACCCGACCGTGTTCAGGGTGACTGAGAAGAACAGGAGCCCGGCCCTGTCGGATTCGGTGATCGACACCATCTTCGTAAGGGACACCAATATGGCGCCGGTACTTGTCAAGCCGCACGATACGGCCATTTATGAGATGGAATTGCTCACGTTTGCTTTGCAGGCGATGGACATCGACGGCGATGGTATGAGAGATTCAGTCGGCGGGGCGCAGGGTGCGCAGATGGTCGGGAATCAGTTCTATTGGAGGCCGACCAACGCGCAGGGGGGCGTTTACCAGGTGAACTTCTACGTGATCGACAGCGGCACTCCGCCGCTTTCCGATTCGGCGAAAGTCATCATTACCGTTATCGATACCACGGTACCGGTTTTTACCAAGGACTCTTCCAATATGGTGCACTACGTCCAGGCCTGTGCCCAGTACCGCGATACCCTTATGGCTACTGACGCGGACAACGACTCGCTCACCTATAAAAAGCTGTCCGGGCCGGCCGCGCTGACCGTCGGAAAAAAAGGCGTGGTGACCTGGGTGCCGTCGATAGCCGACATCAGCAATTCGGCGTATATCATTTCCGCGACCGTTGAAGACCCTTACGGCAATAAAGACACGCTGGCCTGGACCATCACCGTGCTTCCGCGGTGGCCCAAGATCTATCCGCTGCCGACCACGAACGACACCGGTTTCTCGGTCATCCAGATCAGCGGCGGCTATGCGGTCTGCGGAACCATTTCGGCATCGGGGCTTGAGTGGCCTTTCCTGATGACAACCGATACGTCGGGAAATGCAGTGATGATTAAAACTTTCGGCGGCCTCATAGCGCACGCGACCGCCTATTCGCTGCAGCAGACCACGGATGGAGGGTTCATCCTCTGCGGCACCGATTCGACCGCGGCCGGCTCAAAATTACTGCTCATTAAAACGACCGCGGCCGGAGACACGCAATGGACCGCGCGGTACAGCCATTCTGCGGGGTTATTCGCCGCCGCAAAGGGTGCGTCCGTATGCCTGACCAGCGACGGCGGGTATTTGGCCTGCGGCACTGCAGTGAAAAGTATCGGCAGTGCAAGTGTGGCCGCAAAAATGTACCTGCTGAAGACCGATGGTCTTGGCAAACGAATGTGGGACAGCGTGTATTACACCGCCGCCATAACGGGCTTGAGTTGCGGTTCGGCCGGTTACTGCGTGAGCCCGACGCCGGACGGCGGGTACATTGCTTCGGGTGAAATCACGGCGTCGGTGATCCCTGTTGGAGAGAAGGATATCTATCTTGTCAAGATTGATGCTTACGGCAAAGCGCTCTGGACAAAGTCCTTCGCTTACCAAGAAGGCAGCGTCAACGTGCGGAACACCGGTCTTTCGGTGCAGGCCGCCGGAGACGGGACCGGTTATTACATCGGCGGTTTTTCTCTGGACACGACCCTTACAAAGAGCAGCACGGCCCTGGTAATAAAAAGGGATATTAACGGCGATTCGCTCTGGTCCTGGGCGGTCGCTGGCGGCGCAGTGACCTCGGTCCGCGCAACGTCCGACGGCGGCTGCATTGCAAGCGGGTTCCAGACCAGCGGGAGTTTTGGGAATGAAGACGCGGCGCTTGTCAAACTGACCACCTTGGGAACGGCTGATTTTTATAAGAGCTACGGCACCGCGGGCAATGACCGCGCATACGGTGTGGCGGCTACCACGCCGGACGGCGGCTACATCTTTACCGGTTTCGCGCCCGGCGGCGGAACAACCACGAACACCGACGTCTATCTCCTGAAAACCGACCCTCGGGGTACTGTGGTAAAGTAAAAAAAAATTCGAAATGCGAAACGATTTAAAAAAGAGACCCCGCCTTTACAGGCAGGGTCTCTTCACTTGAGAGAAGGATGCCCCTCTTCGAACAACTTCCCTCTCCCCCCTTCGTTATATAAATATAAGCATAAATCAGGAAAAATGTATAAAAAAAATTAATTATTTTTATTGTTTATACGTTATTTTGCTTTTAACACATTAAATATCAGTATGTTATAACAATATTTACGAATAAATTTATTTATTCTTTTGAATTTATTCGATTATTATCTTATATTAATATAAGGAACCCGGTTAACCCCAATTATGCGGCCGAATATCTACACCTATCTGGATTATCGTCATTATCTCAACGACCTTTTTGCATCGTTAAAAGATGCCAACCCATCCTTTTCGTTCCGGGTCTTTGCAAAAATGGCAGGATCAAGCTCGCCGAATTTTCTGCAGCTTATCAGGGACCGGAAGCTCAACATACGGCTTTCCGGGATCCACGCCCTTTCGCAGGCAGTGAAACTGACCATCAGGGAGAGAAGATTTTTCGAATATCTGGCCGCTTTTGACCACGCGAAAACGCATGATGAAAAAGACCGTTACTTCCATTCCATCCTGCAGGCGCGTGAATACCGGGAGATACGGACGCTCGACAGGGAACAGTATGAGTTGTTTTCCCACTGGTATATTCCGGTCATCCGCGAGCTGATCACGAGTCCCTGTTGCAGCGGCGATCCGGTCAGGATCGGCGAAACGATTGTTCCGCCGGTTTCGCCGGCAAAAGTTAGAAAAGCCGTCAGAGTGCTTGAATCGCTGGGGCTCATCCGACGGAACGGGGACGGCGTCTGGATCCAGACCGACCGCGTGGTGAGCACGCCGTCTGAGGTGCTGTCTATTGCGGTCATGACCTATCACAAGAACGTTATAGCGCTTGGCCGCGATGCGCTCGATCGTTTCGGTCCCGAGGAGCGGGATGTCAGGTCGGTCACCGTCGGCGTTTCGGAGGGCGGGTATGCGGAAGTAAAAAAAAGGACTGAAGCGTTCTGGAAGGAGATTCTTGCCTTTTCCGCGACGGAAAAGGCGGTCGACCGCGTCTATCAGATAAACCTCCAACTTTTCCCCATGTCTAAATCAAAGGCAAAGGGGGAACGGCGATGAAACGCTCCCTGAAACATGCCGCTGTTGTTCTTCTGGGGATCGGTGCGGTTGCGTTTCTTGTACGCTGCGGTTCCCTGCAGAGCAACGAGTCCCTTGCCGGCGGCTCCGGCGCCGGCAATCCAGGCGGCGCGGTCGTGCTCGCGATGTCCGCGACCGTCGGCCAGAACCTGGGCACGGGACGGAATAAAACTACAACCGTCGGAAAGCAAAGCACCGTTATCGACAGCTCCGGTTCGATTACCGTGACCGACAAAGGCGGGCAGCAGATAAAACTCACGGGCGTTACGGTTGCGAACGTGACCGCTCGTTTCATACTTGACAATTTGGAGAAACCGGACAGCCTGCTGTCCGGCATGCACGAAGCGCCTCCCGAGCTGTCGGCCGATTCCCATTGCATTGTGTATGCCGGTAGCCATGAATTCGACGCGGTGCGGGGAATGGTCGATTCTTCGATTGCCACGTTCCGTCTGCCGATAGGCCGTTACAGCGGTGTCCGCCTCGGATTTCAGGATTTTTCCAGTTTAGATCCAAAGGCGCCGCCGGGCGGGTGCTGCAGCAAGGTCTGCATGAACGGCGTTTTCCTTTACGGGGGCGCAATGCATAAAATCATCATCGATATAAACTATGCGCCGGTGCCTGCCTTCCAGAATTTTCCGTTCGGGGGCGGTATTTTTACACTTTCTTCCAGGGATACGACGCACCTCGATCTTCAGTTTAATGCGGCGCAGTGGTTTGCGGACGTCGATTTTGCCGCGAGTCTTGGAAACGGCAGTCTCTTTTTTGACAGTACCGGCACGCTGAACCTCACCAGCACCCCCGCCGATCCCTGTGTCGGGGGTCTCCAGTCGATCATCGCGGGCGCATTTTTTGCCTCAGGTAAATTAGTGGTGTATTGAGCAGGCTGTACCGACCTGTTGAATCCCTTCCGAGTGTCCATGTATTTTCATAAGCAGGACAGTGTTTGTTCAGGAAGAACTTTAAAAGAGGGGAACACCTCATGAAAGAGAAAGTCCAGGCAGTCATTGATGAGATCAGGCCGAATCTTCAGGCTGACGGCGGCGATATCGAACTGGTCGACGTTACCCCGGACGGGATCGTGCGCGTGCGGCTTCAGGGCGCTTGCAGCGGATGTCCCGGTGCGGCCATGACGCTGAAAATGGGGGTAGAAAGCCTGCTGAAACGGCGTATCCCTGAAGTGAAAAGCGTTGAGAAAGTCGGGTAAGAGGGAAGACAACCATGCTGGACCAGCAAACGGTCACCGCAACCCGGTTTCTTCGCCGGACGGCTTCCGGAGCGCCGCAGGAACCCGCATGGCGTTCATGGTGGTCCATGGCCACCTTTTTGGGTTCCTGCTGGGTGAGCCTGCTCATTCTTGGGGCAATCGAGGGCGTTGTTTATTATCTCATTGAACCCCGTCTCTCGGCCATCAGTCCGCTCATCCTCAAAGCAGTCGGCGCGGGCATGCTCCTGTTTTTGCTGGTGCCGTTCAGCGGACTGACGCTGATGACCGTCACCGCTCTCTCAGGCATTGACCTTCTCTACCCGCACGGCCGTGCATCGGTGACCTTGAAGGTTCTCTTTCCCATCGCGGCAACGCTTGCCCAGCTTCTCGGCATCAAGCGCAATCGTCTGCGGACTTCGTTTGTCAAAGTGAACAATGCCCTCATGGTCGCTCAACGGAAGCGGATCAAAGGCGACCGCGTACTGGTGCTGCTTCCGCATTGCCTGCAGATTGATATCTGCAACCGGAAGCTCACCAACGACGTTTCCAACTGCGTCAGGTGCGGCCGGTGCACGGTGGGTAGGCTGGTGGAGCTCGGCGAAAAATACGGTCTGCATATTGAGGTGGTAAACGGCGGAACCCTTGCACGGCGCCGTGTTGCCGACTTCAGGCCGAGCGGTATCGTAGCCGTTGCCTGCGAACGCGACCTCACGTTCGGTATTCAGGATGCCTATCCGGTGCCGGTGTACGGCGTCATCAACGACCGGCCCAACGGTCCCTGCGTTAACACCTGCGTAGACATGGATATGGTTGAAGTCGCGGTACGGTTTTTCCAAAAATAGTTTTTAATTCACCCCTACCCATCCTCCCCCTTACTTAGGGGGAGGTGCCATCGGCGAAGGGGGTAAATAAAAAAGGCTGCTGAAGTCAGCAGCCTTTTTTATCTCGGTAATCGTTTTTTGCTACTTTACGATCTCCACCAGCTCAACCTCGAAAATAAGCGTCGAATTCGGCCCGATGGGTCCTGCGCCGTGTTCGCCATAGGCGAGTTTCGCTGGGATGAAAAGCTTGTATTTCGAACCGACATTCATGAGCAGCAGGGCTTCGGACCAGCCCGGAATAATGCCGGTGACCGGGAATTCGGCCGGCTGACCGCGTTTATAGGAGCTGTCGAACTCTTTCCCGTCAATGAGCGTGCCTGCATACTGCACTTTTACCTTGTCGGTCAGCTTCGGCTTCGGGCCTTTACCTGCTTTAATCACCATGTATTGCAGGCCGCTGGCAGTCGTGACGACGCCGGGTTTTTTCTTGTTCTCAGCCAGAAACGCCTCGCCCTCCTTCAGGTTTTTATCGCCGGTTTCCTTCATCATGGGCGCCTGGGCCTGCTGCATCATTATGGAGAACTCCTGCTTTACGGAATCGAGTGCCTTCGCCGAAAGCAGCGGCGTGCGGTTCTGGGTTACCTCCTTCATCCCCCATACGAGGGCGTTATAATCAATGTCGGTGTTCATCTGTTTGAACGTATGCCCGATGTCGAGCCCAATCATGTAGCTGTATTTTTCCTTGAACGTTTTCATCGGCGGTTTCGATTCGCCGGTAGTGCAGGAAAACTGCATGGCAACCACGAAAGCGAGCACGGCAACTACGATGGTCTTTTTCATCCTGATATCCTTTTGTTAGGGTTGACCCGTGTTCTCCGGGAGGGAGGATGCAGCGGGGAGCGATAAATATAAATGGTCGGAGTGCGTGAAGACAGAAAAATTGTTCAAAGCAGGGAGACCAAAAGAATCGCCCTACTCTATTTCCCTGTACTGAATGTCGTACGAATACCCCTGCTCCGTCAGGAACAGCTGACGGTTCATGGCAAAATCGAGTTCTTTCGATTCCCTGGTGACAATAGAATAAAATACGGCCTGTTCGCCTTTTTTCTTGGGGCGCAGGATGCGTCCCAAGCGCTGCGCCTCTTCCTGCCGCGAACCGAACGAACCCGAAATCTGGATCGCCACATTTGCGTCGGGCAGATCAACGGCGAAATTGCCGACTTTGGAGAGCACCAGAACCTTGATCGTTCCCCGGCGGAATTCCTCGTACAGTGCGTCGCGCCGGTCGTTCGGGGTGGCGCCGGTGATGATGGGCGCGCCCATCTCGCGGGAGAACATGTCCACCTGGGAAAGGTATTGACCGATAATAAGAACCTGGTCGTCACGGTGGTGCGCGGCCAGTTCCTTGGCAATGGGGAGCTTGCGCGGGTTCTCGTACGCGAGGCGGATCTGCTTCTTAGGAGTGAGGGAAAGGTATTTGAGCTTTTCGGAGGGCGGCAGATCGACCCGTATTTCCACGCACCGGGCCGCGGCGATCCATCCCTGCCGTTCCAGATCCTTCCAGGGTACGTCGGATTTCTTCGGGCCGATAAGGGTAAAAACGTCATCCTCGTGCCCGTCTTCGCGTATGAGCGTGGCGGTAAGGCCGAGCCTCCGGCGCGCCTGGAGTTCGGCGGTGAACTTGAAGACCGGGGCGGGAAGCAGATGCACCTCGTCGTAAATGATGAGTCCCCAGTTTCCCGAATTGAAAAGGGCGTAGTGTACGAACGGGTCGGTTTTTTTCCGGCGATAGGTCAAAATCTGGTAGGTGGCAATCGTAATGGGCCTGATCTCCTTCGCTTCGCCGCTGTATTCGCCGATATCATCGGCAGGAATGTCGGTTTTGTCGAGGAGCTCGCGCTTCCACTGGCGGGCCGCCGTGACGTTGGTGACGAGGATGAGGGCGGTGCGCTGCAAAAGGCTTAACGCATAGATGCCGACGATCGTTTTGCCGGCGCCGCACGGTAAAACCACAACGCCGCTTCCCCCGGGCGATTCGACGCTCCCGATAAACGCTTCCGCGGCGTGCCGCTGGTATTCACGGATGGTAAATTCCGCACCGCTGCCGGTTTTCTTCCTCAACGTCATGGCGTACGGTGTTCCATCGACATACCCCGCCTTGTCGTAGGCGGGGTATCCCATGCCGATCAGCACCTGCTTGATGACTCCCCGGTGCGCGGTCGGGACCTCTATCCGGTGGCGGTCCAGCGTTGTACCAAGGAGGGGGGACAGCCGTGGATGCCGGCCAAGGTTCTCGAGCAGGTCGGGATCGTCCGAACGCAGGACCAAACCACCTGCCGCGTCCGGGGCGGTTTCAAGCACAATGGCGCCGAACCTGCCCATGAGTTCCACAATGTCTTCAACGACGTTCGACGGCAAAGGATATTTTGAGAACCGGTCGAGCCGCCCGATCACGGCATCGGCGGTCATTCCCAGCGCCGCTGCGTTCCAGAGCGAGAGCGGCGTGATGGAATAGGTGTGGATGTACTCCGGACTCTTGTCGAGGTGCGCGAACTCGCTCACCGCGTTGCGCGCTTCGGTAAAAAGAGGGTTATTGACTTCAAGGAGAATCGTGCTGTTGCCCTGTACGATGATCGGATTGTTCAGATTCACGGCGACCCCTCACGTTGCACCCTGTGCAAAACCCACTGAAAAAAGGCAAACGCTGAAAATACCATGGGCCACCGTGCCGCCGGACAACCTTTTCTTGTTTGCGGCGTCCCAAAGCACCTATATTCTTTACGATGCCGATCATGCAGAAATTGAGAAAGACGTTTAAAAAGAGGGAGACGGTTATGAAGAAAATCGGTATACTGAATTCCCAACTTTCAAGAATCATCGCCTCCATGGGCCATACCGACAAGCTGACGATCTGCGACAGCGGTTTCCCGATTCCCCGCGATCTTGAAACCGTGGATCTCGCCCTCGCGCCGGGCAATCCCGGTTTTATCGATACGGTAAAAGTCGTGCTCGGTGAACTGCAGATTGAGAGCGTCGTTATTGCCGGCGAAATGCAGAAAAAAAACCGCCGCGTGTATGACGAACTGGTGCGGGTCCTGCCCAAGGTGACGGTCGTCAAAGTGCCGCACGAGCAGTTCAAGCGGATCGCGGGCAGCGGCCCCAATGCCGCTTATGTCCGAACCGGCGAGGCGACGCCCTACGCCAACGTGATACTGGTCTCCGGCGTCACGTTCGGTTGACCGGCATCAGCGCTGCAGGAACCAGCAGAACCCCCACCTGAAGGTCACTCCCGGCGTGTAATACCCCGGAACATAGGCGTATTTCCTGTCGAGCAGATTGTCGATCTTGCCGAAAAAACGGAACGAGATGACGTGTACCGCGAGCTCGAAGCTGACATTGCAGACGGGACGGTTCCAGTCGAGGATGTTCGCGAATACGACAGGGTCCCGCGGGCTCCAGTAATCGAAACCGAGCCGGATGTCGAAGTATTCCCGCGTGTCGGCAGGGTGGGTGGTGCAGGAGAGCAGTGCGTTCGTTTTGACGACGGGCCTGCGGTCCGCAATCATCGTGCGTGATGAAAGAGTAAAACCATGCCACGGACCCAGTGACGGCGCCGCGAGAAAGACTATGTCCGGCTGTTCATAGGGGGGCGTTGCTTCGGGCCAGGCATTCCGGACGGTGATCGGCTCGACCCCCTCGATAGATTGACAACCAAGGACAATCGAAGCGGCGCCCCTTTCGAGCAGAAGTTCGCTGCCGGCGACGCGGTAATGGTCGAGGAGCGGAGCATCATTGTCCATCGTGGCGCTGTCGTAGGGGATGTTGCAGGGGAGTGCGGTCTGCTTGGCGTAGGCCCGCAGCAGCTGTCCGCCATAGGCGGCTTCGGCGCTGATTGACCATGAGGAGGTATAGCCGAAAACCCGGTCGAGCCGGAACACCTCGTAACCGGCGGTCGCCGTGCACGATGCCCGGAACGGCCCGAGCCGGCGGCGCAGAGTTAATGACAGCTCGGGCGTCTGTTCGAGAGCGCTGGATTCCGAAAAGTCAAATGGTTTCCTGGTGATCTGCTTCATTCGGTAGATTATCGCCAAGGCTCCGGCCGAGTCCCTGAGCGGGACTTGTGCCTGTGCCCCAAACGACAACTCTTTATTTACTCCGTCACTGCGCACAAAATTCCCGGCATCAGGGGTATACCGGACCAGCGCATCGCTTTCAAATCGTCCCTGGAGATCGAGACCAAGCATTCCCACTCTGTTGTTTATACTTCCAAGGTCAAACGTGGTACGGTACTGGTTGAAACGTCCCCAGGCGAGCATGCCGTCATCCGCAGGCCTGTCGAGCGCCAGTTCATTCACGCAGTCGGTGTATTTGGCGCCGAGAAGCACTTCGCTGCCGCGTCTGCCGGTCCATTTGAGCCGTGCGCCGGCCGTATATTCGTTTGTTAATGGATTATATCCGTTATCGACGAGCGTCGTGGTGTCGGGGGTGACCCCTTGATAAAAAGAAAAGACACTG
Organism: Chitinispirillaceae bacterium; assembly: GCA_049514575.1. GTDB lineage: Bacteria > Fibrobacterota > Chitinivibrionia > Chitinivibrionales > Chitinispirillaceae > BOG-1184. Next base: position 12,077 of record JBEKUX010000013.1, on the reverse strand, counting down.
TTGCCCTGGTGGTCGAACGTCGCGGCATCGAAGTGACGGTAGTCTGAGAAAACGTTAATGGCCAGACGTTCCGACAATGGCCGTGCGAAGCGGACGGTGAGAACGTCTTCTTTGAACACGCCGTTTTCCCAGTAGAACGAGCCTTCCGGAACTACCGGTGCGGCGGGATAGGAGGTATACCGGCATCGGTTGGCGGGGAGCAGCGAGATAGCGGAAATTTCCGAGGTACAAACATCGTCGGTGCCTTTCAGGGCATCGGCGACGGTGAACAGCAGGTCCTGGTCGGAAAAAATCTGCGTAATCGGCGCAACATTTCCATACAACAGAAACCGGTTCATCCGGTTCGAGAGGCCGAACGAAACCGGCACACACAACGGAGAGGCCGAAAGGGCTTCGGAGGGGCCGGTGTTATCCGCAGTAAAAAGGACGGGTGTCGAAACCGAGAAAGCGGCGCTGCCGGCCGAAGTGTGGTCGTAAAGGTGCCGGTTCGTTTCCTGGATACGCGCGAGCGAATCATACCGGGCCGCACGCTGCAGCGAGTCCACGGCGTTGGTGCCAGCCGCCCCGGCACATCGGCCATTCGAAGCCCACGGCAATAATACGAGCAAGAAAACAGTAATCCAGTATACGGTAATGTTTTTCAGCGGATTCATGGCTTTGTACGCTGTTTGGAAAATACATAGGGAGCGTGCACGCGGCATTTTTTTCACAAGGGAGAGGTGATGTATTTTATGCCAATGAAATCTTCGGGACGGTGTCTGCCGCCGGTTGTAATTATCCCTCTGCTTCTGCTCCTGCTCAGCTGTTCCACCTATTTCAATACGTTTTATAACGCGGAGAGCGCGTTCAATGAAGCATATAAAATACATGCTAGGGCAATGCGGGACTTTCCGGACAGTATCGTTACGGAGCCGCCAGCCGACGCCCGTACCAAATATGACCGCGCCATCGAAAAAGCGTCCAAGGTACTTGAGGTGTACACGAAGGACATAAAGTGGCACGACGACGCTTATTTTCTTTTAGGCAAGTCGTGCTTTTACGAAAAGGACATGGGCAAGGCGGTCAGATGGTTCCGCCAGCTTCAGGATGAGTACCCCCAAAGTCCTTTTATCCCTGAATCGCAGGTGTATCTCGCCGAAGCGTATATCGTCGACGACAAACTTGCCAAAGCCGAGGAGACGCTGAAGTACGCGATCAGCCGGTACCCGTTTCTTGACAAAGACCAGAAACTTTCGCTCCTGCTGATTGAGGTGGCGATCCGCCGCGAAGGGAAGTCGCAGGCCGTCGGCCTGATCGAGCAGGCCCGTCTGGCGGCGCGTTCCGAGGAGAAAAAAAACGACCTGCTGCTCCGCGCCGCGGAACTGTACATGGACCTCCGGCAGTACGACCGTGCCGTTGCGCTTCTGCGGAATGCACCCCGCAGCAAAAAGTTCCCTGCGCAGTCGTATCGTGCCGATCGCGACCTCATTACCTGCTACGTGACGACCGACTCCCTGCAGCAGGCGCTCACGTTCATCGAAACGATACAGGCTAAGGGACGCGAAAGTGCCCATTTCAAAGAACTATCGTTTGCTAAGGGAGAAATCCTCGAACGCATGAACAGGCTCGATGAGGCCATTGCGGTCTATAAACTGGTCGTCGGTTCGACCGACACGACCCTCCTCAAAACCGATACCTCCGAGATCGTCAGCAAGGCCTTGCTGGAGCTCGGGTTGCTGTACCAGAAACGGAAAAACGATTATCAGGAAGCGGAAAAGTATTATAAGCTTGTTACTGTACGTCAAGTTAAGGATACGGCGGTGGCCGCACGGGCAAATAAACGCCTGAAAGCGATGACGACATTGAAGGAGCTTCGCGCGGCGCTTGCCGCGCGGGACACATCGATGAAGCGTCGGACAAGGATTTTCAAAATCGGCGAACTGTTCTATTACGAGCTCGACGAACCGGATTCCGCGTACCGACAGTTTCTTACTATAGTCAATGATACAGCGGTTGACACCTCCGGAGCTGTTCCCAAGGCGTTCTTCGCCGCCGCTTTTATTGTGCGAAAGGATTTTAAAGACACGGTCCGTTCCGACAGCCTGTACAAGCTGCTCATTGCGGGTTTCCCGGGAACCGATTATGCCCGCAGGGCGCAGGAGGAGATGAAAACCGTTCTGGTCACGCCAACCCGAAAGGAGCTGGCGGCCGAGGCGTTCCGCAGCGCCGAAAAAAAATACCTCATCGACGGCGATACCAGGGGCGCGATACAGGCATTCTACGATGTCTACCGTGAATATCCGAATCTCGACATCGCCTCGAAGAGTCTGTTCGTGGCCGCCTGGCTCACGGATAATGAATTGGAAAAGAAGAAAGTCGCGAAGTCGCTCTACGAGAAGATCTGCGACCGGTATCCCGCTTCGATGTATTGCACCAAGGAAGCGCAACCGCGGCTCAAAGCGGTGCGCGACACGCTCGAGGCGCTCCGCCAGGAACGCAAGAAGGCGGATATTATTGCAGCGAGACTTGCCGGTAAGAAGGCGCCCCGCGCTGCAGATACTGCATCGGCTCCGGCAATTACGGGAAAAACGATCGACTCTCTTGTTATGGGAGGAACCGTAGTGGTGAACGACTCGGGAGCGGCGAGCGGCTCGAAACCCGTTCCGGTGCATCCGCCGGCACTATTAGCGCCTCCCGGCATTTCGGGCGATTCCGCGCAGCCGTATAACCCGAAATTCAATCCTCATGGTCGCATGATGGCGTCGCCGGTCGCTCCACCCGTGCTTCCCGAAAGTTTACATACACAAGTGCATTGAACCGGATGGCTGGGTACCTGCCGTTTTTTTTGTTGCTTAGGCTTGAACTACGTGATCTAAGATAAGCGGACAATGGTCAGCTATAAGGTTGAAATCATTGTCTGAGGTGAGAAGGAGATATTTCCTGTTGACACACACTGAATTCACGGTCTCTGCGATCTTTTTTGTAGTCCCAGTCTTTACGGAATGAGATTGTGCCTTCCAGTTCCAGAATCTTTTTCTGCTGGCGGCGTTCGAAGAACTTTTTTAGTTCGGTATTGACCATTTCGCGTTTTGTCCGCAGGGGAAGCCTCCGATGTGTTGGTTTTGCACATAAATATACAATGAGGAATGGGATTATTTAAAAAAGATTTGACCTCACCTGCCTGCCCCCAAGGCCTTATTCGTATAGACGATTCTATACGAATAACGGTGGGCAGGCGACCTCTGACCTGCGCCCTTCACGCTGGAGGATTTCCTGAGATTTTCAGGTTGATCTGACCGAGTTGTTTTCTTCGTTTTTCATCGGATAATATACGTTCAAACTCCAAAGGCATTTAGAATATCCGACATCACATTAACAATAGTGGAGTCTGGAGAAGCTATGCGGAAGAATTCAGCAAAGTCAAAGGCTTTAAGAAAGCAGATGCTATCTCCCTTGTCAACTTATTCACCTATGGGTGCCACGTTTATTTACGTGTATAATTGGTTGTATATTTCCTAATCATATATGCTTCTCTTGGCAGGAAACGCTCTTTGGTAGGTCTTCGATGTGTGTAATAATAACGGAGCGTTAATATCTGCTTTTATTTACTATCCTTATACTTCGTAATTATGGTGGGGCGAGAGGGGAATTGAACCCCTCTACGCTCTTACCATTTTCAAACGATGGCCTCCAGAATTAAGCATACTTTCTCTCGTAGTGTTGGAAACATTGTCGGCCAGACTCACCCCAAGAGCGCTATCCCCACCGCCACGCCTATCTTAACGATATTTGTTATCATGTTTACCTCCGTAATAATGACAACAGAGATAATGATTCCAAATGAGAATACGCATCCTTCCTTAAGAAGGTCATCTACCAATGGGCTATGTTAAAGAACAATTTACACTTCTAATTTTTTGACCTCACCCGAGCTTCGCTCGACCTCTCCTGTCAGAGAGGTATTCCCCTTTCCCTGATAGGGGAAAGGGGCGGGGATAGAGGTCATATTTTTTTGTCTCCTGAATTCATTCTTATTTCCTGCCCTCTTCGGGGGAAGGCCAGAAAGGGGGCGCTTAATTCACCACTTCAAAGTCCGCATCAACGGCGCCGTCTTTGCCTTTTTTCGGCCCTGAACTTCCGTTGCTGCCGGACGCGTGACCGTCACTGCCCGGAGCGCTCTGGCGGAACTCCGGACCGCCCCCACCCGCCGCGCCGCCAGAACCCGTACCTCCTCCGCCCTGCGCACCTTGAGCATGCTTGTAAAGCTCTTCGGAGATTTTCATCATGCTGTCCATGCTCGCCTTGATGGCCTTGGAATCGCCCCCCTTGATTTTATCCTTGAGGTCATTGATCGCCGACTGGTACTTGCCCTTGACGTCTGCGGGTATTTTGTCGCCGGTCTCGGAAAGCATTTTCTCGGTCTGGTACACCAGCTGTTCGGCGTGGTTCTTCACCTCCACCGTGTCTTTTTCTTCTTTATCGCGCGAAGCGTTGGCCTCGGCGTCCTTGACCATACGCTGGATTTCCGATTCGTTAAGACCACTCGACGACTCGATGCGGATCTGCTGCTGCTTGCCGGTACCGAGGTCCTTGGCGCTCACGTTCATGATGCCGTTGGCATCGATGTCGAACGAGACCTCGATCTGCGGAACGCCGCGCGGCGCCGGCGGGATGCCGATCAGGTCGAACTTGCCGAGCAGGCGGTTGTGCGCCGCCATCTCGCGCTCACCCTGGTACACCATGATCGTGACCGCGGTCTGGCTGTCGGAAGCGGTCGAGAAGACCTGGCTCTTCTTGGTCGGGATCGTGGTGTTGCGCTCGATGAGTTTGGTCATGACGCCGCCGAGCGTCTCGATGCCGAGTGAGAGCGGTGTAACGTCGAGGAGGAGCACGTCTTTCACCGACTGGTCGCCGGTGAGGATCGCGGCCTGTATTGCGGCGCCGACGGCGACCACTTCGTCCGGGTTCACGCTCTTGTTCGGTACTTTGCTGAAAAGCGCTTCGACCTTGCGCTGCACCGCGGGCATGCGTGTCGCGCCGCCAACGAGCACGACTTCGTCGATCTGGCTCGTTGAAAGTTTGGCGTCGTCGATCGCCTTGCGGCACGGTTCGGCGCACCGGTCGATCAGGTGCTGCACGAGCGATTCGAGTTTTGCGCGGGTGAGCGTCATGTCGAGGTGCTTGGGCCCGCTTGCGTCCGCCGTAATGAACGGCAGATTGATGTTGGCCTGCATCGCCGACGAAAGTTCGATTTTGGCCTTTTCCGCGGCCTCTTTGAGCCGCTGGAGCGCCATACGGTCGTTACGCAGATCGATGCCGTTTGTCTTCTTGAACTCTTCGGCGATATGATCCATGATCACCTTGTCGAAATCGTCTCCGCCGAGGTGGGTGTCGCCGTTTGTGGATTTCACCTCGAACACTCCTTCTCCGATTTCCAGAATGGAGATGTCGAACGTTCCGCCGCCGAGGTCGAACACCGCGACTTTTTCGTTGCGTTTTTTTTCGAGACCGTAGGCGAGCGCGGCAGCGGTCGGTTCGTTGATGATGCGCTTGACATCGAGGCCGGCGATGCGGCCCGCGTCTTTGGTGGCCTGGCGCTGGGCGTCGTTGAAATAAGCCGGGACCGTGATGACCGCTTCTTTCACCTCTTCGCCGAGGTAGTCTTCGGCGGCTTTTTTCATGTACTGCAGGATCATGGCCGAAATTTCAGGCGGCGTGTAGTCGTGGTCGGCAGCGCGCACCTTGACCGGATCTTCGGGGGCGCCAACCACGCGATAGGGTACCCGCGTTTCTTCTGAGGCAACTTCGTTATGCCGGCGTCCCATGAAACGTTTTATCGAATAAACCGTATTCTCGGGGTTGGTTATAGCTTGACGTTTAGCAATAGCGCCGACGAGCTTTTCTCCGGTTTTGGCGAACCCGACGATCGACGGCGTGGTGCGTCCGCCCTCTGAATTGGAAATCACGACCGGTTTGCCGCCTTCCATGACCGCTACGCATGAGTTGGTGGTTCCGAGGTCGATGCCGATTACTTTTCCCATATGGGGCTCCTTTTAGCTGGATCCGGTTTAATTTATTTAGAAACTATAGCAATCACCTTATAATAAACAAATGCCGTGCCAAGTAAAAAATGGTGTTTTTTGCAAAAATCAGCCATATTATTAGAATGATTCTATAGTGAAGCGACAACAGTGTTGCAATTTGGAACAGGCGATACATGTAAAGAAAGACTATTTTAAAATACGGTGATTACCAAGGGTTGCCCCGCTCTCTGGGGTCCCCCGCCCGATGGGCGATCCCCTATGTTCGCGGAACAACCCCGGTAATCGCCGTTAAATTTATGTGTAGTTTAAGTTGATTTTAGGTAAGAAGATCGCTTGACAGTCCCCCCACACTGACGAATGTTGCTTGGCAAAGTGGGCACCCGGGGGTGACTGGGCTCAGCAATCCATAAAAATTAATTCTTTCGGGGGAAACATTCCGGCAGCGTTTTTTCCACGCCGCTGGGGGAATAGCCGATTTCCCTGATCGCATCGCCGGGGTCGAGGTCCGCATCCTGCGTTATGCCCGCTATCACGCTCCATTTGAGCGGAGGATTGCTCATCACCCGTTTCATGATTCCGGCAAGGCAAAGGCAGAGCCAGACCGGCAAATGGATGATCGGTTTGTTCTGTTTCCCGAGAAGGACCAGGCATAATCGTGAAAAATCGAGGATTGAAATCGAAGTTGCGCCGCTTAAATTGTAGACGCGGTTCTTTCCAGCTTTCAGACACGCCAGTTTTACAAGCCCGTCGACGACGTCGTCGACAAATACCGGCCGTTTGAGCGCGTTTCCGCTCCCGATGAACGGCAAAACAGGAAACCGTTTCAGATAATCGAGGAATATGTCGAATTCCTGGCCGCCTTTTCTGCCGTAAACGAGGGTCGGCCGCACAATGGTCCAGGAGAGCCCGGATTTCCGCACCAGATCTTCTGCCAGCCTTTTCGATATCGAGTAGGGTGTCGGTTTAGGGTAGACCACGGACGCGGAAGAGACGTGGATGAAGTTCGATACGCCTCCGGCGGCGGCAGCTTCGGCGAGTATGTTGCGCGCGCCGCCTGCATTGACGGAAGTATAGAGCGATTCGTCGTTCGTGATAATTATGGCCGCGCAATGGAGCACCGTGGCCACGCCGTCGCAGAGCCCGCGGCAGTCTGAAGGGTTGGCGATGTTGCCGAATCGTACGTCAACTCCCGACGCCTGCATACGTACGGCATTTTTATCGCCTGGCAGGGTCAGCACGCGCAGCCGGTATCCCTGATCGGACAGCTTCCGTACAAGGACGCTTCCCATGGCTCCGGTACCGCCGGTGATTAAAATAGTGCTTTGCATAGACGGTTACTATTCCACGCCGCGTCGCCAATCACCGGTGATAACTTTTTGGAAATCTGTGGTGAACTTTTGGCCGAATAAAAGGTGAGAAGTGCATGCTGGTCAGACGTCTGCGGTCCAATGGAGTCCCCCGGGCTTACGCCCGAGGTCTTCTGCGTAGGCGGATAAAACGCTCGTGCTGACGCAATGGCCCTGGCCGCGCTTTCGACTATTTATAATAAATTTTTATTTTTCCAATTCCCCAGTTCATATAGCCTAATATAAAACCATACCCATAAGCATAACTTATAGGTATAGGGTTTATACCCCTGCCAGGATTTATTGCTGTTGTATCTAAGCGATAATAGTAGTTACTAGAAAACGTATATACTTTAAAGAGAAGATCGGTATCCGTTGTATCGTAAACTTGCATTAGTGGTAGTGAATCATAGGCCCACGCTTCAAATGCGGTTGGTGTATATTTTGGCACAATAGCAGTATTCATGCCCATAGGTTTAAAAATCGAATCAAGTGGTCTTAAAAAGGGCTGACCCTTCGCTGTGTTTATTATGGAATCAAAATAACTCGAATCAATTTTAGAACTATAGATAAGATAGGATATCATATCAATTGTTATACTATCGCTATAGTTGCTTTTCTCTGAAATTTCCGTGGTATTGTTCTTTGTGCAAAAAGCAAGAGAAGAAAAAAATACGGCAATTAAAATATAGGATTTTTTCATAAACTCCTTCCGTTATTGTGAATGGAGCACCACGGCCTTACGACCGTGGTCTTCTGCGTAGGCGGATAAATTTAAATCTCCGGCGGCTGCTTAAGCAAATATTGCTTATATCTAATCTTTATAAACCCGTGCGCCCCGTCCGTCGCGGTTGCCCTCCGGCATTACGGCGATTATTTCTCAATGACTATTTTCCCGGTCCATCCTTCCAGGCCGTCAATCGCTGTCCTACAGATATATACGCCGGCCCGGATCAGCTTCGCATCCCAGACCGCTTCGTGCCTGCCCGCGGGCATTACGCCGTTAACGATCGCGGCAACGTGCCTGCCCTGCTGATTATAAACATTCATGCTCACGCGCCGGGCGTCCTGCAGGGTGTAGCTGATGATCGCGGCGGACCTTGACGGATAGTAATTGACCTTGAAGAGGTGCGCAGGTGCCGCCCCGCCGGCGTTATACCACGTCACTTGAGAGGTATTGCCATACCCGGCGGCCACGATGTTCGCCTGGACCGAGTTTTCCGTCGCGTCCGAAGGGTAGCCGGAGACGATGACCCCTTCGTAAAAAGTACCGATGCTCAAATTTCCGCCGCCGCTGGCTTTGCAGCAGTCTCCACCGCTGCCGAGCACGATCGCGCCTTGTTTTTTCATAGGGGTCCATGCTCCGGAGGGGAGCGCGCCGTTGTAATACGTGCCCAAGCCGCCGGATTGCGCGTTGCCGCCCCTGAGTGCGAATGTCGCCGTCCCGTTGTTCTTCAGTACGGCGGTGACATACGTGCTCGTCTGGGCCGGGTCGTTCTGGTTCTTGCTCATGGTGTTCTGGGAGAAGATTCCATACTCGAGATCGGCCATTACCCACGGACCGGTGGTGCCGGCTCCGGTGCCCCAGGCAGTGATCGAACTCAAGTTGAGCGCATCCATGGTGCCGGAGCCGTCGGCATTTCTATCGGTCTCGCTGTTCCCGTAATCGAAGCAACACTGATTGTTATAGTGCGTGCCGCTGGTCACCATGTACATTGCCTCAGGTTGACTTCCGGTTGGCATGCCCGACGTGGCGCCGTTACGCCAATAGGAACAGTTTGAAGGAATCCAGAGAGAGTAGACCCTGTGGCCGCTGACATACAGCGATTCGGCTTTTGCGTTAGCGGGGGAGCAGGCGGCCGAGCCCGGGACCTGGGGCGAGTTCTGGTACCATAAGTCGTTCCCCTTTCCGGACTGATCGAAGAGGCAGGTGATGACGCAGTTCGAGCTGCCGCAGAACGCGGCCTGCGAGGCCCCGTCGGCAATGGTCCCGCCCGTAATGGGATAAATGTTTTTGGTCGTATTGTCCGACGAACGCCTGACCTGGTAGAGGGGCCCTGTGTACGTGCTTAAAAGGAGCCGCACCGTGCTGTGCGCCGCAACGCATGGATTTCCTGCCGCGCCATAAATGTCGCATGGGCAGGTCGCAGCCACAGAAATATCCTGTAGAATCATAATAGAAAAGGCCGCTATCACCAATGTGGTTAAACGATTCAATCTGCTAAAACATTTCATACAAACCTCCCCGGGCTGAAAGTTAATATGGTTCTTCTAAATCGGGCCGGCGAATACTACACCCCCCTAATTATCACTCCTCTTTCCCGCTTTCGAAAATTGCTCTATAAAACGAATACTTCAGAGACAATAATATAATTCAAATTTTACAGACGTTGCTTCCCGGCATTACGGCGATTATTTCTCAACGACTATTTTCCCGGTCCATCCTTCCAGGCCGTCAATCGCTGTTCTACAAATATAGACGCCGGCCCGGATCAGCTTCGCATCCCAGACCGCATCGTGCCTGCCTGCGGGCATTACGCCGTTAACGATCGCGGCAACGTGCCTGCCCTGCTGATTAAAAATATTCATGCTCACGCGCCGGGCGTCCTGCAGGGTGTAGCTGATGATCGCGGCGGACATTGACGGATTGTAATTGACCTTGAACAGGGGCGCCGTTGCCGCCCCGCCGGCGTTATACCACGTCACTTGAGAGGTACTCCCGTACCCGGCGGCTACGATGTTCGCCTGAACCGAGTTTTCCGTCGCGTCCGAGGGGTAGCCGGAGACTATAGCCCCTTCGTAAAACGTTCCATCGCTCATGTTGGTGTTGGTGTTGCAGCAGTCTCCCCCGCTTCCGAGCACAATGGCCCCTTGCTTCTTCATCGGTGTCCATCCGCCGGAGGGGAGGGCGCCGTTGTAATACGTGGTCAAGCCGCCGGATTGCGCGTTGCCGCCTTTGAGTGCGAATGTCGACGTCCCGTTGTTTTTCAGTACGGCGGTGACATACCTGCTCGTCTGGGTCGGATCGTTGTTATTCTTGCCGCCGGCGCCCTGGGAGAAGATTCCGGCCTCGAGATCGGCCATAATCCACGGACCGTTGCCGGCCCCGGTGCCCCAGGACGTGATCGAGGTGAAGCTGAGGGCATCCATTGCGCCGGCGCCAGCGTATGCCCGAGTGGTTTCACTGTTCCCGTAGTCGTAGCAACAGCCACCATTATAGTGATTGCCAGCAGTCACCATGTACATGCCCTCTGGCGCGCTGCCGAGGGGCATATGCGTCGTGGAACCGTTCCTCCAATAGCTGTTGCCGGGGTTGATGTAGAGTGAGTAGACCTTGTGACCGCTGAGAGAAAACGTCTCGCTGGTCGCGTTCGCTGGTTGGTCTTGGCCGCCGACCGAGCTTCCCGCGCCCTGGTATTCGAGGAAGTTCCCATGCCCGGACTGGTCGTAGATTTTGGTAATAACGCACGTACCTGAGCAGAACGCGTCTTGCGAGGGGCCGTCGGCAGCGGTTCCACCGCTCACGGTGTAAATGTCCTTGGTAGTATTGTCCGAAGAACGCCTGACCTGGTAAAGGGGCCCTGTGTAAGTGCTTAACAGGAGCCGCACCGTGCTGTGCGCCGCAACGCATGTATCTCCTGCCGCGGCATAAATGTCGCACGGACAGGTCGCGGCTACAGAAATATTCTGTTGAAGCATAATTGAAATAGCTGCAATTATCAACGCGGTTAAACGATTCACTCTGCCGAAGCGTTTCATACAACCCCCCCGACTGAAAGTTAATGTGGTTTTTCTAAAACAGGCTGGCATATACTACACCCCCCTAATTATCACTCCTCTTTCCCTCTTTCGAAAATATTATAGAACGAATAAAGGAAATAATATAGCTTAATTCCTTTTTTGAAAATTATCTTTTATCAATACCAAACTTCCCTGTTTCTGCAACTTACCCTTTAACTTTTTTTCTTTAACATTCATACGAACGTGAACGTTAACGCACATTGCCCACAAAACATTTTATCCACCTATCTATCTATATAATATAATCCTATTAATACAATAAAGTCCAGTTTTTTTTAAGAAAACCAGTTATCATAATAACTAATTGATATATGTAGAGATGCGTTTTTATTGGTAGTTGTCGTGAACGTACCACAGCGATGATTGGCGTATTTTTAAAATGACATACAGATACTTTTTTTCGATTCGCGGCGTTACAGGTGTAATAATAAAGTCGCCGTTTGATTTTCCAGCGCATGAAATTTATTTACTTCCTGTAAGTTCAAAACTGAAACCGGGAGTGATGAGCGGACAGTATGTATTTTAAACAGGAACGTATGGGAAAACCAGCACTGCCTTTTTCATGGAACCGAGATTGGGTGTGGGGGCTGCTTTTGGTCGCCGCCACGTTCCTCGCTTATCAGCCTGCATGGAACGGCCAGCCGGTGTGGGACGATGATGCGCATATTACACCCCCGGGACTTCGTTCAATGGACGGTCTGGTACGCATCTGGACCAACCACAGAGGGACGGCACAGTATTTTCCCCTGGTTCATACCGTTTTCTGGGTGGAATCTCATCTCTGGGGCGATTCGACATTAGGCTACCATTTGCTCAATATCCTGCTGCACGTTTTTTCCGCACTCATATTGGTCAGGATTTTACGGAAGCTCGGCATACGTGGTTCATGGTTTGCCGCAGCCATTTT
>JBEKUX010000012.1:0-59745 GCA_049514575.1 Chitinispirillaceae bacterium | reverse complement strand
ACTGATCGTGAGAATATCGTAACATAAAGTGAAGCATTGTTTTGTATGGAATGCTTCCCCCTCCACAATACTTGGTGAAAATTTGGTTAACAAACAGAATGCGGCATCAGTGTTTAGTTATCAAGGACGAATGTTATCATACGAGTCAATTACCGTCCTTTCAGCCATAGCAGGGGATCGAGCGAATCGGTAGACTTTCGGATCTCAAAATGCAGTGACGCACCTTCTGCATCAGCGCCAATGCCGGCCTGACCGAGGACGGCTCCTGTCGCAATTGCCGAGTTTGCCGAAACACTGATCTCTTCGAGGTGGGCGTAAATTGTCAGGTAATCGCCGCCGTGGTCTACGATGACGAGCTTTCCCAGTCCGCGCATGGATCCGGTATAGATGACCGTACCGTCCGCTATACATCGCACCGTCTGGCCGGTCGTCGCGCTGATATCGATGCCGTTGTTCATGGTGATAGTCTGGTACAGCGGATGGACGATTTTCCCGAAACGGGCCATAATTTGACCCTCAAGCGGCCAGGGCAGCGTGCCTTTCAACCGCTCAAAGGCCGACCGTGCCCCCCCGGAGGTTACCGTGCGGCCCTGTTCCTCGGCCTTTTTCCGCTTCCACTCAAGGAGCTTTATGATGGCGTTCAATTCCTTCTGGACGGATTCGAGTTCGGCAATCATCATCACGTTGGATTTTTTCTTTGAACGGATATCCGCAACAATGGCACGGCGCGACGCTTCTTCCTTGAGAAGCATTTCATTTTCCTTCTTTTTTTCACGCAGGAGAGCGCCGAGTTCGGCGCGTTTTGTCTCAAAGGACTTTTTCTTGTCGTCGATGACCTGCCGGGCATGATCGATTTTGCCGACGAGGTTCTGATCGTAACGGTGTACCTCTTCCAGAAAACGGGCGCGATGGACCACGTCAAGCGGATTGCGCGCCATGAATAAGACCATGAGGGGCGACAGCGTGCCGGTCATATACGCATGGCGAAGACGCTGTTTCATGATGGCCTGCCGGTCGGCAAGGAGTGCGCGCGCCTGTTCCAGCGAGTCCGTGAGCCGGACGATGGTGGTTTCCGCGGTGTCGATGCGACTAGAGAGCATGACGAGGTACTGCTTCGAGGCGGCAATGTTCGTTTCGAGGTATTCGAGCCGTGCAAGGTAGTTGCCCTCTGCTTTGTCAAGTTCGGCGAGTTTTTCCCTTCGTTTTATGATTTGCGTCCTGATTGAATCGAGCGCGTCAGTTTTTTTTCGGAGCTGTTTTTCGTAGACCGAGGCCATACGGTCGTTTTTGTCCGCATGGTCGTTTTTTCGCGCAAGACAGGGAACAGCAATCCCGGCGGCACCGATGAGGAGCAGCACGGCTGCTATAAAACCGGCAGGATTGCCGGCCTTACGGCAGGCGGTTACGCCAGGAATTTGCGGACTGATGAAACGCTTCCGGTCCACCCGAATAACACTCCCAGTAGAAGGAACAGTGCGGGCAGCACAGGTGGTCCCCATGCCAGCGGTATGGTGCGGAGAGACGGTTCCCAGGTAAAAACGGCTTTAAGCAGATAAAAGAAAGCGATGCTGATCGTTCCGCCGATAAAACCCTGAATCATCCCTTCGATGATGAACGGCATTGCGGTAAAAACTTTGGTCGCGCCGACGAGGCGCATGTTCCGAACGAGTTCCCTGCGCGCATAAATGGTGAGCCTGATGGCGTTGGAGATCGTGATATGGAGGGTGAGGAACATGATGATGCCCAGAACGACCGCTCCGGTGTAAAAATACCACCTGAACCGCGCAAGGAAATCCATCCATTCGCGTGCAAAACGCACGCCGTCGACCCCGTCAAGCGTCTCAAGGTGCTCTTTGAGGTTGGCGGCCGCGCTGGACGACTGGTAACCGTTTTTCATGGTGATCTCGATTGATACCGGGAAAGGATTGTCGTCCACGGCGTTCAGCATTTCGCGTCCGTAAATGGAGGCAAATCGCTCCCATGCCGCGGCTTTGTTGACGAGCGACGCCTGGGACACCTGCGGAAGGCTGCGGATCACCGAGAGGAGCGAAACGAGCGCCGTTGAATCGGACGATGCCGATTCCTTGACATACACGACGAAATCGGCCTGTTCGACCGCATTCTCGAAAAGTTTCCGGACGTTGATCATGCCGACGGTAATGATACTTGCAAGCAGGAGCACGACGGCGATGGTGACGATGGAGACGAACGTCATAAGCTTGGCCTGGTAGAAACCGCGGGCGCCCTCTTTTATGAAGTAGACGATGTTTCCCATGGGATCACTGGACCCGGACAAAACCGTTCGGGGTGATTTTAAGGATAATTGCTTCGGTGTTGGTCCGGTTGTTTCGGTCAAACGTGATGATACCCGAGGCGCCCTCGAATTTCTGCACCGTGGCGATTGATTCCGCAATGCGTGATGGCAGCCCGGCGCCGCCGCCCGCAGCGGCATATTCGATCGCGGCGGCAACGATGGTTCCCGCATCAAACCCGAGTGCGGCAACACGGTCAGGCTCTTCATGATAGCGGCCGAGGTATTCCTTGCGGAAATCCGGCCATTTTTTCCATGTCGAATCAGGTTCGAAGGGTGTTGAAATAATGGCGTTCTGCACATACTGCTTTCCGTCAGCGATCGTTTTCGCGGAATGCCATCCGCTCGAACCAAGGAGCTGTCCCTTGATGCGGTTGAAAAAGACCTGCGGTGCAAGCATCACCACGTCGTCCGCATCGGCGGGCATGAAGATGCCTCCGATCGACACCGTTGAATCGAACCACTTGGCGCTGTCGGCGGGCGTAACCGCCGTGACCGGGCTGTACCCTGCGCCGCCTGCAGCTTTTGCGGCTTCGTCGAGCCTCCGCAGCAGCAGCTTGCGGCGTAAGTTGACAAATTGCGCGGTAAAGTCGTTGCCGCCTTCCTCGATAAATTCCTCATCGAAAACGGACCCGCCGTTTTTCATCACTTCATCCTTGAAAATTGCGGCCATTGAAATGCCGTAGGCATTGTGCGGCGCGACCGTGGCGAATTCGCGTATGTTCAGATTGTTGAGCGCATACCGCGCAAGTTTTCGCGCCAGGACCCCGAGGGTGATGTTCATCTGGAAGACCGTGGGACTCAGCTCCGCGATGCCGTCATCGGTCGCCGTGGGCGTGAGCATCACCGCGTCCCGGCCGATCAGCATTCCTGCGGCAACCGTTGCAGTAGGGGAAAGCATGGGGCCCACAATTACCGGGACACGGTCGCGATCGAGGAGCTGTGACGTTTTGCGCACGGTTTCGCTGAGCGATCCCCTGGTATCGCAGGGTATAACGTCGATCCGGAACGGATGCCGGGAGTTGTATTTATCAATGGCAAGCCTGAACCCCTGCGACACCCGTTTGCCGGCGTCGGCGTCATCCCCGGAAAGGGGCGCCAGGAGGCCGATGGCGCAGCGGTTTTTCTGCGGTGCGGGGGGGGTAAAATCCTCCGCCCGGATTTGAAACCGGGAACCAGGGTATTCTTTCCTGAACTCCTCGAAACAGGTTTTTGCCCGTTCGGTTTCACCCGACGCAAGGAACTTCCTGATTTCAAAATACAGTGCAATTTCCCTGATACGCGGATGGTTGCCGGTTGCAATGCCCATTGCATGGAGAGCGGCAGCGTCCGATTCGTTCGCGCAGATCGTCTCGACGTTTTTCATTATAAGCGAGTCGAGATCGTCGGAAACGCCCTCTGTGAGGGCCTTTGAAAACGATTCGCATGCACCCGAAAAAGTGCGCTCCCTCGCGAGTGCGCACCCATGGAGGTAATAAACGCGGGGCATGAATGTCGACGAAGGGTACTTTTTTTCATAGAGATCGAAAAGACGGTTGACTGAGGTAAACTCGCCCTTCCTTGTCAGCGCTTCCATAATAAGCGGAACAAGGTATTCGGCTGCCGGGTCTTTCCCCCAGGTTTTCAGGAAATCGCGGATTATGGCAATCGTGGAATCAAAGGAGCCGGATTTATAGCATTGGACCGCTTTGGAAAAAACTCCGGCTGCAGTCCCGGAAGGGGCCATAGACTCCTGCGCAAAGGACCCGGCTCCGCAACAGATGCAGAGCATCATAAAAATACTGTTCCTGTACTCGCGTTTCATGGTTCGTTCACCCTGTCCTGAAACACGCGCGCAAGCCGGCGACGGCAGGAAAAAAAGGCTATTTCAGTTTTTTTGCGGCGTTGGGCGCCGATTTTATCGGCGCACCTGTTTTCGATGCCGCCAATACAGGAGATTCTGTTCTGGGGGCTGTTTTCGGGACGGACGGTTGTTTTATATCGGCTTTTTTCTTTGCTGCGATTTCTGCGGTGACCTCTTTTTCGGCCTGGATCCAGTCCTGCATATGGGAGCCGTGAGCTCCGCCCCGCTTGAGAAAGAGCTGGTACGCGCGTTTTTCGATCATTTCTCTCAGGGATTCCATTGTTGCCTCCTCAGAATATGGTATAAAAAAGATTGTTTCTCTTCTTGAAAAAATGTCGAAAATATCGGACGTAAGTATACATTATTGCAGGGTTATTCAGCAATCCGGGCCGCGAAAGCACAGGTGACCGCTGAATACGGGAAGCTCCTAAGGTTCACTTGTGGTATCGGCCGGGTTTGCCGAGTCCTTGCCTGGCGGCGGGTTGCCCGTGAGGTTGATGTAGCCCGAGTCGTCGATCAGGTGGTGCATATAGAGGTTGGTCGCGATAACGGCGACCCGCTGCTCGATGAATGATGAATTGGGATTTGCAGGCGAGAGTTTTTTCGGCATGGCAAGCACCGCCGCCAGCAGCGCCGCCTCGTTCTGAGAAAGATTTTTGCATGATTTTTTGAAGTAGAGCCGTGATGCCGCTTCACAGCCGAACACGGTTTTCCCCCACTGTGCGTAGTTCAGGTAGAGTTCAAGGATCCGTTTTTTTCCAAGATATTTTTCCATGAGCAGCGTATAAATGAGTTCCTTGTATTTCCGCTCGTATTTTTTATCGTTTGTTAAGAATAGATTTTTCGCAAGCTGCTGGGTGATGGTGCTGCCGCCCATTTTGATCTCATTCTGGTACCGGTTGTATTCGATCGCGGCGATGATCGCTTCCAGGTCGAACCCGGGGTGCGTGTAAAAGCCGTCGTCTTCCGCCGCAATCACGGCATGCTGAAGTTCGGTTGCAACGGAGTCGATCGGAACAAACACCTGCTCGAGCGTATCGCGATGACGAAGGGTCTGGCGATAGCGGAACATGTAGGCGGTTTCCTTCGGATTGCTGTCCTGCAGCGCCTTGACCTTGCAAAAGGGAGCTACGACGAACTGGTACGCCTCGTACAGCGCAAACGTTCCTGCTATGGAGAAAACCACGGCATATAAAATGAACACACCCTTGATGACGAGCCAGACGGCGGAGAGAATTTTGGCCGGCAGACTTTTAACTTTTCTTATTACGGTTGTATACATAGCCCAAAGAAGACAAAACGTTGAATGGCATCAACATGTCAGTGTGTGCATTGGGGGATAAATGGTCGCTGACGGTTGAACAAAGAGTGTTGAAAATACCTTGAGGCGGCGCGCAGAGCAATGGCCTAATTCCCCGCGCTGGCTGCGGCTTTAACTCACCTCTCCCTTCGAGTTTCCCCTCTCTTGTAAGAGAGGGGATCAAGGGGTGAGTTGCATATTTAAATACTATGTAGCTTGTTGTGGAGTATTTAATTGGATTTTGAAGATTTTCAGTGTTTTTTCGGAATTTTGCAGTATATTATATAAGTAAAGAAGAATGATTATGCCTGATAGAAAAAAACTACTCGCCGGCGTACTATTCGCCAGTGCCATTGCTGCCAGCAGCGTGTGGGCCGACTGGGTGACTGACACGATCCCGACCGGAACCAACCCGTTTGCCATAGCCGTGAATCCGGTGACCAACAGGACCTATGTTGCTAACTATGGCGACGGAACAATTACCGTGATCGATGTTGCCGCTAACCAGACTTCCACAGTTACAGTTGGCTCCGGCCCCAGAGCAATTGCGGTAAACCCCCTCACCAATACAATCTATGTGGCCAACTTTACCGGCACTTCAGTATCGGTCATTAATGGTGCCACGAACACGGTAACAGCGACCGTGAGCGTGCAGTCCTACCCTGTCGCCATTGCAATAAACCCCGCGACCAACATGATCTATGTCACCAACTACGCCAGCGCGACAGTTACTAAAATTAACGGCAGTTCAAACGCGACCAGCACTATTCCGGTGGGTTTGGGCCCGATTGCGGTCTGCGTGAACCCGGTAACGAATAAAATCTACGTGGCTAATTCCGGCAGCAATAGCGTGACGGTGATTAATGGGGCCATCAACGACACTACAAGCATTGGCGTAGGTACTACTCCCTATGCCATTGCGGCGAATACGGTAACCAATAAAATCTACGTTGCAAATCAGGGAAGTAATAATGTTACCGTGATTGACGGGGGTACAAACGGGACATCGACCATTACTGCAGGCACAAGCCCAAGTGCCATTGCTGTGAACCTTGTAACGGATACGATTTATGTGGCCAACTCCGGCAGCAACAATGTGACGATAATAGACGGGGCAACCGGTACGGCTTCCAGCGTAACAGTCGGGACCAATCCTGTTGCAGTGGCGATAAATGCGACGAGCGATAAGGTTTATGTGGCGAATTATGGGAATAACAGCGTAAGCGAGATTATTTCGGGAACCTTTACCGCGACATTAAGGGTAGAAACTAATCCGAATGCAGTGGCGGTGAATCCGATAACGAATAAAATTTATACATCCAATACTGGGAGTGGAAATGTGACGGTAATAGATGGTACAACGAACGCGACAACGGCTGTTATTGCGGGAGGCAATGATTTGTCCGTTGCGGTGAATCCGGTAACCAATAAAATTTATGTCGCAACCTTTATTAGCAATGCTAATCAACAAAATGCTTGGGTCGAGGTGATTGATGGTGCCACCAACCATATTGACTCGGTGTCTTTAGGAACATATGTGACTAACTGGCCGGATTTTACTCAATCAAATATTCAAATAAATCCAGTAACCAATAAAATCCATGTAACGACAAGGTATGTTGGTTGCTTATTATGTGGGCCGTCAGTCTCTTGGGATTCAACTACGAATGTAATCGATGGCGCTACCAACCAGCTCAGTAGTGATGGGATTTCTATTCCTACGTTTAACTGGGCCTCGAATTTTAATCCTGTGACAAATAAAATATATTTGACAAATAATAGAAGCGATAGCGTCACGATCATTGACAAAACACCTTCATCGGACACAAAGCTCCGGATATTTTTTGATAGTCTTCCTTATACCGGATTCTATAACACAACCTTTCTTGCTCAACCTATCATCACTGGCAAAGCAGTGAACCGCCAGAGACCCGAACACACCGGCATATCCTCCGTACTTACCGCCAAAACTACAGCCCAAGCTTCATGGGGTCATGCCACAATCACAGGCGGCGCAGGTACAGATTCGGTATCATGGACTTGGTCATGGGGAACCGACACGTTGCTCTTCGGCGGAAACCTCCTGTGTGCGGTAGCTCTGGATTCTCAGACCACAAGCACAAATAATCCCGGTTTAGGTACTCCTTTTACCGGAAACGTGACGGTCTATCCTATATACCGCCTTACAACACCGCCGGTCGCAGCGCCGGTTTTGATATCACCTCTCGACAAGTCAATCGGCCAGCCACTCTCGCAGACTTTCTCGTGGAATTCGGTAAGCAACGCGACATTCTATACCTTGCAAGTGTCGATTGATTCTCTCTTCTCTTCGTTTATTTTCAACGCCAGTGTTGGCGGTACAACCTCACAGGTCGTAAGCGGCTTGGCATTCGACGCCACTTATTACTGGCGGGTAAATGCTGGAAATTACAGCGGCGTGGGTCCATGGTCGTCTGTCTGGAGGTTCTCAACAATTGTTGTCGGGGCGCCTACATTATCCTCACCCACCAACGGTGCCGTAAGTATCGTCACAACGCCCGCACTTTCATGGAACACGGTTACAACAGCCACTTCGTATTCAGTGCAGGTTTCTACTGACTCGAATTTCTCCACCACGGTTATCAATCAAAGCAACATCACTGCAACGAGCTATCAGGCCACCGGACTTTCAATAAACACGGTTTACTACTGGCGTGTAGATGCATCAAATGGTGCGGGAACCGGTCCTTGGTCACTGAGGTGGAGTTTCACGACAGTTTCTACTCCACCCACCACTCCCGTATTATCCTCTCCTCTAAACGGCACATTGAATATTCCGGTGAATCCGACATTAAGCTGGATTGCAGCAGCCGGTGCTGCATCGTATACCGTCCAGGTCTCAACCGATTCAAATTTTTCTTCTCAGGCAGTAAATGACAGCAACATTACTTCTACCTCTCACACCATTTCCAGTCTTTCAGCCTATACCTTCTACTATTGGCGAGTGAAAGCCGTGAACGCAGTCGGGCCGGGCGCTTGGTCTTTGGTCTGGAACTTCATGACAGGTTCTTCAGTGGCGCTATCTCTGCCGATATTGATTTCCCCGGCCAACGGCTCCATCGATCAACCGATCTCGCTTACGCTTGTCTGGAACAAGGTCAGCAACGCAACGAACTATTATTTCCAGGTTGCCACTGATTCCGTGTTTTCAAGCATATTTAAACAGGACTCTACGATTACCGATACTATGAAGTCCGACAGCGGCTTTGCCTTGGGTACCCTTTACTACTGGCGGCTGAGGGCGAAGAATGCAGGTGGATCGAGCGCATGGTCTAATGTGTGGAATTTCACCACCATCGCCACCGGTGTTTTGCCCTACACGCCATCTATCCCGCGCGCATTTTCCGTCAGCAACTTTTCGCACCTTGTACGCTACACGCTTCCTAAAACCTGCCATGTAAGCGTACGATATTTCAATCTCAAGGGCAGGCTTATAGCTTCGCTTGTCAACAGCGTACAGGGGCCGGGCTATTACACGCTTCCTCTAGGCCGCGATCTTTTCTCCAGCGGTACCTTCATTCAGGTCTTCGAGGCCGGGACCTTTGTCAAAAAGAACCTTGTCGCAGTGGTGAGATAGATCATCAGAAACCTGCCTGTAATTCCTGTCCTGTTAATAACCCTGCTCACGAATTATTTTCCCTTCGATTTTTCATCTCATCCGCATAACAAGTATCCATGCAACAGGCTTCCCAGAATAAAAACGACACCATCACCATCGTCGGCTGCGGCGGGTTTATCGGGTCGCACCTGCTCGACCGGCTCCTTGCGGCTACCGATTACCGGGTCACAGGCATCGATCTGGCTTCCGCTAAGATAGCCCCTCACCAGAAGAACAACAGATTTACTTTTATAAAAATGGACATGCACGATGTGGCTTCGCTGCGGCCCTGTATCGAACGGAGCGGCACGGTCATCCTTCTTGCCGCGCTGTGCAACCCTGCGCTGTATATGACCCGGACGCTCGACGTGATCGACGTCAATTGCACCGGCACGATTCCTCTTGTTAAAATGACCGCAGAGGCGGGCGCTCGGCTCGTGTATTTTTCGACGAGCGAGGTGTACGGCAGAACTGCGGCATCGCGTTCCGGCCAAAGTGACGATCCGGAATCCTTTCTTCTGCGCGAAGACCGGAGCCCGTTCATTCTTGGACCGGTTTCCGCGCAGCGGTGGAGCTACGCATGCGCAAAGCAGCTCATCGAACGGGTCATCTATGCCTGCGCACAGGAACGTGGTCTCAAGTACACCATCGTACGGCCGTTCAATTTTATCGGGCCGCGCATGGATTTCCTGCCCGGCATCGACGGCGAGGGCATCCCGCGCGTGCTGGCCTGTTTTTTGAGCGCGCTTATTGAACATAAACCGATTCGTCTCGTGGACGGCGGTCTGAACCGGCGGTGCTTCACCTGGATCGGCGATGCGATTGACGCGTGCATGAAAATCCTTGAAAAACCGGAATCTGCGCAGAACCAGGTCTTCAATATCGGCAATCCGGCGAACGAAACCACCATTGCTGCGCTCGCCGATCTCATGGTGCGGCTGTGGCGCCGGCATGTGCCGGGAGCGGCGCATTGCGCCATCGAAAATATTTCCGCGCGGGATTTTTACGGCCCTGGCTACGAGGATTCCGACCGACGGCTGCCGGACATCACCAAGGCGCGGACACTGCTTGGATGGGAGCCTTCAACCGGTCTTGAACCTGCGCTCGACCTTACCATACCGGCATACCTCGATCACTATGATCCGGCGCTGCGGAAAGGTTCGTAGCGTGGATCCGACGGTTTCGCTTTTCGTTCCCGCGTACAATGCCGCATCCCATATCCGGACGGTCATCGACCGCATCCCTCCGCAATTGTGGCGCCGGATCAGGACTGTCTGGATCATCAACGACGGTTCCAATGACGGTACCGATGCGGTCATTGAGGCGCTTTCGCGCAGGCACGAGGCGATCCACCCGGTACATTGGACGGCAAACCGGGGGTACGGAGCAGCGGTGCGGCAGGGGCTTCTGCTCTGCAAAGATGACGGATGCGATTATGCCGCATGCGTGCATGCCGACGGCCAGTATCCACCCGAAGCTGTTTCTGAGTTCGTCGAGGCAATGCGGCTGCAATCAATCGACCTCATGCAGGGGTCGCGGATCGCGTCTGGAACCGCGTTGTCGGGCGGCATGCCGCTGTATAAGTATATCGCGGGCCGTTTATTGACCGCACTTGAGAACGCAACGTTCAGGCTGCGCATGAGCGACTATCACAGCGGATTCCTGGTGTACAGCCGCAAAAGTCTGGAGACATTGCCATTTCATCGCCTGAGTACGAGTTTTGACTTCGATCTGGAGGTGATAGCCTCGGCACGGACACAAGGGCTGTCCATCGGAGAACTTCCCATTCCAACCCGCTATGCCGGCGAAGTATCGCATTTACAGCCGGTGATTTACGGCCTGCGTGTTCTTCTGGTGCTGGTCAAATATTCAGCAGGGTATTATGGTAAATAAGCGGTAAATGGCGGAGAGATTGTCCATAAATAAAATTTTAGGCCCGAGGACGAGCGAAAAGGCCGAGAGCCAGGAGCGCGAAACAGCCATATCCTCAGCGATACGGCGATGCAGCGCGACGAAACTATATCGGACTTTGCAGCCGACCGAAGCCAAAAGGCTTATTTAGGGACAAGCTCTTATATGCCAATGACCATTGACGCGCACAAGGCGCCCAGTCCGGCAAAGTAAAACAAACCGTCGGCCATTATGGTGAACAACACCTGACTGCTTGATTTGAGCCTCGGGTTCCAGGCGACAAACATGGCCGCGTACATGAGCGTCGGGATCTGAGACAGGAAGCGAACGGCACTCTGATGGCGGCCGCCTGCCAGCCAAGGAACGGCAATGAGCAGGACGATGCACAGTCCGATG
The DNA here is from genome assembly GCA_049514575.1 of Chitinispirillaceae bacterium. Classification (GTDB taxonomy): domain Bacteria; phylum Fibrobacterota; class Chitinivibrionia; order Chitinivibrionales; family Chitinispirillaceae; genus BOG-1184. The sequence goes on along the minus strand of JBEKUX010000012.1, from coordinate 48,347 downwards.
ATACCGTACATTGCTTTGCGCGATCTTTTTTCCCCGACAATGGTAATGAGCGTTTCCCGGCCCATGATGCGGTCGCCTTCAATGTCACGCAGGTCGAAAATAAGCGAACGCAGGAACGCAAGAACGAAAATCCATACGAAGCAGGCGATGATCAGGGGGTTGACCATAAAAGAGCCATTTATCGCCTGTGGCATGAAGGTAAGCACCGTCGCCCATGCGAGGGCGACAAAGAGATCCCGTGAGGTCGGGATATCTTTGAGGTTTTTATACCTGATAAACTGGCGGAAAGGAACCGGAACGATGGTAACATGATACACTGATCCGGCTGCCGTTGCGAAAAGCATGAGGAAAAAAAGCGAATTGCCATATGGAAAGCACCCGATGAGGAGTGCGACGATGCTTACCGAGGCCAGAATAAAAAGCAGCGGTTTGTACCGGCGGTAGAACTTGTACCGCGAGATTCCGAGGTGCTGTGTGGTTTCGAGGCTCGTCAGGCTGTTCCAGAGATACATGGAAAGGAAATAAAGGAATGCCAGCGTTCCGCCGCCTGCGGTGAAAGCGTACCCTTGTATCCGGCACGACACATAATACACGGTAACGGCTCCGAGCGCGACGAACATGTTCAGATTCGCGGCGGAATCAAGGATCTGCCGGGCAAGATTGGGTACCGTCCGCTTCTGGGTCTGGTCCATGAACTGCAGGTAATCGGTAACGCGTTTTATCATCCAGTTTGGAGTTGAGGCGCCGGCAGTGATGCCGATTGATTTGCAATGTGATAGTGCATTCCAGTCGATGTCCTCTTCGGTTTCCACGAGCTGGGCAGGCGTTCCGCTGTTCTCCGCTATTTTTGCCAGTCGCCGGGTATTTGCGCTGTTCTTTCCGCCGACCACAATCACTGCGTCGACGTGCTTTGCCAGCGCCTCGGTTTCCGCCTGGCGCTGGTCGGTTGCGGCGCAGATGGTTTTTTTTATTACCACGTCGCGGCTTCCGTACCGGCTCCGGATTTTTGCGGCAATTTCGTCGAAGGCGGTGCGGTCGAAAGTTGTCTGCGACACCAGACAAACTTTTTCAAAATCGGGCAGCGTATCGATATCGTTGACGGTAGTGATAAGATACCCCATGTTTCCGGCATAACCCATCAGGCCGATCACTTCCGCATGACCTTTGTCGCCCGCAATCGCAATCCCGTACCCCGCCATGCGGTATCGTTCGATGACTTTGTGGACGGTCTTGACTTTAGGACATGTTCCGTCGATGATTGCGTGGCCCTGACCGGCATAGCGTTCCTGCGTTTCAGGCGGGATGCCGTGGGCGCGGATGAGGAGCGTGGAAGGCCGGCCGTTATAATCTTTTTCCTCAAACTCGGTGACCTTGCGCTGCCTGAGCATGTCGAGCGTCTGCCGGTTGTGGATGAGCGGTCCTATTGTCTTAAGGCCGTCCGGAACTTTTCCAGCATTTTCAATCGCCATGTCCACGGCACGCTTCACGCCCATGCAGAACCCGGCTGTTTTTGCAACGATTATTTTCATATAACAGATTAAATATACAATCCTTTTCTATTGCACATTACAGGTGCAAATAAAAAAAAGTCCAGTTTTATCTTTATCCAAAACTAATTTTAAAGGAATTATGCCTCCAGAAATCTCCGTATCAGGACTCGCAAAATCATTCGGAAAATATTCGATTCTCGAAGATATTTCGTTCGAAATCAACGCGGGTGAAGTTTACGGCCTCGTGGGTCTGAACGGCGCGGGAAAGACCACGCTTATCAGGCTGCTCATCGGCGTTCTCAAAGCGGACCGCGGGCTGATTTCTGTGCTCGGCAAAGACCCCTGGTCGCACGATGCGTCCCTGCACCGGCGAATGGGAGTGGTGATCGAGCACGACGGATTCTGGGGAAACCTCTCCTTTGAACAGAACATGAAAATATTCGCCGCAGCCAAGAGCATTGTGTGGAGCAGTGCTTTCGGGTATATCGAGGATTTCTGGGATCGCACCGGTTTGTACCGGAACAAAAAGGCCGTAAAGTTTTTTTCGCGAGGCCAGCGCATGCAGTGCGCGCTCTGCAGGGCGTTCATGGGATGGCCTTCTGTGTATTTCTTCGATGAACCGGCTGTCGCGCTCGATGTGGACGCCTACGACCATTTCACGACCATGGTGAAACGCGCCCGCGACAACGGTGCTGCGGTGGTCATAAGCTCGCACCAGCTTGACGCGATCGACGATCTGTGCGACCGGGTCGGTATGCTGCACGACAAGCGGCTGGCCGAGCTTTCGCCGAAGAAGGAAAGCGGCGGGCAGTGGTCGCTTGAAACGGATCGGAACGAGACATGGGCCGCAATCATCAAGGCAGTCTGTACTGCAGACCCGGTGTATCGCGACGGTGAATGGCAGTTTGAAGTGCAGAATGCTGCGAAAGCGATCCCAATGCTTGTCAAACGCCTTGTGGAGGCGGGTTGCAGCATCGGGAAGATAGCGCCCGCACCAGGCGAATTCAGCGACACGATACGGAATGAATACCGGAGGAAATCAGGGCTGTTGAGCGTGCAGAAAGGGACGGCTAATCCGTGAACCAGACCACGCTGATGTTCAGAAAGGAGTGGATCAATTTCCTGCGGGGCGACCGGAGCGTTTTTTTCATCTATCTGCTGCTGGTCGCAGGATGGGGCGGAATGATCGCCTCAATGAATACCGGAGGGGCGCATACCGCACCGCTGTGGATCGTACTTTTCTCAGTGATTATTGCGGCGAATTTTTCGAGTACGGTGTTTGTCCTCGAACGGATGAGCGGCTCGCTCGAGATACTCCTCACGTCCGGCATGTCACGGAGTGCGATCCTGTACGGAAAAATGCTGTTCGTGACAGTCATGACGGCCGCCATCGGCGCCGCATGCATGGTCTGCGCTTTTCTGCTGCGGCCGGTTTTTAACAGCCTGGGTGAGATGCCCCGGGGGAACTTCGAGTGGTCGTATTGCACGCTCTACCTTGGTGCCACGCTCCTGAATGCGGCAAGCAGCGCCTACTTTTCGGTCTGGCTTCCCAATCCGCGCCTGCTCCATTTCATCAACCTGTTTCTGCTCGGCTTCATCATGACGGGGTACGTGGCCGTTTCGTTCGTTCATCCTTTCAGCATTTATTTTATCGCAGGTCTTCTGGCGCTCCTGAGTGTTCTCTTCACCTTTCTTGCCAGACGCGAATTCGAAAGCGAGCGGATCATCAAACCGGTCGTGCTGTAAATCAAGTACAGCAGGTTTTCAGGGGGGAAAAGAACAAGAGAAAACAAATAGATGAGTTACTGTTGCTATTGTGATGCAGAATTCGAGTTTATTTTCCGCACTGGCGGCGAATCAGTTACGCTCTTCTGCTGCACGACCGGTTGACCCGAGGTCAAAGAATCCAGCCTGAGTTTCCAGCGCAACACCTTGCACGGACCGTCCTTGACCGGAGAGTTTCCGGTTTTTCCCTTGTATTCTTTTGCAATGGCCGGGTACTCCGGCAGGTCGGCCATGCTGTCGATGAGGTGCTTCCAGGTTACCAGAATTTTTACCGGCAGCCGCGCCGTGTCGCCGGTACAGGCAGCGTATTCGGCCCGCAACTGCTGCTCAAGCCGTATGAAAAAGGCGTTGCCTGTTGTGTCAGGGAGAGAAAAACAGAGCCCCGCGAGCGTGATGATGTATAATAAAGATTTATACATAGATATAGTGAAAAATAATTGATTTTGATGAGTGATAACATGATTGGAAGGATTGTCCGGAGGAAATACAAGTAATAGAGCTAAAAAGTGCCATAAAGGGACTAGAAGCCACTGAATAAATAGCACACACATTCTACCGGTCAATTTGACCTCATCCCCCGCCCCCTTCTCCTATCAGAGAAGGGGAGAGCTTATAGTAGAAGACATGCCCTAAGGCATGGTGACCTCTCTGATAGGAGAGGTCGTCTGCCTAAGGCAGACGGGTGAGGTCGAGGTTACAAAAAAGATATTATTCAATCCTCGCCGATAAACCTCGAAGCCCAGCTCCGCACCTCTTTGCCATTAAGAATATGAAATTTCCGGAGCGTACTGATCGTCTCACTCGAAAACGAGGCGAGCGGGACCCAGACGAGCTGTTTTTTAAGCCGAGCCGCAAGGGTGCGGAGGTACACGCCGGGTTTACGGTTGGCAACGTAGGCCACCACCCGCTCGGCGCTGAAGAGCAGTGCTCCATAGGCCAGACGCGCGGCCAGATTCGGGAAATCAGCGGGTGAATTTCCGGTAAGCTCGAAAATGTTCGGCACGGGCCGCGGCGGGAAGAGGAGCGACAGCCCGCCGTAACGGCAGCGGGCGATGCCGGGTCCGATGAGATCGGCGAACGGGTCGGTGGCGTAAAAGGTAAGGGTCGACTCTTTTCCGTGTTCGGCGTACCAGGTGCTGCGATGAGGGTAATTTTCGTCGTGATTTTCGTCGAAGATGATGATCACCGAGTCAAGCCGTCCGTGTGACGGCGGGATTTCTCTTACATAAATATGTCCGGTGTGCCAGTTCCGCAATGTCTCTCTTATGTCTATGCCGTCCTTGACCGAGGTGGTGAATTTTTCGTGTTTTGCAAACTCCTCGAGAAGGATTTTTATCGTCTTGGAGCGTACATGCGTGTTGAATTGCTCGATCTTCGTATCTTCGGGCACATGGGAGCACATCCCCGACGGGTTCCAGGCGTAACGGTACTTTTTTTTCCGCTCGAGTGACGGATCGGGTCGTATGGTAATGGTGCGCCATTGCAATTCCGTGTCCCGGAACAGATTGGTTGCGTGCATGGTTTCACCGCTTTCCGGCAGCGTGACACGGTCGATGCCTACGCCCATGAGCGGCACTCCGCGTTCAAACGGCAGATACGGATAATACCGGGCATTCTTCAGGACCCGCAGCGCATACGCATTGCCGCCCACGCCTTTGGCAGCTTCGACGATATCGAAGAGCGACGGGATGAGCCACCCGGACCCGATGGTCAGGTTCCGAAGGAACGTCAGGGCGGTCTGGATGCGCACCGGCGAAAGCAGATCGGTTTTTTCTTTGTCGTCGTAATAATCGTCGCGTGTTTCACGGAACAGGTTTTTTATTTCAGTGACGACATCGACGGGCCGGGCAAAAGGGTCCTGCCGCTCGCGCTCGAATTTACCGGTGATAAACGGCAGCTCGCCGAGCGCGAAGTAGAGGTGGTCGGGATTAATATAGTGCGTGGATATCCGGTATGATTGGGAAGCAGGCGGCGCTGTGAATATCGGAGACCCACGGCCGAAATGGTATACGGTTCGCGCGAAAATACGGAAATGAACCAATGATAAAATGTTTTTACAGGTTCTGGAAAGTTCGTGAAGACATGCCGCGCAGTATATGCCATCTAGGTCTTCATCGGAGCCGGCCGCAGGGTTGCCCATGGCCTGAAGGCAGAGGGCGGTATACCTGTCAAACCCGATTTTTTCCATCGCGTATTCGTCGGGCAGTGGTCGTAGGGGTTTTGGCAATGCAAGGTGCGGCCGTCCTGTACAGACATAGGGGACGTGATGCTGAAAACTCTGCCGTATGCCTTCGATGACTGCGTCGCACGGATCAACCGGTACATAGTAGCATTCAGGTTCCGTAAAACCGCGGGCCGCAACGGCCTGAATGAAGGGCAGGTTTTCAACCGCAGGGCCGAAGTCGTTCTGGAACATATCCGGAATGTCAACTGCAATACAGTCAAAGCGTTCGTTCGCGCAGAGGTTCCTGACGTGTGATGAGAAGAGGCATTTGCCGTGCAGGATCGGTACCAGGGTAATCTCTGGAGAAAGTTTCACCGGTCCATGTCCTCGTCACTGTCCGGATTGAGGCTCTGGTCGCTGCCGAAAAAGAAGTCGCCCAGGTTCATTGAAGGTAAATGCTCCCCCGAAGCCTTCCGTTTCGCGGCGAGTTTTTCAAGGTCGAGTGCCTCATCGCCCAGAATCTGGACGACCGCATTCCTGAAAAGCTTACTCGTGTCCGCCGAGGGATCGTCTTCCTTCAGCTTGAGCGTGTAGCGCATGGCGTTAAGGCCGTCGCGGATGGAGTAGGGGAGGTCGAGGGAATGGGACTGCTGGAGAAAATCGATGCACAGGTCAAGTATTGCGCTGCCGCTGAAGGGCAGGTTGTAGGAAAGGATCTTCAACTCGTCCTCGCGGTCCGGAAACGGGATGGCGATGCCCGGCTGCAGCCGCGACATGATATAGTCGGGGATTTCAAAGGTGGAGGAGTCTTCGTTCATGGTGACCGCTGCCCTGAACTCTTGGTGCGCCGGGACCGTGATGCCGGCGACGATGGACTCCACCATGCGGCGGTGGTCGAAAAGCGGGGCGAGCGACGCCCACGATTTCTCCGACATGCGGTTGCCTTCGTCAAGTATCGCGATGCCGCCTTTTATCACCGCAGAAAGCAGGGGACTCGCATGGTACGAAATTCTTCCCTGATCCGAGAGCACGGGCGTGATGAGCAGGTCTTCGGGCCGGGTGTCGGCCGTGCACTGCATGATATACACCGGCTGTCCCCTCGCGTGCGCCGCCGCCATGGCGAGCGTGGTCTTGCCGGTGCCTGGATGGCCGATGACGCGGGGCGTGAGCGGCAGGTCGCCTTCGGCGACGACGAGCCAGCAGGCTGAGAGCTGCCTGAGCGGTTCGGCCTGTCCGATCCATTGCGTGGTGACTTTGACCGGATGAGAGAGGATCAATTCCACGTTTTCGACGGTTATTTTTTCCATAGGAATATACACTTACCGCTTTGGTTTTTTATTGCCGGCAGGGGCAGGTTTTTTTGAGGCCGGTGCGGAAACTGCGACCTTGTGCGCTGCGCACTGCCCGCACGGTGTGGCGAACGTGACGTTTTCGATTTCCCACCGTGCGCGGGCCTCGACCGTGTCGGGAAATATAAAAGACGCTTCCGGGGGCACCCACGGGACAAGCGAGCCCGGGTCAGGCCGGTCGTTGCCGTTTTCATCAATGAAGTAGCCGATATTTCCTTTGCCGTACGGGAGAGAATCGAAATGGAAACACCCGTTACTGTCCGGGCAAATAGACGGCGCTCCGCCGGACAGGGGAAGAAACTCCCATTTCCTTTTTATTTCTTTGCCGAGACATGATGCGCATCCTTTCACCGAGACCGCAAGACTGTCGGCCGCGATCACGGAAAACGGAAGTTTCCCGACCGTGTCTGTGGAATCATGGGCTTTCAGTACATTGCCGCTCATGTCTTTTCCGGAGGTTTGCAGAAGCAGCAGGCAGTACCGGTTTCCCGGATGGAGCCGTCGCAGCGGGATCAGCCTGATGGAATCGGAATATCCGGAGTCGGTACCGAGACGTACGGTATCGCGGAGCGAATCGGTGAGGAAAAGCGGCCTCTGAATGGCCACCGGTTTGCTGAAAGTCAGGCGGATCTCAGGCAGCAGCGGAACAGTGCCGACGGGAAGGGTGGAGAGGAGGGCCGGCTGTACGGTATCGCGGATGCCGACCCCGTTGCACCGGACGGTGTCGCACCGAGCAACGGCGGAACCCCTCGTTTTTCTCGAGAACGAAAAGATCACGCGGTACGGCGCAAGCGAAAGCGTATCGGCGAGCAACAGGGCGCAACGGGTCCTGCGGCCGAACCAGCGGCGTTCCGAAACCGCCGGAGCGTTCCCTTTGTTATCAATGCGCTCGAGCCTCCAGAGCGGTTCGGAACAGCCGCGCACCGAATCAACCGGACGGTTCAATTTACACATGATTAATTTCGACGAGAGTGGTTTCGCCGACTCCAGGCGCGGAGCAACGGTGTCGCTTTCCACCGGATAAAGTCGGGAGGTGTCCGGCTGCGGGGTCACGGTGACGGTGCGGCACACCGGTGCATACGCCGCCTCAATACCCGGATCGAGGCGGTGGTTGCCGTTCAGGTCCATAAAAGCGATCAGATAATAGGTGCCGCGGCGCACGTTTTCGATCGAAAAAAAAGCGGAGCTGTCGGCCTGGGTGAGGTAGTCCGGGTCGGCAAAAAAAACCGAGTCCTTATCTTCGCCGGCGGTATGGAACAACGCGACGGTCGGCTGAAACAGGCGCTTCGACGGGTCGGTCACGCATCCGATGACTTTTCCACTGTCAAGGCTTGGTCCGGTCGAAAAAACGAGCGTGTAGGAAGACGCCATCGGATTGGAATGCAGATCCTGCATCGTCGCGGTGATGACGATATGATAGGTGGTTGAATCGGCAAATGCCTTGTTGGGCGTGATTTCGAGCCGCCTGCCCGAAACGCGGATTTTCGCCCCGCCGTCAAGGGACGGCAGGATTGACACGCTTTTTTGCGCCGTGGCTTTGGAGATCCATTTCGAGAACGTTACGGTACACCGCTGGTGAGGGCTTACGTTGACGGAACCCGGGGCAGGCAGCACCGACATGACCGTAGGACCGGTCCGGTCGTCAGGGCCGCCTGTCGGCGCTCCCTGGTGCGCGCAGGAACATATAAGAAGCGCAAATGAAAACAACAGAATCGGCAGGGAACGGGAAAACATACGGACGTCCATTGGGAAAAGTTGAAAGAGAACCACAACAGTGCCATGAAAATACAATAATTTTACCCGTCGTATTTATCCCAGCGTTTCTTTTCTCGGTTTTCCTTCAGTGAAACAGGTAAACGAGGTGATGCCTTTCTGCAGGAGGGTCTTCGTCAGTTCGGTAAATAGTTTGCCGACCATTGCCGGCTCGTGAGCGTCGGAACCGAGGGTGACCGGAACAGGATAACGGCGGCATTCGTCAATCAATACCCCAAAAGGATCGCGGTTTTCCATCGGGTTCGCCTGCGACCAGAGAAAACCGTTCGCATTGATTTCGATGCAGCGGCCGGTCTCTCCTGCCGTGCGAACCGTTTCGGCGATCTCCTGAAACGGCATCAGGGAATCGTTCCGGGGCCAGCCCACATAGCGCCAGATAAAGTCGGGATGTGCGAGGGAATTGAACAGCCCGCTCCGCAACGCCGAGCGGGCGACCCTGAAGTACTCTTTGTAAATAAGGGAAGTGTCGTGGTGGTTTGCATAGCTTGACAGGTGCTTCCACCCGAACCGGGGGATGCAATGTACGGAGCAGAGGAGGAAATCGAGGGGATACCTGCTGACGATCGGTTCGAGGAGGTCTTCGGCGCCTTCCACATAATCGACCTCGAGCCCTATTTTAATGCGGATCCGGTCATGGAACACTTCCCTCAGTTCGAGCAGCTCCGCCACATAGCGCGCCACTTCCCGCTCTTTCATGCCCCAGTCCCAGTAGCGCCGGCGCTGGATATCGGTCAGATAGTAACGTCCCAGATGGTCGGAAAAACCGATTTCCTGCATACCCAGCGAGACCGCTGCATTAACATATTCAATTACTTTGCCTTTGGCGTGGCCGCAGTAAGGGGTGTGAACATGGTAGTCGGCCAGCATGGGTTTTTAAACCGTCAATTCAGCCTTGCCGACGGTTCCGTATCGTGCGGCGCGGACGAGCAGCGGCTCGATTATGGCGGTGATGAAATCGCGCGTCTGCTCGGGCGCGCGGCCGATGAATGCTTCGACATTGAGGAGTTTATCGATTGCTGCGCGTTTCAGGCGGAATCGCGGATCAGCGGCAATCCGGTCCAGCAGGTCATTTTTCTTTCCCTCGCCTTTCACCTGTTGGGCGGCTTCCATGGCATGCTGGCGGATTAGTTCGTGGACTTCCTGCCGGTCGCCTCCCGCCTTGACCGCTGCCATGAGGATAGTTTCGGTGGCCATGAAGGGAAGCTCCTCTTCGATATGACGCTTGATGACCGCAGGGTATACCTCAAGTCCTTCGCACACGTTCGTCGCGATAACGAGCGCCGCATCCGCAGCAAGAAACGATTCGGGGATCGAAAGCCGTTTGTTTGCCGAATCGTCGAGCGTGCGTTCGAACCACTGTTCCGCCGCGGTCATGGCCGTTGACTGGTTGAGCGCGATGACATAGCGGCAGAGGGCCGTCAGGCGTTCGGATCGCATCGGATTGCGTTTATACGCCATGGCCGACGAGCCGATCTGGTTTTTTTCGAACGGTTCCTCGATCTCCTTGAGATGCTGGAGCAGGCGCAGGTCGTTGGCGAATTTATGAAGCGACTGTGCAAGACCGGAGAGCAGTGCGCTCGCCTGAAAGTCGATTTTGCGGGAATAGGTCTGGCCCGACACGGGCACCGTTTTTTCAAACCCCATGCTGCGGGACACGCGCATGTCGAGTTCCTTGACCTTTGCGTGATCGCCGTTAAAGAGCTCGAGGAAACTGGCCTGCGTGCCGGTCGCTCCTTTTACGCCTAAGAACGGAATCTCCTGCTCAAAACGCTCGGTCGCTTCGAAATCCATGGCAAGGTCGTTCAGCCACAGCGCTGCCCGTTTGCCGACCGTGGTGAGCTGGGCGGGCTGGAAATGGGTGAACCCGAGTGTGGCAAGGCCATGGTGTTTGAGGGCGAACTCGCGCAGAGTTCTGATAAGATTTGCCATCCGGGAGAGGAGTAGCCGGCACGCTTCCCGGATCTGGATCAGGTCGGTATTGTCACCCACATACGCGCTTGTGGCGCCGAGGTGGATGATCGGTTTAGCGGCAGGGCACGCCTCGCCGTACGTTTTGATGTGCGCCATAACATCGTGCCGCACCTGCGCTTCATACGCCTCGGCCCGGTCGTAATCGATGTCCTCGATATGATCCTTCATTTCCTGTATCTGTTCGCCGGTGATCGAAAGCCCCAGTTCTTTCTGGCTTTCGGCCAGGGCGATCCAGAGCTTCCGCCAGGTAGTGAACTTGAAGTGCGGAGAGAAGACGAACGACATTTCTGCCGAGGCATACCGCTCAATGAGCGGGTTCTGGTACTCTTTCATTGATTCCTGGCACATGGGCGTGTCCTTTTTAATGAAATTTCAATTGTACGAATGAAGTTATCATCAGATAACTCAAGTTCAAAATATATTATACAGGCGATGAAAATTACAGCGCCACTTATAATCTTGGGGCGCCACCCTCGATTGTAGAGACGCACGGCCGTGCGTCTCTACTCGGGTCGATTCTTCTCCAGGCTACCTTTTAGTTTCATTACTTAGACCTCACCCGGCCTTACCTCGACCGTGCTCGGTACAAGTCGGCTACCCTCTCCGATTGGAGAGGGTAAATCTTACTCCCTTCTCCAATCGGAGAAGGGGCGGGGATGAGGTCTGTGATTAAAATTAAGACGTAGCACAATTATTTCCCCGGAACGTCTATTCAAATGAAAGGGAACTTTTTTGTATTAATTCGCATTATATTACAATTAGAACTTGAAAGCAGTTATCGGCGTTTATATTTTCATTTTATCACACCCATCAAAGTCGGAAAGGAACCTGCTTATGAATAAACTGAAAACGTTGTCCGTGCTTTTTATTCTGTTAATAAGGACAGCAACAATGGCCCAGTCGTCCGCTGAATCCCTGATGAGCAACGGCCAGGAGCTGCTGCAGCGGGGCGCTTACAGCCAGGCAGTGACCGCGTTCAAGCAGGTGCTTGCGCGGGAGCCGGATTTTTTCGAGGCCCAGTTCAATCTCGGGTTCGCCTATCTCCAGTGGGGCAACAATGCGCAGGCGGTCGTCGAACTTAAAAAAGCGCTGAAGCTGCAGCCCAAGAATTCCGAGGCGTGGTCGAACCTGGCAATCGCCTATGACAACCTGAACCGGAGCAACGACGCCATGGAGGCGCTCGCGCAGGCCGTGAACTGCAACCCGGAAAATATGACGGCGCGCATGAACCTCGCGGCCATGTATGCAAATGCGAACCATATGCAGCAGGCGATCGCACAGTACCGGCAGATCACGGCAATGGATTCGGCCAACAACGACGCGCTATCCAATCTTGCCAAGTGCCTGGTCGCTGCCGGGACATTGACCGAGGCCAAGGAGGTCCTGAAAAAAGTGATCGCCGCGGAGCCCGGTAAAGGGGAACCGCATTCGGAGCTGGGCGATATTTACTGGAAAAAAGAGAACGATGTGGACAAGGCCATGGCCGAGTACCGCACCGCGATTTCACTCGAGCCGAACAACCCGCAGTTTTATCAGGATCTTGCCATGGCGCTTGAACACAAGGGCCAGAAACAGGAAGCGATCGAGACGTGGAAAAAAGCGGTCACGTATATCGACGATGCGCTGAACAAGGAAAAAATCCTGGACCGGATCGACCGTCTCGAAAAAAGCACGGTAACCACGCCGGGGTTCGGGGGCGCACCCGTCGACACCGCCCTCAGCCGGAAAAAAACCGAGGACCTGAAACGGGAGTTGCGGCCGGAAACGACCCGCAAGGACAGGAAACTCATTGATGCCCCGCCCCCGGATGTCAGTAGCGACCTGGATCAGATGAATGCCGATTCGTCCTCTTGGGACCTTACCAAAGAGGCCAAGAAACGCGTCCAGGACAGGAAATCTGCGGCAGGAAAATAAGGGAAGTTGAAGTGTTGGAGAGTTAGAACGTTTTAAAATTATTTATCATTGGCTAAAGACACCCGTGTGGGTAGGGGGTGGGCACCGGCCATGCAGGTTTGAGCACCCATTACCCCCACCCTCAAGCTTCGATAAATTCAAAAACATATTATGTAAAGCTGTTTTTTTGATTTCAATTCCACTGAAGTTTGAGGGTACGGGTCAAATGCAGTTTGGTTCTGCACAATGGCGCCCACCCGATACCCAAACAGGTGACTTTAGCAAAAGAAAGTTATTAATATTTTCTGTGTCCTGCATGAATCATTATAATTCCTACAGTGCTTGGCTCAAAAAACGTTTCGGTACGCCGGTTTTGAAGCTGCCAATCAACGCCGGTTTTAACTGCCCGAACCGGGACAGGACCAGAAGCCCATGGGGTTGCGCGTTCTGCGACAACCGGGCTTTCAGCCCTGTCGCCGGAGCGGCCGGTACTCCGCTCGAACAACTGCAAACGTCAATGAGTCGCGCGAGCGGCCGGTACAAGGCATTCATCGCCTACCTCCAGCCGTTTTCCAATACCTACGGGACAGTGGAGCATCTGCGCGCCGTGTATGAGCCGCTTGTTAAGGTCAGCGGCGTCGTGGGCCTGAGCATCGGCACCAGGCCTGACTGCCTGCCCGGCCCCGTCACCGAATATCTCGGCGATCTGGCCCGCCGCACGTTTCTCTCCGTGGAGCTCGGGCTCCAGAGTTCGCACGACCCCACGCTTGCGCTCATCAACCGCGGCCACTCATTTGCTGAGTTCGTGAAAGCGGTCGAAGATTGTGCGGCTGAAGCCGTTGAAACCGTTGCACACATCATTCTCGGTCTTCCCGGCGAGACCGAAGGTATGATGTTCGAGACCGCATCGCGCTGCGCCGCCCTGCCTCTCGCTGGTGTCAAGATCCATCAACTCATGATCGTCAGGGGAACGCCCATGGAACAATGGTATGCGGAGGGAAGGGCAAAAGCCCTGACGATCGAAGAATATGCCCCGTTTTTGTGCGGTTTTCTGGAACGGCTACGGCCGGACCAGCACGTTCACCGCATCATGTCCGACGCCCGAAAGGAAAACGGCCTCATCGCGCCGGAATGGAGCGCCCGCAAAAACTCCTCAATACAATTTCTGCAGGAATATATGGACAGGCATAATATTTTTCAGGGAAGCAGATACGCGCCAGCATAGGGTTTCTTCCGGAAGCTGTTTTATTATATGAATATTATCGTTTCGATTGCTTTTTATCGTGCTTAAAAATTATTATACATACTATTGAGGGCTGCCGGCCTTACCTGCTTATTGCTAGCGTGGTGCGGCCGGAGACTGAAGGGCTACAAATCATTGAAAGGGGACCAACCGTGAAAACAATCAAAACGTTCAAATGGAAAATTTTACTTTTTGCCTCTGTCGCCGCAGGCGCCGTGGCCCTTATCCTGCGGTGCGCTGTTCCGAACGAGCCGCCGCTCAGATGGCTCTCGAAGATCGAGGTGCCCATGACCGACGATTCGTTCAGGCTTGCCCAGAAACTGCCCCAGCTTATTGCGAGTTTTAATGATACGGTAGTACAGTATTGGTATTTACCAGACAGCATACCGCGGTATCCTAACCCCGGATCAAGCCACCCGAGATATTTTTCCACTGTAGACGCTTTTGATACGGTTGATACGGTGACCCACCTTACCGTCAGATGGCAGAAAAATCATGAGTACCGGTTAAAAGGACCCAATCAATGGCAGGATGTAGGAGAGATAACCAGCGATATACTCATGGGAGGGTATGATTCGGCGAACCCAGGCATTTATTACACCGACAATCCGGATTTGCTTTCTGACGAAATTGTAAAAGGCGACACCGTTATTCTCTCAGTCAGGCAGACGGACAGTATTTCGTATGATGTCCGCCAAGACTCTATAGCAGACAAATATTTTCATGCAGCCATCGGTTTGCTGACCATTTCCAATGCTCCGGTGCTCAGCGATACGATTCCACTGCCTGCAGGCACTTTTCCCCCGACAGTGTTCAATATAATCCTCGTCAAGACACCCGGGGGGACAGATACGATAATTGATAAGCTCATATTCGATGCCTCTTCACCGCCGATTTCAGTAACGGTCAGAAATTTATCCGCAGCGACAATCACCAATCTCAGTATAACGATGCTTGGCAGTACGCAAAACGTCGCTTTACTTAATCCATTTGACACGACAGTCCTGTCGTTCCCTGTCGGTGGATCGGGTCTTGACAATGCCAACTTATTGGTTCAGATCGGGAGTACCGCTTCCGTTGCCGGGAGTATTTCGCTGGACTTAAATTGCAACGGCGCGATCGCAACTGAAGTCCGGGCCAAGGATTCACTGATGATATTCCAGAAGACATTTACGAATGACTATGATCTTACGGACACGCTTAATGTTAATTATATTGATATACAGTACGGTTTTTTCAAATATTTCCTCACTAATTACACTCAAATCCCGCTTCAAGCACAGGCCGAGCAGCTTCATCTCTGGATAACACCAGCTTGCGAGCAAAAAGGGGTGGATTCAGTCGGGGCTATCGCTGCAGCGTTTCCCACCGCTTATGATTCCTTCACCTTAAATTACTATTTAGGAAAGTTAACTTCAGGGTGGATTAATGTTGATGAGGACAGCACCCTCCGTATTATTACCCAGAACCTGTCGGGTACCCGTTTGTTCCCGGTCTGGAACGATACGCTCGGCGCTTTCCATCAGGGGAAGTCGGTTTCGCGGGTGACCTATACCGTCAGGAACAATGTTCCTACGGGAGCTTTGAGGTATCTTAAAATGGATGACTCTCTGGTGTTCGTTATAAGGTCCCCCTATTTCCATTTCAAGGAGATGCTCGCCACAGTCACCCAAACATATAAACGTGGCGGGGACACTGCAAAGATTGACGTACCGTTCCCGTTCAATAAAGACTCACGGGATTCGCTCAGAGGAAAATTTATTCTGAAGCAGGTGTGGAGCGATATTTACCTCTACCCCCGGCTTCCGGACACGAGCGCGCAACAGTTAAAACAGGCTTTTCTCGATTCGTTGAATATTCATTATACGCTCTTCGCCCCGAGCTTTCCTGCGACAACGGTCAGCAAAGACATGCAATTTACGCATGTGGTCAACAACAAAACTTGCCCGGCGCCGACCAATATTACGCCGATCATGAATGAGTGGCCCGATTCCATGGATATCGTAGAGGACATCTCGGTACCGGTCGGTACTAAGGTGCTGGC
Organism: Chitinispirillaceae bacterium; assembly: GCA_049514575.1. Taxonomy (GTDB): domain Bacteria; phylum Fibrobacterota; class Chitinivibrionia; order Chitinivibrionales; family Chitinispirillaceae; genus BOG-1184. The sequence goes on along the minus strand of JBEKUX010000012.1, from coordinate 32,635 downwards.
AGTGAACCAACAGCATGACACTGATAGTGATTACGACCTGTATATGGGTAAAATGGACATCAGGGCAGTTACCAAGGCGCGCACGAACATTATGCTCGGCTGGCAGGTGCTTGCTACGACGAACCTGGACCTCGGGGTCGGGTCGTTCAAGGTGTCGAAATCGCTTAAGTCCTTCAACAGGCTGGAAAATTCGCTGGCCAGTCTCAATATGCACGTTTTCAACTTTTCCAATGTCTATATGAATTTGTTCGGGCTGGCTGCTCCGGCGCCGCGCATGCGCGCGCTTGATAATATGAGCCTCGACAGTGTATTGCTCCTGATCGGGGACACCGCAAAGGCGCACCAGTTGGGATATATAGATTTGCTCGGCCAGCGGGGAATCAGGATCCCGGCGCGCGGACAAAAAGACTCCAGCAATATCGTGCTCAAGCAATGGGAAACCGACACCATGCTCAAATACGATTCCTGCGGCTGGCGATGGGAGGCGAGTTTCCTGCCCATGACGTCTGCGGATACGCTGAGGGACACGGATTATGTCTTTATTCAATCCTATGTGCATATGGAAGGCGTCAATAACATGGATTCGCTGCTTACCCAGAAATAAACGACCGGGGAGAAGATGCGGGTTCAGCGCCCGTTAACCTAATTGGAAACTTATAGAGAGGTCCAGTCGAATGAAAACCGTATTGCGAGGAATAGCAGCACTGCTTGTCGCCGGTTATGGCTCGGCGTTCGCGCTCGACAATAACCCGCTCAGCGCAGGGACCACCACGAACAGGAACGTGATCGGGTCGGCATGGGAGGCGCCCAGTTCCAACCCGGCGCTTTTAGGCACCGATTTTGCGCCGCGCGGCGGACTTCTTATCGTGCCGTTCACCAACTACGGCGTCGGCGCGTGGAGCGATAAACTGGCGATTTCGCCGTTCAATAAATACTGGGGAAACAGCGATCAGCAGATGGCGTCGCTTCTTTCGCACATTTTTAGGACCAGCTTTGACATCAACCTGAACGACGATCCTGCCACGGTTTCCCAGAAATTGACCGATGGTTTGAGGGGAGGGGTGACTACCTATGCAGGGTATAAAATGACTGCGCTCAGCCTTGCAGCCGGCCGGTTCGGCTTTGACGTGACCACCCATCTCGATGAAGAGATGCATATACCGGAAGGCCCGCTTTTCACTTTTTTCTCAGCAACCGACGGGCTCCTGCGCGGCAATACCCTTGATTTCAGCAGTTTCCGGCAGAGCGGCCTGTGGGCGACCGATGTTACCCTGTCTCTCGGACTGCCGGTCGATATCCCGGCCCTGCACAAATTTTTCAACCTCAAGTACGGCGCCGGCGGAATAGGGGTCAAGTATATCATGGGCCATGCGGTGCTCAATTCGTCGATGAGCAGCGGAAAGCTCTCTTATGACACGGTGAACGGGAGCAACAAGCTAGTGGTGAACGGCGACATGACCGTTCAGACCGCGGGCCTCGGTCTCCACGGCCCGTGGAAAGACGATAATCCGTTTGCAAACAGCTATTTCCCCATTAATGGACACGGTATCGGCGTGGACCTGGGGGGAATTCTCTATGACGAACACGGTACCCTGACGATCAATTTCCAGAACGTTGGCGTGATTTTCTGGATAAAGGACGTTATGCAGACGCATTATAAAATCAACAAGAACAATCTTACCGCGTACGACGTCATCAACGGCATCGACAAGGAGGGCAAGGGAGACAATTCGCTGCTGTATATTTTCAACCGCAATGCCGGAGAGTACATCTCCGATTCGAGGGACACCCTCTCGCAGAGCAGCGAATTGACCACGGTGCTGCCGATCACGGCAAACCTCGGATATGCCTACCGGTGGGACTATTCGAAGAAGGGGTATTTTGTCAACTCCTGCGACGCGGGCGCCAATTACGAACAAAATTTCGTGAAGACTCCGGGCTACTCCACGGTGCCGAGGTTGTCCATCGGCGGCGAAGCCGGGTTTCTGTACGGATACCTTCCGCTCCGCATGGGGTTTGTGTTCGGCGGCGCCGAGATCATAGGGTCGGCGGTCGGCGGGAGCTGGAATTTTAAATATTTTTCAATAAATCTCGCGTACAAGGCGCTCGGCACCCTGTACTTCAATCCGAAACGGGGTATGGAGCTTGCGGCCGGATTGGGTTACAACTGGGGTTATCCCAAACCTCCGCCGGTCGTTCTTGATACCAGTCATCCGATCTTTGACCACGATCATGACGGCATTCCGGACAGTATCGACAAGTGCGCGACCATTCCCGAAGACAAGGACGGCTATCAGGACGAGGACGGGTGCCCGGAGTACGACAACGACCGCGACGGCATACCGGACACGCTTGACAAGTGCCCGAACTTCCCCGAGGACATCGACGGCTTCCAGGATGCGGACGGGTGCCCGGACTTCGACAACGACCACGACGGCATACCGGACACGCTTGACAAGTGCCCGAACGTTCCCGAGGACATCGACGGCTTCCAGGACGCGGACGGCTGCCCGGACCCGGACAACGACAACGACGGCATACCGGACACGCTTGACAAGTGCCCGTTCGAACCCGAAACCTACAACGGCTACAAGGACGATGACGGGTGTCCGGACACCGTTCCTGTGATCAAGCCGACGGTCAAGGAAATGGTAACGCTCAACACCAAGCTGCGCGACATCAACTTCAAGACCGCGAGCGCCGAGCTTCTGCCGGCATCCTTTGCGGCCCTTGATTACGCGGTCAGCTTCCTGAAGCAGTACCCGGCCTTCAAGTACGAGATCCAGGGTCATTGCGACAGCCGCGGCGCTGTCGACTACAACCTGGTGCTCTCGGCGGCGCGCGTGGGAAGCGTCAAGGCCTATCTCATGTCGAAGGGCATTCCGGATTCGATGATGGTCGCGATCGGCTACGGTAAGTCAAGGCCGATAGCAACCAACAGCACTGCTGCCGGAAGGGCGCTCAACCGCCGCGTTGAGTTCCATTTCATCGAAACGCCGGCGGATTATTCGGCGCTCAGGGTGCAGGAACAGATGTTCCGCGAGCGGATCCGGCAGGCGAATATCCAGGGAGCGACGCAGTATTGATCGCTGATCGCGTGAACCGGTGACATTAAAAAGGGTGGAGCCCTCTGGCTTCACCCTTTTTTTGTAATAGTAACAGGAACGTCCGGCTGGAATTAATTTTATCTCTCGCTATGTTTTTACCAACTTTATTGTCTACATCCGAGCCCCGTCATTCGGCCTGTTTTGCCCGATTGTTTGTAAAAACCGGAGCGTTTTATTTATCGACGCTCATGACCGTTCTTTTGTGTATTTCCTGCAATCTTCATGCTGCTGAAAGTGTTTCTCAGTCAGGCAGTAAAGGGAAGTACATCGGAAAAGACTACATCGACACCACTGTTCAGCGTGCTATTTATATCATCAATGAAGCGGCTGACCTGGGCGGCGTCGGTTTCAAACAGAAAGAGGCGGTTGCGGCGGCAAAAAAGATCGCGCTGCAGCTCCGGAGCGAAGTAAAAGGCGATGTCAACGAACGCTATGCGCTCTGGAAAGTGGGTGAACTTGAGTGGTTGATCTACCTCGAAGAAAAGGATCTGGTGCTCCAGAATATCCGACAGGGGCAGATGACCATACAGCGGCTGATTACCGACTACAATACGGAAGTGGGCAGGCCGCGCCCCGATTTTAAAACGCTGATGCGTTTGCACGCGCAGATGGGCGAACGCGATGCGAGCAGGGCGAACGAGATGGCCGGCTCGATCGAAAAGCGGAGCGCGGTCGTTTCGCGCGAGGCCCTGGTGGCGCTCGAAAAGGCGCTCATGTCGGGCGCAATGGACAGGGCCGACGAGGAGTTCAAGTATTGCCTGCGGAACCGGCAGTACCTTGCGCTTTCGTCCGGCAAGTTCGAGCAGCTCGAATCGCGGATGTCGGCGTGCGAGCGGTCGCACGATGAGCTGCCGCTCGTTAAATCCGGGGCCGACAGCGCGCAGGCGATGCTCGCAAAGAACCGGCTCGGCGAGGCCCGCGACGCCATTGCCGGGGCCAAGTACCGGCTTATCGATATCCGCAGTTGCGTTCCGGCGCAGGATGCAAGTGAGTGCATGGCGCGTCTGACCCTGCTTGAGCGGGCGCTTAGCCGTCAGGAAGACTCGCTTGTGAAGGTCAATCTCGACCTGCTGCATGGCAGGGGCGTTGACGCCGCCAACGAGTACCTGCAGTCAGTATTGCGGAAGTCAGGTGTATGCCATGAAAAGACCGCCCGTGTCGACCAGGCCATTCTCGCCGTGGCATCTCCGGCGGAAAAAAGCAAGGTGACAAAAGAAATCGACGCTGTGGCCGAAAGCGCCGACGGCGGCGCCGATATTTTCGCAGAGATGCGGAAAAAAGCTAAGATAAAAGCCCAGGACAGGCTCGACAGCATTCAGGTCGAAAAAGAGGAGCGAACGCGGATCGCGCAGGCCCACCTCGACAGCGTAGACGCAGAGGCCCGGAAGGAGGCCGCGCAGGAGTTCCAGAAAAACCAGGACGTTGCAAAGCAGTCAGCCTCCGAAATATACGGGCTCATTGAAAAGAACAAGGCAAAAGCGGCGTCCGACCTGTTCAACATGAAAAAAACCTCGCTCTACCAGTACCTCCCGCAGGAGGCGTTCGCAATGCTCGAAACGACGATCAGGCAGATCATGGACCCCAAGGGTGAAAGCGGATCAGGCGAGATTGCGTATCTGGTTCCGACCACTGCTGCGGAACAGCAGCCGGCCGCTTCGACTGCCGCAGCGAAGAGTCCTGAGAAGAAGGGTGACGGGAAAAGTGAGAAAGCGGCTGAAATCATTGCGAAAGTCTATGATATGCTCGAACACAACGACGTGCGGGGTGCGTCCAAGCAGTTCGACAGGGAACGGTCCTTCCTGAAATCCTCGCTTGATAAAGAAACATACGACATGCTCAATGCAACCATCAGTCAAGCGGCTCAGAAATGAAAGAAGCTATTGTCGACCTGCTTGCGCAGCAGCTTTCTTCCTCCCTTCCTCGTGACGAAATAGCACGCCTGATTGAAATACCGCCGTCCGAGGATCTCGGAGATTTCGCGTTTCCGTGTTTTCCGCTCGCCCGCATCATGCGCAAGAGTCCTGCAGCCATTGCAGAAGACCTGAAGAAAAAAATGGAGGGCGCGCCGTTCCTCGAAAAGATGATCGCGGTGGCCGGGTACCTCAATTTTTTCATCGATAAAAAGACGATGGCGGAAAAAGTGGTTGCAAAAGCATCCGCTGACGTGTTCGGGAGACGGACAATTGCGCGACGCGTGGTTGTGGAGTTCGCTTCCCCGAATACGAACAAGCCGCTGCACTTGGGGCATTTGCGGAATATCGCGATCGGCGAAGCGACCGGTCGTATCCTTTCCTTCTGCGGCAACAGCGTGGTGCGGACTTCCATCAACAACGACCGCGGTGTCCATATCTGTAAATCGATGCTTGCTTACGCGGAATTCGGCAACGCAGCAACGCCCGAGAAGGCCGGGAAGAAGTCCGACCATTTTGTCGGTGACTATTATGTCTTGTTCAGTAAAAAAGCCGCGGAAGACGAATCGTGGAACGAGAAAGCCCAGGAACTTCTGCTGAAATGGGAAGCGAACGATAAACCTACGATCGACTTATGGAGAAAAATGAACACATGGGCGTTCGACGGTTTCGCCGCGACATATAAGCTGTTCGGCGTCGTGTTCGATAAAGAATACTATGAAAGTGAAATTTACAGAAACGGTAAAGAGATCATCGCGGACGGCCTTGAACGGGAAATATTTAAAAAACGCGACGATGGCGCTGTGTACGCCGATCTTGGAGAAGAGAATCTGGGCGAAAAGGTGCTTCTGCGGCCGGATGGTACGGCGGTCTACATCGTGCAGGACCTTTATCTTGCGCGACTCAAGGACAGCGAGTATCATTACGACCTTTCGCTCTATGTGGTGGGAAACGAGCAGGAGCACCATTTCGCGGTGCTCAAGGCGCTGTTCAGGAAATTAGGAGATCCCATCGCCGACCGTATCGTACACCTTTCGTACGGCATGGTGGAGCTTCCCGAAGGGAAAATGAAATCGCGCGAAGGCACGGTCGTGGATGCCGATGATCTCATCAGAGCCACGCAGGAGCTGGCAAAGGCCGAAATCAGGGAGCGGTATGCGCTTCAGGCCGGAGCAATGGAAGAACGCAGCCTCAAAATCGCGCTGGCCGCGATCAAGTACCAGCTGCTCAAAGTTGACATTGCAAAAAACATGGTCTTTGACCCGAAAAACGCGATATCGTTTGAGGGCGATACCGGCCCGTACCTGCTGTACAGCTATGCGCGCGCTTCATCCATCGTACGCAAGGCGGGAACACTATTGTCTGCGGCGACCGGTGATCTTGCCGTAAGTGAAATACGCCTCGTTAAAAAGATCGATGCGTTTCCCGAAACGGTTGCCGCCGCGTACGATACGCTGTCGGCGTCGCTCGTCGCGACCTATGCATTCGAACTGGCGCAGGCGTTCAACGAGTTCTACCATGCCTGTCCGGTGATCGGAAGCGAGCAGGCTGGTTTCAGATTGGCATTAGTAAAATGCTTCCTCACCACCCTTAAAAAATGCCTCAGGCTTTTGGGAATTGAAGAGATTGAGGAGATGTAACCCAAATAGAATAAAGAATAATTTTATTCGGGCGTTTCCTCCGCCTGTTGCAGCAGGCGGAGGTCGGTTCTCCCTCTCGCTCGCGCGTATTTGCCGCTCGGTCCCGCCGTAAGCGGGCGGGACTGGCCTGTCTTGGGGCAGGCCACGAACGGTCGCCCCTAACGCAAACTCAAAAGATCATCGATAAGATGAATAACACTAATAAATGTGGAAAAGTTAAAATAAAGGAATCTGGTTCTCCGGAGAAGATAGCGACTATTTCTTCCGGCGGGTTATTTTTAATTCAAGCACTCTCCGCGCCCTTGGCGTGTTCATTCTGCACAGGCGGCACCGGTCGTCGGAGCACCACTGGCACACAAAGCAGTCGGCACACCGGTGTTTTTTATGAGGCCTGCGGCGGATTTCGGCTTTCGCCGGCATACTAATTACTCTTCAGGGGAGAATTCCTCTTTCCCCACGCCGCACTGGGGGCATACCCAGTCGTCAGGCAGGTTCTCGAAAGGGGTTCCGGGGGCGATGCCGGAATCCGGATCCCCGGTCGCAGGGTCATAGACATACCCGCACGCATTGCACACATACCGTTTCATGTTGGTTTTCTCCTTTGAATATAGCTGTGTAATCTAAAAATATTTTATTGTAGTATTTGTTCAAGGTTTTTTTATTCCGCGACGTACCCTTCCTTCCAGAAGCTTTTGATTCGTATTATCCTCCGACTTAGAACTTTATTCTGAGATCTGTGTTTTATGCTATTTACCGACATTCTTGCATAAACCGAGCAAAAGTTTCTTCCACGAAGGCACGTCGCGGAATTTGAGACAGCACCTTATTTCATTTCGATTCCACAAAAAATTGAGGGTGGGGGTAATGGGGCCCCATATCTGCGCCAACGGTGCCCACCCCTCACCCAAACAGGTGCCTTTAGCCAAAGAAAAATGTATTATCATTATTATGCCACTACTGCACTTACGCCCTTGCTGAAGTCGGTCGGCACCGTGACCATGCGTGCGCCCAGTTCCTTGTCGTACAGATACAGGGCGCTCGGGTTGCCGCCGATCATTTTGAGCGTCTGGAGAATCTCCGTAGCATTTTTCTCTTCCTCGACCTGTTCGGTGACATACCATGCGAGCAGCGCCTGCGAGGCATGGTCTTTCTCCTGTATGGCCAGCTCCATGAGGTCGTTGATGCTTTTCGTGACGACCTGCTCGTGCGCCAGCGTCTTTTCGAATATTTCGAGGAGCGAGGAATACTTGGCTTGAGGTTCGGCAATGGCCATGAGTTTTAATGCGCTGCCCTGATCCATTACATATTCGTAGAATTTCATCGCATGTACCATTTCTTCATGGAACTGCACCTTGAGCCATACTGCAGCTCCCTTGTAGCCGGATGACTCTGCGCTTGCCGCCATTGCCAGATAAAGATATGCCGAGTAGATCTCCTTGTTGATCTGGCCGTTCACCGCATCCACCATTTTTTTGCTTAACATTAAACCTCCTTTTTAAACTTTAAAAATATCATATTAACTAAGATACATTTTGCAGAATGCCCGTACCGCTGCGACTTTACGTGCAATTATCCTGTTTGTTTTTTCCGGTTTCCCTGTTTCCCTGTCCAGGTGATATAAACGTTCCTGCTCCGCGGCGGTCAGGATTTTGTCGGCACTCTCGCGGACAATCCGATAGAAATCGCCGCAGCTTTCGTCCTCGCGTTCATGATCGCCGAATTCAGCGCAATAGAGCAGCTGTTTCGAGAGTTGGATGGTTTGATCTAAATATTCGTTCGTTTCATGCATATCTTCTGCCTCGTTTCTGTATTATTTCGGAAAAAATTGATGATTATTTTCTTTGATCGCTATAACGAACGGCCCGGAATTATCTGAAATATTTTTGCAGATACAGAAACCCTTTCCGGTATTGGCTGCTGTTTCGCAATAACAGACTAAATTTGTAGGAATGGAATTCCCCGCCATCTCTTCAAGCCGCCATATCGGACGGTCGGAGAGGAGATTTGACATATCTACCGGAGCAGAATCGCTTATAAGCAGGCCCATGAACAGGGCAATTCCCGTAATCAGGAAATTTTTCTTCATTGTGCACCTCCCTGCCAGAGGAATCTGTCCTTTTAATAATAAAAGACGCAATTATCATGCCGAAAAACCGGGCTAAAACATGCTTTCTAATGTTAGCGGGGGTATAATGCTGTTGGTGTGGTTTATTGAGAAATAGAGACGAGGGTGCCGTTAAAGGAGATTAAAGAATAATTCTCGTTAATAGTTACATTGTATGGGGCACCCACCCCAAAATATCCATAGTTGGACTTATAAAATAACCCAGTGTTTTCAATCCAACGCAGCATATCATCAATATTCGTGATGAACCCGTCAAAATGCTGAGATTCAGCAATTTCGGTTGTGTAATATTTTCCGGTGTTTTGACTGTTAATAGTAACGATTGCAGAATAGCTATGCCTTGTATAATCAGAACTATTCCGGCTTTCCCCATAGGGTGGAACACTAAAACTGGAGTCAGGCGGTACTTTATAGGACAAAAACGATCCGTTGCTATCGGTTTTCCATAAGCCAGTGCCGGTGTCCTTTACAAACAGGGTATTGTTCGTTAATAAGCAAGATTTCGCTTCACGATTAACGAAAACAAAATTGCTGTCCGTGATAATGACAATATTATTATAGACATATCCAACGCCGCTGTCAACAGCAGCTATCGTGAATACCACGGAATCTCCTCCAAGAATAAACGAATCGATTACGCCAATTGATATGGTGTACAAACCGTTCCTGTATTGTACCTGTTGAGTAGTGCTAAAATAAGAGGTCACATTAGAGTAGTAGTGTTGATAGACCCACGTGTTCCCCTTTGCTATCGGTATTGTTCCGCTGTAATATGATTTTTTCTCCGGTGCAACAGGATTGTGCGAACAAGCGGCAAGCAGCGCTATTACAATCAGAAACCTGCCGAAACATTTCACACGGCCTTCTTTGATGTTTGGTTCAGTAGTAACTCACCTCTCCCGTCGGGTTTCCCCTCTCTTGCAAAGAGAGGGGATTAAGGGGTGAGTTGCGGAGTAATCAAATATAATCCTATGTTAAGTATTGTGCATTGTTTTTCTGTAATATTCAAAAATACGCACTTGCCCGTAATCTTATCGCAGGGTCACTGTATAACTTCCCACATCCCATCCGGCCACCTCGAAATAGTAGGTGCCGCTTTGCGGACAGGTCCATACTATCCGCGCGTTCAGGTCGGTTCCGCTGATGTCGTCATCGCTGGCAATGAGCGTTACGCCGTCCATGCCGTACAGGTTCAGGTAGGTGTCTGTTGAGCCCTGGGTTTCGATCGTGTAGGTCGTGCCGCTGTCCGCAACGAACTTGAGGTAGTCCTCGTCTGTACTGTCTGACAAGGTATGGCTCTGCGCCGGACCGCCTTTTACGATGGGTTTTGCCAGAGCAGGGGTGCTGTCGGGTTCGTACGCATCGCCGATAAGGGCCGGGTTTGTTATGGTAAAGGAATCGCTGAAATCTGATACAGTGTCAATTGCGGTGCTGGTGATTTTAATCCGGTATTGGCTGTTCGAAGCCAGCGACGGCGGGATCTGCCATGAAAAGAGGCCGTTGGTCGCATAGGTGCTCGATGAAATTGTCTGGACTAACGACGACGAATTATACAGGTCGAGCTTGACGTATGAACCGGGCAAGTCACCTCCTGAATACGACCAGTAAATGGTATAATAGTCTCCTGCCGTCCAGATGGAATTTTTGTCGGGCGTTGTTATCGTGAGACGGTTCGGCAGGGCGGCAATGGTAAAATAGCCGCTGTAGCCGTAGAGGGTAATGTCGGCGGTGCTCACGATCTGGATACGGTATTTGCTGCCGCCCCTGAGTGTGGCCGGGAGCGGCGTCCAGTAATAATTGCCGTTTGCCCGGTTGACGTCCGAGGCAATGACGGTGACCAATGCTGTCGAATCGTAGAGATAAATTGTTACAAAGCTGCCCGGTACGTTGCTGTTCGATGTCCAAAAAAGGTAATTCGACGAACCGGCATTCCAAGTCGCGCCTGCCCTTGGCGCCGTTACATTAATAGGTGGTATATGGGTGATCGAGAAAGTATTGCTGAAACCGTAAATCGATGCATCGCTTGTACTGGTGATTTTGATGCGGTAGGTGGACGAGGTCGGCAGGGTCAAGGGGATCGTCCAGAAGTAGTTCCCGCTGGCAATGCCGGTACTGAGAGTGATATCGGTTACGAACGAGGTGTCGTTGTAAAGCGCAAGGCTTGCATAAGAACCGGGATTACCGGTAGAGGCCCAGCTGATAGTATCGGTGGCGCCGGTGTTCCAGTTGGCAGTGGATGAAGGTGCTTTTATCGTCAGGGTGCTGGGAATTTTCGTGATGGTGAATGGGGTGCTGAAGGCGCATACTGTGGTGTCGCTCACACTGGTGATTTTGATACGGTAACCGGACGATGTCGGCACGGTGCTGGGAATATTCCACGAATACTGACCGTTTGCCGTGCCGGTCCCGCTAGTGATGATTGTCACGAGCGATCCACCGTCATAGAGCGCAAGGCCTGCAACAGGGCCGGGATCGCCGGAATATGTCCAGTGAATATCAGCCGACGTGCCGGTATTCCAGTGTGAATCGGCTGATGGTGTTGTAATAGAAAATGAAGCCGGGACATAGGTGATGGTAAAAAATCCGCTGTAATCGTTGACCGTCGAATCATTGCCGCTTACGATTTTGATGCGGTACCGCGGTGAGGTCGGCAAAGAATGGGGAATGATCCAGGAGTAGTTCCCGTTGTTGGGAGCGCCCGATACGATAGTCGCTTCGAGCGAATCGTTCCGATAAACAAACAGGGAAACATTGTTTCCGGAGTCGAGAGAATATTGCCATTGTACGGCGACCGTACTCCCGCTGACAAAGGTACTGCCGCTGTCAGGGTAGGTTAGCGCGAGTATGGCATTTTCGGTTCTGACATTGACCGAGTATGGCAGGGCCGGGAGTCTCGAGGTCCCGGTTTCCGTGATCCTGAAATAATAATGACCGCTTGAAGGGCACGTCCAGATGATTATTGCGTTGGAATCAGAACCGCCGTTATCATTGCTTAAAAGCAGGGTATGAGAGTCGGTTGCAAACAGGTCAATGAAGGTGTTGGTGGTTCCGTAAGTCCGGATGCAATACGACCATCCTTCATGCGCCTCGAAGGTGTACCAGTCGGTGTCGTGGAAGGTAAGGTTGTGATACTGGATCGTCCCGCTGGTGTCAATGGGTGTCGCCAGCGAAGCCTGATTATCCGGTTCGTAGGCGTCGGCATAGTTGATGATCGTAAAAAGACCGCTGCTGCCGGATATCGAATCCCCAGTCAGGCTTTTAATCATTATTCGATAGCGGACGCCGCCAGCAACCCTTACCGGTATTGTCCAGGGATATTGGCCGTTGTTTGCGGCAACAGCGACAATTGTGAGGACTATGCCGGTATCATTGGAGAGGCCGATCATTACCAGATCGCCCATGTTCCCGGAAGAGTTCCAACGGACGGTGTCGGTCGACCCTGCAATCCAGTTGCTCCCAGCCTCCGGGGAGGTGACTCTGATGCCCGGTACGGTCGGGGACGAGATAAGGGTTCCGCAATGGTTGACGAGCAAAAAGGCCACGACAGGTGCTATCGACAATTTCAGATAATGATAATTCTTCATTTGCTAAAGACATTCTACGGGGTGGCGGGTGCCTGCCGAAGCCCCTGCCTGCGCCGAGGCTTCGGCAGGCAGGGGCACTTTTATTATAGCTTTGAGCATCCTTTACCCGCACCCTCAGGCATCATTAAATTCAAAAGATTGTAGGTAATGTTGTTTTATTTGTTTTGTTTTCTGGATTTCAATTACACAAAAACTTGTGGGTAGGGGTCAATTGAAGTTCAACCCTGCAACAATAGCGCCCACCCCATACCCATACAAGAGACTTTAGCCAATGAAACATATATTTATTTAAAGATATTATTCATTATCTTCCGTATAGTCAAGTTATCAAATACAAAACAAGCCGCATAGATTCCGGCCGGGACTGTTTTCGGGATCGTGAATTGCGCGCAGTTACCGGGTGACGAGAACCGCGCAGCGGTGCGGTACACGATCCGTCCGCTGAGATTATACAGCGTCATTGCAACGGAATAATGCTCACCCAGGCTAAGGCGCACAATGCCGCCGGGCCGGAAGGCGATGCACGGCGACGATGTCGTTTCGCCCTTCAGCAGCACTGCAACCGGCTTATCGCTGCCGGAGGCCGGCAGATTGATGGTGATGATATCGTACGCATTGTCGGTGTAGACCATCTGCGACCAGAAACCGCCTCCCGCATGGGCAGAATCAACACCGATGACCGTATTGGCGCCCTGCGTTGCCACCACTTTGTAAAAGACCTCGGCGGTCCCCCATATCGGGATGGTCTTGAAATACCAGCGCAGTACCGTGTTGCCAATGCCTTCTGTCAACGATTCGAATTTATCGAGAGGCACGGTGCTGTTTGCCGTCACCGTCTGCGTTCCGGTCATGAAATTCAGCGGCGGATGCTGGAGGACTTCCTGGATCATCAGCTTGCGGGCGGCGACTTGTTCCGTTACCAGCTGGTGGGCGAGCGATGCATAGGCATTCTGCAGTTCGACGTTGTCTTTTGCGTTATAGAAACTGCCCCCGCCCGCAAGCGCCAGCGAATGAAGTTCGGACGTATCGCCGTTGACGAAACCGATGGTATACATCTGCAGCCCCTGTGTACGCCGGAGACTGTCGATAAAAGAAATGGCAGTACTGCGCGGCACCGAGTCGTTGTTTATCCCGTCGGTGAGCATGATGACGACCTTGGTAGCGCCGGGCCTGCCGGTACTTGATAGATGAGACATCGTCAGGATGCTTGCTATATTCAGCGGCGTATAGCCGAACTGCGATGGGCCCGGGATGTCGCCCCACACGGTCATGGGTATCCCTCCGATGGTATCGAAAACTTTGCCGTCGTTGTCGTCGAGATACAGGCTGTCGCGGATGAAGCTGCGGACATTGTCGAGATTTGAGGTAAAGGGACACCATTTCTGATAAATAAGGCTCGGATAGGCAGTGTCGGCAAGGATGATGTTTCCCCACGAGGAACTTGTCCAACCCAGAACAGCAACACGATCCTGGGACTTCAGGCTGTCTAAAAAGCCGAGTGCCGCGATTTTTGCCCATGCAATGCGCTTATGCGAGGTGCCGTCGGAGTCGTCCATTGAAGCGCTCAGATCAATGGCGAGTATGACATCGATCGGCATACGAACCGTGTCGGGTTTTATCTGTATTCGCTTCATAGAGTATGTGGTGTCGATTTTTCTCTGCACCAGCTGGCCTGCAAGCTTGGCATATATCGAATCGAGCTGGCCCGGGTTGGCTGCATTGTAGCAATAACCGCCTCCGGCGTTTGTGAGGGCGTGCAGTTCAGCTGTGTCGCCCGAGATAAATCCGATTGCGTTGAATTGCTGTCCCTGAGTCCGCCTGAGGCTGTCAAGAACCGCCACCGGAACGCTCCGGGCAAGCCCGTCGTTGTTTATTCCGTCCGTAAGCATGATGACGGTCCTGGTTACCGCAGGTCTGCCGGCAAGCGAGAGGTGATCGGCGGCCACGACCGTCGAAATTCGCAGGGGGGTGGTTGTGAACGTACCGTTCGGAATGTTGTCTCGCACGACCAGTATCTGGCCTTCACAGGTGTCAAGAATTCTCTTTGTGCTGTCGATGAACAGACTGTCGCGCAGGAAAGCGCGGACGTTGCTGAAATCCGGGGTGAAGTCGCACCACTTATGGAAATACCGGGCAGGGTTTGCGGTATCGGAAAGCCCGGACGGCGTGCCGGCCGCAGTCCATCCCATCACCGCTACCCGATCGCCGGATTTGAGGCTGTCCAGGAAGTGGAGAGCCGCGAGTTTTGCCCAGACGATGCGCGGCCTTTTGGTACTGTCGACGGCGCTGTCGATCCCTGCCATTGAAGTGCTCAGGTCAATGGCGAGCACGATGTCGAGCGGAACCCTTGAGGTATCGTAAACAGTGTCGATCTCCCAGACAGTGTCGTACGCGCCTTCGGCAAAGTAGCGCAGCGTGACGCCCAGCGTGTCCGGTCCGAAGGGTCCGCCCCTTCCCAGGGTGTCAAGTGTACGCGACGAATGTATCGTGATCGGTCCGCCGGAGCAGAGGGAGGGCATGAAAAAAAACGCCAGTGCAAGGGCTGATGCGAAAAGAAGCTTAGTATTAACAGTGAGAAATGGCCGATATCCTTTCATATGTATATATAATATAAACACAAAAACGGGAAAAAGCAGGAAAAAATGGGAAAAAGTTAAAGTACGGTGTCTACGTAAAGCGGAGTTGCGGTGACGTTTATGGAAAATACTGTCCTGTTATTGCTTCCACTTCATCAAGCCACTTATGTCTTTGTTCGAAAGTGCTTGTCGTAATGATATTAAACATTTGCCGGGAATATTTGCCTATTCCGCAGAATTCGAACAGACATTTTTTCCATGTTCGGTCCAATGGATCTCCGAAGAAATCAACTTCTCTTTTGTCCGGTGTGTCTGAAGTGTTGAACACCAGCGCGATCTTACCCGCCAGTAGTCCCGTGGGAACGCCTTCGCCGCCGTCACCCTCTTTAAAAGCATAGGCAACGCCGGGTTTGAACACGCGGTCGATCCAGCCTTTGAGGATTGCGGGCGGCTGTCCCCACCAGTTGGGATGAACGAACACCAGGCCGTCCGCTCCGGTCAATTCGTCACAGTAGATTTTAATTTTGCTGTCAATCGGTGTGCTTTTCCGCATTTCTTCGAAGGAGAGAATCGGATTGAATTTTTCGGCATAGAGATCGTGGAAGATTGCGCTGTGGCCCTGGCGTTTGAGCGCTGCGACCACTCTTTTCGCGATCGCGTGATTGAAACTTTCCCTGTTCGGATGTGCGAGAATCACGAGGATGTTCATGTACAATTCGCCTTTAATAAAGATGGGTAAGGGTAAAATAAAAAAGCCCCTTTTGTTTTCGGAAAAGGGGCTGCGTTTTTATCGCTCGGACGCTGCTATTTTTTATTCTTTTTTTTGATTTCTTCAAGAGCTTTTCTGTATTTCTCCGGCATTGGCGGGTTCAGTATCTTGCCTGGTTTGACCGGTACCGCCGCCTTGGCCGGCAGCGTTGCTGTCTGTTGCTCAAAATCTTCAGGTTTCTTATCAATTTTTTTCTGATCGTAGTCGTTGATAAGATAGACATATTGCTTTTCCGGAACCCGGACCCAGAATTTATTCTGTTCCGGTTTTTTATTGCCTATGGCCAGCGTGCGCACCGTACCACTCATGAAATTGACCGTGACCATGATGGACGGATCGGCAAGACCGGTAGCCGAATCGGTATAGGCCGAATCCTCGTATTCTGCCGCCTGGAGATTCGATATCGAGACAAGAAGTTCATCAACTTTATTCGAATCAAGCTTGTTCGTGTCCCCCGGTTTTCTTGCAGGTTCGAGAATGCGCCATCCCTTGGTCGCCGAATCACCACGGGCGATCACGATGGTTGACACACTTTTTTTTGCAATCGCAATTTGTTTTACCGTGTGCTTGTCGAATTTCATGATTGATTTGTCGGTCCACCGTTTATGGTCGGCACTGAAAGCCCCCCGTGTGGATTCCTGGACCAGATAGACCGCATTGGATTTTTCGGGCCTGAAATAGTTGCTGCTATAATCCGTCCCGTTTTTACCGAGGAATACAGCACCGAGTGATTTCCCTGCAATGTCAAACACTTCGATACGGCTGCCATGCGCAGCATCCACTTCAAAGGTCGCCTGTTTGGCAGGGTTTTCCGACACGAGGATGTTTTTTTTCAATTTAACCACATTGTCCACCAGTTGGGCTATGCACCCGCTGTCTGCAGGAAATTCTGCGGCAGCGAGCCCGGCAGGAGGCTTGACAACAGCGGCCGTCCCGGTATCGGTTCCCATTGCCCTTGAAAGTCCTGCCACTTTATTCTCTTGTGATGGCGCCGCTGCAATAATCGCCTGTTTCGGGATCATTACCCATGCGTCGCCTTTACGCTGAAGTTTGACATTGTCCGAGGCATCTTTCAGGAGAACTGCTCCGATGGTCTTTTCCGAGACATCGGGGAAAAACTGTAATGATTCTTCCGAAGGTTTCCGGTTCGAGCATATGTTTACTAAAAAGATGACACCCACGGTAACTGCCAGGAAAACGGCGAGAACAATAAGCTTTTTAGTGTTCATCATACGTGTTTCTCCTCGTTTTTGTCTCCGGAGGCTATGGAAGTTGCCGGGACTGCCGCTATCGTTTCACGACGGCGGAGGAAAATCACGATCCCGGCAATGATGACCAGGAGGGGCATGGTGATGATATTAATGAAACGCACTATGTTCGGCATTGCAGAATCTTTTTTAAGCAGATCGGCATCAATGGTCCGGTCTTTCAACGCTCTGGCGCGGATTGCGATCAGGTTTTCATCCTGTGAGAGCCAGTCAACGAGGTTCATCACCATCAGAATGTTTCCCGGGGCCGAGTTTTGAGCAGAAACAAAGTCGGCGTTGGCAACGACCACAAGATGGCCGTTTGAGTTTGACTGGATAATGGTCCGGTTCGCGTCTTCACTCGGCTGCAAGACGATCTTACTCAGCGAGTCCTTCGGAGCGTTCTGGTTAACCGGAGGGACCGTTTTACCGGCAAAGTAGCTTTTAAAGCTGCCGGTCAGGTGCGCCGCAAGAGTCGAAGGTTTCATCGTGGAAGGGGAGGTCGGCTGCCAGTTCTGCTGGGGGTTGAGATCCACGTATCCGCTGACGGTCCAGCTCTTTTTTGACGAATGCGCAAGTACGGTTGCTTTTACACCGCTCTGGCTGGAGGATGCGGCTGAATTCGGTTTTTGTACGTTCCTGGTGTCACTGGCCTGGTCGACAAGAAGCGACAATGAGCTTGGCCACGGCATGACTACCTCTGAAAGCGGTGTCACTG
This sequence comes from Chitinispirillaceae bacterium, assembly GCA_049514575.1. GTDB lineage: Bacteria > Fibrobacterota > Chitinivibrionia > Chitinivibrionales > Chitinispirillaceae > BOG-1184. Next base: position 14,959 of record JBEKUX010000012.1, on the reverse strand, counting down.
CCGGATTGCTTCGGTTAAAACCCTCGGAACCGATTCTCACAAAATAGGGATAGGGTACCGCCACGTACCCGGTAAAGGGCCCGATTTTCTGAGGGATCTGCACCTGGCCGCAGGATGCGTCGACCACCATGTCGTGATTGACTTTAACGCCATAAAACTGGAGCATATCCAGGAGTTTGGAGTCGACATTCACCGCCATCGGACCGTAATACGAATTCATCTCAACCTTCATGCCGCTGGCAAGCACAATGAGCTTGCCGCCCTTCATGAAGTACTGGTCGATTTCGAACAGGCTGCGGTCGCTGAACGGTGCCGCGCCCGGAATCACGAGCGCCTTAAGGGTGCTGTCGATCGCCGTGCCTTTGGCGATATTATCGACGGTCACGACATTGTAATTGTCTTTGAGTTTCTCGAAAAGCGGGGCGAATTTTACTTCGGTACGTTCCTCCTGTTGTTTGTCTTTGGGTATCTGGCGCAGGATCTGTTCAGGAAGCGCCTGCAGGGTGTCGACTTTCAGGATGCCGACGCTCGGAGTCGTTGGACGAGAAACTTTCATGATGGCAAGCGTCAGATCGTACTCAAAGTTCTGCAGGTTCTGCACGAACGGCAGCACCTCTTTACGGTCCGCAAAAAGTACGGCAATTCCAAGGTAGCCATTGACCACCTGTGCCTTGTCCTTTTCAATGGTCTGTACCTGCATCTCGTTGATGCCCATGGAGCGCGCTTCCTGTCTTGAGTTTTCGCTCTCGGCCGGATCAACCCAGGAAATTCGCAGCTTTTTGCCGCCGTACGCCTTGTACTCTGCAAGCATATCCTTAATATTGGTAACATTTCTCTGCAGTTGCTGGGGCAGGTTCTTTGAACAGTACACCTTTATGTTGATGATATCATCCAGGCCTTTCATGATTTTTCTGGTGGCCGGAGAGATGGTGTATTCCTTCCCCTCGGTCATATCGAGCCGTGAAAACCATACGGTACTGAGATAGTTGATGACCATGACAATACCGAGAATGATCAGACTGTAAACGACCAGTTCTGTCCGCGTTTTGATCTTTTTTGTTTCCATAGGATTGCGTCGTCTCCGAATGTAGTGTTACTCCCATTTCCTGCTGGCAAGGGACTGAATGTTAAGGAAAAGAAAGAATCCGACTATAGAACAATAATAAATAATATCCCTGCTGTCAATGACACCCCGTTCAATACTTTCAAAATGAGTCCCGAGTCCCACATAGGTGAGCAGCGGGGCCAGGGCATTCGGGGCAAAGATGACGATAAACGGGCTGCCGACGATATAAAAAACAAAAGTGGCGACAACGCCGAGAATGAACGCGATGATCTGGTTTTCAGTATATGAAGAGATCCACATGCCGATGGCGAGGTACGCTGCACCCATGAACAACACACCGATGTAGCCGCCGATGATTGGGCCCATATCCGGCTTTCCGATGATCATTATAGTGATTGGAATGGTGATTGAGAGCAGAATCGTTACGGCAAGAAATCCGAGAGCGGCCAGAAATTTTCCTGTTACGACTTCGAAATCGCTGACCGGCCAGGTAAGGAGCAGTTCCAGCGTTTTAACTTTCCGCTCTTCGGCCCAGGACCGCATGGTGATTGCCGGGACGAAAAAAAGGAAGATCCACGGCAGGAACTCGAAGTATCCCCGCATTTCTGCCTGGTTATTCAGAAAGAAAGTCTGAAAGAACAGGAAGCTGGATATCACCAGGAATACGGTAATGAACACGTACGCAATGGGTGATACAAAATACGATTTGAATTCCTTTTTGAAAATCGCGAAGATTTTTCCCATGTGCTAACTCCTGGTGAGTTGAGTGAATACCTCTTCAAGGCTTGCGGTCTCATGCCTGAGTTCGGACATACTCCAGCCGTTTGACACGATGCACCTGAAGATGGCTTCGCCGATGTCCTGGTGCGCTCCGGAAAGCACTTCTGCCGTGAGCCAACCGACGGCTGCACCAGCTGGCTGCAGTGTAACACCGGTAACGCCGGGTACGACGGCAAGTTTGCTCTGCACGGCGGCAGGGTCGGCCTTAATCCTTATGAGATACCGGTTGCCGCGGGTGGAACGCGATGTGAGCTCTTCCGCAGTACCGCTGGCAACAATCTGTCCCTCGTTGATGATAATGATGCGGCTGCACGTTGCGCTCACTTCGGAAAGAATATGCGAACAGTAGATGATGGTTTTTTCAGCGCCGATTTTTTTTATAAGCTGCCGGATTTCAACTATCTGGTTGGGGTCAAGACCGGAGGTCGGTTCGTCGAGAATCAGCAGATCCGGATTATGCATCATTGCCTGGGCAAGGCCCACACGCTGACGGAACCCTTTGGAGAGCTTGCCGATCTGACGGTTTTCCATTTTGGTCAGGCCGCAGACCGCGAACATTTCATCAATACGGCTGGTAAGCTTCGGTGCCTTGAGGCCGCGTATCTCCCCGACGAACTGCAGGTATTCGCGAACGCTCATATCGCCGTACAGCGGGTTGGATTCGGCCAGGTACCCGATTTTCTCCCGGACACGCAGGCTGTCGTTTACGGTGTCCAGTCCGTCAACGTGTATAATCCCGCTGGTAGCCGGGACATAACACGTGATGATGCGCATGGTCGTTGTTTTACCGGCGCCATTCGGGCCAAGGAAGCCGAGGATTTCTCCTTTTTGCATCTGGAAGTTCAGGTTCCGCACCGCATGGACTTCCCCGAATTTTTTGTTGAGGTTTTTTACCTCAAGCATGAAGGAATTTGTCGTTGGGTTCATTGACTACCACCATTAGTGAAAAGTCGTGTAATTTAAATATTTATAGAGCCATTTAATAAGCATTAAAAAATGATTTTCCGTACAGCATAACGTCAAGAAATAAAGACTCTTATTCTTGTTTTACACTTCAGGATTATCTCCCTAAAGGAAAATTTATTACGATTGAAACCAGGAAATATTGCATTAAAAAAAGGGGGTTCACCTTGGCGAACTCCCCCGCCTGAATCGACCTGAATAATAAGCAACCCCTATTCGGCTTTCTGCTTGGTTTCCTGGATCTGGATGCGTATTTCCTGAGAGATTTTTTTTATGTTCTGCAGACTTTTCCGTGCACGGGTACCGGCCGATTTGTTACCCCGTTCAAATTTTTCATATTCGGCCTTCAAGACTTCCAATTCGTCAAACAGCTTCTGGAGACTCATGACATCCTCCTTTTTAAAATAGGGATAAAGATGAGATAGTTTGGATTACATTCCTTTTTTGTGAGCAATAATATCATTATTGACCGCACGGGGATGCCAGAAAAATTTATAGGGCATGATTGAAATGCTTGTATTTAAAATCACGGCAACCATATGCGGTTTAACTATTTCAAATTCATTAAATAATATAACCCTGCGGGTCTTAGAAACTGATACAGGGCGGGAAATATCCTGACAGTTTCTTCTTCAAGGAGTTCGCGCAGGCGGGAAGAGGCGGTTTTCCGCTGCACCACTTTTGCATTGAGCGTGATTCCCGTAAAGGTGCGGAGCCAGTTGAGAGCGTCTTCGTAACTGCCGAGCGTGTCGATCAGATGGGCCGCGCAGGCCTGCCGGCCGGTGAGTACGCGGCCGTCGGCATAGCGGGCGAGCGAATCGCGGCGCATGCCGCGCGCGGCTGCCACATCGGCGATGAACTGCTCGTGGGTGTCTCTGAGAAGGTTTTCAATGAACATTTTTTCTTCCCCGGTCATTGCGCGATAAGGACTGCCTATGTCCTTGAGTTTTCCCGCAGTGAAGACACGGAACTCAACGCCGATTTTTTTTGCGAGTTCCTGGAAGAGCGGCAGCGTAAAAATAACGCCAATGCTGCCGGTAAGGGTGCCGGGGTCGGCGAATATTTTTGCAGCTGGACTTGCAATGTAATAGCCTCCGGAAGCTGCCACCGTGCTCATGCTGACCGCAAGGGGCTTGTGTTCTGATCGGTATTTCATGACCTCGGCATAGATCTCCTGCGCCGGCGCAACCGCACCGCCCGGGGAATCGATGCGCAGGATAACGCCGGCAATGGAGTTGTCTAACCGGAACGACTGGAGCTGGCGGACATACTCTTCCGATTCCATGATCGTTCCCCTGACTTGTACAAGCCCAATGTGTTTAAAGGCCGAAGGAGTGTACATGCTGCCGTGGACCGGGCCCTGATGCAGAAGCATGACGATGCCGATCAGCACCGGCAGCACAAGTATGCCCGCGATAGCGAATTTCTGAAGTGTTTTCATCGCGCGCCTGTTTTTGTTACTTTAATGATTTCACCCGGTGCGATAACCGAATCGGGTTTCAGATGGTTGTCTTTATAGAGTTGCTCAATGGAAATGCCGAAAGCCGTTGCAATGCGAAACACAGTATCGCCGTCTTTGACTTTATAATATACGACATTTGACAACGACGGTTGTACCTCATGTATCGTGCTGGTGTCAGGGACCCGAGGAATCATGAGGGAATCCCCGACATGCACGACATCGTTTTCGTGCAGGTGATTGAGGGCCAGGAGCGAGTCCACCGGAACGGAGAATTTCTGGGATATCCTGAAAAGATTGTCACCCTGCAGGATCGTATAGAAGCGTTTTCTGCCTTCCACGCCGGAATCCGCGGCCGGTGCGGTCTTATGTTCCTCAGGAAGACCGCTTGACCAGTAGTCTGTCCACCCGGTATCCTGCCATAGGTCGGAAGTTGTTCCTGAGGAGAACCATGCCGAAGGTTTTTCCCCAGGCGATACATCCTTTCCCAGCGCAATCTTTTCAGGAGAAGCGAGCTTGAGCGTATCACCGAGGTGAATGATCGGCTGAGTGGCATTAATATTATTCCACGCGAGAAGATCGTTGATCGTCACGCCTGCCCGGCGGGCAATGGAAAAAGGAGTATCTCCCATGCGTACGATATAGGTCTGCGCTTTTTGTAACGTATCGATGGAGAGAGCGATTATCTCTGGTTCGGGCGCCGGGGCCGGCCTTACAATAAGGCGGCGTCCAGGCCGTAGCCTTGACGAAGCGGAAAGATGGTTCCAGCGGTAGATCTGGTTCCAGGTGACGTGAAACCGGCGGGCGATCTTGCTGATTGAATCGCCTTTCCGCACGTAATAAAAATTTGCGTCCTCATAGTCATCCTCATCGTAGGCAGTGATCGGCGGTAGATACGCAACCGAGGTAACCGGAGATGAAGGGGAGCCCGGCAATGGAAGGAAAAGATAATGGCCGGTCACCAGGCTGGCCAAGCCAGCTTGGCCAGGTTTCTTCAGGCGGTTGATCGTCGATATAACGTCAGCCGACACGTTAAACCGTCGGGCGATTTTCTGGATATCGTCACCCGGTTTGATCTGATACCGGTACCATTTGACTTTTTTCTCTTCTGGAAGCTGGGCGCATAAGGTATCGAAAACCTTTTTTTTCCCAGGCGGGAGGTAGAGGACGGTGTTGGTGATGTCGGGGGGAGTGCACCACCGCAGGATGTGCGGGTTTATTTTCTTCAGGGAGTCGACCGAGATGCCAACGGCCTGAGCGATGGTATCCATGTCGATGCAGTCGTTGACGAGTACCGTGTCGAGGGAAAACGTATCGGCCGGAGGCACATTCACGCCGAAACACTTCGGATTTTTTGCGATGGTCAATGCGGCGAGAAAACATGGTACATAGTTCCTGGTTTGCGCCGGCAGACGCTTCAGCTTCCAGAAATCATTGTTCCGGCATCGCGCGATACACCGGCTTACGCCATTCTCGCCGCAGTTGTAGGCGGCAAGAGCAAGGTGCCAGTGCCCGAAGTCGCTATACAGTTTTTTCAGATATGCAATGGCGGCCTGGGTAGATTTGATCGGATCGCGCCGTTCGTCGAGCCAGAAGTCGCGTCTGAGGCCGTACAGTCTACCGGTTGATGTGATAAACTGCCAGATCCCCGCGGCATACGCATACGAAAATGCCAGCGGATTAAACCCGCTTTCGATGAGCGGCAGATAAGCCAAATCCTGTGGAAGGCCGCTGTCCGCGAACATCTTCCGCATAAAGGGAATGTAGTATGAGGAGTGAGGAAACCACCGGTCGATGGTGTTTTTCCTGTTATTAATATAAAAAAACATGGCGCGCTGTACACGGTCGTTCCATATCATCGGAACATCATAGACGAGGTTTTTCTGGCAACCCATCGTTGCGATGGTGAGGCTTTCCGCCGGCATGATTTTCATGGAGTCCAGTGACCGCACCATTTGCCGCTGAAATGACGTCAAGGCGATTTCATCAGGGACCGAATATTGCGCGGGCATTTTTTCATTGTAAATCGATACGATGCTGTCGACATACCGTGATGAGGGGAACCACTCCCGCTCGCCTTCCGCATCAATCGCCTCAATTGCCTGGACCGCTTTTTTCAGATTGGAGTCGGCAGTTGCATAGTCCCCTTTGCTGCAGAGCGTTCTGGCATTTTCAATGAGTTCTCCCGGATCTTCGTATGCGGAGTCTACATCACTTTCGGTCGTGTCGAGATCGGCCGCTTGGTCGGCCTCCTGGTCAGATGCCGCAAGTGTGTCCGACTTTCCGGCAGCGGTATCGCAAGTTTGCTGAGCAGGCGTTTTTGTTACCTCCAAGATCGGGAGGCGTTTTCCCGTGGAGCCGCAGCCGAAATTCAGCATCAGCAAAATCACCATAACAGGAAGAAAGAAAAACGGTACACGGTGCATGGCAGAAAGAAAAGACAATATTTCCTTCATCTCCGTTGTTTCCTAAAACGATAAAAATGACTTGTTTTACTTCACCTGAACGGTTCTTTTAATAAAATTATATTATTTCCTGCCGCGCTATGACGGCGTTGCAGCGAGAATGGACGACGCGGATACATGCAGGGTGAAATCCCGTTTGAAGAGAAATCCTTTCCGCAAACGGCATTCGAGAATTGCGCCTCGTATGTTTTCGTTCATTTTTTTCGGAGCGGCTCCGCAGTAGTTGACAAACAACCTTGTTTTATTCGGACACTGCCGGTGCTGCGAACATCGCGTACAGGCAATTTTTACCGATTGCATAGACACTCCTTGCAGCTGGTTTTCCAGCGAAACGGTTCTATTTCACGACATTCTATATATCAAGTATATATTACAATATATTGTACTGCAAGAAAAAAAAACTACAATATATTGTATTTACTGTATTTGTTTTAAAGACATGAAGTTATTGATATGGCAGGAAAGAAGGCCTTTCTTATATTGATGTACGCCATCAATCAAACCTTTGCTGCCATGGCAATTCTCACCCATTCGTTCTCGGCAGGGAGCCTGAATGCGGTCCGGGCGAACTCCTCGGGGATAAATTTCGGACCAGGAGTCAACAAAACGGCATGGTGCCCATCCGGTTGCCGTTCGGCTACGCAGGTACCAAATATTTTCTTCTTCAGGGATTCTTTTGACAGTTCGTAGTGTATGCTGTCAGGTCCGTTTTTATTTAGAGTAAACCTTAACGACCTGTTTTTACAGAATTCTGAGGGGTCAAATGGAAATGGCGATCGGAAAAGTATTGTTTTGATATCGATATGATCCGAAGCCGAAATGCCGATAATTTTTTCCCGCCCATCCAGAATTGTATTGATTTTTTCTAGAAAGGGGACATTGCCTAAAAGATTGTTGATTATCTCTGCCGTTTTCCTATCCCAGAAAAGGGTTACAAGGTCATCACCGGTTACCCAGCCTGATCCTGGAACGCCGAACGCGCCTGATTGACGGAATCCACGATATCCCTCAATCAGTTTTGTCTCCGCCATCATAAATGCGCGCGCTAATAGTGTGCCGCGAATACCATGTGGAACACCAGCTAAATAAGGTCCGATGTGCATGTGGAAGTGAAGCGGGATCTGCACCGGGTTGATACGGTTGCGGAACTGGTTTAGAGAATAATCCCTCGTGACGGAGTGCTTGAGGATACGCTGTTTCGTGGAATCCTCACGGTAGCCGGAGTCTTTGTGTCGGATCGCCGACCGCCATTGCTTTATAAGAAGGTCTTCGCTGACGCCGGGACACAGGTTACTCCAAGGTTTGGATCGTTTTTCAGCCGGTAAAAATCCTTTGAGAAGCCTATCGGGCTTTATGCCTTCAATATCAAGATGCCTTTTAACCGTTTCGATAAATGAACGGGGGATTTCACGATAATAGATAAAACCGGTTTCATGCTGCGCATTCCGGAGCACCCGAGCAATGCCCGGATCATGGGCGCGCGCCAAAATTTGCGAAAGCCAGTAATCAGCAGCGTCGGATGATGCACGGAATTCAAACCCTGCGGCGCGTACCAGTCGTTCGGTAGCACGAAGTACTGTCTGGCAGACCATGGGGTCTGGCGCATCTTCAAATTCAATCGGTGTCCACGGAAACCGGACCAGAATGGTCATGGAAAAAATGATTCTCGGCGTCTTCTCCGCGGCGCGCATGGTTTGATTTATAAAAGCAAGCAGTTCTCTGAATTCGTCATAATCGTCCTGGAGTTCAAGTCCGGTAGCGATGAGAAAAATTTTGAGTTCCCTTATTGGTGAGGAGAGCAGCACGGAAAGACTTCTGTTAATCTCCTCTTCTTCAAGATCCTTGTGCAGGTAGCACCGCAGGCGCGGTGAAATGCCTTCGATGCCGCAGGTAATGCTTGTTTTATTGATTGCGTGGAGAAATGTTACCATTTCCGGATCTACCGCGATAGAATCAAGCCGCTGGCTTTTAAGCCCTATCGAAGGGAAAACGGCGGACAGCTCCCAGAGTATCCGGAAAAATTCGTGGTGCATGCTGAAATTGAAACTGTAAAGATCCACATCATAAGCACCCATGGCCGCCTTCTGGCGAAGTGCTGCATCAAGCAATTGCAGCGCGCCGTATTCACGGTAGGGTTTGCGGCCGAAACTCTCGGCGCAGAAACTGCACAGACATTTACACCCTTCGCTGATCTGGAGGTTAGCCTTGCCGATGCACTCATCATTGTACAGTATTGGGCCCGCCTCAAGCAGCTGCTCCGAAGGGAGTTCCGCGGCCTGAAAAACTACCGTTGCGGGTTTTCCGTCAGGCATAAAAAAACCCGGGATGTTCCGCAGCTTTTCAAGAATAGCCGCCTTGGTCATTTTCTTATCGTGTCCGTCTTTACAGATCTGAAAAAGCCTGCGGATAACCCGGGCATCGTCGCCCGCAAAAATTCCGTCGACCAGTGCATCATCGTCAAAGAGGACCGACGTATAAAGTGCGCTCGCACCGCCCAGAATGACGAGTGGACACGCCGGATCCCGCAGGCGTTCACGCTTGGAAAGCGGGATACCGCTCTTCTGCAGCATGGCCGGGATATTCAACAGCTCCTGCACGATGGAGAGGGAAAGGGCAATCACGGTGAAATCCCGCGCAGCATATTTGCTCGTGGCGCCTAAAAGCCAGGGAACATCATCGCGGTCGAAAATCTCGGTATCTCCGGGCGGCGGCAGATAGGCCAGATCAGGATACGCGCCGTCGATGCGGCTGATTATCTGATAGATGAGCTTATGGGTAAAGGAGTCTGCGGTGTCGCGCCAGGTCGAAAGCCGTGTTATGAGCACGCGAAACGGCCGGGAGTCGAATTCCCGTGCAGGCATGGTGTTCGGCTCGCCGCCGCGCAGCCACAGGCCGTAGCCGGTGAGGTCGGGAAATGCTTTTTGATACCACGAAGAACAGTTCATTTAGAGTGCCTCGTTACAAAATACAACATTTTATAATTCTTGCACGTCTTGTTTTCCGGTTATATTTTGCACGCGGCATATTTTTTGCCTGCAATATTTTTAATGAGTAAACGAAAAACTATTGAAGTAATAAGGGGCGTATTTTAATGAGGAGGATATGATGAAATTGCTATTCAGGGTAATGATGGTTGCTGTTATCGCGATTGGTATCGGCCTCACGGGTTGTCAGAAAAAAATGACGAAAGTGGCGCCGGCGCAGGAAACAAAGCCGGCGGTTGCCCAGCAGCCGAAGGCGCAGGCCACTCTGCCGCCGCTTGAGGAATTCAAACCGATCGATGTGGACGCACAGGTACGCGAGGTTCTGCAGACCGTCTATTTCGATTTCGACAAATACGATCTTCGGCCCGATGCGATCGGAAGGCTGGAGATCGTTGCAAAATTTTTGAAGGAACACGAATCGTTCCGTATTCTCGCAGAAGGCCATTGCGACGAACGCGGTTCGTCGGAATACAACATGGGTCTCGGAGAAAACCGCGCCAAAGCGGTCAAAAAATACCTTTCATCGTACGGGATCAATCCCGACCGGATTGAAACCACCTCGTACGGTAAAGAGAAGCTTGCCAGAACCGGATGCGGCAGCGACGATGCCTGCAATCAGGCCAACCGGCGGGTGGAATGGAAGGTATTAGTAAAATAAGAGCAATAAATAAAATTGGGCGATCCCCGCCTGCTTATGCAGGCGGGGCGGCTCTCCTTCGGGCTCTCGCTTTCGCGAACCGGTCTGTCGCGTGCCCTGTGCTGCGCACTGTCCCGCTCCAGACTGATGGCCTCATTCCATTTCGGCCATTACCCTCCGTCCCGCCTATCGCAACGGCAACTACAGTAAAGTGTCCGACCTTTCTTTAGTGAACAGCATCAGTAGATTATATATTTTTAAGCATAGCTCTTTCTTATCGAGAAAATTATGATTACCAGAAAAAAAACGCGGCAAATCAAAGTCAGGGATGTACTGATCGGCGGCGGCGCGTCGGTGGTCATTCAGTCGATGACCAACACCGATATCAATGACACACAGGCCACGCTTGCACAGATCGAACGGCTGACCGAAGTCGGCTGCAGGATTATCCGCTTGGCTATACCCGATGAACAAGCCGTACGGGCTTTTAAGAAAATCCGTAAGCAGACGAAAGTTCCCCTCGTAGCGGACATCCACTTCCAATACCGGCTTGCAATCGGGGCAATTGAGGCTGGTGCGGACAAGGTGCGCATAAACCCCGGCAACATCGGTTCGGAGGATCGGGTAAAAAAGGTGGTTGATGCCGCAAAAAGCGCACGTATTCCGATACGCATCGGGGTAAATTCCGGCTCGCTTGAAAAAACGCTTCTTGAAAAATATGGCTCACCGACGCCACGAGCGCTTCTTGAGAGTGGGCTCGGCTCTATTGCGCTCCTGAAAAGGTTCGACTTTGAAGATGCCATCATCTCTATAAAAGCGAGTGATGTGGTAACGACAATCGAGGCATGCAGGCTGCTTGCCGATCATTCCGACGTTCCGCAGCACATCGGCATCACCGAGTCCGGAACCGTGCGTAGCGGCTCCATCCGTTCCGCAGTAGGTATTGGTGCACTTCTTGCCGAGGGTATCGGCGATACGATCCGGGTATCGCTTGCCGGCGACCCGGTCGAGGAAATTTTCGCGGCAAAGGAGATCCTTAAGGCGCTCGGCCTGGCCGCCGGCCCGGTCGTGATCGCCTGTCCCACGTGCGGCAGAACGGAGATCGATGTGGCAAAACTTGCCGCGCAGGTGGAGCGGATGGTCGCTCACATGACCGCGCCGATCCGCATAGCGGTCATGGGGTGCGTGGTGAACGGTCCCGGCGAAGCGCGCGAAGCCGATATAGGCATCGCCGGAGGCAGAGGGGAAGGGTTACTCATTGTTAAGGGGCAGGCGGTAAAAAAGGTGAAGGAAGGGGAGATGCTGAAGACGTTGAAGAAATATATTGCAGATATGACTAAAGAGAAACTTTAAAACGGTCAGGCGGAGAGAATGAACGGTATGCTGCTCATGGTTTTCGCCGGGATGATCCTTTGTGGTTTAATATTATTGATTTGTGTTCCCCGGGCATTCAAAAGACGCCGGATTATCGGTGGTTTTATTTTTTTGCTCATGGCGCTTTTAATGTTCATGACGGCGATAGTCATCGTTCTTGTCGCAACAGGAATCAAGGGCTATAAATCGCTCATTCGGGAAGATCTGGCAGCCACGGTGTATATCACACCTCTGGGAAACCAGCAATTCCAGGCAAAAATATTACGTCCCGGCGCCCCTGATACCTTGTTCGCAGTTGCCGGGGACGAACTTTACGTTGATGCGCGTATCCTTAAGTGGAAACCGGTTATTAACTTCTTGGGACTGCATACTGTCTATTGTCTTGACAGGGTAGCTGGAAGGTATCTTGACCTAAAAGATGAACGGACAAAAGTCCGGACGATTTATTCGTTATGCGGCGGAATAAAACCCTGGGACATTTTCTTCCTGCGCACCCGGTACAACTTCCTCGCGCCCCTTCTGGATGCCCAATACGGCTCCGCCACATTCACGCCGGTTCAAGGAATAAGCACGGTGCGGATAATGGTAACGACCAGCGGGCTTATAGCAAGAGTTGATTAGACTATAAATATTAATAAATTTTCTTTAATTTCTATTTTTTTTCCAGAATCAATAACGACTCGATGTGGTGAGTGTTCGGATAGAGGTCGAAAATCGCCGCATGCGTAATTACATAGCCTGCCTTAGTAATAAGAAATCCGACGTCCCTAGCCTGCGTCGATGGATTGCAGGAAACGTAAAGAATGGTTCGTGGTTTCAGGGCGGCGACCGCGTGGCGTACCTTTTCCGTCAAGCCTGATCGCGGCGGGTCAACGATAAGGCAGTCGACCGGTTTTGCGCCTGCGAACTGCAACAGGTTTTCAGCAACTCCCTTGCGTGCCGTGAAATGCCGGACATCATTTTTAGCGAAATTTCTGAGTGCAGAGGCTACCTGCGTCCCAATCGATTCGATGAGCAGTCCGTGTTTGAATTGGTCCGCAAGCATGACCGAGAAAAAACCGCCCCCGCCATACAGATCGACACATGAATCGCCACTTACATAATTCCCGGCCCAGGCGCCAAGACGTTCGAGTAGGGGACGGTTGCTCTGAAAAAAATCATGGCCCGGCACCTCAAATGTCCGGTTTCCTGCGGTAATCATGACATTCGCAGATGTTTGTCCGGTAATGACCGGATACGAGGCAATGCTGCCATTATCACCCGCGACAACCATGATACTTTTCAATGAACGTGGAATGGAAATATTTCTGTCGGCAATGCCATTCAAAAGTTTGTTAAGCGGATCGACCAGCAGCGGGCACCGGCGTACGGGAACGACAGTATTTGTGTGTCGGCTATAAAAACCGGCGTTTCCATTCTTGTCTATTTTAATCTGCGCACGGTGCCGGTAGCCGAATTCATCTGCAATGATCACTTCAACGGGCGGCAGATTTTCAATCCGGCCGATACGGCGCATGCAGTCAACAAGCATCTCTTTTTTGCAATCGACCTGTGTTTTGTATTCGATATGCAGCCAGTCGCATCCGCCGCATTTTCCGTAGAGGGAGCAGGGCGGCGTGCGCCGGGCAGGGGAGGGTTCGAGCACTTTGACGGGACGGGCAACCGTGACACCACCTTTTTTCCCGCACAGTTCAATTTCCACTGTCTCGTCTGGAACGACGTCGTTTACAAAAATTATCCCCCGGTCCGTCCGGGCAAGCCCCATTCCTCCAAAGACGAGTTTCTCAATGGATACGGTCTGCCGCGACATGGCGATCAGTAGGATTTTGCGAATATTACGCGGCGAGACGAAGGCTCGCCGGAAATGATGCATTTTCCCGTTTCTTCTTCTGAGTCAAGAGGAATGCATCGGATGGTGACGCCGAGATCGTTTCTGACCTGTTCTTCGACAAAGGCCTGGCCGCTCCAGTGGCAAAGAGCAAAGCCGCCGTGGATTTCGGGTTTTTCAGCGTTTTTTGGCGTGAAATAATCGTAGAAATCTTTTTTAGAATCAATGGGTTTTATGTTGTTGTCACGGAGATCGACAGCGCGTTTAAAGAGACTGCTCTGGATATCGTCAAGAATGGAAACAACTTTTGCAGTAAATTCGGCACGCGCGAGGGTGAAACGTTCTTTTCTGCTCTTGTCGCGCCGGCCGACAAAAACGGTATTCGCCGCCACGTCACGCGGCCCGATTTCGCAGTATATCGGTATCCCTTTTTTGATCCATCCCCACACCTTGTCGCCTCCGCGGCCTTCACTTCGGTCAAAGAGTATTTCGAGCGGCCTGCCATCGTACGTAATGGTACCAAGTTCATTAGCGAGTGAGTCGCAATAGTCGAGCACAGCATTTTTCAGGTCATCGCTGTGGATGATCGGCAGGAGCACGATGTGCGCGGGCGCGAGCCGCGGCGGACAGATAATGCCGTCATCATCGCCGTGAGTCATGATAATGCCGCCGATCAGCCGCGTGGAAACACCCCAGGAGGTGGTCCAGGCAAATTCCTCTTTTCCGGAAACGTCGAGAAATTTTATTCCCGATGCTTTTGAGAAATTCTGGCCCAGGAAATGCGACGTGCCTGCCTGAAGCGCCTTCCGGTCCTGCATCATGGCCTCGATGGAGAAGGTCGAGACCGCGCCGGGGAACCGTTCGGCCTCGGTTTTTTCACCCTTGATGACCGGCATGGCCATGTAGTCCTGCGCAAAATTTGAGTAAAGGTCGAGGATGACCTTCGTTTCCTCAAGCGCCTCGTCGATTGTTGCATGGGCGGTGTGCCCTTCCTGCCACAGGAATTCGGTGGTGCGCAGGAAAAGCCGCGTGCGCATTTCCCATCTGACAATATTGGCCCACTGGTTGATGAGGAGCGGCAGATCGCGGTACGACTGGACCCATTTGGCGAACATGGCGCCGATGATTGTCTCAGATGTCGGCCGCACGATGAGCGGCTCTTCGAGCTCGCCGGCCGGCACGAGCGTGCCGTCCGGACCCGCTTCGAGCCGGTGATGGGTCACGACAGCGCACTCCTTTGCGAATCCTTCGACATGCTTGGCTTCCTTTTCCAGAAAGCTTTTCGGGATGAAAAGCGGGAAATAAGCGTTTTCATGGCCCGTATCTTTAAACATTTTGTCAAGTACATGCTGAATGTTTTCCCACAGTTTATAACCCCACGGCTTGATCACCATACAGCCGCG
>JBEKUX010000011.1:0-63307 GCA_049514575.1 Chitinispirillaceae bacterium | reverse complement strand
TGGGATTAATGAAGGAACAGTAAAAATGACTATTCCAACCAATAATGACCTTGATCTTGCTTCAAAGCTTTCTGATACCGTCAGGAAAATAAAAGCCGAACTGGGCAAAAAAATCGTCGGCCAGCACGAGGTGATTGACGACATGCTCGCCTGCTTTTTATCCGGCGGACACTGCCTTCTTATCGGCGTCCCGGGACTTGCCAAGACCATGCTGGTGCAGAGCCTTGCCAGATGCCTCGACCTTGCATTCAACCGCATCCAGTTTACGCCCGACCTCATGCCGTCGGACATTACGGGAAGCGAGATCCTCATCGACGACCGCGCGTCGGGCCGGCGTGAGTTCCGTTTTGTAAAAGGACCGATCTTCCATAACATCGTGCTCGCCGACGAGATCAACCGCACCCCGCCAAAGACCCAGTCCGCACTGCTGCAGGCCATGCAGGAACATGAAGTGACCTCTTCGGGAACCACCTATGCTCTCCCTGATCCTTTCTGGGTATTGGCGACCCAGAACCCGATAGAGCAGGAGGGAACGTATCCGCTCCCTGAAGCGCAGCAGGACCGGTTCATGTTTTCAATTGAGGTGCACTATCCGGATATTGCATCCGAATTCGAGATCGTGCGTACAACCACCTCGCCTCAGCATATCGAGCTCCGTGCTGTGGTGTCGCTCGAAGAAATCAGGGCTTTCCGGGATCTTGTATGGCGGGTACCGGTGGCGGAATCGGTCATCTCTGCCGCTGTCGCCATTGCGCGCGGAACCCGCGCTTCCACGAAAGAGTGCCCGGAAAATATCGGCCGGCATATCGTATGGGGGGCCGGACCGCGGGCATCGCAGTATCTGGTGCTCGCATCAAAAGCCTATGCCCTGCTTGACAACAGGCCAACACCAGCGATTGCGGATGTGCGCCGGGCCGCCTATCCGGTGCTCCGACATCGCCTCGTTCGGTCATTTCATGCCGAGGTGGAAAATATCAGTGCAAATGATATCATTAAAGCGTTGCTTGAGCAGATTAAAGGAGCCTGAAGGATTAACCGAAACCCGAACACATCGTTTGTCTTGCATGCACCATTATTAGGGGAAGGTACTTTTACAGTGAAAAATAACGGATGAATGATCCAACAAGTAAATCACTATGGAAAAATTATTGCAGAATAATTCATCGATTTGAGAACTGTTCGCATGGTTGCTTTGTGGCATACAAGGAATAATAATCGTGTTCATTACATTCAATTAACTGCTCGGAAAATTCAACAAGGCAGCCTTTTTCCAAAAGATAGAGGAAAAAATGGTTTTTACGAAGGAGATCGATCACTGCTTTGCAGGATGAGCCTGCTTCACTCAATCCATAAGGCCACAATTCCATAAGCATCGTAAGTCGTGGATTATTGTGCATCGTTTTTTGCATTCCCAACAGTGCCTTATATTCAGAACCCTGAATATCCATTTTGATAAAATCAACTGATTTTTCCTGTAAAAAAAAATCGAGGGAATAACAGGCAACTTGTTGCTTCATTCTTTTTTCAGCTGTTTGATAGGTTCGATGATCAACATTCAAATCAGTCGAAACATACAATTCAATCGTTCCCGTCTGATCGCTTATGGCCGCGTGATATGCTTTAATCATAAGTAATCCTCGTGTTAATTTCAACAATAATGCGAAGTTGCGCGGATGGGGCTCGAACGCATACACCTCACCGCCAGACCCGGTAAGTTTTGCAAGCCGTTTCGTATATATTCCGATGTTTGCCCCGATATCAACGACCCTGTTTCCCGGTTTAACAGAGCGCCGGACAAAGGACATTTCGTTCCGATCGCTGATGTTTTTATAGAGCACATACAATGGGTAATACAGCCAGAAAGCATATTTATAGACTATATTTGCCATACGAAAAAGTGGATAACTTTTCATATTAAAAAACCTTATTTACGGATGAATCTGTGCCACACCCGGTTGAGTGCAAACACAGTAAGAACGACGAAGAAGCAATCCAGTGGAAACCGATAACGGTTGTTTTCAAAAGAAGACAGAAAGTTGGCGACTGCGGTGCAATAGGCGATGTTGAAAAGCATAAATCCAAGCAGAAAGGCCTGCGGCGCATCGAGGGTACGCCTAAGAATACCTTTGAAAAGATACCAGATACCGAAAACAAAAAGCGTTGGTAATCCGATCAACAGGAATGTTCCGGTATATAATATCAGCGACAATTTGGCACCTGCGGCATACAGTTGCCGGAGCGCCTTGCCAGGTGCCTGCTTGAACTGCCCGAAAAAAACAATGTCAAAAAACCGTTGGATCGCATGAATGCGCGGCAGATTGAGATCGAAAAAAGGATAGTCGTCGGCAGGCAGAAAATAGGCGAACCATGCGATAACTATTGACCGCATATAAGCCTTGGGATAGTGCAAAAGAATATACAGCCCATCCTTCATGAAGAGCTTTTGCACCTCAAGGAAAGCCAAATGGTTAAAGTTGATACTATAACCATCGGATTTAAATTCCTGATCGAGCGCTGGAATCGAGGTTTTCGCCGGCATTTTAATATAGGGTCGAAAGGTCCATACTGAACTGCATGGATCCATATCGGTAGCTGGGCAGAGCTGGCCCTGCGAAGCCAAGTGTTGGCGTTCCTGGGGGGTGAGTTGGTGTGTGACGATGGTACCCATACACATTCCAAGCCATGTGCTGCTTGCAAAATGCCCGAACAGAATCAGGTTCTTCAGGTAGAGTGCCACGACTATTGCAAGCAGCACTGAACCAACGCTGGCAACCAGTCTGCGATTTCGTTTCGTGAAATACAGCAGCAGTGCGAAGACCATTATAAAGTACACAAGATGAAAATGATTCCGCAGCAAGACCAGGCAGAACTGGCATACCAGGAACCCTATTGCTCCTGCTACGCTGCGATATATAAAAAAGTGAAACAGGAGTGCGGCGCTGACCATCAGGATAAACACTAAAAGATATTCATAGAGCAGATAATTCTCGAACAGGATAACTTCGGGAGAAACAATGAACAGTGCGGTGGCAACCAACGAAAACCTCGCGCCAACCCCGAGACACCTCATCAGGTGAAACATAAGGCACATGATAGACACCCCAAACACGAGATGGATCCCGTGAAATGCTGTCACGTACGTATGCGGGAACAGCTTCAAGATAACACCAACGAAAAGGTTGTAGCCGGGTGGCTGCATGTGCAGGTAGAACAGGCTTTGTAGCAGGTTGTGGCGCAGCAGTTCCGGGTCAAGGAGCTGGAAAAACACGGTCAATCCCCGTGCGTCAAACCGCACGCCGAGCAGGTAGTAGACCGTGCGCGATACGGCAAATATTACCAACAGAAGAACGTATGGCGAGCGAAGAAACGCGCTTAAATCGCGCCGCTTTGATGCGTCCCTCGGTTCGTTGTTGGCAATCAAAGGCATGATTCCGGTCTCAGAGCAACTTAATGCGGTATAATGGCATCTTGATTGTACGAAAGGAGATAAAAGGCTTCTGGCTATTTGTTGTATTATGGATTGTTTATTGACAGATAATATTTTTCTTCTTTCGTCTTTTCCCGCTTCTACCCGATTGAAATATAGGGTTTTTACTGTTCAAAATCAAGGGGAAAGCAGCCTAACAGCAGTCTGGCCGCTGGTTTCTCAAAGGATGAAAAATGAACTTCTGTAAAACAGGTTCTCACTGCTTGTTTCTTCCATTCTGCCCGGTGGTCATATGGGTATAAAAAAAGTATCCCAGGTCATCCCATGAGCGAATTCTAATAGAGTCATGAAAGGCCTTGTAAAGCGCAACTATATTGGTGGCCAGAAGAAACAAAACCTGGATAAGAAAAGCGGGGTTTCTGACAAAAAATAAAATATTTCGAACTCTATATTTTTTCAAAAACTTTGACCGGTGCCGAGCCAGCGTATCCGGGTCTAGGTTCACCTTCCAGATATTATTATTTCTAACGTACCACTGCGACAGGTCCGACTCTATGATCCTGTTTTCCGCAATTGCTTTCTCAAAAAGCTGCGATCCGGGATATGGCGTGGCGAAATAGCAGGTCACGAAATCAAGGCTGAGGGCCGACGCGGTCTTCAGGGATTCCATCAGCTCATTCTCATTATCCTCGGGAAAACCTACGATAAAAGAGCCGAGAGCACGGAGTCCAGCCTTTTTTGTCATTCGGACAGCATCCCTGATCTGAACAACGCTTACTTTTTTATTGACCGCCGCGAGGATACGGTCTGAGCAACTTTCGATGCCGTATTCTACCTGCACGCAACCGGCCTCCCGGATGGCTTCAAGCATGCCCGGAGTTACGGTATCGATACGACCATAGCATGACCACTTCAGCCGATAATGTTTTTTTATCAGTTTTTCGCAGAAATCTCTGACCCAATGCTCATTCATTAAAAAAGTATCATCCATGAAATACAAGCCGTCAACATCATATTGTTCAACCAAGGCATCAATTTCCTTCAGTACATTGTCTGTAGAACGCCTCCGGTATTTTTTCTCCCACAGATAATTGACCCCGCAATACGTACACCTGCCCGGACACCCCCGACTTGTGGTAAGGTTTGCGCTTCTTTTCGTCCAAATCCCCCTTATCAGACCCGGCGGTTGAAGGTACGAATCGTAATTGACGGCCTCACGCAATGGAAAAGGTACTGTATCAAGATCAAGAATCAGCTCGCGTGGCGGATTAACAGTGATGCGATCCCCTTCCCTGTAAATCAAACCTTTAATCTGTGAAAAATCTCCGGTGGGGATTGAACGGCACAATTCATCCATTGTAACCTCGCCTTCACCGTAAACCACAAAATCAACATCGTTTTCACGGATGAACTGCTCCTTGAAATACGAAGGATGGATACCGCCCGCAACAATCTTGGTCTTGGGGAGCGTGGTCCGGATGTCCCTGATAATACTCCGGGCAAGAAACAGTTGAGGGGTCGTGATGCTCAACCCCGCAATATCAGGCGGATCAGCTTTTAATTGCGACAGCAGACCCACTTCATGTTTGGTGATGTCAAAAAACGTCACCTGGTGGCCTTTTTCCTTCAGAAAGGAGCCGACATAACCCATCCCGAGGGGAAAAAAATTCAGATTCAGATCCCGAGGATATATAAGACAGGCTTTTACCATCATTTCGGTTTCACCATTTTGATGAGTGGTTTTTCAGGAGAAATTGAAATAAATATACCCAATATACCGCATATACCGCCATCAGGATTTTTTTGCTGAAATACATAATGATCCGGCAAATTCGCGCAGAAAAGGCATTTTTTCCATAAAAATCCCCATTGCACGTACCACACGAATTAAGCGGGGGGGCGTTGCCGGATGCAACCAGTCAAAGGGTTTGATGGTTATGTTGGTGAAACCTGAAGTTTCAAGGGTTTTCGCAAGCTGCCAGCGGAAAAAAGCCTTTTCATCCGGTGAATCTCCCATCATCCACTTAAGCCATGGTATATTTTTTTGTAAAGCAATCTGGGGATTAAGCATGTTTGGCTCTGTAAAGCACAGGTATGCGCCGCTCCTCATAAGCCTCGCCATAGTTAACAGCGAATCCGGCATGACAAGATGATGAAGAACGGAAGAACCCACGACGGCATCAAAGGGTTCAGTTTTTTCAAGTTCCTCGAAACGTATACATTTAAAGATCACCCTGTTCGAAGGAAGCGACCGTTTCTGTGCGATAGCAAGCAGTTCGGGCGAAATGTCAACAGCAACGATCGTCTCTGGTCCTGCCTTAAAAAAGAGTTCAGTAAATAACCCCGTACCGCAACCGATTTCAAGCACCCGTTTCGCACCGTCGAGGTGGGCCGAAGCGGAAATCATGGCGGCTCTTCTTTTTGCCCGAATTACTCCTGCCGGTGAATTCCATCCCCAAACGGTTTCAGGATTTGTCTGTGCTAATTTCTGACCGTGCCGAACCTCCCGGCTTTCACGATTATCCATGCCGCCTTTTTCCTTTTTATTTTAAATAAATTTTATTTTCCTCAGCGCGAGAAGGACCATCTGCAGAAGCAGCAACCCGTGGCGCCACCGCTGAATGTTCGTCTCACCGTAGGTACGCTCGCGGTAACGAATCGGAAGATCGGCGATTCTCAGGTTGTACCGTGCAGCACCGAAGATGAGGTCGAAATCACCAAACGGGTCGAGCAGACCGAAATAGGAACGGTTGGCCGCGATTAACTCGTAATGCCTGCGGCTCAATACCTTTGTGCCGCAGAGAGTGTCCTTGATGCTTTGGCCAAGAAGCCAAGAAAAAGAAATGCTGAATAATTTATTTCCAATGAGGTTAATAAAGCGCATTGCCTCTCTTTCCATTGGGTAAACCAAGCGAACGCCATTTATGAACTCTCCTTTTCCGGAACGCCAAGCCTCATAGAACCGCACCAAGTCTTCGGGCTGGACCGTTAAATCTGCGTCCAGAATCATCAACAGGTCTCCCGCTGCATTTGCGAAACCAAGTCGTACGGCGTCTCCTTTGCCTTTGCCCGTCTGGTGGAAAAGCTTCGCCCGGCAACCCGGCCGCGAGGCAATCTCTCGCTCAATGGCAGAGCTGGTATTGTCGGTCGAGTGTCCCTCTATAAAGATTAGTTCGGTTCCTGCGCCCATCGCGGGAACTCGGTCGAAAATATTTTTAATATTTCCTTCTTCGTTTCGTGCCGGTATAATTACACTGACAACCGGTTCCGTACCAGAGACAGGTGCTTTAGGAGTGGGTCTTGCAATGATAAAATTGGTAAGCCCAAACCAATTAAACGGCGTTAGTTTTACCAGATACCGGTTCAGCATGGTAGCAACGAAAGGCGTGCGGAAGGGCCACATTATGTCTTGGAATGAACGGATGACTTCGAAGTCAACAAGATACAGCAAGTTGGAGATGTCTTCAACAGTCAGCCAGTTTTGCGGAAGGACACGCCGCGCTAGGCCGATCCTTTCGGAAGCCCGTCTCGGCACTTCCCATGCTTTACTGGACGTATTGAGAATCAAGCGTGTCCCCTGATGTGAGTGCGCTGCCGCAATACGGAACACCTGCTGCACATCCCATACATCGTTGACGAAATCGGAACAGACGATCACGTCGAATTGCTCGCGGAGATCAAGACTGTGCACATCCGTTTGAATAAATGTAAGACCGGGATGGCGCACTTTGGCGTGTTCGATCATGGGGGGAGAGAAATCTACTCCGACACCGTATGACGGTCGTAACCTTGCCAGCAAGTCTCCTTGCCCGCAACCAAGCTCAAGCACCCGTACACCCGGCGGAACCAGAAACTCGTAGACTTCGCCCAATCGGTTCTGGTAATACCGCGGTGCCTTTGCCGCGAAAGCATTCCAATAGTTTTGTCTCTCTGATGAAAACTGAGCATGTCTGTCCGAATTCATTTCTTCTTTCAACGTCAGATTACCCTTAAGCATGATTCCGTTTTTCATGCGACAGCATCCTCTTCTCGACTGGGGTAGACTGTATCGTGCGGCTGGCAGCTTTGTAACGCCTAACTGAAGGCAGGAATTTTTTCCATACCTGGTCGAGCGTGAGTGCCGCGATTACGACGAAAAAGCCGTCCACCGGAAACCGGTAACGGTTGTTGTCAAAGCTTGACAGAAAGTTTGCGCTCGCGGAGCAATAGGCGATATTGAACAGCATGAAGCCCAAAAGCAGCGCCTTCGGCCTATCGAGCGTACGCCTGCGGATGCCCAGGTACAGATAACGGCAGCCGAAGATAAACAGTGCCGGCAACCCGAAAAGCAGGAAAATTCCTGTATACAACACCAGAGAAAATTTCGCGCCTGCGGCATACTGTTGCCGGAGCGCCTTGCCGGGCGCCTGCTTAAATTGCCCGAAAAAAACGATGTCGAAAAACCGCTGGATCCCGCGAATATGCGCCAGGTTATTAGTGAAAAAAAGAAAGTCGTCAGGGGGCATAAAGTAGGTAAACCACGCGATGACGACTGACCGTACATAGGCTATAGGGTAGTGCGCCATAATGAACCGTATGTCCTTCTTATAAAGCTTTTGCGCCTCAAGATACCCCACATTGTTGTAATTGACTGCACCCGAAGGTTTAAGTTCCTCATCGAGCACCGGGATCGAGGTCTTGGCCGGCATGGTGATATAGGGGCGAAAGGACGACAGAGGAACCCCGAGAATCGATGGATACGTATGTTGTTCTGTCTCCGCGGCTGGGGAGAGCTTGCCTTGAGAAACAAAGGAACTCCGTTCTTCGGGGGTGAGTTGGTGCAGAAGAAGAGGGCCCATGCCCATTTCCATCCATGTGCTGCTCGCAAAATGGCCAAACAATATCTGGTTCTTCAGGTAAAGCGCCAGTATCATGGCAAGAAGCACTGAACCAGCGCCGACAATCAATCTCCGATTGTGCTTCGTGAAATACAATAACAAAACAAAAACCACCGTAAAGTACATCAGGTGGTATTGGTTCCGCACCATCACCAGCCAGAACTGGCATATCAGAAATACTATGGCACTGGCCACTCTTCGGTGCGCAAAAAAATGAAACAGAAGTCCGGCGCTGACTATCAGCAAAAACGCCATCTGATACTCATAGAATAACCAATTCTCAAAGAGCACAACGCCCGGCGATATGATAAACAGTGCTGTTACAATGAGCGCAAGTCGTAGCCCAACACCGATGCTTCTCATCATATAAAACAGGAAACACACCATCACCGCCCCACTGATAAGATGAATCATATGAAAAGCAACCGTATACGCATGTGGGTGCGGGAACATCTTGAGGATAACACCCAGAAACAGGTTGTACCCGGGCGGCTGCCAGTGCAGGTAGAACAGGCTCTGCAGCAAATGATTCCGCAGCAGTTCCGGGTCAATAAATTGAATATAAACCGGTACTCCAACGGCATCGAATCGTACGCCGAGCATATAGTACACTACACGCGACGCGGTAAAAATCAAGAGAAGGTGGGTATAGGGGGAGCGCAGCGTTTTGTGTAAATCGCGCGTTGTCAGCGATGCCGTTTGTGTATCGGCTCTGATACCATTGGTGCCAATTTCAAGCATAATTGTTAAAAAATATACCCCATCAAAGAGACTACTGTCAATTTCAACAGTAAAAATAGATTAGGGTGGTGGACCTGATGTATTTTTATTATGTAAACTAAAAATAAGGAACTCCTATGATGAATCATGTCTTGATTACCGGCGGCGCAGGTTATTTGGGCTCGATATTATGCGAACATTTGCTTGTTGCAGGCTACAAGGTTACTGTTATTGATAATCTCATGTATGGCCAGAATTCTCTTTTTCATCTTTGTGGAAACGACTCGTTCGATTTTGTTCGGGGTGATGTAAGAGACGAATCATGTGTGAAACAGTCCTTGAAAAAATGTGATATTATCATTCCTCTGGCGGCAATTGTCGGAGCGCCAGCCTGTGATCGAGACCCATGGCTCGCTCAATCCGTTAACTTTGAGGCAATTCGGTTAATCAATCGCCTTCGGTCTCCAAATCAATTGATAGTTTTTCCAAATACAAACAGCGGTTATGGAACAAAAACGGGCAATACCTTTTGTACTGAAGAAACACCGTTGGAACCAATTACCTTATATGGGCAGACGAAGGTGCGGGCCGAAGCAGAGTTGCTGAACAGCCCCAATGCCATCACATTGCGACTTGCCACTGTTTTTGGAATGTCTCCCCGGCTGCGACTTGACCTTTTAGTCAATCATTTTGTATATGCCGCAATAACCGATGGCTACCTTGTGATTTTCGAGAAGGACTTTAAACGAAATTTTGTTCATATCCGGGATATTGCCGACTGCTTCCATCATTGTATAAAAAATGCTGCCCGAATGATTGGAAAAGCTTATAATGTCGGACTCGATACGGCCAACCTATCAAAAGGAGAAATTGCTCTAAAAATCAAAGAACATGTCCCTTCATTGTTTGTCCACTTTTCTGAGATCAGGGGTGATCCTGATAAACGCAATTATATTGTTTCAAATCAACGATTGCGAGAAACCGGTTTTGAAGCGAAAAAATCTTTAGATGATGGCATTATTGAGTTGTTGAAGGGGTATCGTATGTTGCCACGAAATGTTTTTAAAAATATTTAATATCTCACATTGATACATTATGTCTGCTGATGCCAAAGAAATGTCTACTGCCTGCTGAGTCAAAAAATGTCTTCTTCCGAATTATCAAAAATAACCGCTGTTATTCTTGCCGGAGGTTTTGGAACAAGGCTCCGTTCTGTTATCGCTGACAGACCAAAAGTGTTAGCGGAAATTTTCGGCCGCCCATTCATAGCGTATCTGTTTGATCAATTATTAAGCTTCCACATCAGCCGTGTCGTGCTTTGTACCGGTTATATGGGGGACAGGATAAAGGAAACATTCGGAGACGCCTATAAAGCATTAAAAATTGAATATTCTCAAGAACCAATACCCCTTGGTACTGCGGGAGCCTTGAGAAACGCACTTTCCCATTTTATCTCAGACCAAATTCTGGTATTAAATGGGGATTCTTTTTATAGTGCGGATATTGCTTCATTTTGGAACTGGCATACCTCCAACGATGCATTATGCAGTCTGCTTTTGACAAAGGTTGCAGATACGTCTCGTTATGGAAGGGTTGAAATTGATTCCCAGGGAATTATTTTAAAATTTGACGAAAAAGGAGGATGTTCCGAACCGGGATTAATAAACGCAGGGATATATTTTATGAATAAACAACTTATTTTATCAATCCCTACCCAAAGGTGTGTTTCGCTTGAACGGGACGTATTTCCTCTGTGGATTGGTCGGAAACTTTATGGCTGTGGTACCGAAGGCACCTTCATTGATATCGGAACACCTGAAGACTATGCAAAGGCAACAACATTTTTAAAAGGAGACAACCCGTGATAATCAGCAGAACACCTTTCAGAATTTCTTTTTTTGGCGGAGGTACCGATTATCCGATATGGTATAAAAAATATGGCGGCAGCGTTCTTTGTACAACAATAGATAAATATTGTTACATCACCTGCAGAGCACTTCCGCCTTTTTTTGAGCATAAATTTCGTGTTGTATATTCCAAAGTTGAGTTATGTCAAAAATTTGAAGAAGTACAGCACCCCGCTGTTCGTGAAACAATCCGTTTTTTAAAAATCAACAGAGGAATGGAAATCCATCATGATGGAGACCTGCCTGCGCGCAGTGGCATGGGATCAAGTTCATCGTTTACGGTCGGTTTATTGCACTCCTTGTATGCCTGGACAGGTAAAATTGTCAGCAAAATGCAACTAGCACAGGAGAGTATCCACATAGAACAAAACATGATTCGAGAAACGGTAGGATCCCAAGACCAGGTTGCCGCTGCTTTCGGAGGATTGAATAAAATTGTTTTCCATCCCAGCGGTGAAATCGATGTGCAAAATTTAACATTATCAAAAGCACGCCAGGATGAATTGCGTTCATATTTAATGCTTTTTTACACCGGCATAAAAAGAACAGCCTCAGATGTCGCGGACAGTTATGTCCGCAGTCTAATAAAACAAAAAAAAATGCTTCTTCAAATGAAAGAAATGGTTGATGAAGGGGTATCGATACTTAACAGCAATACCTGTATAAGCAGGTTTGGTGAATTGCTTCATCAAGCATGGGGATTAAAGCGGGGACTAAGTAAACAGGTTTCAAATAATAAAATAAACAGATTATATGAAAGGGCAAGACAAAGCGGCGCTATTGGAGGAAAGATAACCGGTGCGGGGGGAGGGGGGTTTTTATTGCTGTTTGTACCCCCTTCGCAGCAAAAAAACGTTCGGGAAGAATTAAGTGAATTAATACATGTGCCGATAAAAATTGAATCCGAAGGAAGCCGGATAATTTTTTATGATTCTTATGAAGAAGATTATAGCCAGAGTTTTCAGGATAGAGAGCAGAGAGAAATAAAGAGCTTTATTGAAAATCATCCGAGAAAAGCCGTCAAATAGGATTGGATAATGGTAGAAAATTTTCAGTATTTAGAAGAAAAAGCGCGATGGGTTTGGACTGAAACATTAAAAGCGCATATTCGCGTTCCTGAATCTCGAATCGCATCGTCATTATCCCCGATTGAGATATTTGTTGTGCTTTACTATGGTAAAATTATCCATGCCACGCCCCAAAATCCATCCGATGAACTTCGCGACCGTCTTATTGTCAGTAAAGGACACGGTGGCATAGCGCTGTACCCAATCTTGTCGGATATGGGGTTTTTCCCCTTTGAAAAACTGGAAACATTCGGAAATGCCGAATCTTTTCTTACTGCAATCCCGGATGTTGGAATACCGGGAATTGAAACCATCAACGGTTCGTTGGGTCACGGACTGGGTGTCGCCTGCGGTATTGCTTTA
Source organism: Chitinispirillaceae bacterium (assembly GCA_049514575.1). Taxonomy (GTDB): domain Bacteria; phylum Fibrobacterota; class Chitinivibrionia; order Chitinivibrionales; family Chitinispirillaceae; genus BOG-1184. Next base: position 50,946 of record JBEKUX010000011.1, on the reverse strand, counting down.
GCATTAAAAGAGAAACAAATCAATAGGAAAGTTTATGTCCTCTGTGGTGATGGTGAGCTGAACGAAGGTGCAATATGGGAAGCAGTGATGTTTGCTGCACATAACAAGTTAGGCAATATGGTCCTTATTGTTGATGATAATAATCGATCAATGTTGGGTAATCAAAGTGAGATTTTGGGTCTGCATCCCTTGGAACGAAAATTTATCGCGTTTGGATGGAAAGCCGCTCGTGTTGATGGTCATGATATTAAAAAGCTTTATCAGATACTTTTGCAGTTCAGTCAAGAGGAAGATGCTTTTCCAATGGTCGTCGTGGCTGAAACAACAAAAGGTAAAGATATCCCGGAATTAGAAAAGGATCCTCTTTGCCATGTTAAATCATTATCAAAAGAGCGAGTTGAAGAGATACTAGAAAAATACGATGCAAAAAATAAAATATAATACCATGCGTGATGCATTAATTGATCGAATCACCGATGTAATGCAGGATCGTTCGGATGTCTTTTTTTTAACTGCCGATTTCGGCGCACCCGCATTGGACGCGCTCAGGGTAAAACACCCAAATCGATTCTTTAATGTCGGGATAGCAGAACAAAACCTGATTAACATTGCAGCAGGTTTAGCTCTTGAAGGTTACACGGTGTATGCATATGCCATTGCACCATTTATCACCATGCGGTGTTTTGAACAAATACGGGTCAATTTATCGATCATGTCACAATACAGGCCAATAAATGTTAATCTGATAGGGGTTGGTGCTGGGGCAAGCTATGAAATGTCCGGACCGACTCATCATTGTTTTGAGGATATTTCTATAATGCGGACACTGCCTAATATCGATGTTTTTTCACCTTGCGACCCGGTCATTACAAGAGCATTTGTCGACTACTCGCTTCAGTATCGACGCCCAAAATACCTGCGTTTGGACAGTAAACCATTGGGACATCTTTATAGTGAAAATCAAAACATTCCCTGGGACCATGGGTTTAAAAAAATCAGAACCGGCAGAGATATTATCATCATTTCGACAGGTTATATGACCCATAAAGCGGTTCGAATAGGCGAAAAACTCTCTTCGCAAGGCTATTCGGTAGGTGTTATCGATTTTTTCTTATTGCGACCCTTTAATGAAACCGCTTTCGTGGAAGTATTAAAAGGAGGCAAATTAATACTTACGATAGAAGAAGCTTTTATTCAAAAGGGCGGACTTGACAGTGTTGTTTCGAGTGTCGTTTTAAAAAACCATTTAACTGTGCCGGTTTATACCTTTGGATACCAGGATACGTATACGACAAAAGCTACCAATCGGGAAGAACTTGCGCGCGAAAACAAAATGAGCGATGAGGATATAATAAAATTCGTAATATCCGAGGGCATCCGATGATACGTCAGATCTTACAGGAGCAGGTATGCATTTAAATTGGCCGTTAATGGAAAACAACATTACCCGCGAGGACCTCGGCGTTCTTATTGATTTTTTAAAGGGTTGCCCGCGATTGACGCAATCGGAAAATGTATACGCTTTCGAGCAGGAATGGTCAAAATGGCTGGGAGTGAAATATTCTGTCTATGTAAATTCCGGCGCTTCAGCAAATTTGCTTACCATGGCGTTATTAAAGCATCGCTATGGCACGGGAGAAATCATTGTCCCTACCCTAACCTGGGTTTCCGATATCGCATCGGTACTGCAAAATGGGTTTACTCCTGTCTTCGTCGATATCAATCCAAGGAATTTATGCATAGATGTTGACCAAGTCATTAAAAAAATGACGAAAAAGACGAAAGCGGTTTTTATTACCTACGTGCAGGGCTTTAACGGTTTATCGGATAAACTGCTATTGGCATGTAAAGACAGGGGTATCCATTTAATTGAAGACGTGTGCGAATCCCACGGAGCTACATTCCGAAGTAAAAAGCTTGGGTCATTTGGTTTACTATCAAATTTTTCTTTTTATTATGCGCACCACATGTCCACCGTGGAAGGCGGTATGATATGTACGAATGATAAATTGATTTATGAAATATTAAGAATTCTTCGTTCCCACGGAATGGCCCGTGAGGCATTAGATCCTACTACCCGGAAAAAATATGTCGAAGAAAATCCTGCACTTTCTCCAGACTTCATTTTTCTTTACCCTTCATACAATGTACGTGGCACTGAAATCGGAGCTGTTCTCGGAAGGAATCAATTAAAACGGTTGGATGAGAATATTAAAAAGCGCAACAAGAATTTCGGAATATTCTTAGATTATCTGAATAAAGATAAGTACTATACCGATTTTGACCTTAAGGGCAGCAGCAACTATGCATTTAATTTGATTTTAACAAAGCCAGACAAAACATTGCGCAACAAGATTGAATCAGCCTTGACTGAAGCGAGGGTCGAGTTCAGGCGGGGAAGTTCGGGCGGAGGCAACCAATTACGTCAACCCTATCTCCGTCCGTATGTTTCCGAGAATGAGTGGACGGCATATCCGCATATTGAACATGTTCATTTTTTCGGTTACTATATTGGCAACTTTCCGGATCTTGAGCATGAAAATATTATTTCCCTTTGCAACCTCCTTAATGGTTTATAAAAAGGAACCACTTGGATGAATAAAACAGATTGTTTATTGATAAAACCGGGAAGCCAAAAAACAATTTATGGCAAGTTAAGTGATTTTAAACTGACGGCGATAGAACCGCCTCTTTGGGGCGCACTGCTGGCGGGTTATTTACGGGAACAACAATTCTCGGTCGTTTTAATCGATGCGGAGGTAGAGGGTTGGTCATACCAGGAAACCGCAAAAAAAATCGTCGATATTAATCCGCTTCTGGCCGTGATTGTCGTTTCAGGGACTAATCCGTCCGCCTCAACGATGAACATGACTGGGGCTGAGGAAATAATAAAATATCTTCATGCAGATAATCCTGAAATCAAAACAATGTTATTTGGTCTTCATCCGAGCGCTCTTCCGGAGAGAACTCTTAATAATGGGTCTGTTGATTTTGTTTGTCAAGGTGAAGGGTTCGTTACATTACCACAATTAATTTTTGCTCTGAAACAAAAAGAAACAGATCATTTCACTATTGAAGGCCTTTGGTATAAAAGTAACGGAACAATAATGGCAAATCCACGGCCCGCGGTTATTAAAGATCTTGATAATCTGACAAGACCCGCGTGGGATTTGCTCCCGATGAAAAACTACCGCGCACATAACTGGCATTGTTTCGATGATCTTGCGCATCGACAACCCTATGCGGTTCTTTATACCAATCTGGGATGCCCTTTTAAATGCACTTTTTGTTGCATAAATTCACTTTTTGGCGTAAATACAATCCGATACAGAGGAATAGAAAAGGTCATCGAAGAATTAGATTTTCTGGTTACTACCTATGGTGTCCGGAACATTAAAATTGTTGATGAAATGTTTGCTATTAACGAACGTAGGGTCATTGAATTGTGCAACAAGATTATAGAACGGAAATATGATTTAAATATGTGGGCGTATGCTCGGGTAAATACCGTCACTGAAAAAATGCTTGAAAAAATGAAAGCTGCGGGTATTAACTGGCTCGCGTACGGGTTTGAATCGGGCAATACGAGGGTTATCGAAGACACGGTAAAAGGCTATAAACCAGAGTATGTTGACAAGGTCGTCAGCATGAGTTATGCAATGGGATTTCATATTTGTGCTAATTATATATTCGGATTACCGGAGGATGATTATGACACCATGATGGACACCTTCAAATTAATGCTGAATATCAACGCTGAATGGGCCAATATTTATTGCGCTATGGCATACCCAGGTTCCCAGTTATACGAAATCGCATTAAAAAATAACTGGCTTTTACCTGAAAAATGGGACGGCTATTCACAATACTCCATTGATACGCTTCCGTTGCCAACAAAGTATTTAACCGGGGCAGAGGTGCTGCGATTCAGAGATTTCGCTTTTAATGCTTATTATACTAATCCACGCTATCTCAGTATGATTAATAAAAAATTTGGTCTGGAAACTACCAATCACATAATTCAAATGGCTTCTCAAAAATTAGAGCGAAAGTTTACCTCTATTTAAAAATCAGAATCCTCTTCGAAAGGTAATTATCCATGTTGTTATCCGTTGTTTTTTCATTTAAAAATGAAGAGGCGGTACTTCCTGAGCTAATCCGGAGAATTGAAGCCGTCATGACAAAAATTGATTTTGAATATGAACTTGTTTTTGTTAATGATGCTTCATCCGATGCGTCATTAGAGATGCTGCTTAATTTCAGGGAGAAAAATCAAAGGATAAAAGTTATTAATATGTCCCGCACATTTGGGGTTACGCCTTGCGTTATTGCTGGAATAAAACATGCAAAGGGGGATGCTGTTATATATATGGATGCTGATTTGCAGGATCCACCCGAATTAATACCGGTGCTTCTTCAAAAATATAAAGAGGGATTTGATGTGGTACATACAACGCGTACCAAACGTAAAGGAGAAAATCCTATTAAAATGTGGGCGACAAAGCGTGCTTACAATATTATTAACTTTTTCTCCGAAATAGATATCCCTCAAAACACAGGTGACTTTAAGCTTATTTCACGGCGTGCAGTCGATCAGATTATTAAACTAAACGAATACGATCCATTCATGAGAGGTTTAGTACGATGGATAGGTTTCAAGCAAACCTTTGTGTTCTACGAACGGGAAGCGCGCTTCGCCGGGAAAACCAAGTTTTCATTATTTAAAAGCCTGAATCCGGGAAATGAATTTATCCGTGGCATTACGAACTTTTCAGAACGTCCGCTTTATTTATCTCTTTTCATTGGTTTTTTTGTCTCGTTTTGCGCTTTTGTCTATTTGATAAGCATTATTATAGAGAGAGTTTTTTTTGGTATGCATCTTCCGGGCTGGCCTGCAATGATGGTTACGCTTCTATTTTTAGGCGGTATTATACTGCTCATGATGGGTGTACTGGGTATATACATTGGTAAAATGCATACAACTCTCAAAAATCGGCCGCTATATATTATCGAAAGCCGCATCGGTTATTAAAAAAGTATCTACACTATAACGGGTTTGAAAATGATCAATATATTTAAAAAAGATGTAGATATCAGGCTACCTTATAAATATCAATTATTATTCTTAATGTTTTCTTCAGGCATATTCGGATTTTTAGTCGGCGCAGGACTTTTTCCTGAATGGCAGGTGAGTGTTGAGGCTGGTCAGGTCCTTGCCGGAATTGTGAAATATCCTTCGCACATAATCCCTCAGTATATGCACCTTATTAAAACGTGGACAATATTAAATCAAATAAGCGCTCTTTTACTGCATTCCGGTCTTTCCGAAGCCAATACTTCTCGTGTTGTTGCCGGGATAATAGGGGCCGTATCATTTCAAGCTTTGACCGTACTTTTTTTTTCGGTCAGTAGAAATGTTTTACTGTCGTTAGTAGTACCCTTTTTTATTTGTTATTTGTCTTATGTCGGTTTTGGTGTTGTTTATCCAATTTTATTCATGGAATCCCCTCATTCTTATGGAAGAATCGGATTAGTTTTTATTCTGCTAGTCATTGGTTTATTTAATTCCGGTTACCTTAAAACGGGTGGCTTTCTGCTGGGTGTTGCTCCATGTGTTCATCCTTCTACGGGGGCATACTGCATATTACTAGTCGCCATTGTTGTGTTCTTGTTCCGTTGCGAACGCAAAGGAGATTTCAGGAAAATAACATTATACTTCATGTATGGATTTTTTATCACTATCATTAGTTTCCTTTATCAATATTCTTTTATTAAAGATTTACCTTCATTAAATTCTCAGGAAAAAATCGCTTATATTACAAGTTTTATTAAATATTGGGATTATCATCGCATTCCTTTTAATTACTTGTCGCCGGGTTTTTTTATAGCCTTATTAGGGTCTATCGTGAGTTTTATTGTTATCCGTTTTCGTAAAACAGACAACCCTGAATCGCTATTTGTCTTCAGGTTATTCATTGTATCGTTTTTATTATCATCATTTTTATCAACCATAACTTACTTGCCGCCGGAAATATTGCCAAACCTGCACGTACTAATGCCCGGAAGATATATAAATTTAAACAATGTAATGTTTATGCCTTTATTACTTGGCCTTTTGACAACAAAGAACAATACCCTGACGGATAAGGTTGTTTTTTCTCTTTTTATTCTTACCTCATTGGGCCTAAAGATATTCTTACCCCAAACAACACTGCATATTTTTAATACAACGAAAGATATTCAAACAATAGGAAAACTCATTTTTATGATTTTGCTGCCTTTGCCAATTTTAATTTCAACAGTTTGTCCGGGCTTTTTAAATAAAATTATTGGTGATAACAGTAAAATCATTATTGTTCTTTACCGAGCAACAGTTTTTACTTTACTTATACTTTCTGTGGTTATCCTGTCGCATGTCTTTAATTTCAGTACAGATAAATTAAAAATCACCGATCCGGTACTCAGGGTAGCCTCGATGAGGAAAGGAATGCTTTTACTTTCTTCGGAAGCATCGTATCCTATTCAAATGTCGATACGCAGATCAACGCCGATCGATCCGGGAGCCCTTGACGGTTTTTTATACGCGCCAGAGTCTGGTCCATGCCTGAACAACATTTTAAAAAAAATTTATGGCTTGAATATCTTTATTCCTCCGATAAAAGTAAACAGCGCCTCTAGAAACAGTGGAACCATTCCGTGTATTTATAAAAAACTGTGGCAGGAAAGAGATGCGGTAACTTGGCTGAAAATCAGGAAGGAATTCGGGGTTATCGATATTTTGACATTGTCAGATTGGCGGTTAAACTTACCCATCGTCGCTAAAGGTGGCGCCTATATCCTCTATACCATACCCGATACTACCTCTCAGGTAACACCGTGAAATAATTGTTTCCGGGGCGACCAGATCTTATCAAAGAAAACGTGTTAACATGACCATCAAACACTGACCATCTTTGAGCGTATGTTTTACCTGGTATAACAAGCCTTAAATCATGTACTAAATAATACAACTCAGTAGGTATATGTTGAATAACTGAAATATTATTGTGTTCTTTCCAAATATATTTAGTCAACTTATAATTTTCATCGTTTTTATCAATAACCACTTGGAATCTATTTACCCTGTACGTCCAGATATCTTTGATATCGATAGAACGATAATAAAAGAACTTTTTAAATGAATTATTAACATACAGAAAATTATAATATGAGGTGCTTATAATAAAAATAGAAGCAGTAAACATTAATAAATAATTTAAATTGATTTTATTTAATATTATTGCGACCAAAATATAATAAAAAATCGCCCAAAAAGTACTGAGCCAATGCAATCCCCAGATATGATTATCTACAAGGTGAAGCAACAAATTTGCAAACACTGTAACCACCACCAGCGCAGCAACAGATGCAGAACCAATGGTATAATGATTGGATTTAATAATTATTTTATTATTATGAATATAACGAAATAATTTAATTACTATCGCCATGACTATTAAAACTAACAGCAATACAGTAGCGGCCCACAGAAATTTATATACGTATGATGGCGATAATGACGGATTAACTAATCCAAAGCTATCTGACAAAAATATTTTTATGTTTGTAAACATATCAGCAGTAACCAGTTTCCATCCTGTAGTAAATAGCCCGCCCAATTTATCAATTATATTCCCCGTTGAATTATTTATTATCGTATGGTGTTCTGTTATGCTTGCGATACTATTTCCGGAATATCCAGCCAGTTTGCCAAAAAATGGGAATAATTTATAGCAGCAACAATATGTTATTATTGGAATAATAATAAAAACAATGATTCTTTTTACATTAGCAAAAACCACCTTCGGAAAAAACAAAGGTACGGCTACGTAAGAAATAAGTGCTGTCTCATCGAAAAAAAATGAAATAAGCATTACCAAACACAGGATGTAATAATTTTTTAATGGATTGATGTGCCGACTGTTAGTACTACCTGGATCAATCGATCTTTTATTAATTGATGATGCTATATATAAACACAATAAAATTGCAAAATTAGCAACCGGCTTGGACGGCCGGAAATTGACCACCACTAATGATAGGGTCGCCGGATTAGTTACATATAAGCAAGAAATAACTATCGATAGTGTTTTTCCAATTCCAATATTACGGAGAAATTTATAAAAAACAAGAGGGCTTATTAATAGCAACAAAACCCACGTAATAGATAAACTTGGATGTGGAATTATATATTTCCAAAGCCAAACACGAAATTTTGTATCAATTATCTCAGCCATTGATGATAATGGCCGCGTGGTGCGCGCTTCATACTCGAATGTCTGCCAATCAAATATTTTATAAAGATCGTGCAACCTTATATCTGTTCCATCGGCAAGTATATATTCACGCCAATTAAACTCTTCCGGTTGTGTCCAGACATAATTATAATTACTCAATAATAAGAGGATCAAAGCTATACTATAGAGGACTACAAAAGCAGACAGCATGCCTTTGTTTTTTTGTTTGATAAAACTGTACAGCTTCATGAACGAACATTTTCGTTTAAATTTTTTCCGTTTTCCCGGTACGGATATTCCTTTTCGAAATAAACCTTTCAATTAAAACTTGTGCCATATACGCTAAACCCCATCTGACAATTTGGAGCTTCCGTTCTCCGCCGATTCTCGGCGGCTCAGGACACGCTATGTCGGCTGTTTTTAGCCCTTCCTTTGCGCACCGAACCGACAATACGGGTTCCACGCCTATACTTGTAAAAAAAAATTTTTCATATAATGAATAGGTGGAATTTTCATTTAATCCGAGGCGGTAAAACAAATCCTTTTTATAAATTCTATATATAGTCATCGCATCGGTATAATTACCCTTATGTAGTAAATTTATCGTTGTTGTGAAAAGCCAATTCCCAAAAGCAGTTATTACATCGTCATCCTTACTTTTTGCTCCCTGGTAATAACGAGAGCCAATTACCATATCGTATCCTTCATTTATTTTATCGATTAATTTTGGTATATATTCGGGCGGTGAATTTCCATCCGGACTAAAAGTAATTACATAATCACTCTTTATCAGATGCCATGCTTCTTGATAGGCGTTTCTTAGTCCTGGTTTATTTTGTATATATACCTCATACCCCATTTCGCGCGCATATTCTACGGTGCCATCCGTTGAATTACCATCGACAACCAATATTTGATTACACCATTCAGTATTAATTTGTGGCATGATTACCCTCATGCCGTCAATTTCATTTTTAGTAAATACCAACAATGTTGTAGTCATATCATTTCCTCAATTTATAATTATCGTTGCAGAACGCTGCATCGACTCCCCGATGACGTTGAAAAACATCTGCTCACCGCCTGCGCTTGTAATAATGCAGATAGGGTTATTCATTTAAATCCATCGCACGACTATATATAAAGCCCCGGCTGTAAAATACAATTAAAATTCTACCAAAACTTATAACCATTAAGTATTTTTGTAAATCGTATCTTAATTTCATAATATTACTTTATTATTGAGATTTTTACAATAAAGGTGGTAATTCGGTGAATGAGTTTCTATTGTTTCTCTGGAAAAAAAGGGCCGTTCTTTGTGTTAGTTCCACGATCATTTTCATATGGTCATTTGTGTCCGCCTTTTTCTTTACACATCCAGAGTTTAAGTCCGAGGTGACATTCCTGCCACCGGCCGAAGGGTCAACGGTTGGCGCCGCTGTTATGGGGATCCCGCTGATAGGTGGAACGTCGATTATGTACGACCAGGTCGAAATTATTTTCAACAGCGCGGCGGTCAAGAAGCGTATCATCGAGCAATTTAATTTATATAAAGTGTGGCATATTGACAGATATCCGGCAAAATTCGAAATAGCATTAAAAAGGATAAAAAAGTATGTTGAGTTTAAAACCACAGTAAAGGGAAGCATGGGCTTTGAAAAAATTGTTTCTTACACTGTTTCGTGTTATCACCCATCCGCAGATACGGCGAGATTAATGTGTAATTTTGCATTTACACTGATCGATTCATCGGTAAAGGATCTTTCCACTGGGCTTGCCCATCGCAATCGCAAGTTCGTCGAAGAGCATCTTTTTAACCACAAACGTATTCTCGACAGCCTCCAGATGGCGTTTGAACAGTTTCAGCTTGCTAATAAAGCCTTTTCCATGCCTGATCAAATGAAACTTTCTTTGAAAACCTATGCCGACATAAAGTCGAGTGCTATTCTTAACGAACTTAAGATGAAAGCGCTCCAGCAGGAGTTTCATGGCGCACTTCCAGAACTTGAAGAACTCGAAAGAAACAACCAGTTATACAATCAACAGCTTTTGCAGATCGAGTCCGCTTCTAATCTGGATGTTATGCCGAGCCTTGAGCTTTCCGCAAGACTCCTTCCTCAATATTCAAATCTTGCACGGGAAACCGAGGTCGAGAACCAGGTGATAATTCTGCTTACAAGGGAACTCGAACAGGCCCGTGTTCAGGAACAGAGGAACATTTCTTTGCTGACAGTAATTGATCCTCCGTTTGTTCCAATCTATAAGGCAAGACCGCATCGACTCTTAGTTATGTTGTTGATCTTCATCAGTTTTCATATGGCGCTTTTTTGTATATATGGCTATCAATTCTACTTCTTAAATGTCGTTGCAAATAATGAACTTGTACGGTCGCTTTTACAGGCGATAAAGAGCAATGAACGATGACGTTCGCGTCGAAGAAAATCCGTTCCGTTGGAAGCTATTTCCTTTTGCTCTTTTTTTTTGTTTTTTTTCTCCAGCCACTCGGGGAAATCGCGATACTCATCATGTCGCTTTTAATGGGTGCATTACTTTGTGCATTGTTTCTCAAACATAAGCTTCAGGTAAACGGCTTTGCCTTTATTATTTACGGGCTTCTTACAATAGGCGTCGTTAACTATATTTTAGGTACACCTTGGTATGATTACTACTTTCCCATCCTTGTGCCATTCTTTCCCTTTCTCCTGATCCACTATCTGATTACTGTTCCTAAAAAAAAAATTCCCCTTGGCAGCGCATTGTTAATAATGATTATGGGTCTTTTCGTTTCCGTTATTTACCAGACAGTCCTTCATAACGGAGTCTATAATTATTTCTGGTTGGGTGAATTTCGATTTTTCCTTGCTTTTCTGGTCTTTCTCAGTATCTATATGCTTCTCGAACTCGGCATTATCTCTTTACGGTATGTGGTCATTGCGTTGATACTGTCGGTTTTTCCAGAGATTATTTATGTCATCGTTTTATATTTCCAGCAGGGGCTTGCCAGTAAAATACTTACAGAGCGGTTTGGCGGCAGCGTGGAGGTCCAAGCCAATCAGATCGCTTCGTGGCTTGATCTTTCTTTTCCGCTGGTTCTGTTCGTGGCAATTCATGAAAAAAAATTTTTTTCGAGAATTCTTTTTTCGTTCCTTTCGGTTATCTATGGGGCCTGCATGCTTATGACCGCAACCAGAGGCAGTTTTTTCGGTTTGTTAATTCTCCCGCCGTTTTTTGCTTTCACTGCCAGATCCTTAAGGGCGACATTCCTGGTTTTACTTGTGGCGTTTGGGTCAATAGGTGTTTTTGGCAGGGGCATGCTACAGCGTACCTTCAACCCTAACCGGGCGGAGTGGGAATCGAATAGTATCCGCACCGGGCTGCTCAAAGCGGCTTTTTCCATGGCAAAAGCAAATCATTATCTCTTCGGTATCGGATTCGATAATTTTAAGCACGAAAAATACAAATATGGATTCATAAAATTTTATGATCCGGATGAACATATGTCCTCACATAATGAATTCGTTGAAATCTTTCTTGGATGGGGTGCAATAGGGCTGTTCGGGTGGCTTTATTTAATTCTCGGCTCCATCATCTATTCGGCACGCATACGATTGCCGCCAGAAACAGCTTATTTAAGGAATGGTTTAATAGTTGCAATAGTGATTTCTTCGATCCACGGCCTTTTCGACAGCATTATCGGAAGTTTTACTTTTATTGTATTTTTATTTTCAGTGTTTGCCTGCTTGTCCTTTCTTTGTAAACAGGGGATGCTGCGGAAATTACCGGATTTTGCACCGCGATAATCATACTGTTCATTAGCAAGGAGAATTTATCCAATGGGTAAAAAATCATTGGTAGATGAAGTCAAAGCGTTTGCTTCCTTCATGCCAAAGGTTGCCGTTATTGTTGCTTGTGGATTCCTGGGAAAGCAATTATACGCTCAAGATGCTGCTCAGGCAGCGAATACTTCTTCATCGGAATCATCTCCTTCCGCTTTTTCTATTTTTTCCTCGATGCCAACAAATGCTCTTGTGGGAAGTAAAATCGACAACTCAATAGACGAAAATTCTTACTATATCGGCGGAGGAGATGTGTTCCATATTTATCTTGTCGATCTGCCTTCCATGAACTATGCCGGCGTCGTTACTCAAGATTATTATCTGATTGTCCCTGCCCTGGGAATAATACCTCTTGGCGGCAAAATGACCCTTGCCAAAGCAAAAATTACTATTGCGGACTATATGCATCAGAAGCTGAGAAAACCCAATCAAATCCGGGTCCTTCTGGAAGGTTTAAAAACAGCGCAGATTACCGCTTTCGGTTCGGTAAATAGCCCCGGCGCTTGCAGCTTTCTCGGAGCCACGCGGCTCTGGGACGCCCTGAAAGTAATATCGAGTTCGAATCTGAGTGAGATTAATTTCCGTGAAGTACGCTTGAAAAACCAGGATACCGTCGGCTGTTTCGATCTACTCGCTTTTCTTTATAAGGGTAATTTTTCCCAAAATCCCTATGTTTACCCGGGTGATCAATTATACCTTATTCCAGCTACAAACAGAGTTTTCATCGGTGGGAGCGGGCTTCGGGCCTGGATCAACGGTTTAATTCCGATCCATAATAATGAGCGCATCAGCGACTTTTTATCGTTCTTCTTTTTTAATGAAAATGCCGACTCAGAGCACATTCTTATTCAGAGAACAGAGGACGGACGTGAATATCAGCAAATAACGTATAACCTGAAACAGACCGAGGATTTCTGTCTGAAAAATCATGACGTCATTATGGTTCCGGTAAAAAACGATTATTCTGCAGTCAATATTGCAAGCGTGAGCGGTGAAGCTGTTCGGCCAGGCTCCTACCCGATTCTAAACAATGGGACATCAATTCAGACGATCATCGCGCTTGCCGGCGGCTATACATCCTTTGCAGATACGAACAGGATTGTTATTCTTCGTTCCGATAAGGTGGTTCCGCCTTATACGATTAATACTGTGGAGGCGGCTATTCGACCGGAAGTTTCTGCCGGGCTCAGCCTGATGACTGCTTCAAAAGATTATCAGGTCGTGCGGATAAAAGACCACCCCGAATCCATCCTTAAAAACAAAGATGTACTTGTAATACCACGTAAGGAGAATATGGTATATGTAAGCGGCAGCGTGAAATATCCGGGCGGTTATGCTTTCGTGCCTCATCAACGGAAAGATTACTACCTTGACCTCGCAGGAGGAATGACGAACAATGCGGACAAATCGAACGTCTCGGCCTTCTCATCGTTCGGAAATTATGTTTTTCAGGTTAAAAGCTGTAATGAAGAAATCGAGGATGGCGACATCATTTCGGTGCCGATGGCAAGAGAATATAAATTTTATAACATGGTCCTCCTCCCGACCGTGGGCTTGATCATGGCAGCAGCAAGCTTGGCGATCGGACTCGTGTCGCTCGTGAAGCATTAATGTCTGTCACGAATCGGAGCATTAGAAACCGCCTCTTTACTTTTTAGTAACGAGGCGGTTTCATCAATCCCCGGAAATAACCGTTTTTATCTTCCTTCCTTCCACGAATCTGAAGCTTGAAGATTTCCGTCGCAGTAGGTCCACGTAATTTTCTGATAGCGCATCTGCACCTCTTCGAGGTGCACATATCGTTCTTTGGAAGGATCTTTAACATTGTACATGATCGGCTTGACAGAGCAGATCTTGACGCCCTCAAGTTTGTGGTTGAAATACTCGGTCTCCGTACCGGTGTCATCAATCCGGTACCATTTTATCTCGACCTTGTTCAGCGTCTGGCCCTCGCAGACCGCCTTGTAAAGATACGGTGACGACGAGTCAAACGCCTTCACCAGACGGATCGCCTCGTGCTTCCGCGTTCCCGTCAGTTTGCCGGTATCGGGGTCGGTGGGGATACGCACCTCATGTTCAAATTCGTGTATTTCGATGCTCTTTTCCCTTCCCGCCACGTCGACCGAACCTTCTATGGCTTTGCCCCCATCATCGGTCAGCCACATATTTGCTGGAATTGGCATGACAAAACTCCTTTCTCGTTATTGAATGAAAAGATCGTTCTTTGTTGCTAACGATGCATACGCCATTTACGAACACTACTTCCCCTTCGGCATCTGGGAAACGAGTGAAAGATTGATGTCGATCCCCTCAATCTGAAAGTGCGGGGTCACCGCCAGGCTCACGCTGAAGAACCCCGGGTTGTCTTCCACCTCGCTCACCGTCACTTCAGCCGCTTTGAGCGGATGCGTTGCGATAAGCTCAGGTCCCGGATCGTTCATCTCGGTCACAAGGCTTTTTATCCACCGGTTCAGTTCGTCCTGCAAAACCATCTTGCTTTTCGTGGACCCGATATTTTCCCGCTGAATCACCTTCAGGTAATGGGCTATGCGCGAAACCAGGAAAATGTACGGTAGCCGTGAATTGATTCGCATGTTCGCCGTTACGTTCTTGTCATCGGTCTCCAGCGGTTTCTGGCATGAATTGGCCGAAAAGAAACAGGCGTAATTGCGGTTCTTGTAAAACGAAAGCGGAATAAACCCTTCCTGGGCAAATTCGAACTCGCGCGTTTCAGGAATGAGGATTTCGGTCGGGATTTTCATCTGCTGACCCTTACCCACATCGTAGAGGTGGATCGGCAGATCTTCGACTTTGCCGCCTGATTCCGGGCCGCGAATCTGGACACACCAGCCGTTGTCGGTGAACGAACGCACCATATTAGCCGCAAATGCGAATGCTGCATTGCCCCACAAATATTTATCGTGTTCGTCGCCCTTGACGCTCTCAGTGTAATTGAATTCCTTGACCGGTACCGTATCCGGGCCATAGGGAAGCCGCAGTTCAAACCGCGGCAGCACAAGCCCGACATAGCGGGCGTCTTCGGTTTGCCGAAACGAGTTCCACCGGAGGAAATCGCTGCGTTCCATGAATGTCTTCAGGTCATCGACCTTCGGCAGATCCTGAATCTTCCCTTTTTTAAAGAAATTCGAACCTGCAGAACTGATGAAGGGACAGTGGCAGCTTGCCGCCACTTTTGAAACTTCCTGCAGAAGCCCAATATCAGGCGCCGAGCTGTCAAATTCGAAACTTGCTATCATGGCGCCGTATGGCTCGCCTCCGGGGGTGTCATATTCGTCGGTATATACATGTTTATAAAGACCGGACTGGATTGTTTCCGGTGAATCCTCAAAATCCTCAGCAAGTTCGTCTTTCGAGACATCAAGAAGATCTATTTTGACATTTTTTCGAAAATCGGTACGGTCCACTAAGAACTTAAGGCTCCGCCAGGCCGCTTCCATTTTCTGGAAATTCGGATGATGGAGGACTTCGTCGAGCTGCGATGAAATTTTACGGTCAATCTCGGCGATTTGATTGTCGAGTACCGCTTTATCGATCCGGTCGACTGTTTTTGTGGTGCGCAGAACGCTGTCCACGAAAAATGCCAACGCCGCGCCGATGCGCTCGTTAGCCTTGCTTTCGGCCAGCACCTCGGCGTTTTTAAACCCTGAAATATCGACCGCATGATCCGGAACCGAAAGACTCATGGTTTCGTAAATGTATCCCAGTCCTTCGCCAGCTGAGGATGTTTTCTGCGTTTCTGCCTTTTGCGATTCTGCCATAGGCTTTTTCTCCTAAGAGTAAATAGATCTGATTATCTTTGTTGTACGGTTTTTCCGCTCGACCGCGCACCTTACTGCGCACTGTCTGGAACGATTTTCTTAAGCTCCTCTTGCAGCGCTTTTGCCGCCTTTGGATCCTTAATGATCTCTTCAAGCCGGGCCCTGAACGACCGGTTATCGAGCAGGTTGGACTTGAGATCCTTAAGCAGGTTCCGTGCCGCAAGAAGTTTTGAGAGTTCAGGTATACTCTTGGCCACATTTTCCGGCTTAAAGGAATCCATACCGGTAACGTCGAGGTCGACCTTGAGATCGCCCTGGCCGGTAAGTTTGTTCTCCACCGTATAATTAAGTTTGAGCTCAGCGCTCTTCATGACCTGCTCGAAATTGTTTTTGTTGATGTTTATCTTTTCCCGCTCGCCGACACGCTGTGTCCGTTTCTTCTGGGTGAAATCTCCCACAACAAGCGTCTTAAGCGGTAACTCCAGCTTCTTCTTGGCATTGCCCTTTCCCACGTCGAGCTTCAGGTTAATGCGCGCCGCAGGAATTTCGTTTTGAAAACTTCCGGCCATACCATGCCTGCCTTTCTGAGAGGTTATTATTTGGTCAATTGTAACGCTTTTTTCGGGTCGATATAACTGACTTTTGTTAATATACTATTTTGTTTTTCCTGAAGTGATATTTGTATGTTCGGCGGTTTGCCAGCGCGTGCCGCCTTGTATGCCTGCACGAGTAAAACCCATGCTTCCACGGCAAGGTCGGGATCCCATTTATCGAGACAATAAACGCCTGTTTTCTGGTCGAGCATTTCCAAGACCGATACCGCGATTTCCGCCTGCTTCGCTCTGAGGAGAAGGGTACCGACCAGCATGGATCGACGGAACGAATCACGCTCGCATTTCGCGGTCCGGATACCGCTTTGAACCAGATCTATCGCCTCTTCAATCTTGCCTGCGGCTACAAGTTCATTCACCTTTTTTGTCTCTTTATCAAAAAGATCTGCCGCAACAGCAGGTGTTGCGTTGTTGCCGTCAGCGGCGAACACGGCCTTCACTTCACCGGACAGCCATTTTTTCGTCGCCTCATCACAAACCGGTGAACCGTCCGCAAAACTGAGCGATACAATATCGGGCAACCGCTTTACAAAACAGGCGGTTTCAAACAGCACTGCGGATCTGACTGCCGAATACGTTTCGCCGAGCTTTTGGCATGCAGTCACGGTGATATACTGCATATCGAGCCAGAGATGGTTTGACGCTGCCGCAAAGGCCGATTCAGCTTTTTCAATTGCGGTTTTCCAATCCTGCTGGGCAAGAAGTCCCTGAAAGTAGGAACGCTGCTGAGGGGCCGGACCCGGAAGCTGGGTTTTACCGGCTTCGGCAGGCGGCGCCTTTTCAAGAATGTCCCAGCGAAGACTTCGCATGAGACGATAACCCATGGGTTTCTGCGGTTCTTTTTCTATTAGAAAAAGCGCTGCCTTGCGGGCTGTGACAATAGCCTGCTTCGGCGTTTCCATTGGTTCGACTGGCACAGCACCGGCGGTCTGTACCGATGTTACACTTCCAGTAGTAGCGGCAGGTTTTGGTTTGCACGCCTTTTCCCATGCACTTGCATTCCGCTCAATATCCGAAGGAAACGGCGGTGCCTGCGGAAATTTCTGCTCAAGAATCGGTTTAAGCTTTGTAAGCGCATCGAGCAGGCGGACAATATGCGGGTAATCCGCTTCTGCCGGTTTTTTATCCGCGAGCGACCCGGTAAACCGGTCTTCTGAGAGCCACTTGAAGGCAAGCTCCTTGGCACGTTCTCTGTCGGGCAGCAGAGCATCGAAATTTTTCGCTCCTAATTGGGCAATTCCGTCGAACACATCGGCAAGTGCTTCCCAGTTGTCTTTCCGGACCGCAGCGTACGCCAAGAACGAAAGAACGCGAATGTCCTTTGCCTTTTCTTTCAGGATTTTCGTGGCAATGGTTTCGATCAGTACAATATCCAGATTGCCGATCTTGCCGAACTCGGTCTTGAGCGCATCAAAATCAGTATCGTGGTTTATATTCGCGCCATACGGCTGAGCATCGCTTATCGGTGCGATGATAAGAGAGAAAAGTTCGGAAATAAATCCTCCCTGCTAAAAGATTTTCACTCAAAAAGATTAACCTGAGCTTCTTGAACCGAACTTCGTATGGTATTACAAGGTAATAATATAGTATATCTTCAGTCGAGCAATATTGTTAAATTCTTGATAAATAGCAGAATTCTATGTTGATAAGTGTTCCAACAAAGTTTGTCGGCAGGTAACTACTGAAAGATAAGTAATATATTTTCTTATTACTGGTTCGTTGACTGCGCAAGAAGCCATTTTCATAACTGCCATAATTTTTACTTCCTGCTTGTATTCAGGCGGGTGAGGCGGTATTTTTTCATAGACAAGCCCGTGAAGAGTATACTATTCGGGTCGACCCTGTATCCTGATAAATCAATTATGCACTACAAAGTGATATTACCATGTTTCCTGTTGTCGATTTTTATTGGTAGTGCTCACGCCCAAAACAAAGATTCAATAGCCACGCAGGTTTTTCGTTCCAATGGTTCCGATTCGATAGTCAAACCTGCTGATACTCCTGGCGCCGTCCGTATTCCAGACACAACAAAAACCATTACGGCTCAAAAAACGGATTCCCTCTCCCCTGCCGCTGCAAAACCCGAACTGGCGACCCAAAACCAGCCCCAGAAACTCAAGCTTTTCAAACGGAAGTACAACGGCCGTCAACAGGTATTGCTTGCTACATGCATGATGATTTTTGTGGTCGGGATAATGACCATGGCCCAGCAGTGGAATCCGAGATGATCCGGCAATAATTTGTTTCGGAGAAAGGAACTGTTTTTTATGCTTTCTTCTTCATTATTACTTTATGGTTGTATTGGAATTGCGGCAGGCGTTCTTTCGGGACTTTTTGGCCTTGGCGGAGGAATCATTATTGTTCCTGCTCTTATGTTTTTTGCCGGGTTTTCACAGCTTACGGCTAACGGCACCTCGCTTGCCGTTCTTGTTGTTCCCGTTGGACTCGGAGCTGTCGTCAATTACTACCGGAACGGTCACGTCAATATCAAAGCAGCCATTGTAATCGCGGTTTCACTTTTTATCGCTGCGGCAATTTCTTCGCACTTTTCACAGAAAATCAACCCCGCGAGTCTCCGCATCACATTCGGCGCCGTAATGATTATAGTGGGTTGTTACGTTATTTTTACTGGAATATACCGGCCGTGAGATTACTACTACTATGAAAAAACTCTTTATCATTATCCTTTCGGTGTTCGGACTATGTCTCCCTCTCTGTTCATCAGACGATAACATATCAGAGGCGGATAAACAGTGGCTTTTAGTGCCACAGGAACTGCCAGATGCTCTGGTTGCCGGTTATACGCCGCAGAAAAACAGCCGCGGCCAACTGTATTTTTATAAAAAAACCAAAACTTCCTTATCGGGGTTTTCAGGGGTTTTCGCACAGAAACTGATAAACGCAAAAAAGAATCTCATCTCATTTACGGTCCAGGTGTCCTATGCTCGGACCGATATTGATGCGCGGGCACTCTACGGGAACTACCTGACAATAGAGGAAAAGAATAAAAAGTACGTGCAAAAGGTCGACCCGAAGCATTTCGAGGCGGATGATGCAGTGCTTATTCAGTCGGATAGTTTGTTGTATCTGACGTTAAGGAAAAACCGTATCGTATATTTTGTCCAGATTGAAAATTGTACTGTTACTGCAGAAACTATTAAAAGCAAAATTTTTGAAAAGATCCGTTTTATTGAAAACCATGCCTCTTTGTTCCGTACCTAGGAGCTATGAGGTTTTAACAATCAACAGGCGTCTTTATTCCTCCGGCTTCCGTTGTCCCAGTGATTGTTGTCGATCACTACTTCCACTGGAGAGGCTTTCCATATCTCTCGAGCGTATTCGTCAATTGCACGGTCAGACGAAAAAATACCGATATTGGCAACATTTAAAATCGACATACGGGTCCAGCGCTCGGGTTCGTTTTTGTAAATATGCGCAACCCTTTTCTGGCACTCTACATACGCATCGAAATCGGCCATAACCATGAAACGGTCGCCCCCTCCGAGCAGCGAGTCGAAAATCGGCCTGAACAAATGCGGCTCTTCCGGGCTGAAAAAGCCGGAATTAACGAGATCCATTACTTTTTTCAGGAGCGGACTCCGGTTGTAATACTCCCATGGATTGTACCCTCTGCTGCGTATCTCATCGATTTCGTTTGCCCGAAGTCCGAAAATGAACATATTCTTTTCGCCGATCTGCTCCAGCATTTCAATGTTCGCCCCGTCCATGGTACCGATCGTCAGTGCACCGTTGAGCGCGAATTTCATATTGCCGGTACCTGAAGCCTCAGTTCCTGCGGTCGAAATTTGCTCCGAAAGATCAGCCGCAGGGATCACGCTTTCTGCAAGCGAGACCCGGTAATTGGGCAGGAAATGAATTTTCAGAAGCCCTTCGGTAGCCGGGTCATGATTGATGATGCCGGCGACATTGTTTATGAATTTAATGATAAGTTTTGCCATGAAATACCCTGGCGCCGCCTTGCCACCAAACAATACGGTGCGCGGTACAAAATCCTTTGTTTCGCCCGACTTCAACTGATTGTAAAGCGCTATGCAGTGCAAAACGTTGAGTAGCTGCCGTTTATATTCATGGATGCGCTTGACCTGAACATCAAACATCATAGACGTATCAATGACCATGTGCTCCCACTTGTGCATCTTTTTCGCAAAATTCTCCTTTGCAGTCTGCTTCGCAGCTTTCCATTTTTTCTGGAATCCAGGTTCGTCCGCATACTTTGTCAATTTATGGAGATCCTGCAGGTTCGTGACCCACGATTCACCGATAGTGTCCGAAATAAGTTCCCGCAGCGAAGGATTTGCCTTGTAAAGCCACCGCCGCGGTGAAATGCCGTTCGTTTTACTGTTGAATTTTTCCGGCCACATCTCATAAAAATCATGCACCAGCCGGTCACACAGGAGTTTGGTATGAAGTTTGGATACCCCGTTTACCGAGTGGCTTCCAACGATTGCAAGATATGCCATCCGTATCTGCTGTTCGTCACCTTCTTCGATTATCGACATGCGTCGCAGGCGGTCGGTGTCACCCGGATACCGGTACGAAACTTCGCGCATAAATCTGGCGTTGATCTCGAAAATAATGTCAAGGTGACGCGGTAGCAGGTTTCGCATCAGTGGAACCGGCCATTTTTCGAGCGCTTCGGGCATGAGCGTATGATTGGTATATGCAAAAGTTCCGGCAACAATTTTCCATGCATCTTCCCATTCCAGATAGTGCTCGTCGATGAGAAGCCGCAAGAGTTCGACGATCGCAATTGATGGGTGCGTATCATTAAGCTGTATCGCCACTTTGTCCGGGAAAGCGTTAAAATCGCTGTTCGCCGCACGATATCGCCGGATAATGTCCTGCAGGGATGCCGAGGTGAAAAAATGCTGTTGCTTCAGCCGCAGCTCCCGACCGGAAATATTGTTGTCGTTGGGGTACAGCACCTTTGATATGTTTTCACTGGTCATTTTAGTTTCGCATGCCCCAATGTAATCGCCCTGGTTGAAATCCTGGAAATTGAACTCTTCTGCCGCCCGGGCGGACCATAGGCGCAGCGTATTGACGTTGTTGACGCCATAGCCGGGAATCGGGATATCGTAAGGGATAGCAATGACATCGCTTGTATCTACCCAACGGAAACGAGTTTTACCGTCATGGTCTTTTACATAGATGGTCTTGCCGTAATACTTGATTGTCTGTTTGTACTCGGGGTGTTCAATTTCCCAGGGATTGCGGAACTGCAGCCACATTTCCGGCATTTCCACCTGATTCCCGTTTACGATCCTTTGGTTGAAAATACCAAAATCGTAGCGGATACCATAACCGACGGCTGGCAACTTCAGTGTGGCCATTGAATCAAGAAAACAGGCCGCCAGGCGACCTAAACCGCCGTTCCCGAGACCCGCATCGTGTTCCTGGTCCATGATCTCCTCGATATCCAGGTGCATCGCACCGATTGCCTTCGTGCAGGCATCCGAAATCTGCAGATTAATGATATTGTCCGCCAACAACCGACCCAGCAGGAACTCCATTGACAAATAATATACTCGTTTGACATTGTTGGTATGGTACTGCTGGCGGCTGGCAATCCACCGTTCAATGAGCCTTTCGCGTACCGTATAGGAGAGGCTTAAAAATTCGTCGTACGGTGTAAGTGAATAGGGATCTCTGGCAATGTTGTATTCGAGGTTGCTTAAAAACCCCCTGCGGATATCTTCAACCGACCTTCCCTTAAACCTGAGCTTCCATATAAACTCCTGGCTTGGATTCAGTGCTGTTTCTTTCCTTGCAGCTGCATTTTTCGATTTCATAGCTTAATAACCTTCTTCTGTTGTAATGCTCGATTGCAATAAAAACCCCGCCGGGAGAACCGGCGGGGCGTGAATCGGTTGTTTAAAAAGCAAGATATTATTTCTTATTTTGTTTGACTGGCATCATCTCGACTTTTAGTCCGGCAGTATCAGTTTCAGAGGCTTCCACTTTTTTCCCCTGCCGTTTGACTTCTGCCTGCAGTTCGTCGACGCTTGCCATCTGCTCGCCAAGGTGGAGCATCATGAATTCGGCATCGTCGGCCAGCTCGCACCCCGGGGCATTTTTCAGCACCCACTTGTAGTTGGCCTCCGCCATCTCCGGTTTATTACAGTATTCGTCGTAAATGAATCCAATCATGAACATATAATTGCACTGTTTGCTTCTGTCTGCATCGATGACAAGAAACCGCCGGTAATTAGCGATGGCTTCACGGTACATCTGCTGTTCGGTTTTTATTTTCGCAACTTCGATTAATGCCTTGCTTCCCTCTTTAGTAAAAGAAAAATTGTCAATCAATATCTGATAACTATTTTGTGCATCGGAAGTATTGCCGGTATCTCGGAGTGAATCGGCCTGCCGGAGCAGTTTTGCCGGATCTTTTGCCCTATCGTCTTTCCAATCGGTTAAAAAACGTACGCCTTCTGACCGCCGTATTTCATAAACAAGACTGTCGAATTTTCCTGAAACTTGAAGCGATCGTTGCTTTGAAAGAGTGTTTTTCCAATTGGCGGTATCGATCGCAGTGCCCGGTGTTTCGGTCTCATCCCAGTAAGAGTATAATGTCATTGCCGTATCGATATGAACATCTTTTTTCGCCGCAGGTACTACTTTTTCATTAATATACCGCTGGGCTATTTCAAACCGCCACGCCCATTTGAGCGTGGCCTGAATATCGGGTTGGGAGGCATACCCCGTGCTTATGGCTTTTTCGTAAAACAGTTTCCATCGTACCAGCCATCCGGCAAGGTCTTTCAACCCCTGCGGGTTATTTTTCAACTGTTCGCGGCGATTTACCGGAATCCACGATAAAATGACGTTCATATCTTCAGGTGAAACGATTTTCCCTTTACCGTAAATATCCTTTAGAGAATCGGGGTAGGCTCTGGCGTACTTCTCTTTGAAATATTTTTTAAAATACAGGTCACGCACCCCGCGATCCCGCACGTATCGCAGCCATTCATTGGTGATCATGCCTGTATCGAGGGTAGGCATCGAATGCTTGAATGCAGAATCCGGGGGATAGGCGGCAATGAGCATTTTTTCAGCAATTCTTTGCTTACTCTCCTCGAACGGCAGTACTACCTTGGTGGAGCATGCTTTCCCGCCGGAATCGCTCTTAATAGTATTTGTAAAGTTCTGCCTGTGGTCTTTAAAATATTTTTTCAGCTCTTTGTCGGAAAAACCTAAGTTTCCCTGGATAATTCTCTCCATATAGAGCGTCGCCAGATAATACCGCTCTCTCCACTTCCATTCCAGACTGTGACGGTATTTGATGTTAGCAAAATCCCACCGCGTTTTGTGATACATTGCTTCGGTTTCTACAATCGCCCCTATCGGGGATCGGGCACCCAGGAAGAATTCCTCCGGCGGATTGGGAAAGTACCTGGAAACATCACTGAAAGCATTGAAATCCTGCCTTGTGATAAGCGTCGATCCTACATAGGCAAGACGTTCTTTCTGCGTGACGCCCTGGAAACACACACACGTCAGTAGGAGAATACCTTCGGCAAACAGTACTACATATTTTTTTTTCATAAAAACATCCTCGCTTTATCTAATGGGAAAAACGACCGGCGTATCAGTGGAGCGACGCCATAGCCTCTTCAACCGTATCGTAGATTTCAAGAAGCGACGTGGCCCCGATGATTTCTACAATTTCAAAAACATTTTCATTGACGTTGGCAATTTTAAAGCTTCCAGCCTTTTCCTTTGCTGATTTGCTCAGATGCAGGAGAATTCCCAGGCCGGTGCTGTTGACGTACCTCAGCTTGGCGAAATCCACCACAATATGGATTTTCCCTTCATTAAAAAGATTACAGATCTTTTCAAGAACGGTCTGGACATTCGTCGCATCGAGATCACCGACGAACCGGATCAGCTGGGCATCGTTTCTGCTTTTTACTGCTTCGCACTTGAGTTCAATCTGAGATTCCATAGATGCTATTCCTCTTTCAATTTGGTCACATGTACCGTCGTCCCTTTGTCGGTAACATCTGCCGTGAGTTCGCTTGCCAGCATTTTAACCAGCGCAAGCCCCCGCCCCCGCATTGATTCTCCTTTTAGTTGCACATTGTTATCCAGATTATGCAGGTGCACCCTGAGCTGGTCCTTTTTTTCGGGATCACTTACGTTTTCCGCGTCGAGTTCGATCTTTTCCCAGTCAACTTTTACGCGAAGGGAAACATTGTCATTGCCCCCGGGTGAACCGTATTGAACCGCGTTATTGCAGATCTCATCAACAATTGTTTCGATACGGAAGCTATCCCGGTCGTTGTACCCTTTATTGACCATCACCCGGCTGACGAAATTTCTCACCGCCGGCACTATCGCAAGCTGCGGCGGAAATGAAAGCCGTATATGCTCGGTTTCGTGCTTGACGTCCCACGCATAGGCATTCATGGCCGAACGCAGATCGTTATAAATCTTGAAAATTTTGTTTGCGCCCATAAGCATGAATTTCATCTTGAGTTCCAGACTCATGGCCGCGAGAACCAGATCGCCGCCCTTTTCAATAAACCGGCGCTTTATTCCCAAAAGCTTTCCCAGTGCCGCAGAAGCGATGAGTGTAACATCGCTCAAATCCGCAATCGCATGCTTTTTAGTGTTATCTGCGTGCCGGGAAAAACAACGGTCCATGGCGGCAACACTGTTAATATCCAGTTCGCCGTTCAGCCGCACCAGGCAGACTTCAGGCATTGAGGGAATCTCCTCAATGACAATATTTGATGCATCTTCGGTCATGATGGTGATCCCTTGTAATACAAAATGTTTTTCATGG
Organism: Chitinispirillaceae bacterium; assembly: GCA_049514575.1. Classification (GTDB taxonomy): domain Bacteria; phylum Fibrobacterota; class Chitinivibrionia; order Chitinivibrionales; family Chitinispirillaceae; genus BOG-1184. Next base: position 25,632 of record JBEKUX010000011.1, on the reverse strand, counting down.
ACATCATTATATTCCCTCGCGTTTTCGCACCACATGAATCTGGGTCAGGTTTTTCTCGTCAATGGAGCATGTCACCTTTTCAGCAAGCATACGGACAAGCTCCAGACCGCCCCCCTTACCCAAAGGTTCCGCTGCGATCGCCTGCCGGAGCCGCTTGATATTTTCACTGGAGCCGCCCCGGTCCTTGACGGTAAACTCGACCCGGTCAATATACGTTTCACAGACCAGATCCACCATTGACCGATCAACGCCGGAACCGTAGGTTACCGCATTGTTACACAGTTCGTCAACAATAAATTCAGAACGAAAGGTAAATTTTGCACTGAAATGGAGTACCTGAAGGATATCGGAAATAAGTTTCCTGACAAGCGGGATATACTCTAGTTCCCCAGGAAATGATGCCGCAATGCGGTAGGGTGTTTCAGATACCATAGCGTTGTCTAGTAACGGCTCCCTTCCTGCTTCGCTTGATGGAAAATCATTTGTTTTCAAAAACAGCTATTCGTCACCGTGAAGAATATACGCTTCTTCGCCTGAACCTATTGTACCTCTTTTAACCAATGTTTCAACAAGCCGTGCCGTTATTGATAAAAGCGTTGTAAAAGACGGCGCCTCATTCAAACCCTTTATCGCTGAACGCGCCTTCGCATCCTTTTCAGAGTGTCCGCGGAATGTATCGAGAACACACTCCATCACGTACATTACTTCGCCGTAGGTCAGATTGCCTTTTCGGTACTCCGAAAACTGCTGAATGCCGCCAAGAATCATCTCCTGCAGTTTATTGAATTCATTTTTGTCGTCGAACACATTTTTATAGGAACCCAGTGCCGCCATTGCGTCTCCTTCTCCACTGACCAACCGTTTTCCTTATCATCGCGACTATCCAGATACCCGATGCATTAAAAAAGCAAGTAAATATAAATATATATAAGGTTTACCCGATCAAGAAAGATGAATGTGTTATTTAAAAACCGAACGCAATTATACCGAGAAGGGGAAAATACGGTTTGATCTTCGCAATGAGAAGAGAAATGCTAGTTGTTGCATGTCTGCGAAAGGACATGTATTTTACCTGTTTATAGTTAATAAACCGAAGAGTAGCTTTTATTCCGACGCAAACCAGGTAAGGGAGCTTATGGTAAAGTTCATGGTTTTCTATGAGGGCAAACCCCTCAATACCTATGTTCTTGATGAGCCGGTCATCACCGTCGGACGTCTTCCGGAAAACACCATTTCGATCGCGAATATGGGTGTTTCCCGCCGCCATCTGCGCATTGAGGAAGATTTCGACCGGAAATACATTCTTACCGATCTCAATTCGCTTAATGGTACTACCGTAAACGGGAAAAAAGTAAAAAAGGTCCCGCTGCACAGCGGCGATAAAATTACTATCGGAAAATTTACCATCGTCTATGAGGAAATTTCCTCTATTGCCGGCGGAACCTCTGATCAGGGAATGACCGGCGCTGTTGTCCCTCCCGAGTCTTCACTGGAGGAGGCCGATGAAAAACGGTCGGACACCCGGACCGCAAAAAAGCCCATTGAAGAACCGCCTCCCTCACCGGCAGAAGAGGAACCACCGCGCGGCCAGACACAGAAAGTTCGTGCGACCGTCAGCGAGGAGACAGATGAAAAAACATCGATGCTCATTGATACGGCGAAGCATCTTACGTATATACTTGACAAACCATATATGACTCTCGGAAGCGGTGATTCCGATGATATCCCCCTTGCAGGGTTCATGGTCGGCGAACAACAGGCATTCATCGAGCAGACTGAGCTTGGCTGGCGTATCAGCACCAACAAAATGATGGGCAAGTTGAAGGTCAACGGGCGGGCGGTAAAATCTCATCTTTTCCGGCATAAGGACCGGCTCGATATCGGTGCAACCTCGTTCCGCTATATGGAAAACGGATAAGGTTCATGAAACTCGCATTTATTTCCGATATTCATGCCAATCTTGAAGCGCTCGAGGCGGTTCTTGCCGATATCGGGCAGCAGAAGGCTGACGAAATCATCTGTCTCGGCGACATTGTCGGTTACGGCGCAAATCCAAATGAATGCGCAGAAATCGTCAGGAAAAAAAGCTCCACCGTTCTGCTCGGCAATCACGATGCGGCCGCAGTCAATCTTCTTGCAACGCACCATTTCAACAGTCATGCGAAAATCGCCATTGAATGGACGGCTGGCATTCTGAAAAACGAAGTCAAGTCGTTTCTCCTTTCACTGCCGCTTTCGATAACCCGCGATGGGCTGACGCTTGTGCATTCAACGCCTTATGAACCTAATATGTGGTATTACATCACGTCGCTGGAAGAAGCTGCCTTTAATTTCCAGTATTTCGAGACCGATCTGTGTCTCGTGGGCCATACCCACATTCCGATCATCATTGTCCTTGATAAGCAAAAAGAGGTCTACGTTCACCAGGCCACCCGCATCAACGTACGGGAAATGGAAGGTTCACGGCTTCTGATCAACATAGGCAGTGTAGGCCAGCCGCGTGACCGCAATCCGCAGTCATGCTATGCCATTCTTGACACCGAAACGGGTGATTTCTTTTACCGCCGTGTTGCGTACGATATCGAAAAGGCGCAGGAAAAGATGAAAATGATAAAAATGCCCGAGTTCTTGATCAATCGCCTTAAGGAAGGCCGGTAGGCGTTTTTTTACAAGAACAGGAGAGAACTATGAAACGGATCATTGTCCCCGGTGCAGTAGTTGTAGGGATGCTTTTTGCCGGATGCCAGGCCCCCACCAATCCTCTTGACAAGGCAGCTATGGCGGTCTCCGCCGGGGGTGGTCACACCATGATCCTCAAGTACGACGGCACGCTCTATGCGACCGGGGCCAACTCCACCGGCCAGCTCGGCACCGGCGATACGCTCAATAGAACGAGCCCGGTCCAGGTGTTGAGCTCTGTTTCAACGGTTTCTACCGGGGCCTTGTTCACCATGATCCTCAAGAGCGACGGCACGCTCTGGGCCACCGGGGGCAACGCCTTTGGCCAGCTTGGCGACGGCACCTTAACAAAGAGTGAAACCCCTGAACGTGTGATGAGTTCAGTTTCAAGGGTCTCTGCCGGCGGTTATCACACCATGGTCCTCAAAAGCGACAATACGCTCTGGGCCACCGGAAATAACGCGGCCGGCCAGCTCGGCACCGGCGATACGACCCATAGACAGACCCCTGTCCAGGTGATGAGCGGGGTTTCAGCGGTCTCTGCCGGGTACTTTCACACCATGATCCTCAAAAGCGACGGCACGCTCTGGGCCACCGGACTTAACTACTATGGCGAGCTCGGTATCGGCGATACGAACGAACAACACTCCCCGGTCCATGTCACGTCGATAAGCGGGGTTTCAGCGGTCTCTGCTGGAGGGTTCTTTCTTTTAGGGGGGAGCGAGCACACCATGATCCTCAAAAACGACGGCACGCTCTGGGCCACCGGGGGTAACGCCTTTGGCCAGCTCGGCACCGGCGATACGATCGATAAACACGCCCCGGTCCATGTCACGTCGATAAGCGGGGTTTCAGCGGTCTCTGCCGGAGGCTTGCACACCATGATCCTCAAAAACGACGGCACGCTCTGGGCCACCGGATACAACGCGGCCGGCCAGCTCGGCACCGGCGATACGCTCAATAGAAAAACACCCGTCCAAGTGATGAGTGGGGTTTCAGCGGTCTCTGCCGGAATCTTCCATACCATGATCCTCAAAAACGACGGTACACTCTGGGCCACTGGATACAATTTTGATGGCGAACTCGGCAACGGCGGTACGGTAAACATAAAGACGCCGATCAAAGTCTGGCCGCAGCAGTAGAGGACGCGGAAAAGAGCTCTTCTAGCGCCCGCCCAAGACGGTTATCCAAATCTTTATTCCTATTGCCTCCCTATTTTCAGGATCTGTAAAACTGTTTTTTATGATAATAATCACTTTTTTCAAAATTTAATTTATATTTACATTATAGTGCTTTTTTCAGTTAGTTCATGCTTAAAAAAGGGGATTTTTTATGAAAACAAAAACTCTGCTTTACAGCTTTGCGGCAATCGCGGTTCTTGTATGCGTGGCCCTGTTTTGCGCATCGCCGCAGGATCCAAGGACACAGCCGGGGAATGCAAAGATTACAGCTTTTAAGACAAACTTCAGAGGTGGGGATACGGTTCTTGTTCCCAGTGGTTTACTCCTTCGTTTCTACAGGTGTACCCTCAATGTTCAGCTTCCGGAACTCACCGACAGCCTTATTATAAAGAGAAAAGTGGTGGATTCAATAGTCCTTGATACCGCGCTCACCGCCGCTGACACGCAGTTCTGTTTTAACTTCATCTCCAGAAGGTTCGGTAGGGATACGCTGGTAGCCTATATTATCCGTAAAAACAACGCCGGCAACGATACTGTGCTTAAGCCGTATTTTTCGCCTTCTCTGTATATCAGCTTGCAGAGTAAGTGCGTTCTGAACACCGCCTGTGCCTGGTTTGATACCATTTGGGCAGACACTTGTGCCTACGATCGCGATAGTGTTGGCAATCCAAATGATATCGCAGATTATCTTAGCTGGCAGGGAGATACTCTTCGTGGCAAAATATTTAGATTGGTGAGAGTCTATGGACAACATTGCATTACTTTTAACGGTATTACAACTTGCTTTCCTTATTGGACGCGCAAATGGACTGTCCAGTACGATGATGCCCTCGTGCATCTGTGTAGTCAAGCTAGTCTCGATACTTTGATGTGGACGGTTGCAAACAGCGACGGAGACACTGTCACACAGCCGCTCATTCTTAACAGAGGGGCTACGTGTCCGTAGTTATTTTTTTCTTCGACCAAGCTTTTTGACCTCATCCCTTGCCCCTTCTCCTATCAGAGAAGGGGGTTTTTGTTTTCTCCTTAGGCTTTTTTCCTTAATGTGAGCGTTACGGGAGTGCGAGGTACCTGCAGAAGGCTGGCATTGACGAGCACTTCTGCTGAGGGGGTAGCGTAATACCCGCTGAAGGCGGGCATGGAGCGAGGGGGAGACTTCCCCCGACAAAAAATTACTTGTAAACTTCTGTATTAATTCGTGGGCACCACAAAATAACTGCCACTGAAGCACGCGGTACAGAAGTTCGGCCGCTCTTCAGGCTTGAGCACCGAGAGCATGGTGTCGATCGAAAGATACCCGAGCGAGTCGACGCCAAGATATTTTCTGATCTCTTCAACGTTCTTTGCCGAGGCGATGAGTTCCTCTTTGGTCGGCATATCGATGCCGTAAAAACATGGACAGATAATGGGCGGCGACGAGATGCGAAGATGGATTGAGGCCGGCTCCGCGGTTTTAATGAGATTTACAAGTTTTTTCATGGTCGTGCCGCGCACGATCGAATCGTCCACCAAAACGATGTTCTTTCCTTTAATGACGCCCTTCACCGGATTGAATTTGATGAGTACATTCAGATCCCTTCCCGACTGCACTGGATTGATAAAAGTACGTCCTACGTAATGATTCCTGATAAGACCAATGTCGAACCTTATCCCCGATTCCTCGGAATAGCCGAGAGCGGCGGTCGTCGCTGAGTCCGGGATTCCGATCACCACGTCGGCATCTTTGCACGGGTGCTCTATTGCGAGCTGATGTCCGAATTTGCGCCGGATTTTGTCTACATTGTGTCCGAACACGAAACTGTCTGGACGGGAGAAGTAAATATATTCGAAAATGCAGTGGGCGTGATTCTTGATACGTTCGAAGAGCGGCACCGAGTAGCTCGTAATTCCCTTTTCGTCAATCTTCACCATTTCTCCGGGCTCGATTTCGCGGACTATCTGGGCGCCCACCAGGTCAAAAGCGCAGGTCTCTGAAGAAAGCAGCCATGATTCACCCAGCTTTCCAAGGATCAGCGGCCGCACACCGCGAGGGTCACGAACGCCGTATAGGGCTCCGGGGGTGAGGAACAGCATTGAGTAGGCCCCGTGGACCTGCGAGAGCGACTCGAGTATCATCTTCTCGATCGTACTCCGCCGCGAACGCGCCACGAGGTGCATGATCACCTCGGTATCAGTTGTGGACATGAAGATGGAGCCGTCTTTTTCCATCTGCCGACGCAGGCTGAGCGCATTGGTCAGGTTGCCGTTGTGCGCTCCTGCGAGCTGGCCTGCCTTGAAATCGATGAGGATCGGCTGGGCATTAACCAGCGTCGATGACCCCGTGGTGGAGTAGCGGTTGTGGCCCACGGCATGCGGACCTGCAAGTTTCGCCAGGGTCTCTTCATGGCGAAACACCTGGTTCACGAGCCCCATTGCCTTGTGAATAGTGAGAACACGCGTGTCCGACACCGCGATGCCGCTCGACTCCTGTCCACGGTGCTGCAGGGCATAAAGGCCGAGATAGGTGATTTCAGCCGCATTTGGGTGGTTGAAGATACCGAACACCGCGCACTGTTCATTCATGCTGTCTAGAATCATGCCTATCTCCGTTTTACACACTAACTATATAAATATCAGTTCTGCCGCTCTATCCCTGCTTTGAATGCTTCAGGCTAGCCCCGACGAATTCCCTGAACAACGGGTGCGGGTCGACCGGCCGTGACTTGAATTCAGGATGAAATTGTACGCCGATGAACCACGGATGGTTGCGTAGTTCCACGATCTCGACCAGCAGTCCGTTCGGCGAAATGCCCGAGAGCGCCATGCCGGCGTCCTCGAATTTATCCCGGTAGTCATTATTGAATTCGTAGCGGTGGCGGTGGCGTTCGCTGATCTGCTCTTTCCCGTAGACTTTACGGACGAGCGATCCTTTGCGCAGATCGGCCGGAAAAGCTCCGAGCCGCATCGTGCCGCCGAGGTTCATGACGCGCTTCTGTTCCTCCATCAGGTGAATGACCGGATACTTGGTGTCCGGACAATTTTCGGTAGTGTCCGCCCCTTCCAGATTAAGCACGTTCCGCGCGAACTCGATCACGGCCATGTGCATACCGTAGCAGATGCCGAAATACGGGATGTTGTTCTCCCGTGCATGCTTGACTGCTAATATTTTTCCCTCCACGCCCCGTACGCCGAACCCGCCCGGCACTAGAATGCCGCCCACACCGGCGAGCACCTGTTTTGCACCCTTCTGTTCGATCTCCTCGGCCGCAATGCTTTTAATGGTAACCCGCGCTCCGTTTGCCGCCCCCGCGTGCTGGAGTGACTCATGAATTGACTTGTATGCGTCAAGAAGTTCGCTGTATTTACCGACAATGGCGATCTCGACGGTTTTGTCCGAGCTGATCACCCGGTCAACGTATTCCCTCCACGGCCGCAGGTTCCGCCGCCCGCCCCGGAGCCCCAGTGCATCAATGATGACCGTATCGATATCCTGACCCGCAAATTCAAGCGGGACTTCATAGATGGTATTGGCGACATCCATGGCTTCGACGACCGCCTCCTCGTCGACATTGCAGAAAAGCGAAATTTTCTTCCGTACATCTTTATCAAGGTGCACTTCGGTCCTGCATACAAGCATGTCCGGGATAATCCCGATTTCACGCAACCTTCCGACCGAATGCTGTGTTGGCTTTGTTTTTACCTCGCCTGCTTTATGCAAATACGGTACGAGCGTCACATGAATAAAGAAGCAGTTGTTGCGTCCCTCCTGAAGCCGGAAAAGGCGGAGCGCTTCAAGAAAGGGCAGGCTTTCGATGTCGCCGACCGTGCCGCCAATTTCGCAGATGACCACATCGATCCCCGGCGCCACCACGGACCTGATCGAATCGCAGATTTCTGCCGTCACATGAGGAACCACCTGGACTGTGCCGCCAAGGTAGTCTCCCCGCCGCTCTTTTTTTATGATTGCATCGTAAATGCGGCCTGAAGTGTAGTTACAGTTGCGGTTGGTTATTGCGCCGGTAAATCGCTCGTAATGGCCGAGGTCGAGGTCGGTTTCTGCGCCATCATCAGTTACATACACTTCTCCATGCTGATACGGGTTCATGGTGCCTGGGTCAACATTGAGGTACGGATCGAATTTCTGGTGAATGACATTCAAGCCACGTGACTTCAGCAGAAGCCCTATGGATGCTGCCGTGATTCCCTTGCCGAGCGAAGAGACGACGCCGCCGGTGATGAAGATGAATTTTGCCATAACAATAAAATCTCCTTTAAAAATATTTACACACAAAATTAATTTCTGGGCGTTACCTCCACCGTACGGTGGAGGTCGGTTCTCCTCCGTCGCCCCTAACGTAAAACCAAAACATTCCTTCAGTAAAGCACGAACCCACACAATCGGTATCCGATGACCATATTCGCTCCAGTGCTTCGCCGCCGGTCGACCGCACTGAGGGGGAGACTTCCCCCGACAAAAAAATATCTTTCCTAATCTGACCATATCGGGCGCAACGCCTTGCGCCCCTACATTTTTGATTTTTTTTTCAATTCATCATTTGTAATTTATAGTTTTTTTTTATTTAACAGCCCACATTTTATGCTTCGTCTCAAATTCCTTCCTCACGTCTTTTTTTATTATGGGCCCTGTTCCGCAATATTCCTGGATCGTCTTGACCGAAAAACCGGTCCGCTCGAGCGAGTCCATGCCCGAAATCGCTGCCTGTGCGCCTTCGAGCGTGGTAATGTATGGTATTCCCTGGGTCACCGCAGCACTGCGGATTGGTTTGGAATCGAGCTGCGACTTCTTGCCTGCAGGGACGTTGATGATAAGATTGATGTCGCCGCCTTTGATGAGGTCGATGATGTCGGGCTTGCCTTCGCCGATCTTCTGTACCAGTTTGGCATTGATACCGTTTGATGTCAAGACTCGGCAGGTACCCTCGGAGGCGTATATGTTGAAGCCCATGGCGGCGATCGCCTTGGCCATGAAGATGATGTTGCGCCGCATGCTGTTCCGCACGCTTATGAACACCGCGCCGGCGCGGGGCAGGTTGTTCCCTGCCGCTTCCTGAGACTTTGCAAATGCAAGTCCGAAATCCTTGTCGAGCCCCATGACTTCGCCGGTCGATTTCATTTCCGGTCCGAGGATGATATCGGCCCCGGGAAATTTTGAGAACGGCAGAACCGACTCTTTGACCGCAAAATAATCGATCTGCCGTTCCGTGGCTTCATTACAGCTCGCCAACGTTCGGCCGGCCATGATCTTGGCCGCTATCCTTGCCCATGGAACGCCGACCGCTTTGCTGACAAACGGCACTGTACGCGATGCGCGCGGGTTCACTTCGAGTACGTACACGGTCTCTTCCTTGATGGCAAACTGGATATTGAGGAGTCCGATTACATGCAGCTCCCGTGCAAGCTCGTGGGTCACGCGGCGGATCTCAGCTACGATATCTTCCGAGAGCGTATGCGGCGGCAATACACAGGCGCTGTCGCCCGAGTGAATGCCGGCCTCTTCGATGTGCTCCATGATGCCGCATATCATGATCTGCGAGCCGTCGGAAATCGCGTCCACATCCACCTCTATGGCATCGCTTATGAATTTATCCACCAGCACGGGACGGTTGTCGGCTGCTGCCTGGGCATCGACGATGAAATTCTTCAGGTCGTCATCGTCATACACGATGCGCATAGCGCGGCCTCCGAGAACAAACGATGGCCGTATCAGCACCGGATAACCAAGACCATGTGCAATGATGAGTGCTTCTTCGATCGAGCGGGCCATGCCGTTCGGCGGCTGGTTGAGACCGAGCTTGACAATCATGGCCGCGAACTCGTCGCGGTCCTCGGCGCGCTGAATAGATGCCACGCTCGTGCCGATGATCGGCGCTCCCGCGTCTTCAAGCCGTTTCGCCAGGTTGAGTGGTGTCTGGCCGCCAAACTGGACGATTACGCCAGCCGGCTTTTCATTGTCGATTATGTTCATTACATCTTCAAATGTCAGCGGTTCAAAATAGAGCTTGTCCGAGGTGTCGTAATCGGTCGATACGGTCTCTGGGTTCGAATTGACCATGATGGACTCGAATCCCATCTCCTCAAGGGCATAGGAGGCCTGGCAGCAACAGTAGTCGAACTCTATTCCCTGACCGATGCGATTAGGCCCGCCGCCCAGAATCACGATTTTCCGCCGGCTGCTCGGACGACTTTCGTCTTCTTCTTCGTACGTCGAATAATAATAGGGGGTGTATGCCTCGAATTCTGCTGCGCATGTGTCAACAAGCTTATAGGTCGGGATCACGCCGAGTTTTTTCCGCAGACTCCGGATCTCAATCTCGTCTTTCTTCAGCAGCACTCCGAGCTGGATGTCGGAAAACCCTAGGCCTTTTGCCTTTTTGAAAAAAACTTTCTGTAGTGCGCTTTCCTTAACAAGAATCTCCGGTATGATGTTTGTTTCAAAATCAACGATGTCTTTCATGTTGTGAAGAAACCACGAGTCAATTTTCGAAGCACCGCTGATCTCGGCTACCGTGAGACCCGCTTTCAGCGCGTGCCGGATAAGAAAGATCCTGTCGGCTTTGGGTACGGCAAGGGCAGAAAGGATCTCCTTTTTCGTATCCAGGTTAAATGCAACCGGCTCAAACCCGTTCCGCTTGATTTCCAGACCGCGGAGCCCTTTCTGCAGGGCCTCTTTAAACGTACGGCCGATGGCCATGGTCTCGCCTACCGATTTCATCTGTATGCCGAGCGTAGGATCGGCCTCAGGGAACTTTTCGAATGTAAACCGAGGGATTTTAACAACGCAATAGTCTATAGTGGGTTCAAACGATGCGGGCGTTTCCTTGGTAATGTCGTTCCTTATCTCATCCAGCGTGTAACCGATTGCGAGCTTGGCAGCAAATTTTGCGATCGGAAATCCCGTGGCCTTGCTTGCAAGCGCCGAACTGCGGCTCACCCGCGGGTTCATCTCGATCACCACCATACGGCCGTCAGCCGGGTTTACCGCGAACTGGATGTTTGATCCGCCGGTCTCGACGCCGATCTCACGGATGATCGCTATGCTTGCGTCACGCATGATCTGGTACTGCTTGTCGGTCAGGGTCTGGGCAGGCGCCACCGTGATGCTGTCGCCGGTATGGATACCCATGGGGTCAAGGTTCTCGATGGAGCAGATGATGACCACATTGTCCTTCCGGTCGCGCATGATCTCAAGTTCGTACTCTTTCCATCCGATCACCGACTCCTCGATGAGTATTTCGTTAATGCGGCTGCAATGGAGTCCATACTGGGCAGCCCGGACGAAATCGCTCTCCGAATACACGATACCGCCACCGGTACCGCCGAGCGTAAAACTCGGCCGGATGATGAGCGGGAAACCGATGGTGCGTGCGATTTCCCATGCCTCATCGAGGTTATAAGCAAACGCGCTTTTCGGAAGGTCCATGCCGATCCGTAGCATCGCCTGTTTGAACTCATTCCGGTCTTCTGCCCGCTTTATCGCCGTTTCGTTGGCGCCGATAAGCTGAACATTGTATCTGTCAAGTATGCCGCTCTCGGCAAGCTCCATCGCGGTGTTGAGGCCTGTCTGGCCGCCCATGGTGGGCAGGATCGCGTCGGGCCGTTCTCGTTCGATGATTTTCTGCACGATCTCGGGGGTGATGGGTTCGATATAAGTCCGGTCGGCCATGTTCGGGTCGGTCATGATGGTCGCAGGGTTGGAGTTCACAAGGATCACTTCGAACCCTTCTTCGCGCAGCGCTTTGCACGCCTGGGTTCCGGAGTAATCAAATTCGCATGCCTGACCGATAACAATCGGCCCGCTTCCGATGATCAGGATCTTATGGATGTCGGTTCGTTTTGGCATGCTATCAGCCTTTTTCCATCATTGCTATAAATTGTTCGAACAAATATCCCGAATCATGCGGTCCTGGTGACGCCTCCGGGTGGTATTGAACGCAGAAAAGTTTTTTCTCCTTGTCTTCGAGTCCTTCGCAGGTGTTGTCATTCAGGTTCAGGTGAGTCATTTGCGCACCCGTACCTTTCAGACTGTCAATTGAAACGCAGAATCCGTGATTCTGCGAGGTGATCTCAATGACTTTGGTCTTTTCATTGCGCACCGGATGATTGGCGCCGCGGTTGCCGAACTTCAACTTGAAGGTCGTACCGCCGAGCGCCAGACCCAGAAGCTGGTGGCCGAGACAGATGCCGAATATCGGTTTTTTCCCAATGAGATTTTTAATGGTCTCGATAGCATAGGTAACGGCTGCCGGATCGCCGGGTCCGTTGGAGAGAAAAATACCGTCCGGTTTGTATCCAAGCGTCTCCTCTGCGCTGGTTTTTGCCGGGACAACCGTGATACGGCACCCCATTGATTCAAGAATGCGCAGAATGTTGTATTTAATGCCGAAGTCGAACGCGACCACATGAAACCGTGCTGTAACGTTTCCTTTTGTCGAATTCCAGTTGTAGGGTTTCCTGCACGTGACCGTTTTCACCAGATCGACTCCGGCCAGACCTTCCCATGCCCGGGCTTTGTCTATAAGGTCATCTGTTGCCGGCGGTTTTTCTCCGGCCCAGATCACGGCCTTCATGGCGCCCTTTACCCGTATATGCTTGGTAAGTGCACGCGTATCAATGCCTTGCACGCCCACAATATTGTTTTGGCTTAGATACTCACCGATTGTTTTTTTTGAGGTAAAGTTCGATGGATACGGACAGGCCTCCTTGACCATAAAACCCGCTACCTGAATACGCGAGGATTCGACATCGGTCTCATTTACGCCGTAATTGCCGATAAGCGGATACGTCATGGTGACGATCTGCGATGCGTATGAAGGGTCGGTAAGAATCTCCTGATAGCCGGTCATGCTCGTATTGAAAACCACTTCACCTACCGATTCGCCCGGCGCTCCGAATGACTCGCCCCCGAAGAAAACTCCATCTTCAAGCGCAATATAGCCTTTCATGTACCCCTCATTTCACATGCCTTTTTTATCTTTTCGGGATACAAATTTGCAGCACAAAAAAAAAGAGACTCTCCCCCTTCACACTGGAAGGGGAAGATATTCAAATACGGCATTATCATCAGCGACTAAAAGTTGATAAGGTGGTGGGGGGAAGAAAATTGGAGAGAAAAATAATTACCCATATCATCTGCCTGCCTTTTTAGACACGGGAAAAATAATGTTTTAAAGTGTTGGTGTCAATGAGAAGAGATAAAAATCATACCTTTTTTTCTTCCCTGCTCGGCTCCACATGAATGGTCACGTACGCGCCGGGCAGTTCCGTCTTAATGGCATTCTCGATACGGAAGCAAAGATCGTGGGAGGTGGCAAGGGTGGTGTTTTTATCAATCTGGATATGAAGGTCAATCTCCCGCCTGCTGCCGCTTTTCCGTGTGCGGAGTTTGTGGTATCCGTCAACTTCCGGATACCCGTCGACGACAGAGCGAATCGCGCTGAGTTCGTTTTCCGGCAGCTGATGATCGGCCAGGTCGGCAATGGCTTTTATCGTAAGGTCAAATGATGCTTTCAGGATAAGGCCTGCGACAAGGATTGCGATCACCGGATCCAGCACTTCCCAGTGTGTCAGGCGTATGATTACGAGCCCCGCCATGACGCCGCCTGAAGTAAACACATCGGTCCACAAATGCATTGCGTCGGCCTCAATCGCGATCGACCCGTGCTTTTTAGCCGATTTGAAAAGAATCTGTGAAACAAAGATATTGACAATAGTGGAAACCGCCATGACGCCAATGCCCCAGCCGAGCTTTTCGATAAGAATTGGATACAGGAGTTTTTTTATCGCCTCGAAAATGATGAGTCCGGCGGCAAAAAAAATAAGGAGCGCTTCAAAAAAACCGGAAATATTTTCAAATTTCCCGTGGCCGAATGGATGGTCCTGGTCGGCCGGTTGTTCCGCTTTGCGTATCGATGCGAACGCTACCGCACTGGCAAGAAGATCTATTCCAGAATGGACGGCCTCGGAGATCACAGCGACCGACCCCATGAGCACGCCAGCGACGATCTTGAAAATCAAAAGCACGGAATTGGAGGTGATGGAAATTATAGGCACGTTTGTTTTTTTCATAGTATGAATCTCCGAAATAACACGTTGCCTTAAATATATTGCTTTCGCACGGGAAATGTTTAAAAAAAGGGATCACGAACCTGCGGATGTTTTCAGGGAAAACCAGATCGAGTTATTCCCTCCGGTTACCTCTCGAAAAAACGATTCAGTTCTTTGATTGATTCGACCGTACAGTCCGGCTTTATCGGCGATTGTTTGATATCCTTGAGGCTCGATTCGCCCGAGAGTACACAAATCGTAAACACGCCGGCATTGCGGCCCATTGTGATATCGGTATAGAGACGGTCACCGATAATAGTTGTCCTATCATATGGTATCTGAAATTTTTTGCATAAAAGATCAGCCATGGCGGTTCGCGGTTTTCCAATAATGTACGGCTTTTTTCCGGTCGCCTGTTCGATCATGAAGCAGATCGATCCGCAGTCCGGAAGGTTCCGCCTTTCCCCAATCGGACATACTAAATCGGGGTTGGTTGCGATATACCGCACTCCCCGATCAATCAGTTTGCAGGCGGTTTTTGTTTTGTTATAAGTCAATTCAGTATCGAACCCCACCACCACATAATCGACAACCCCTTCCCCGTTGGAATTAACGGCCCCGTATGAGGCCAGCTCTCTTGCGAGAGAGCGGGTTCCAACAACATACACCCGGGGGTTCTGTTTTTTCTCGGAGAGATATTCTCCTGTTGCCTGACCGGAGGTAAAAATGTTATCACTCGTTACTGGAATCCCGAGGCCGGTGAGTTTGCGAAGGTAACCGGAGGCGCTCCGGGAGGAGTTGTTGGTCAGAAAAACATAGGGTATCTTTCGCTCCTGCAAATGTTTGATAAACCGCCTCGCACCCGGAATGCTTTTATTACCAAGGTACATGGTACCGTCCAGATCAAGAAGAAACAAACGGGTCTTCTTAATGTGCTCTTCTGTTTTTTTAGAGAGAGGAGTCATTATACCATTATCGGTTGATGTTCTGAATATCGTCGGGTAAATTCGTATAGAGCAACTTCATGTAAAAATATATTCCCGAGTGATTATGCAAAGGTAAAAATGTCCGGGGATAACCGGTACTCCTGAAGTAAGTTGTTTTCTTTATTATCGTCACTCCTCTCCTTCCATATCTGAATCGACCCCGCTATCCTCCCTCCACGGCGCAAGTTCGCCGGCCCTGCTCGTCATCCGCAGTTTTTTAAGCGCTTTTATCTCGATCTGCCGGACCCGTTCATTGGAAAGCCGCATCCGTAGTGCAATTTCGCTGAGCGTCTTGATCCGGCCATCGTCGAGACCGAAGCGCTGGATGACTGTCTGTTTTTCTTTTAGCTCAAGCGAATCGAGAACATGATTGATATGATTGCGGAGATCGGCCAGCGAAAGCCTCTGGAATGGGTCTTCAGTGTGCGGGTCCTCAATATATTCACCGATCGTTGCATCATCATCACCAATCTGCATATCGAGTGAAACCGGTTTCATCGAGCTTTCAAGCGTCGTGTTGATTTTTTGCGCAGAACTTTTCAGGTGGGCTGCAATCTCTTCTACTGTCGGCTGACGAGCATGCTGCAAGCTGAACGTTCGGCTGAATTGTTCAATCTTGGAAAAAAAGTCAACTGCGTTGGCCGGCAGGTGGATCGTTTTAGACTTTTCATGAACCGCCCGAAGGATCGACTGCCGGATCCACCAGATCGCATATGTGCTGAATTTATACCCTTTACGATAATCGAAATTATCAACTGCCGTAATAAGTCCTTTGTTGCCTTCCTGGATAAGATCGCTGATCTCCAACCCGCGGTGAAGGTATCGTTTTGCCACACTGACCACGAGCCTGACATTGGCTTCGATCATTGAGCATTTTGCATGATTCTGCACCTCTTCCCAATAGGCAAACCCCTCCGTTTCGGTTTTATTATCCGAAGGGTCCAGGGTCGTTCTGTATTTTATAAGCAAGTTGCTGATCTGGTGGGAATTAAGATGAAGCTGCTGGCATAGTTCTGTGCATTTTTCTTTAAGCAGGTCAACCTTGCAGACATCCCTTTTTTTCCTTGATTTACCGGTCTCGATTTTTTCGATATTCTTCAGTTTGGTCTGTATTTTCTTGATTTTGCCAATGGTGTTCAGAAACGTTTTGATGGCCTTTTTCTCATTACCTGCACCCGCGGAAAACTCATCATCAGTCACCAGCACTTCGGCGTATTTCATCTTTCCTTTGGAAAGCTTATGTGCAATACGATAAAGCGTCTCAAGCACCTCTTTTTTGTGAAACACCGTGTTTAACATCTGATACTGAGCAAAACGAATAAGAATCGCCTGCTGAACCTCCTGCCCCCGTGTCATAAGAGGAACCCTGCCCAGCTGGTTGAGATAGACCCATGCCGGGTCAGAGTAGTGGCCCGGGCGATCCGCTCCTTTCGTCCGGTCACCTTTCTGGGCCCCCGGATCTTCACGTTTTTCGGGCATTCCGGGTTCAGGTAAAGCTTTTTTCTGCATAAGAAAAGTCCGAGAAATAAACCGGTATGATCCTAATTATAACTATATACTGATAAGATTGTATGATGATTCTTTCTTACAATCAAGACATGGTTTAATAACCTGTCCTCTGTTTTATTTAAAATTCATCCTAACTAAGTTTGTGTTTATTATTTTAGAATCAATAAAACAAGTGTGGTTCTCAGCGGGTTTTTTCTGAAAGTTAAAAACAATTATTCTACCATTCCCGTAATTCTAATACACAAGCGTCTGTCCTGCATACAATTTTCAATAAGGAACCTTATTATATTAAATAGAATATTCTTTTTTCTTTGCATTCTTTTTTCTTTTACTTCTGCCGCTATCGTTGATACTATACTTTATGGGGATGGCAGCCGAGGTCCCTACTGTATTGGTAGTTCATTTGCCGATACTGCAACCCTGACCATTAAATTTTCCGATAGCTCTCCTGTACCGTCGTGGACAATTATTTCTGACCGTAACGCTATATTCTTTTCCCAGCCCGTGGACAGTGGTGTGCCGATCCATATTACCTTTCATTCCATCTATTACGGGGTACCTAAAATTTTTTCCCTGTATTCGAAAATGTATCTTGATCGCTTCGATACAACACAAAGGCAGGATACTTTTATTGCCCATACAGGTTTATCTCAGAGGGAAGACAAATTAAACGTGTCAGGCTATAAAAGCGTTGGAGTATCGGTCGGCAGTTTCGGCCAGGTCAATCTTGAGCAGGGGCTTGATGTCCAGATAGGCGGCGAGATCCGGCCGCAGACAACCGTAAAGGCACATCTTTCAGATCAGGGTTCGTCGCTCGACGGTCAGACCCGCGAGATCAGTGATTTTGATATGATTTACATCACGCTCGACGACCCGTCATACCATGCT
Source organism: Chitinispirillaceae bacterium (assembly GCA_049514575.1). Lineage (GTDB taxonomy): Bacteria > Fibrobacterota > Chitinivibrionia > Chitinivibrionales > Chitinispirillaceae > BOG-1184. Next base: position 8,345 of record JBEKUX010000011.1, on the reverse strand, counting down.
ATTGCCGGCGACCAGTATGTCGGGTGGCCGTTCAAGGGGCTGCTCTCGGGCCAGAAAAAAATCAAGGGCATATCTGCTAACTATTCACCTCAGAAGACGACGTTTTCACTCGGGGCATTTGGCGCGATTTCCGGCGGACAGGTCACCATTGAAACCAAGCAGGGGCACACCGGCGTACAGGGACCGTATTATCTCAGCGGAAAAGGGGAACAGGATTTCATTCAACCCGTGACGGGTACGGTCAAAGTGCGGCTTAACGGAAGGGAACTTGAAGAGGGCACCGACAAGGATTTTGTTGTGGATTACCAGCTCGGTACCGTTTCCTTCACGCCGAAAAACCTGATTAAAGACGAGGATCTTATCCGCTTTGAATATGAATATAAACTCTTCAACTATCAGCGGGTTATCTTCGGTGGTACCACTGCGTTCGCGCCGCCGGATTCGTCTTTTTCGGTGCAGGGAGTATTCTGGTCCGAGAGTGACAACAAAAACAACCCCATCGATCTCACCTTGACAAATCCAGAGATCGCGGCACTGCAGAGCGCCGGCGACCAACCTCCTTACGCCTCGACCGCCAAGCCCGTGCACCCGAACGACGTCGCCAGTCAAAGCCAGTTCTATCCTCTTTACCGGAAGAACGTGTCAGGAATCGACACTTTTTTCGTCTATACGCCATTTAATGTTGACCATCCCGACTCCGTGCTCGGCTTTTACTATGTCTGGTTCCGCCAAGTCAAGGCCGGTGAAAAAGGCAGCTATCGTATTCTTTCCACCGACCTCCGCGGTGCGATCTATGCTTACGCCGGCAAAGATTCCGGGACGTACACCGATCTCTCTCCTATCCCGTTGCCTGAAGCGCGGCGTTCAGGCGAAATAAAAGCCGAGGTTAAACTTAAAAACCTGAGCGCCGTACTTAACGTGGCCGGCCAGGACATCGACCACAATCTTTTTTCATCGCTTGACGACCAGGATAACCAGGCGGCAGCCACGAATTTCACGTTTCTGGCTGGAACGAAGGATCTCGACCGGAGGTCGTTATGGCTCTCCGGTTCCCACCGTTTTACTTCACGTCGGTTCGACGCAGAGGCGCTTTCTGCCTATGACCGGAAAGAACAATGGGACGATACAAGCCTTTCGCAGAGTGCGGCCGAACACCAGCAATGGGACGCAACTGCGGGTGTAACGCTGCTGCGGGGTCTGCAGACATCGTTTTCCTACGGGCAGAACCGTACTGATTCGCTTCTTGTCACGGACCGGCTTTCGCCGGCCCTGCGGTATGCATGGCGCGACCGTTTTTCATTTGACTATAGCGGATCGTTTTTCCGGCATTTTGACCCGGGAGAAAAGGGTGCGGGAAGACGCGAATATGGCAACATGCAGCTTACCTTTCCTCGGCAGACGTATGGGCTGTTCTATCGCGACGAATGGCGGTCGGATTCGCTGGCCAAGGGATCAGGCCTCTATGAAAGCGGCGTTTCATATGCCTTCTCCCCGATTTTGCTTCACGAACAAATATCGTATATGTCAAAAAGAAAGATCCGTAGCGGCGAAGCCTGGTCTACGGATACCGGTTATTCCGTCCGGTGGGAGCAGTCGTTCGACCATTCGTTCCTGCCGTCATGGCATGTGATCGCCTCTTCGAGCTTCGACCACTCCGAGAATTACGGTGCCGACCGAAGCGCTACAATGCTCATGGATCTGGTAAGCAACGTTACACCGAAAAATTACGGTTTTTCTTCCAGCCAACACTTCCGCACAAACACGGAAATGACTTCCTCGTTCATCCAGGTCCCGGTCTTTGCCGGCAAAGGCATGGGAACGTATGTGTACGATTCGGTCCGCAAGGAATATGTGCCGCAGGTTCCGGGAGATTATTTCATGCAACAGCAGGAGGTATATGATCAATCGCAGGGCCTCAACGGTGTCCGCGTGCGAAAAACATCAACCGATATCACCTGGGCATATGAACCAAGAAGGACGTTTAAAGGAATCCTGAATGATCTTTCGTGGCAAGGCACACTTTTCTGCGAAGAACATGTGGCCGCCCAAGAAAACAGCCTCCGGACATGGGTTCCTGGCTACAGTTCTCTTTCATCGTATTTCGGAAATACCAGCGCAGGAAAACCGGTCAGCTATGCCGATCTTTCTTACCGGCAGGGCATTGATTGGAAGCCTCGACTCGACTCTGCGGCCGCGCTAAGCGGCCGTTTTTCCATAACCCCGACATACCGGAAAATCATGAGCTATATAGAAGGCAGTATTGAAACGAGGCTTGAAATCAACAGAATCATTAACCAATGGACGCTCAGCGGTGCATTGAATCTTCTTTCGCTCAACCATGAAGATACGACAGGAACCGACAACTATTCCGTTTATGACCGTCGCCTGGAATTTTCCCAGAAATATCCGCTTTTTAAAGGAACAAACTTCTCTTTGCTGGAAGTCGCCGGCCTCGCGCACAAAACTTCTGACCCCCCTGAAAATCAGGCAGTACCGTTCGACAGCACTTTTTATTACCAAATCGCACCGTCATTTTCCTGGCAGCCCACTCAGAAAGGAAGTCTTACGGCTATCTATACGTACTCGGTAGTTCCGCTTTCCGGTGACCTTGATTATCGTATGGCTCGAGGTTTTCTTGGTGGAATATCACACCAGATTGCCATAAATGCGGATATTAAAATGGGTGACCGGCTCCTTCTTACCGGGTCATACCGGGGAGATGTCCGTAAACCGATAAACGCCGTCTCTTTTAATCCGGCCAACAATGTTTTTTCGCTGGAGGTAAGGGTCTTTATGTAATATATGGTTATTGCTTTAAGTGCCTCGTGTTAATTATTTTTGATCGTCTTTTTACAGGAAAATTCCACGATTGCATTGGGCTAGTAACTCAGAGGTAGAGTATCGCCCTTTTAAGGCGAGAGTCGAGGGTTCGAATCCCTCCTGGCTCAATTTTTTCAACAAATCGTTCGAATTTTTCCTTTTCTTCACGATATCTTCATTAAAGATTCCTCTGGCATTTGGTATTTTTCTTTTTCTCTTCTTTTCCTTAAAGAAATAAGACTCTTGTACTATGGCCATCGAACCGTTTTCCCGACAGTGGTCGTCGCCTTTTCTGCCGGCTGTGCGGCAATGGCTTATTGACAAACCGCATCATGCCCTTGTCAGGGGACTCGCCGGTTCAGGCGATGCACTGGTGATTAGCGACCTCTTTTTGGCGTCCAATCGACCGGTCATTGTTTTTACCGAAAGCGGTAAAAGGGCGGAAACGCTTTGCGATGAGTGCAGAACGTTTCTCGGGGATGAAAACGTTGCGGCGTTTCCGTCGCGCGACGCTGTGCCCTACAACATGAAATCGCCGTTCGGCCCAACCGTTGAAACCCGTTTCCGCGTCCTGCGGGAACTCCTTGACGGGAACAAGAAAGTAATTGTCGCTCCGCACGTCGTTCTCAGCCAGAAAATAATGGCGCCCAAAGCGCTTTTCAACCGCATCGTCAGGATGCGACCGGGCGACGAAGTGCCGCTTGATAAGCTCTGCCGCTGGCTTACGGAAATCGGATTCCGGCGTGAAACCCTGGTAACGAACCTCGGTACTTACTGTATCAGGGGCGGCATCATCGACCTGTATCCGTTTCTCACCGAAAATCCTGTCCGAGTCGAGTATTGGGGCGATACCATCGATTCGATCAGGGAATTTGACGTGTTCACCCAGAAATCGCTATCGTCAAGAACAACGGTTGAAATAGTTCCCATGCGAGAATTCTGTTTTTCAGACAACGACATAATAACTGCTCTAGAAAAAATGGCGGCAACTGCAAAAGTTGCCGGCGGCGATCCTTTGACGGTCCACCGCTTTGAGCATCAATGGAAGGCAATGGCCGATCTTGAAGGCATTGAATGGTTTCTTCACTGGTTTGATGTCCCTTCGGTTTCAATTCTCGATTACTGTGTTCCGGAAACGCTATTAGTGTGGGACGATCTCATTTCGCCGGTCAGGCGGCTTGACGAAACGGTGCAGAACTACGAACGCCATCACGCCCGCGTACCCGAGATTTTAACGCCGTTCGTTTCGAAACCGCACGAGCTGCTGCACCGGGAAATGATTACTGAACAACAGCTCGACCGTTACGATGCGGTCTTCTTTGATACCATCGATGCACCGCACGACAGCACTCCATATGGCTTGGCCTTTACAGAACAGCCGCAGCTGCCGCAAGAGCTTGATCCGCTACTCAGTGCGCTGACAAAATATCATAATGAGGGTTTTCGGTGCGTCATCCTCTCACCGAACATCGGTCATGCTGAGCGTATGCAGGATCTTCTGGCCGACGCTTGTCCCTTTACGGAAATCTCTCTCGGCTTTTTAAACCGCGGTATTATCGACCGGGAACAACGCTGTCTGTTTTTCTCCGAAAACCAGATAATGAACAGAGCGGAACGGCCGGTGAAAATTAAAAAACGCAGGAGTAGTATCCCCATCGCCGGTTTCGATGCGCTTTCGCCTCATGATTTTGTTGTTCACGAAGACCATGGCATCGCCAAATTCCTGGGTGTGGAGCGGGTACAGACCGGAAGCGTTCATACTGACTGTATGGTGTTGCTGTTCGCGGACAATGCACGGGTGTATGTCCCGATTGAAGACTTTCATAAAGTTCAGAAATACATCGGCAAGGAAGCTGTTTCGCCGGTTTTATCGAAGATCGGTACCTCGTCGTGGGAGCGGCTCAAGGTACGCACCCGCAAATCGCTCAAAGAGATGGCGTCGGAACTTATCGAGCTCTATGCTAAACGTCAATTTCTTGAGGGCATTTCCTTTGCGGCAGATACAATGTGGCAGAAGGAATTCGAAGACTCTTTCGTCTACGAAGAAACATCCGACCAGCTGCGGGCCATACAGGAAGTTAAAGCAGACATGGAGGCAAAAAAACCCATGGACCGGCTGATCTGCGGCGACGTGGGGTTCGGCAAGACAGAAGTGGCAATGCGCGCGGCATTCAAGGCCGCAATGTCAGGTTATCAGGTGGCGCTTTTAGCGCCCACTACGATTCTTGCCGCCCAGCATTATGCCACGTTTATTGAGCGAATGCGGGCGTTTCCTGTTCGAATCGCATCGCTCAGCCGCTTTTTACGGCCCGGCGAGCAGAAAACAGTTACTCAAAAAATTGCCGCAGGTGAGATCGATATTCTGATCGGCACTCACAGGATTTTTTCTGCAGATGTAAAATTTAAAAACCTCGGCCTTCTTATTATCGATGAAGAACAGCGTTTCGGCGTGCGACACAAAGAAAAATTAAAACAGCTCCGCTACATTATTGATGTGCTTTCGCTTACTGCCACGCCCATTCCGCGTACGCTCCATTTATCGCTCGTAGGTGCCCGCGACCTCTCCATCATCGCAACGCCGCCGCGCAACCGGCTCCCCGTTGAAACGAGCGTTGCAGAATATCACGACGAATTGATCAAACACGCCGTGGAAAACGAGATTGAGAGGGGTGGCCAGATATATTTCGTCAACAACCGTATTAAAAACCTTGAAGCAATGCGCGATAAAGTCTTGCAGCTTGTGCCGTCCGCCCGGGTCGTGTGCGCACACGGTCAGATGAACGAGCATGAGCTCGAACGCATCATGAAAGAATTCGTTGCCGGACGGTTTGACGTGCTCCTTTCAACCGTCATCATTGAAAACGGGCTCGATATACCTAACGTCAATACCATCATCGTCAACCGGGCCGATACAATGGGCCTGTCGCAGCTTTATCAGCTCAGAGGCAGGGTGGGCCGCTCTTCGGAGCAGGCGTATGCTTTCCTGCTTACCCCTTCATTCCGGGAGGTACGTGAAGACTCGCTTATACGCTTGCGTGCGCTTGAACAGTATACCGAGCTCGGAAGCGGTTTCCAAATCGCCATGCGTGACCTTGAAATACGTGGCGCCGGCAATATTCTGGGCACGCGGCAGCATGGTTTTATCGCTGCAATCGGCTTTGAGCTCTACTGCCGTCTCTTGCAGGACGCTGTGCGGGAGCTAAAAGGACAAAAGCCTGCCGAAAAGCCACCAGAGGTTAAACTCGAAATCCCGATCGAATCGTATATACCGACCGATTATATTGCCGACGGTGCATCGCGTATCGAAATCTACCAGGAGCTGTCGGCAATCTCGACGATTGCATCGCTCACCGATATCGAAAAGAGCATGGTTGATCGTTTCGGGCCGCTCCCGGGGAGCGTAATTTCCCTGCTTGTACTCTTACGCATAAAATTCGCTGCAAGGGCGGTTGGTGTCTCGCGGGTCTCGATTAATAATTCAAAAGAGCTGTCGCTTGTATTCGAGGGTGAAACAGATACGGTCAGGAAAAACGTCATGTCGTTCATGGAGGCAAGCGGCGTACAATTCAAGGTGGTTACAAATCCACCAATTGTGGTTTTAGTAACAACCCTGACCTCCTCAGGGAAAAATGAAATGGCCCAGGAGATACTGGCGCTTTTGCAGAAGCCGAAATGATTTTGTCCTGAATTGTATTTCATAAGGTATTTTTATTATTTGTTTCCTGAAAGGCGGGTATTGTAGTTATTAAAGACAATATTTGAAAGGATAATATGATCAAAAAAATAGGTTGTTCCTTTGTTGTCCTGTTTATTTGTTGTTTTTACTCCATTGCCAAACAGCCCGAGAGACTCGAGGGTATTGTTGCGGTGGTCGGTGATGAAGTTATTCTGAAGTCGGAGCTCGATGCTTATTCGGCGTTGCGGCTCAACGAGCTCAATATTAAGCTCGACAGTGTTACTGCTGAATTGCCAAAGTACCGGAAAGGGTTTCTCGATGAGATTATCGACGGAAAAGTACTTCTCGTTCATGCAAAAAACGATACCACAATATCGGTGACGAATGACGAGGTGGATCGTGCGGTGGACAACCATTTCACCATGCTCCTGCGGCAGAATAATATTACGATGGACAGCCTTGAATCGATTCTTCTGCGGGAACAGGGTATGACGCTGGCAAAATTCAAGGCAGAGGCGAGATCTGCCATCCGTGAACAGCTCTTAAAGCAGAAGGTACAGCACCAATATATCTCGCCGGCAAAGGTATCTCGCCGTGACGTTGAGGGGTTTTACGCTCAATACCACGACAGTCTTCCCAAGGCCGGAGAAAGTGTCCTCCTTTCCAAGCTCGCCATAGCCATAGCGTTGCCGGCATCGGTACGGCAAGCTGCCTGGGAAAAGATACTCTCTATCAAACAGCAACTTTTAAACGGAGCAGATTTTGCAGAGACCGCAAAAAAATTTTCTGAAAGTCCGGACGCGGCAGATGGGGGAGATCTTGGATTCATAGAAAAAGGATCTACAAATTTTCTGACGTTTGAAGAACGGGCTTTTTCGCTCGGTGTCGGTCAAACAAGCGACCCGTTTGAAACGCTACGGGGGTTCCATATCATTAATGTCATAGCCCGCGAGAATCAAAAGGTACATGTGCGTCAGATCCTCATAAAAATCGCTCCGCCGCCTGAACAGGTAAAAAAAATCACCGATCTTCTGGATTCCATAAGGACCATTTGCTTAAAATCGACAGATTTCATCGCTGCAGTGCGAAAGTATAGTTCCGACAGCCATTCAAAAACGCTTGACGGTCGCATCGGTTGGCATTCGATCATCGATCTTCCCGAGCCGTTGCGGATAGCGATCGATACGCTTCAACCCGGGGCCATTACCCCCGTAATAAATGACCTGAATGAACTTGCCATCTATCGCATCGATGAGAGGATCAAAGAGCGCCCCCTGTCACTCGAAGACGACTGGCAGATCATTGCAGACAAAGCACAAAAGATTATGGAGCAGAAGAAACTCATTGAACTTGTATCTCGGTGGCGCCGTCAAGTTTTCATCAGCATAAGGATGTAGCACCGTGGTCTACGACGCCCTGGCGCCGATCTACGATCGGATAATGAGCCATGTTGATTATGATGAATGGGTCCGGCTTATCGAACGGGTTAGCGGTAAATTTCTGGAGGTGCAACGTCCATCGATTTTTGAACTCGGTGGAGGAAGCGGCGTTCTTGCAGAGCTGCTTATGCGCCGTGGTTTCCGCTATTTCGGTTCGGACCGCAGCTTTTCAATGTGCAGGTTAGCACACCTGCGTCATGCGCCCTTCACCTGCGCTGATGCACTGGCAATTCCCCTTAAAAAACCGTTTGACCTTGTCGTTTTTTTATACGACGGTATCAACTATTTACAAACACTTGAAGACTATGCCCTCCTTTTTTCCGAAGCGGCCAGATGTCTTTTGCCGGGGGGACTATTCCTTTTTGATATCACCACCGAAGCAAATTCACTCAACCATTTCCGGAGTTATC
>JBEKUX010000010.1:0-70050 GCA_049514575.1 Chitinispirillaceae bacterium | reverse complement strand
AAGAATCAAAATCTGCTGGAATATAGACTTTATAATTAAATTCCCCATACGACGCGAGGGCTAGAAATAGGAGTATTATTGATAATTTCATTTTTATTTTGCCCCTAACGACGGAGTTAAGCAGCGAGGCCAGCTATAAATAACCTTTTACCTAAAACCTTCGCTGGCCGAGTCAGCTTGAACGACTTGTTAGGCATTTTGATTATTAAATCAATTTGAATTTGTATTGTTATCAGTTCATTATAGTTAAGTTCTTTTGAATTTGTTCGGTCAAATCAAAGGCTTGAGAAATCAAGTTTTTCAATTTGTTGTTTACAGCTTCAACATCCTTTTCTTTAATAATATTATTGTTTTGGGTGCATATATTTATATCTGTAAGGCTTCCCATTCCGCCATATAAGTTAAGAAATAGTTTAGGGCTTTCTTTCAATTGATTAGATATTTTCTTGTTTATTTCTTTTAATTCATTCGGCCATATTTCTATTCTATAAAAAACGAGCAATTCAATAATTTGATTAATCGTTTCATGAAGTTTGATCCATTTTTCATTCATAATTTTTAATGCCTAACAGGTATTAGTACGTAATGGACGTAATGAGTAGTACCGTATCGGGCGTAATGGTTCGTGCGACTACGGCCGTAATGGTTACGGCCATTTAGACAAGACCACTAAGCCCTAAAATACCTCCGATTGTTTCAAAACGAAACATCAAAACCTTGGTTAACCCCTTCATTAAACTACTAATTATCGCTTGCTCCTGTTCCTGTCCTCAATATTATTTTCCATTCCCCATTCACACACAAGGAGCGTGCCATGGCGCCGTCTTCACCCGCATTCTGGTCCGAGTACAGGGCCGTCTTAACAAAACTAAGTATTTCTGAAAAGAAAAGCAACTATTACGTTTCCTGGGCACAAACGTTTGAGCGGTTCCTTAATGGACTGCAATTCGGGGATGCTTCCCTAGACAGGGTAAAGGCTTTTCTCGCTGATATCGCAAAGGACGAACGTATCAAGGATTGGCAGCGAGAACAGGCGCGGCACGCGCTCGAAATACTGTACGATGAATACCTTAAGGTAGATTTCAAGGCATCGGGCGCTCCGCAGGGGCAGTATAAGGACACAGTAAAGGATTCTTACGGGCTCGAGAAGATGCACGGCGAGATTCTCAGGCGCATAGAGACAGAGTGCCGGGTGCGCCACTACTCGATGCGTACCGAAGAGGCATATGTAACGTGGGCCCGGCGGTTTCTTTCGTTCTGCAATAGTCAAGACCCGGCGCAGCTTGGGGCGCAGGACATAAAAAAGTACCTCGAATTCCTTGCGCAGGAGCGGAACGTGTCGGCCGGCACCCAGAACCAGGCGCTCAATGCCATCGTCTTTTTATTCACCCAGGTACTTAAAAAAAAGCCGGATGATTTTTCCGATTTCGTGCGGGCAAAAAAGCCGGTGCGCGTGCCGACCGTCCTGACGAAAAATGAAATGCACCGTCTGCTTGAAAAACTTGACAACGAATTCCTTGTCATGGCCGGACTGCTCTGGGGCAGCGGCCTGCGCGTCATGGAGTGCATGCAGCTCCGCGTCAAGGACATCGATTTTGAGACCGGGCAGGTCACGGTGCGCGACGGCAAAGGCGCCAAGGACCGGGTCACCATGCTGCCGGAGCGGTTTGCCGGACCCCTGAGAGAGCAGATTGACAGGGCGAAAAAAACATACGAAGCTGACCGGGCGCACAATGCGGCTGGAGTTTACCTATGGCCGGGTCTTGAACGGAAATACCCGAACGCCGGCAAGGAGTGGATCTGGCAGTATGTATTCCCGTCATCTCGGCTTTCGGTTGACCCGAGGAGCCATACGGTAAGGCGCCACCACATTGATCCGGACGTGCTTCAGCGGCGCATCAAGCAGGCTGCAAACGAAGCAGGAATCACCAAACAGGTGAGCTGCCACACACCCTGCGCCACTCGTTTGCGACCGCGCTTTTGCAGAGCGGCAGCGACATCCGCACCGTGCAGGAGCTTCTGGGCCATTCCGATGTCGCCACCACCATGATCTACACGCACGTGCTTAACAAACCGGGCGTGGTGCCGGTGGTCTCGCCTGCTGATTGAATGGAATGAAATCAAGCAGCCTGAAATGATGAAGGTGCGAAGCACCGCCTAAAGGCCTTTTGGATAGGTTAAAACCTTTTAGTTTACATTCCCGCCCCTTCTTTATATTTTCCATTCCTCAAACATACATCAAAGGAAAATGATGCCTGAAAAATTCGTCTATTACATGTCGCGGGTGAACAAAATCTATCCTCCGCAGAAAACCGTTTTAAAAGAGATATCCCTGTCGTTCTACTACGGCGCCAAGATCGGGATCATCGGCGTGAACGGGTCGGGCAAGAGCACGATCATGAAGATCATGGCCGGGATCGACACCGAGTTCCAGGGCGAAGCGTGGATCGAGCCGGGCCGTACCGTGGGATATCTGTCGCAGGAACCGCAGCTCGACGAATCCCTCGACGTGAAGGGCAATGTGGAGCTTGCGGTGCAGTCGACGAAGGATCTTCTGCAGGAGTTCGAGGATGTCTCTGCGAAATTCGGCGAAACCATGTCGGATGCCGACATGGACAAGCTCATGGCGCGACAGGCCGCGCTGCAGGAAAAGATCGACAGCATCAACGCCTGGGAGCTCGACCGCCAGCTCGACATCGCCATGGACGCGCTGCGGCTGCCGCCGGGCGACGCCGGGGTCGCAGGGCTTTCGGGCGGCGAGCGCCGCCGCGTAGCGCTCTGCAGGCTGCTCCTGCAGAAGCCGGACCTCCTGCTCCTCGACGAACCGACCAACCACCTCGACGCGGAGTCCGTGGCGTGGCTCGAACGCCACCTGCGCGAATACGCCGGATCAGTGATCCTGGTCACGCACGACCGCTATTTCCTTGACAATGTAGTGGAATGGATTCTGGAGCTCGACCGCAGCCGGGGCATTCCGTGGAAGGGCAACTACAGCTCCTGGCTCGACCAGAAGATGGGGAGGCTTGCGCAGGAGGAGAAAGAGGAGACGGTCAGGCAGCGCCGGCTCAGAAAGGAGCTCGACTGGATCCATACGTCGCAGAAGGCGCGCCAGGCAAAGGGCAAGGCGCGGCTCAATGCCTACGAGGAGCTGCGCAATCTCGAGACGCCGGACAAAGTGACGACCGCCAGCATCATCATCCCGGAAGGGACGCGGCTCGGCAACGTGGTGATCAGGGCCGAAGGACTTGTCAAGGCGTACGGCGACAATCTCCTGTTTGAAAACCTGAATTTCGATCTGCCGCGTTCCGGCATCGTGGGCGTGATCGGCGGCAATGGCACCGGAAAGACCACGCTGCTGCGCCTCATCACCGGGGCTGAAAAGCCGGACGCCGGAAAGCTTGTCATAGGCGAGACCGTGCAGCTCAGCTACGTTGACCAGACGCGCGACGCGCTTGACAGTTCAAAGACCGTTTTCGAGGAGATCACCGGCGGCGCCGACGCCATAGCGCTCGGCAGGCTCTCCCTGAATTCCCGCGCCTATGTGGGCAAGTTCAACTTTTCAGGGCAGGACCAGCAGCGGATGGTGGGGGAGCTTTCGGGCGGCGAGCGCAACCGGGTGCACCTTGCAAAACTGCTGCAGCGGGGCGGCAACGTTCTGCTCCTCGACGAACCGACCAACGACCTCGACGTCGAGACCCTGCAGGCGCTCGAGCAGGCTATCCTCGATTTTTCCGGCTGCGCCGTGGTCGTGAGCCACGACCGGTGGTTCCTCGACCGCATCGCGACGCACATCCTTGCCTTTGAAGGGGAGAGCGAGGTCGTCTGGCACCAGGGCAATTTCGCCGATTATGAAGAGGCGCGCCACCGGAGGCTGGGGACCAGCGCGGACCAGCCGAAACGGATAAAGTACAGGAAGCTGAGAAGATAAAAATGAGAAAGGCATTGATTTATAACGGTAACTGGGGCATAATTATTAATCAAGGGGAGAGGGATAATCATGTCCGGAACATACAATGGGATGACAGGGTAAGATGCGATGGAATTTCTGCTGGACGGATTGATTATTATCGGCGCACTGGTTCTCCTTGCGTCGCTTGTTCCGGCCCATCAACTGATTATCAGGCTGCCGGCCGGACGGATACAGCGCTGCTGGCAGATGCTACGGGTCCTTATCATCATTTTTATCGCGGCGTATCTGAGCTACGTCATCGTCACGGTGAGCAGTTTTTCCGGAAGTGAACGCGGCCTTGCCCACTTCATTGTCCCCTTTGTTTTTTTCCTCGGCGCCTGCTTCGTCTATCTTGTCAACAACTTCGCTCTGGAAACCGCCATTTATATCCGGCGTGTCGCTGACCTGGAACTGGAGAGCATCATTGACCCGCTGACCGGCGTCTATAACCGGCGATACCTCGATCTCATGCTCAAACACGAGGTTAAAAGGTCTTCGAGGTACAACCTGCCGCTGTCGGTGATAATGCTGGATATCGACCATTTCAAGAAAGTAAACGACTCCTACGGGCACCAGGCAGGGGACTTCGTACTGGCCAGCATCGGGAAACTGCTCCTTTCGGCGGCCCGCACCACTGATATCGTCACGCGTTACGGCGGAGAGGAACTCATGATCATAGCGACAAATACCCCGGTTTCGACCGCACCTGTTTTTGCGGAGCGGCTGCGCAAGGCCGTTGCGGACTCGATTATGGCGCCGCCGGGCGAATCCACCCGGGGCGAGATGGTACGCGTGACCGTGAGTATCGGCGTGGCTTCTTTCGGCCCGGAAACCAATACCGTTGAGACATTAGTGAAAAACGTTGATGACGCACTGCGCGAAGCCAAGGCAAAGGGCCGTAATACCGTTATCGTCAGGAACCCTCATCCGGTCGCCGCTTGACGAAAAAAAACATTGAACTGCGCCGGTCAAAAAGGGATAATAATACAACGCGGAAATGATCGTTTGAAAACAGGGTTGCAGCGTCACCTGAAAGGAACACACCGGGGAGCGAACGATGGAATATGTATTAAACGGACTGATAATTCTCGGAGCACTTATCCTGATCATCGCACTCATCGGCACCAATAACCTGATAGGCCAGCTTCCGAAGGGCAAGGTGCGCCGCAACTGGTACGTTCTGAGGGTGCTGATCGTTATTTTCATCCTCGGGTACATAAGCTACACGGTCGTCACCTGGAACGACAACCTCGGGCACGCAGGCAGCATCAGCTATTATGTCGTTCCGTTGATCTACTTCCTTGGCGCGTGCTTCGTGTTTCTGGTGATCAACTTTGCGCTGGACACGGCCGTTTATGTGCGCCACTTTGCCGTTATGGAACTGGAAAACATCACTGATCCGATGCTCGGCATCCATAACCGCCGCTACTTTGACCACCGGATTGACTATGAGGTAAAGAGGGCGGTGCGCTATAAGACGCCGCTGTCGCTCCTTTTCCTGGATGTCGATCATTTCAAGCAGCTCAACGAAACATATGGAAATCAGGTCGGGGACTTTGTGCTGACCAGCCTCGGGAAACTGCTCCTGAACGCCGCGCGCGCCACCGATATCGTTGCGCGGTACGGCGGGGAGCAGATAATGATCATCGCGACGAACACTCCGATTTCGGCCATCCCTGTCTATGCGGAGCGTTTGCGCAGGACGATTGAGGAGGCAATTCTGATGCCGCCCGGAGAATTCACCAAAGGGCAGGTGGTCCGCGTGACCGCGAGTATCGGCGTGTCCGGTCTCGGCTCAGAAATTTCGACAGCACAGGCCATGGTGAAAAGCGCGGAAGAGGCGCTGCGCGACGCCAAGGCACGGGGCCGCAATATCGTTATCGTCAACAAACCCGGTCCCGCCGATTGAATCGAGTCGTTTTTACCTTGCCGGATCCGGAGATCGCGCAAAGGAAAAAACCCGCAATCTTCCGGCTGAAAACGAATATATTTACTGCCTGTAGCCCAGCACTCACCCCTTAGGACGGAATAAAACGGAGGAGAACCCATGGTGCAGGAAACGATTTCCCGTATCGAAAGCCAGCTCAGGGCAAACGAATCGCTGAACGCGGAGAAAAAAGAGGAACTGCTTTCGCTTGTCCGTGAGCTGAAAAAAGAGGTGTCAGGCCTGGCTGAAACCCGGCGGGAGGACGCGCAGAGCATTGCGGGATTTACCGAGACCTCGGTGCACGAAGCCACCCGGAAGGAGCGTGACCAGGAACTGCTCAGCCACTCGCTCGACGGTCTGGCGCTGTCGGTGCGGCGGCTGGAAGTTTCGCATCCGCGGCTCGTGGGGATCATCAATGCGATCGGCCAGACGCTGTGGAAGATCGGGATATGAAAAAGGCCTGCGATTGTGATCGCAGGCCTTTTGTGCGTGCTATGATCGAAGGTTTATATAGGTACTACATTTTGAGCGTTAGGACCTTTCGCACCATCAACCACTTCGAACTGCACTTTCTGACCTTCCTCCAGTTTCCTGAACCCGCTTGCCTGGATTGCAGAAAAATGAACGAAGACATCCCGAGACCCGTCGTCCGGCGAAATAAAGCCGTACCCTTTGGCCTCGTTGAACCACTTCACAACACCTGTAGGCATACAACAAACCTCTTCTGAAAAATGAAATCTGGTGGACATCACCATGATATCCATCCATTATAAATAAGATACTACATGCGCACGGCAAGGAAAATATTTTTTCTGTGCCGGACCGGGTGATTGCATTTTTTCCCTGGATGCAACTATTTTACAAGTAATAGCTTTCCCGGGAGTGTCCATGGTACGATGGCTGATGGTGTCATTGCTGGCGATAGCCGCCGGATGCGCAAGCCAGGAGCAGACGGCTGCAAAAAAAACGCCGAAGGAGGTCATTACATTCTCCGGCGGGAACGGCGAATCCTATGACAGCGCCATTGTCATTCACGGCGTTGAAAAAGCGAGCGAGGGGGTCGAAGCGGAGTACCGTTATCTCAGCCGGCTCCACGGGGTAAAGGACAAGGAATGGCGCGTTGACGGCCAGACCATGTACCGTGAAGAGAAAAACATTTTTGATGTCATCGAAATCACCCTCATGCCGTCGGCCGAAAAAAGGATCTACTATTTCGATGTCACCAAGTTCCCGTGGAAACAGAAACCGGTGAAACAGGGAGGCGAAGGTGGTTAACGCAATCGTTCTGTTGAAGGTAAAGCGTGATGCGGTTGACCGTGTGGTCGGCGAGCTGGCCGGCATGGAAGGCATTTCCGAGGTGTATTCCATTGCCGGGCGGTACGATCTGGCGGCAATGGTCCGGGTCGCGGACAATGACGCGCTTGCTGAAGTCGTCACGGGCCGGATGCTGAAAGTGGAGGGCATCACCGATTCCGAGACGCACATAGCCTTCCGGGTCTATTCGCGGCACGATCTTGAAAGCATGTTTTCTCTGCCGGGAAGTTCTCCGCGATGAAACGATACGCAGGGTTTTCCTGCAACGATACCTGATGCTTCCGCACCGGCTCCGCAGGTACCCTGCTGACGCGGACACCATTTCAATGCATACCGCGGATTTCGACTATCATCTCCCTGAACGGCTCATTGCACAGCGTCCGCTGCGTCAGCGCGACGCGTGCCGGCTGATGGTCCTTGACAGAAGGTCCGGCGCTGTCGAGCATACGACGTTTTCCGATATCGTTGAAGCGGTGCGGCACGATGATTTATTGGTCTTTAACGACACGCGGGTGCTGCCGGCGCGCCTTTTCTGCCGCAAGGCGAGCGGAGGGAAAGCCGAACTGCTTTTTACCGGACGCATTGACCCTCTGACCTGGAAAGCGCTGGCAAAACCCGGCCGCCGGCTCAAGGCCGGCGCGGTTTTTTACGTTGATGGGGATCCAGGCGCCGCTACTTTCAAGGTCGAGCGCGTTACACAGGAAGGTGAGCGGGTCGTCCGCCTGATTGAGGGAGGGCGCAGCAGTTCGATTGATGAGATTATCGGGTATTTCGGCCGGATGCCGCTGCCGCCGTATATCCGGCGGCCGGACAACAGCGATGACCGGGAGGATTACCAGACCGTGTATGCGCGGAAGGACGGCGCGGTTGCGGCCCCGACCGCCGGCCTGCATTTTACCCCCGGGCTTCTTGCCGCGCTACGGAAGCGCGGCGCAGGGCAGGCGTTTCTGACCCTGCATGTCGGTATCGGCACGTTTCTTCCTGTCAAGGTTTCCGACCCCTGCGAGCACGTCATGCACGAAGAGGAATATGAGCTTCCGCACGAAACGGCGGAAGCGGTCATGCGGACCAGACGGTCCGGAGGACGGATCATTGCGGTCGGCACCACAACGGTCCGCGTGCTTGAACACTGCGCACGCCTGCCCGGCGGTTTCCAGGCCTCGCGCGGCCGGACCGACCTGAAAATTCTTCCGCCCTTTGAGTTCCGGATCGTGGACTGCCTCATCACCAATTTTCATCTCCCCAGGTCAACGCTTCTCATGCTGGTGAGCGCGTTTGCGTCCCGCGAGCATGTGCTGGCCGCTTATGCCGAAGCGGTGCGGGAAAACTACCGGTTTTTCAGCTATGGCGATGCGATGTTCATATGCTGATTTTTACAGGGGCGCGGTAACCGCGCCCCTACTTGATTCGGGTATTGTTGGGAAGTATTTTACGCACCAGTAAGCCCGTATTTCAGAAAATACGGGCTTATCTTTTAACCGGCATTTTTCAATCCGATACAGGGAGATTATGATGAACAGCAACGATCTTTTAAAAGTTTTGCCCGAAAGCGTGGCGTGGCAGGACTACCGCTCCTCAAATACCGGCATGGTCGTGTTTTACGCGAGCGACCCGATTTCAGAACTGCCGATCAGGGAAGTGCCTGAGGAGCTGGTTTCGGACATCCTGCCCGAACCGAACTACGAAACCGGGACCTACGGTCTGTACGGGTGCGGGAAAAGCAGGATAAGAAACGCATTCGTAAAGTCAAAAAACCGGTATCTGCTTTTTGTCACGAAATATGACGGGACGAAGGCCGACTATAAGGGCAGGATTGTCATCACCGGATATTTCCGGATATTTAAAACGGCCGAGGTGAAAAAACTGCACATCCGCTACGGCTCCGATTATTCGTGCATCGACGAGCCGAACTGCTACGCGCTCCGCGCCGACGAGACCCGGTTTGTCTCCGTCGAGGACGCGTTTGAGGTGACCGGGGAAGTGATGGCGGCGTGGAACTACAAGGCGCGGCTCACAAAGCAGACGAGGATCATTCTCAACGAACAGAACACCGCTGCCATCATGGACCACCTGAAGTCGAAGCCGGACATCACGGCCCAGTACGTGGCGGAAACCAAAAGGCTGCAGCCGCATGGTGAAGAAGAGGGGGAGCAGAAAATGGAGTTTGAGGATTATAAGGAACCGGCGGTCAGTTTAGAAAATCCAAATAATCCAAATAATAGTACATCTGGATAGGCCGTAGGCCCTTTATTGGTTCCCTTTCCAACGTCATTATCTTCCGTGCAATGCGGGCAGCAGTGACTTCGAAGTGAAGAAACACTATCAGATGAAACGGGACTTTTGCTCGGATATTTTTTGAATTTGTCCAGAGAAATTGTCCCGTGCGTGTCGGTCAAATGAAGTTACTTCCGCCACAAAAGGCTCGGCCCGCCACGCCGTTCTAAATATAAAATCTTTTATCCTTATAAGGCCTTTAGGCGGCTCAGCCATCCAAAAGAATATTATTCTTTTAAATTATTTCTACCACTTCCCGCTTTTTTTAGCAGAAGGCTTCGGAAACTTGGCGATTTCCGCCTCTGCCTTTTCGATCTCTTCCTTTGGCAGCGAATAGTCGGAAAGCTGGCCGGCAAGGAACTTCTGGTATCCGAGAAGGTCCATGTGGCCGTGGCCGCTCAGGTTCATCAGGATGACCTTTTCCTTGCCCTCTTCTTTGGCTTTGAGCGCTTCCTGAATGGTGACCGCGACGGCGTGGCTCGTCTCAGGCGCTATGATGGCGCCCTCTGTCCGCGCCCACTGGATTGCGGCGCGGTAGCACTCGAGCTGGGCGACCGCACGCGGTTTGAGGAGCCCTTCCACCACCGCCTGGCTGACAAGCGGCGCCATGCCGTGATAACGGAGGCCGCCCGCGTGGATCGGCTGAGGTACGAAATTATGCCCCAGGGTATGCATGGGCAGGAGCGGCGTCATTCCGGCGCTGTCGCCGAAATCGTAGGCGAAAATTCCCCTTGTCATGGAAGGGCACGACGCCGGTTCGACCGGGATGATCTCTATTTTTTCGCCGTTGATTTTGTCCGCGACAAACGGGAAGGCGATGCCGCCGAAGTTGCTGCCGCCGCCGGCGCAGGCGATCACGACGTCGGGTTTTTTGACGCCGATTTTCGCGAGCTGTTTTTTCGCCTCAAGCCCGATGATGGTCTGGTGCAGCAGGACGTGGTTCAGCACGCTTCCCAGGGAATATTTCGTGGAGCCGCTTTTATCGGTGACCGCGGCCTCCACCGCTTCGCTGATCGCCATGCCGAGGCTTCCCGGCGTGCTGGGATCTTTCTTGAGGAACATGCGGCCGGCCTCGGTTTCGGTCGAGGGGCTGGCAACGCAGGTGGCGCCCCAGGTTTCCATCATTGTCTTGCGGAACGGCTTCTGATCGAAGCTGATGCGCACCATGAAGACCTTGCAGGCAAGGCCGATCAGGGAGCAGGCGAACGCAAGCGCGCTTCCCCACTGGCCGGCGCCGGTTTCGGTCGTCAATGTCTTGGTGCCGGCTTTCTTGTTGTACCATGCCTGCGGCACCGCCGTATTCGGCTTATGGCTGCCTGCCGGCGAAACGCTTTCGTCCTTGTAATAGATTTTTGCCGGGGTCTTGAGCGCTTTTTCCAGATACACGGCGCGGCGCAGGGGGGACGGGCGCCAGCGGTACAGGATGTCGATGATTTCGTCCGGGATGGTGATCCACCGCTGCGGGCTCATTTCCTGTTCGAGCAGGTTCACGGGAAAGACGGCGGCGAGCGCCTGCGGGGTCACCGGTTTGCCGTCCGGCCCGAGGGGCGGTTGCAGGGGCGTCGGGAGATCCACGGCAAGATTGTACCACTGGCGCGGGATCTCGTCTTCGTTTAAAAGGACTTTGATTGACATAGACACACTCCTGTTAGAATGATGGTGTGAATGTTATTGTCAGCGATTAATCGATAGTTGCTTCAGGTTGCCTCGTTTTCTTTGGCTGAAAGTAAAATAGAAGGAAAAATCGTGCAGAGCAATAAAAATAAAAAGGCAAGATGTTGTTTAATGGAGTGGATGGGAAAATACAGATAATTTTTATTTGGCTAAAGGCTCCTGCGGAGGGTAGGGGGTGGGCACCATTGTGCCGAAACAGGGTTCATTTTACCCCCACCCCAAGCTTTAGCCGAGGTTAATAACAAAACAGGACAAGATTTACAGAAAGCATTTATTACTGAACGATGTTTGAGGGTACGGGTACGCAGGAGAATAATCCTGCACTGACGGTGCCCACCCGTTACCCAGAATAAAAGTCTTTAGCCAATGAAAATTATTTATTATTATTATTCCGCCCGGTAGATTTTGAGCACGTGCGCGGCGATGCGGAAGGTGAAGTGGTTGATGCGCTGGATCTCTTCGAGCAGGTCGATGTGAATGGACGTGGTCTGGAGCGATTCGGTCTTCCGGTGGTACAGCCGGTCCATGTGCCGGTCGACATAGGAGGAAAACCGGTCTTTGACCGCCTCTTTGCGCCCGTAGATTTTCCGCGCCAGTTCGATGTCGCTGATGGTGAACGCGGCGAACGCCTCCCTGAGCAGGCCGATGGCGGTGTTGAAAAAGTCAACGATCTCCTGACGTCCTTCCTGCGAAAGGGGCGTCGGGCTCTGGTCGATCTTTTCCGCGAACGTGATGATGCTCTTTGACACGATGTCGCCGATATGTTCGATATCGGTGGTGACCATGATGAGCTCGTACGCGCGCGACGCCTCGTCGGGACCGAGCTCCTCGCGGGCGATATGGGTGAGAAAGGTCATGACCTGTTCGTGAAGAAAATCGACCTCATCGTCTTTTCCCGCTATCCGGCTGCTTGCGCTGAAATCGTAGCTCTTGATGAGTTCCAGGCTGTCTTCAACCATCTGTGTCACGATGTCCGACATCCGCGAGATTTCCTTGACAGCCTGCGATATCGCGAGCACCGGAAACTGCAGGACCTTTTCGTGCAGGTACTGCGTCTCGAAACCCTTGCCGATTTTTTTCCGGGAAGCGACCATTCCGCGGATAGCGCGGTCGAACAGCGGGAGTACCGGAAGAAACACGACGGCCAGAAAGAGGTTGAACGCCGTGTGCAGCGCCGCGATCTGGTAGGGTATGGGCCATGCCGCGGCAAACTTGACATGGGGTAATACCAGCAGAAAGGGCAATGCGAGGAGCGTACCGGCGGTTTTAAACGAGAGATGCGCCCAGGCGACCCTTATGCCTTCGGTTTCCGCCTTGAGGATTGCCAGAAAAGCCGTGGCGCAGGTGCCGATGTTCGCGCCGAGCACCACCGGAAAGAAATGAACAAGGCCCGGTGCGCTGTGGTCGGGAAAGGTAAAGTTGCCCGCCAGAACGATCAGGATGGCAAGTGTTGCGGCGCTGCTCTGAATGATTGCGGTGAGGATGGTGCCGGCCGCCAGACCGATCCACGGATCGGTGAAACTCTCAAGGAGCAGGCGCCGTGCGGCGGGATATGAACTCAAGGGGCCGGAAGCGTCCGCCATAAGGCTCATGCCGTAGAAAACAAATCCGGCCGCGAAGATGAGTTTGCCGGCGAGGGTAATGCGGTTTGATTTTTCCGCGAAAGAGAGTATGAAGCCGACGGTGATGAGCAGCGGGGCGATAATGTAGAACTTTAATGCAAAGAGCTGTACCGTCATTGATGACGCGAGGTCCGAACCGAGGATCACGCCGAGCGATTGCTGCAGGGTCATGAGCTGGACGCTCGCGAACCCCACGAGCATCACGGTCGTGGCGCTCGACGATTGCGTTACGAGCGTGGTGATGAAGCCGGTCAGGTACGCGGCGAGCCGGTGCTTGGTTATCGCGCCGATAATCTGGCGGAGCCGGACCAGGCCGAGTTTTTTAAGGTTTTTTTCCCCCTGCAGCATGCCGTAGAGAAACAGGGTAATGCCGCAGAGGAGGGTGAAGAGATTAAGAATGGTGAAGTGGGACATTATAACAAGAAAATATTTAAAAACCAAATATGATATTTATTTCATCGGCTAAAGGCTCCTGCGGAGGGTGTGGGGTGGGCACCATTGTACTGAAACAGACTTCGTTTTACCCCCACCCCCAAGCTTCATCTGAGTTAAAAACAAAACAGGACAAGATTTACAGAAAACATTTTTTCCTGAACGATGCCTGTAGGTGCGGGTAAAGAGTGTTCAAAGTCACACCGTCGGTGGCCCACCCGCCACCTCGTAAGAAGTCTTTAGCAAAGAATTAATATTAATTGTGGTGAAAGAATCTCGTATTTTTCATTGAGCATATGATAAAAATTATAGCAGGAGCTGCATTATTTGTCTTTGCCTTCGCGAATAGTACTCTCGCAACTGATATCGACACTGTCACGATCACTATTATTGCTTCCGGCGAAACCCATGCTATGCTTTACCCATGCGACTGTCCGAACGACCCGGGCGGCGGGCTGGCCGAACGCGCCGCAGTGCTGAAAAAAAACGGCGATCCCGGCGCCATGCTCCTTCTTGACGCCGGCGGTTTTGCAGGCGGCGGCATCTACGATGATGCCACCGGCGGCCGGTCGGCGGATTCACAGCGTACGCTGTCGACTGTCCGTGCCATGGGGATGATGAAGTACGATGCGGCGGCGATCGGGGACGATGATCTCCAGTATGGCGGGACATGGCTTGCAAAAGCGGCGGCAGCCGCTGACCTGCGGCTCATTTCGGCAAACTGTTTTTTTAAGGGCGGGAAATCCATAGTTCCTTCCTACCGTGTCGTCGTCAAAAAAGGCATCCGCTTCGCGGTGACCGCGCTCACCACGCCTGAGCGTCTGTTCCCGCGTGACGACTCATGCATGGTCCTTCCGCCGGTTTCAAGCCTCAGGAAAATCTGGAAGGAAATGGGTGCAAAGGCCGATTACCGGGTCATTCTTTCCCATCTGGGCGAGGAAATGACCGCTGCGCTCGCCGATTCGTTTCCGGAATGCGACATCATCGTCAACGGTCACCGGAAGAGTACATCGTCACCGGCAAGCATTCGGGGAAGAACGCTCATCATGCAATTCGGCTATCAAGGGAAAAAGCTCTCCAGCGCGAAAGTACGGTGTTCGAAAAAACGGCATTCCATGGACGTCGAAGGCGGCGAATGGCTCGCCGTAGGGCCGGCAGGCGGCGCTGACAGTGCGGTCGGTTCGGTCATCAGGGCTGCGGGAGAAGTCCGGACACGGGCGGTTTATGATCTTTATATCATGGGTCAATGTCCGTACGGCTGCACAGCACTGAGGGAGTTTATCGGCTTTGTCAAAAAATTCCCGGATGTCGAATGGAATGTATGGTTTATCGGTTCGGTGATCCCGGGAACGGACGATTCGCTGTCGTCACTTCACGGCAGCGAAGAGCTGAACGACGAAATGACATCGCTTGCCGTCAAGACGCTGTATCCCGACCGCTGGCTTCCTTTCCTGGCGGCCTGGAGCGCTGAGGGCGGGGCGACCCGCTCGGTGATGAAAACGTTGCGTCTCGACACCACGGCCGTTGCCGCCTGGGTGCGGACTTCCGGCAGGCAGGCTCTCGCCGATCATTTCCGGCGGTCCATGAGGCTCAACATTTCGGCTTCGCCGACGCTTCTCATCAATAACGCGGTCTTCGAAAAGGCGATAGAGAGCGGACCGCTGGCACGGGCGCACTGCCTGCTCCTCAGGAAATCGGCGAAGGGGATGGCGTTGCCGGCATACTGCGATTCCCTCCCGGACTGTTTTGACGACAATGATTGCAGGAAAAAGGGCATGACCGGGCAATGCCTGCAGTCGGGAAAATGCGGATTTACTCCTGACGCGCCGTTTCCTTTTACCGCGCTCGTTGCCGATTCAACCGTCCAGCACCCTGAACGCACGGTGATCGCAACAACCGAGGAGCTGTTTCCCAATGTTGCAACCGAGACCGTGACGCTGAATTCGGCCAAGGGGCGGATGATGATGAAAACGTATGACCCTCCGTCGCTGCCGTTCTACCTGTTCGGCGACGGTATTGCGCGGGCGCATAATTTTTCCCGTATCGAGAGCGGCCTGAAACGGGTCGCCGGCGGGTTCGTTTTCAAGGACGGCATCACGCCGAAAAATTATTTTCCGCAGCGCAGGAAGTCGCCGCACGCGCTTGAACTTTTTATCGATCCGCTTTTCGCCGGTGCGGCGCAGGTCATCCGGGCCGTTTGTTCGGATACGCTGTTTGCAAAGAAGGTGCGGATTGCGCCGGTCATCTATGCCGACCCGAAAACGACGGCCGGGACGCCGGCAATTGATGAAAAAATACGGCGCGAAGAGGCCCTGCGGTGGCTGGTACTGGATACGCTGTACCACGACAGCTTTCTGCGGTATATCTCGCAGTGCGCCCGGGACCCCGGCAGTTCTTACTGGTTCATCAATTTGAGTACGATCGGCATTGCTCAGGATGTATTTATTGAGCAGATCAGCGCGCAGGCTGACAGGCTGTTTGATCATTGGCGGCTGCTCGACGGTTTGGGGATCAGGGATCCGATTGCCCTGCTTATTGAAAACCGTGAGGTCGTCGTCATAAAAAATGAAGCGGAATTCGCCTCCGTGCTTGCTTCAGTACAACCATCAGCGGGGAACAGCAGATGAAAATATCGATCGTTATTCCCGTATATAACGAAGAAAAGACCATCGCGGCGATTATAGACAAAGTCAAACATGCGCCGTTGCACGCGGCAGGCGACATACGGGAGATAATCGTCGTCGATGACTGCTCGAAAGACGGCACGCCGGAAGTCCTCAGGACGGTCGCCGATCCCGGCATCAAAATCATCTCCCATGGCGTCAATAAGGGCAAGGGCGCGGCGTTGCGCACCGGCTTCGCCCATTGCAGCGGCGATATTGTCATCATTCAGGACGCTGACCTCGAATATAATCCGGACGATTATCCCGCACTTCTGGCCCCGATCATCGAAGGCGATGCCGATGCGGTCTACGGATCGAGGTTCGTGGGCGCGGGACGCCACCGTGTGTTGTACTTCTGGCACAGTATGGGAAATATTCTGCTGACGACCCTTTCCAACGCTTTTTCCGACCTGAACCTCACCGATATGGAGACCTGCTATAAGGTAATGAAACGGGAGATTGCCCAGCGCATTGTCATCCAGGAAAACCGGTTCGGTTTTGAACCGGAAATGACCGCAAAACTGGCCACCCTGGCGCGGAATGAAAATATCAGGATTTACGAGGTCGGAATATCCTACCGGGGCCGTACCTATACTGAAGGAAAAAAAATCGGCATAAAGGACGCCGTACGGGCGCTGTACTGTATCATTAAATACAATACGTCGAACCTTGCCAATTTTGTCAAATATGCACTCGATGGATTTCTGGTGGTGCTGCTGCAGTTAGTGGCTCTCGTCGGCCTGGTTGAAATCGGCGGATTAAGAAACCTTGCGGGTTGCAACATCGCCCATGCAGTCAGCATAGAAGTTTCCATCATTGCGGGATTTCTGGTTCACTACTTCATGACATGGCGTTTCTCTCAGAAAAGCGCCGGAACCACGATCAATAAATTCCTTCTCTTCCACCTGTTCAATTGCGTCCCCTTCGCGGTGCGGGTGCTGGTTTTCTTCGTCCTCGTTCAGCAACTCAATTACCTTGCAAGCGCTCTCGTGTCGGTCGGCATCGCCCTTGCGTTCAACTTCTGGGGATATAATTATTTGATATTTACGAAGAAAAACATAAAGCATTGAGGCTACATTTTATCATTCAATCGCCTGGTGCATTCCTCCGGGGAACCGACCCCATCGCAGATCGTCAGGACCTTTGTATAATATTCTTCAGGATTGATGCCCGTCAGCGCATAGACCGGTTTCCCCTTTTTCATAAAAACGATGTACGGGATGCCCTGCACGCCGAATGAACGTGAGAGCTCCGGACTCTGGTCGACATTGACACGGTAGAATTGCGCCTTGTTTTTGTACTCCTCGGCAATTTTATCAATCGTCGGAGCAAACATCCTGCAGGGCCTGCACCAGTCGGCGTAGAAATCAAGCACCAGCATCCGGTCACCCGCTTTGGCCACGGCGGTATCCAGTTCCGCCCGTGCGGAAAGGGCGGGCAGTTGAGCGGCAGCGACGGGCGGCTGTTCTTTGACCTGTTCCTTTGACCGGGAGCATGATGCGATCGCGATGATCGACAGCGCGGCGGCGCCCGCCATACTGATAAAAACCTTGTTGAATATACGGGCCATTCGTTCACCTCTTTCCTGAAGCGGCACAATAAAACTACTTTTTTGACACGGCCTGCGGGTTTTTTAAGAAAAACAGAAGAACGAAAAGCATAATAGTGAGACCGGTTGACGGCACGAGCCAGAAAATGCGGTAATTGACCGCCGAGTGTCCGGTAGTGCAGGCGTCCATGATGCTGCCGCAGAAGAGATTTCCCGCAAAGTTGCCGACCCCGGACGTTATCATTGAAAACAACTGGTGCGCACCGGTGCGCGAGGCAGTGTCGCAGCAGCGGTCAAGGTAAATGGACGCGGTGGTATAGATGAAGGTATACGAAAGCCCGTGGACACAGAGGCCCGCAATCACGAGCCAGTGAGGGGTGCCGGCGGCTGCGGTGAGGTACCGGAAAAGATCGAGCGCAAGTCCCAGGAGGATGATTTTTTTTGACCCGAAACGCATGAGCAGCCATGCCAGAACCCCCATTGCGAAAATCTCGGGCAGCTGGCCCAGGCTCATTGCCGGCATGATGGCGCTGTCCTGGAAACCGATGGCGCGGAGGAAGGGCGCGGTACCGAAAAAATAAAAGCGGTAAAAGAACGACAGGAGCAGGATAAAAACGCACAGGCGGACGATGGCAGGGTTTTTAAACACGCGCAGCGACGCGAGCGGCAGGAACCCGCCGTGGTTTGTATGTGGCCGGTCTGATGCCGGAAGCGTGAACGCATACAGGCCGAGGAGTATCGATGAAACTGCCGCAAGTTTGAGCGCGTCTGAAAGGCGGCCTGCCGCCGCGTGCGAACCGCCGCCGCGCAGCCAGAACCAGCTGAACAGCCAGGCCACGGCGATCCAGCCGATCGTGCCCCACACCCGGGTGGCGCCGAACTTGTGGCGGGTATCGGGTGAGTGGTGGAACACGATCGCGTTTGTCAATGCAAAGGTGGGCACGTTGATGAGCGTATAGCCGAGGTAGAGCGCCGTGACCGGCAAAAACGCGGTTTGCAGCGCGAACGCTCCGAGCAGCGTTCCGCCCAGCAGCTGTAATATGCCGAGCAGATGTTCCGCCCTGATCCAGCGGTCTGCGACGAGCGAGGTGACGAGCGGCGCGACAATGGACCCGACCGCGGTCACCGACAGGATCATGCCTACCTGAAAGCCGGAAAAGCGGAGGGTATCTTTCAGATAGAGGCTCAGCACCGGCGTGAACGCGCCGGCAATGAAGAATTGCAGGAACATCATGATTGAAAGTCGGGTCTTTAAAAATCGGTTCACGGAGGTACGGGCCTTTATTATCGGTACCGGTGGAACGGGAACAGAGAAAAGTAGTAAATGGCCGGAAATCATGGAAGCAATAAACGGCGGTTGACAGCAAGACCTCCGGTTTATTATGTTACTTACTGTTATTACTGCGGTTAGTACAAGGGATCTTTTTGCGTATCCATTAACCTTCTTGAAAGGAGTGCTTCATGAAAGCACGTTTGATGGCAGGTGTGTTGGGTATTGTCATGGCGGTCTCCTTTGCCTTTGCAGAGGACTTTGTGACGTCGGTCGCCCCGGGGTCAAAGGCGATGCTTTTTTCCTTCAGCGGCTTGTCAAACCTGGGAGCGAACACCTTCAACGGAGGGCTGGGTGGAAAATATTTCCTGACGGATGTGCTGGCTCTGCGGGGTTCGCTCAACTACGGTCATTCACACGCTGATGTTTACCCCGATCCGCTTCCTGTTACCGGCCAGACCGAATATGATGGTTTTGACAACCTGACGACGATGGGGATTTCGGTTGGTGCTGAGTATCATTTCGGCAAGGCGCGTGTCAGCCCCTATGCCGGCGGTCAATTTCTTCTTTCGTACACGACCAGCGACTCGAAAGATGCCGGCACTGCGAACCCGCCCAATGTCTTCTACCAGACGGAATTCCAGGATATTTCGCCTGCTGCCGGTACCACCTTTCAGATCAGCGCCCTGGCCGGTGTTGAGTTCTTTCTGACAAAAGAGCTCAGCCTCAGCGCAGAATACCAGTTCGGGTTCTCTTCGTTATCGCATTCAGATGCGAAAATGATTCAACAAACCCCTACGGGGACCCAAACGACAACGGCAAAAATCGCGGGATCATCAGCGTTCAATGTGTCCACGACACTCTTGACTCTGAGTGTTTATTTCTAAGCCCGTATTCTAAAAAACAGCAAGGAAAAGCAGGAAAGCAGGCAAAAGCCTGCCTCCAGAAAAGGGGGCAGGCTTTTTTATGACCTCACCCCGCCTGCTATTTGCAGGCTCCCCTCTCCTGAAAAAGAGGGGATTTATGCCCCTTTCTCTAAGAGGAGAAAGGGGATAGAGGTCAAAGCTAATTCCAAATTGCATTCAAGATGATACTTGACTTGAAATTGAAATTTACAAATCCCCCCATGCCCCCCTTACAAAGGGGGGTGCCAAAGGCGGGGGGATTGAAAAACAGTATCAATTTGAACGCAAATCAGTATAAAATGGGGAAAAGAGTATGGCTCTCCATTCTCCTCTCAGGAGAAGGGTTTGGGGGATGAGGTTGCCCGCATCCGCAGATTGAACAGTACCGCCATCTCGCCGCGCGGCGGCTTTGTCGCGAAATGCGCGAGCAGTTCTTTGGGCGAACCGCGCAGGAACTCTTCGTGGATCTTGGTCAGTTCCCTTCCGATCACGACCAGAACATCGCCGAAAATTTCATCCATTGCTTCGAGTACTTTGACAATGCGGTGGGGAGTTTCATAAAAGATGACCGTACGCGGATCACCTTTAAACGATTCCAGAACGCGGCGGCGGGCCCCGCTTTTAAACGGTAGGAAATTTTCGAACACAAAGCGGTCGGTAGGAAGTCCGCTGGCAACCAGCGCGGCAAGAAAAGCGGCCGGTCCCGGGACCGGAATAACGGTGATTCCCCCGGCGATTGCGGCGCGTACAAGGTTAAATGCCGGATCTGCAATGCCCGGGGTGCCCGCGTCCGTGATAAGGGCGATTTTTTCCCCTGATTTGAGACGGGCGATAAGCGCCGGCGTGACACGCTCCTTATTGAAGTCGTGATAGGGTTCCGGAATGGCGGTGATGCCGGCATTGACAAGCAGGGTACGGGAGACGCGGGTATCTTCGGCCAGGATTGCGTCAGCCTCTTTAAGGGTCTGCACGGCCCTGCTCGAAAGGTCGGAGAGGTTACCGATAGGGGTGGAGACGAGAAATAGTGTTCCCATAAGTAATAGACTTTCTTTAAAATGTTTTTCTTTGGCTAAAGGCTCCTGTTTGGGTAGGGGGTGGGCGCCATTGTGCTGAAAACAAACTTCGTTTTACCCCCACCTTCAAGCGTAAGGTGCGTTGAAATCAAAAAAATTTCAAAACATATTTTATCTAAACGATGTTTGTGGGTGCGGGTAAAGGGTGCTCAAAGCTGCACCGGCGGTGCTCCTGCCTGCGCCGAGGCTCTCGCCACGCTAACGCTCCCCGCTTCGTCATAGCACTATGCGGCGGCGAGGGCGTAGCGGGTCGGCAGGCAGGCACCCCCTACCCAATCTGCAGCCTTCAGCACAAAAAAATTATTTATATATATTTTCCTTTAAAAACGCCTCAAGTATCAGACACGCGGCAATTCTATCAACAGCCTCTTTGTTCCGCCGCTCTTTCTTTTTGCGAAACCTGAGAAGTTCGGACGCCTGTTTCGACGTCAGGCTTTCATCGATAAAATATACGGGGAATGAGATCTTTTTTTCAAGGTCGGCGGCGAACTTCCTGATTTCCGTCGCCATGGAAGTCTCCCGGTCATCCGCGTCGAGCGGCAGGCCGAACACCAGTGCGCCGGGCCGCTCGCGTTCGATGACGGCAAGGAGCGGCAGAAGGGGATGGCCATGTTTTTTTCTGTCTATCGTTGCGAGTCCCCGCACCGCGGTTCCGGTCTCGTCGGTCGCTGCCATCCCGATCCGGCGCCGGCCGTAATCAACTCCGATGAGCTTCATCTTCCGCTTTGCTCCATTCCATGAGCACTTCGAGCGTCGAAAGGTTGAGGTCGCTGGTCTTCGGCTCCTTGTTGAGAAGGAACTTGAATTTTCCCTGTTTAAGGTCGAGTAGGAAAGAGATTGCTTCCCTTCCCATGACATTGTTCGCGGCTGCGGCGTGGATAATGCGGCCCTGGCCGAAATAGATCATGCCGAGCGGCAGGTCGGTCTCGATCAGAAGGCACCCGGTTTTTTTCCCGGTCTCGATGAACTGCATGATTTCCGGCAAATTTCCCTCGGCGATATCGCCTTCGAGCGCTGCTGCCGCGGTCGCTTTCTGAGTGGTCCGGGAAAGCATGGTCGGGGTTATAAGTTTTGAGATGTCATGGTCTGAAAACGAGCGGCCCAGATGATATGCCCGCAGAAGTACCGGGATCATCGGGATGTCCGAAAGATCGGGCAGATTGAAGAAGACAGCGAGAGGAAGTTTATTTTCATCATACCCGGCAAACAGTATTTCGATGGTGCCGGGGATGTCGTCGGTGATGTCCCAGTCGATGAAAACCACCTCCGGCTGGAGTTTCGTGATGGTTTTCTGCGCTCCGTCAAGCATACGAACGGTTTTTACGGAAAAGCCTATGGCGCCGAGGTATTTTTCGAGCGACATCGTCTTGTTTGAAACGATGCACCGGATCGAGACGGATGATTTGGCGAAGATCATTGCACGGAACGGATCGGTCTTCCTGCCCTTTATGTTCGCTCTGCGCCGGAAGATAATAAGCAGGATGGCCGCGATGATCAGTACCGCGATTGATGCGCCGATGATGATATAAAGCTGGTATTCTTCGAAGAATCCCGACGACGGGGCATTGACAATTGAACCTTTATCGGCCTCTATCCAGCCGACCGTGTCTTTCAGTGCGATTTTATACCACACCCCCGACTCTTCGAGGAGCGGGAAAAAATCACCTTTTTTTGCTTTCATCAGGACCGCGGCCGCGGTGTTCGCCGAAGAATAAACGGCGGCTTCGTTGCTCGCTATCTGAAAGAAGGAAATCTCCTTTCCGGATTCCTCTTCGGAGATATGCGAAAATTGTGTGTACCAGGTTCCCTTTCTTGGTGGTTTGAAAAGTTTTTTCGGTTTCGGGGCAGGGGCCGCGCCCGCCACCCCCGGAGCAGCGGCCAATCCAGGCGCGCCTGGCGCGGGTGTTGTGCCTGCCGGTGCAGGGCCTTGGGTTTCCTGCGACGCCGGTACCGCCGGTGCGGTCTGCTGGGCCACCGGAGGAGGCGCTGCCGGGTGAGCCGGTTGCGCCGCGAGTTTCGCATTTGCATTCCCTGCCGCAGGGGCCGCAGGCGCTGCTGCAACAGGAGCCGGTTCAGTGGACTCCAGAACATTTACGGCTTCCTTGGGGATCCAGACGATGGTGTTATATAACCTGATCTGATACCACGGACCGCTTTCGCCATTGACGATGAAGCGCTGGCCTTTTCGGGCAAATCCCTTGGTATCTGATGTGGCGGAAGGGTCAACGTGCAGTTTGATGATCGGTGAGACGACCTCAACCAATTTTTCGCACCATGCGGAAGAATAGAAAATGACAATGGCAAAAAGCGGGAAAATTCCCGCACTCTTCAATTTCATAGAGGAGACACGGGAGATGTTTGATGAATCAAGCCATTTTCTGTTTTTTAATATACAATGTAACCACGTAAATCGTGGCTGCAAGCAAAATACCGATCAGGACGATTGACAGTACCGTAGAAAACGAATTCGACCCTTCGACGACGTCTCCGGCCGTTCTTTCGACCCATCCGATCTGGTCGCCGACTTTGACTTTGTACCATTTGTCGCCGGCGAAATCAAGTTCCAGACGGTCGCCTTTTTTTACCATTTTAAGGACGTTTGATTTCGGGTCAAGCTGCTCGTATACGTTGACAAAAGGTTCAGATATCTGAACATACTGGGTTGCGGCGGCTTTAGCGGGAGAAAAAAACAGCACCGACAATGCCGCTACAATACCTGTTGCCGTGATAAACCGCATTCTCTTTCCCTCCTTTGCCCGTAGGGACAGCGTGCATCGATTAATGAGTATAACCGCTCTTCGTCTTTTCTTTCCGCAAAACGATAGTTCAGCGTCGGATACCATACCATTTCCGCCGGAACAACCCCGGGTGCCGCAAGGCGGACCGCATCCTTTTCCGTTGTAATAATTCCTGTTGAATATAGTTCACGGGTTTTAATGAAGTCATTTGCAATATAGCGGTGGTGATCGGAAAAAATACGTTCGATGCACGGAGTGATCCCTGCTTTGCGGACCATTGCAATAAAACGTTCGGGACGGGCGATGCCGCATACGAGAAGAGGTTTTTCAATCGGCGGAGCGGCGGCGCTGCGGCCGTTTCCGGCATTGACCCAGTGTCCCATCTCCTGGAACAGGACGGCGGTGCAGAGTCCGGGGAAACGTTCGGCAACCAGCAGCCGCAGTTCTTCGAGCGCACTTTTGTTGTCGGCGGATCCGATGATGAGCGCTGCATGCGCCCTTGACAGTGCGCCGAAGGGTTCCCGGAGAAAGCCCGAAGGTATCAGCAGGTCGTTATGAGCACCGTCGTGCAGACAGACGATATCAAGGTCGCGTTTGAGTGTACGGTGCTGGAAACCGTCATCAAGAACGAATGCCGCACGTTTCGGCAGAAGCGCCGAGAGCCGCGCAGCCGACCTGCGCCGTTTGGCGTTGATGCCGAGCCAGGTTTGGGGCAGCCGGTTGTGCAGGAGACAGGGTTCGTCGCCGATCTCTTCCCAGAAAACGGATTCATACGGTTTGACGATACAAATACGGTGTTTTTTCCTGCGATAGCCCCGCGAAAGAAAAGCAACGGCATACCCTTTTGACAGAAGGTGTTCCCCGATCATGAGCGCCACCGGCGTTTTGCCGGTACCGCCTGCTCTGATCCCGCCGATACTGATGACGGGGCGGTCTGCCGGATGCGAGAGAAACGGGAGGTGATCGTACAACGCATTACGGAAACCGACAACAGCGCCGAAAAGTGATGATGCCATTTTCACCGGAAGCGATTGGCCGAAAGGAGAAATTGAGGCATTATCTTTTTTGTCTATTATCATAAAATTAATAAATATTTATTCAGCTAAAGTCTTTTAATTGGGTAGGGGGTGGGCGCTGTTGTACAGATTTTCAACTTTGTTTGACCCCCACCCTCAAATTCTGGTTATGTAAAATAAAAAAGAGTTGTTAATGAGCGCATTTTATAGATGACCATTGCCGACATATAAACTCACCCTCTCCTTCGGTTTCCCCCTCTCTTGTTTGCAAGAGAGGGGGATATAAGGGGGTGAGTTCGTGATGAACATGGTATCTATATAATGACCGGATTAATAAATGATTTCTATTAAACGGCGTATAGCTTGGGGGTGCGGGTAACGGGTGCTCTAAATCTTCACTGGCCCAGCCCACCCGATACCCTCCGCAGGAGCCTTTAGCCCCAAAAGAATAATTATTCTTCATATTACTATTTACTATTACGGTTTAATGGCCCTTAAAACCCTCGGCCTGTTGCCCATATCGTTTGTAACTGAAATATCGGTCCACCCATGGGAAGAAAAAATATCAGGAGCGTCAGTGCCCTGATCGTATCCTATCTCACAATAAATTCTGCCGCCCCGGATGAGCAATGGCGGCGCTTCTTTTGCCAGGTACCGGAAAAAATCCAGGCCGTCTGTCCCGCCGTCAAGCGCTGAAAGCGGTTCATACGCGTATACCGATTTCTCCAACACAGGCAATACCGCAGACCTGATATACGGCGGATTGCTGACAATAAAGTCGAAGCGGGGACGGTTCGTCGCGGTAATCGCCGACAGCCGGTCGCAGCAGAGAAGCGGAACGTCCTTCTGACAATTTTGCCGGGCTATTTTCAGCGCAGGGAAGGAAAAATCCGTCGCAACCGCTTTCCATGACGGGTTCTGCCCGGTTAAAACAGCCGCTATGCAGCCGGAACCGGTGCCGAATTCTAGAAACCTGTCATTGAAAGACCGCTCATTTTTAAGTACCTCTTCGACAAGGATTTCGGTGTCGGGCCGGGGAATAAGCACGTCAGGGGTTACGACGCATTCTCCGTTATAAAAATACGCGCTACCGAGAATATATGCCAAAGGTTCGCCGGTAAGCCGGCGGTCAATAATGGTTTCAATGGTATCGTTTTTTTCAGCGGGTATCTCTATTTGAGAAGAAAGATAGAGTTCGGACCGGGAGCAATTAAGAAGAAACTCGAGAATTCTTTCCGCTTCCGGAAGTGCGAATTCTCCCGCTGCCGGTGTACAGCGTTTTTGAATTGATTGTAAAGTTTGAATAACGGTCATTTTTAAATACTATTATCCCGACTGCTTTACCTTCTCATCAAGATCGGCGATGGCTAAAGCATCTATCAATTCTTCTATGTCGCCGTCGATGACCGAGTCGAGCCGGTAGAGCGTGAGGTTGATGCGGTGGTCGGTCACGCGGTTCTGGGGGAAGTTGTAGGTGCGGATCTTGGCGCTGCGGTCTCCGGTCGAGACCATGGTCTTGCGCGCGGCCGACTCCTCCGCCTCGACCTCGGCGAGCTTCTTTTCGTACAACCGCGTCTGCAGGACCTTCATCGCCTTTGCCTTGTTCTTGTGCTGGGATTTTTCGTCCTGGCACTGGACCACGAGGCCGGTGGGCAGATGGACGATGCGGACCGCGGAATAGGTGGTATTGACCGATTGGCCGCCGGGCCCGCTCGAACAGAAAAGGTCGATGCGCAGGTCGTTCGGATTGATGTTCACTTCGACATCGTCCGCCTCCGGGAATACCGCTACCGACGCCGCCGACGTGTGCACCCGTCCCTGCGCCTCGGTCTGCGGCACGCGCTGGACCCGGTGAACGCCCGATTCATATTTGAGGGTGCCGTACGCGTTCTCGCCGCGCACCATGAAAATGATCTCCTTGATCGCGCCGACATCGCCGAAACTGGAGCTCAGCACCTCGGTCTGGAAACCTTTACGTTCGGCAAAGTGCGTATACATCCGGTAGAGGTCGGCGGCAAAGATGCCGGCCTCGGTCCCGCCGGTGCCCGCACGGATCTCCATCACGGCGTTTTTATGGTCTTTCGGGTCGCGCGGCACGAGCAGATATTTGATCTTCTGCTCCAGCCCGGGAAGCAGCTTTTCGTGCGCCGAAAGTTCGTCCCGGGCAAGGGCGACCATGTCCGGGTCGGTTTCGGATTGTATCAGGTGTTCCGCCTCAACGATCGATTTCACCGTGGCAAGGTATTTTTTGTAGAGCGGCAGGTTCTTATTGATGCCGGTGTATTCGCGGCCCAGTTTTTCCATTGTCGAAGGATCGCGGAGCGTGGACGGGGAGGCAAGTTCGGTTTCGAGCTCGGTGCGCCGTTCGAGAAGTCGGTGTACTTTCTCCGTGATCATACAATTGCCCTGAGCGCTGCCGCGGCGACTTCAAGCTGTCCGTCGTCGGGGCGGCGTGTGGTGATTTTCTGGAGCCAGAGCCCGGGAAGGATCATCGCGCCCACCAGCGGAAGGTGCCGGTACCGGTCCGAAAGTCTCAGCGCTTCGAAGGATGTCCCGGCAACGAACGGAACGAGCAGGAGGTGCACCGCGAAACGGACGAGCACGTGCGGATACGGGCCGATCAGGGCGATGACGCACGCGTCAACCATGGAAAAAAGCAGGATGCAGAGAAGCGCGACCATGAGCAGGAAGCTTGTCCCGCACCGCGGGTGGAGCGTCGTGTAGGGGCGCATATTGTCAAGCGTGAGCTCTTTGCCGTCTTCAAAGGTGAATATCGCCTTGTGCTCGGCGCCGTGGTATTCGAAGACCCTCCGCATGTCTTTCCACATGCTGATCAGGAGCAGATACGCGAGGAACAGGACGATCCTGATGGCGCCGGCCAGCGTATTGAAAACGACGGCGGAATCGGCAGGGACGAATTGAGACAGGACCCACATGGGTGCGTACATGAAGAGGCCAAGGCTTACGAGCAGCGCAAAGCCGAAACTCGCCCACGAAGCGATAACATTGCTTTTTTTCTGCCGCTGTTGCGCGGCCGGGTCATTGCCGGCGTCGGCTTCTTCGGACGCGATTTCCGCAGAGCGTGAAAGCGCTTTATACCCGAGCACAAGCGATTCATAAAGGCTCACGGCGCCGCGCAGTACCGGCAGCCGCCACAGCCGGTTTTTTGCCGCGGCCGAGACAAACGGGAACTGCTCCACAACCAGACCGCCGCGCCGGTTCCTGACCGCCCACGAAACTTTCCGCCTGCCCCGCATCATCACACCTTCGATGACCGCCTGGCCGCCGACCTTTTTCGGCCTGGCGAAAAGCGGAAGGGCGCACGACAGGAAAAAATATTTAATTTTCATGAAAAACGTCCTTGTCAACCGACAGTGTACCTTGTCGATCAGTGAAGAGAATAAAAGAGGACGGAAGGCCCAACGGCCTTCCGTCCCGGCATCATCGGCGATCGCTATGACTCTTTGGTCTTTTTTGCGTAGCGTTTCTTGAACCGCTCGACCCTTCCGGCGGTATCAACAAGCTTCTGTTTTCCGGTATAATACGGATGGCATTCGTTGCAGATTTCGATGTGCCTGCTGGGGATCGTGGCCCGCGTTTCAATGACGTTGCCGCAGGAACAGGTGAATTTCACGTTTGCGTACCTGGGATGGATCTTTTCTTTCATGGCTGCCTTTCTGGGAAAACACCGTATGCTGTTGCTTTGTGACTGAGGAAAATACCTCATTGCCGGTTTAACCGTCAAGGCGGTGGTGCCTCCATAAGCACAAGGACCGCCTGCATTACCCATTTTGCGATGGACCATATATCGAGGTTTTTGGAGAGAAAATGCAAAAAAAGAGGAAAAAACGAATTCTTGCAGTTCTACGAATTTCACTGTTTTTCATGCAAGGCAAGTAGTTTTCGGATAAGAAACGAAACAAATATCTATGTAACCACATTTAAATCAACGATATACCTCACACGAAATTGATTTCGTTTGAAAAGCCTTGACCGCGTTGTATTATTGAAACACCCATGAACACACGACACATCTTCCACCCTTTCCCTGATGCAAGGAATTATGCAAAAATGCCCCCCCCCCGCAACTATCGGGCCAGTTGACATAAGGAATATTCCCTCCTTTCCTCCGGCAGCAGGGGCTTGCACACCGGTCGGCGCGTTGAAAGACATCCTCGAAACCGGATCTCCGTCTGGTGCACCTCGCTCGGTCTCGGAGACACCATTCTGTGCCACACCGACGATCCGCGAGCTGCATAAAAGATTCCCCGGACATCGCATAGATGTTTACAACTATTATACACCAGTGATTTCTCTTTTATTCCAGGGAAAGGTAGCGAAAAAGTCGAAAAATGGTTAGATCCCATCATTCATTCAAAGAAGGAGGTTTTTTATGGTCATACCGAAGAGAAAGACCGGGGCCGCGCTGCAGGCAGCAATAGATGAAGCGGCAAAGGGTGATACCGCAGACGACAGGGTCGTATTCCTGCCGCCGGGCGTATACCGTTTGAAATCAAAACCGATTTGTTTGAGGAACGGGGTAAAGATTGTGGGACAGGGGAAAACGTGAACACTATCCCTTGCCAACTATAATTGACAAAAGGACAACCAGTAAATAAGACCGAAGAAACTACGGTATAAAAAACTCAGGATGAAACTGGAAAAAGCTCGTTGAGCCTATAACGTTGATTAACTCATGACTCACAACCTAAAACTTTTTTCCAAGGAGGCACGGTTATGAATAAGATAAAAGAAACTGCAAATCGGGAAGCCGCAGGGTATAGTACCCGTACTACCGTCAACACAGGTGGAATCACGTTCCTTCTTGCGGGTGAATCCCGAACTACTTCAATGCCGGTGTTTTATATAAATGGAGACGTAAAACTTGAGGGAGATATTAAAAACAGGAAGAGGGTTTAATTATCCGGCCGTCGGCCTCGGAGGAAGGAAAGGGTGAAAATGCAGGAAAAAAGGGAAAGAGTTCTTTTTAACGATAACTGATTAATAGAGCCAGGTCACATAAACTAATAGCAAACGGAGGTTTTTATGTCATCGTATATAGCAAGTAATGGCGCTACTGACCCCGGGGTGGATCTATCAACCAATCACAAAATTGGCATCGGCATTGGGACGACTTCTCCCACAAACGCACTGAGTTTGAGCGGCAATTCGGCGCAAACAATCTGGATGGAACAAAATACAACCGCAAGTTCACCGGGAAATAGTCTGACCCTGCAAGCCGGTGGTTCAGCTTCCTCTTCAATGGCCGAAAGAGGCGGAGATTTAATTCTCTCTTCAGGTATATCCACCGGAGATAATACTTCAAATATTTATTTGCAGACAGTAAATGGAAATGGCCCCATTTTGAATGTCGCTTCTACCCCGACCAACGGCGGCAGCGGATATGTTGTAAATGATGTTTTATCCGTTTCTGGTGGAACAAATGGTCAAGTAACAGTGGCAGGTATTCAAAGTCCCGGCAATATTACAGGGCTAAGTTTGGTAACCTTTGGAAGCGGTTACTCCTTTCCCGCACCAACAACAAATACAGCTACGGGATGTACCGTAAATATAACATCCATTTCGAATGGTGTAATTACAGGCATAAATTCGACTCCTCCGAGCGGCGGTGGCGGATATGAAGTTGGTGACATTTTAACCGTTACGGGAAACCAAGGGCAAGTACAAGTAACCAGCGTTGCACCAGGTGGGGTAGTGACAGGGTTATCATTATACTCCGGAGGGAGTGGTTATGTTTTTTCCGAAACTACTACAGGTACTACAGGGGTTACCGGTTCGGGCTGTATTGTAAATATATCAAGCATTTCAGGCGGTACAATTACAGGCATAAATTCGACTCCTCCGAGCGGCGGGACCGGATATAGTGTAAATAACGTTTTAAATGTTTCTGGGGGAACAGGCGGTCAAGTAAAAGTTACAGCCGTTTCATCAGACGGGAAGGGAACGGTAACGTCATTTACATTAACAGGCTCCGGTAGTGGTTACAGCCTGACCGCATCAACGACAGGAGGTAG
This sequence comes from Chitinispirillaceae bacterium, assembly GCA_049514575.1. Lineage (GTDB taxonomy): Bacteria > Fibrobacterota > Chitinivibrionia > Chitinivibrionales > Chitinispirillaceae > BOG-1184. The sequence goes on along the minus strand of JBEKUX010000010.1, from coordinate 39,609 downwards.
TGGCTGTTATGTAACAATAAACCAAATGTTGGGTGGTGCAATTACAGGAATAGCTTCAGCTCCGCCGTATGGCCAAGGCGGTAATGGTTATGCGATAGGAGATATTTTAGCTATTTCCGGGGGAACGGTGGGTGCAGCTCAAGTACAAGTGACCGGCGTTACAGGTGGAGCGGTAACATCATTAGCGTTAATATGGTGTCCCGGACTCAATTATTGTGGAGGGGGTTATAGTTTTTCCGCAAATACAACAGGGGGGTATGGTTCAAATTGCACGGTAGGTATAACATCCATTAATAGTAGTGGCGCACTTGTGAGCGGAGGCATAAGCGTACTGAGTGGCGGCGATTACTACCAAGTTAATGATATTTTAACCATTCAAGGTGGGACAACAAACGCTACAGTACAAGTAACCTCAGTCGTGAACGGAGTTGTAACATCAGTAAGTTTCAATCCAACAACTGGTGGCGGATCAGGGTATACCGTAACAGGTACAGGAATCCCGACACAGGGGGTTCCAGGGACAGGTTGTTTACTTAATATAACAACTTCAGGCGGTGCGATTCAAACTGCCAGTGTAAACTATGGAGGCAGTGGTGGCTATAATTCTGGAGATTTATTAACTGTTCAGGGGGGAACCGGGGGGCAAGTACAAGTAGTCACCACTGGGAGCGGTGGAACTGTAGTATCAGTTTCAATTTATAACCCTGGAAGTGGTTATTCAAACGGGACTGGCATCCAAACAACAATGGTCCCGGGTACAGGTTGTACCATAAATATCCTTTCAATCGGCGGGACAGGGCCTAATATTCCAAACACACAAATGACTGTTTTAGGAAATGGTAATGTAGGCATCGGCACTACAAGCCCGATGGCACTCCTGCATAATGCAGGCGACTTCATCACAAAAGGTCCTTGGCATGACGTACGGGCCTATGGGGTTTTGTCTGGCGGAAGCACACAGACCACTACCGGGAGTATCACTGTTAATACCAATAGCCTGATCTTCGCAAATTCGATTGATTTCCAGGATGGGCAGGGAATTTGTATAAGAGGGGCCGGATCAGGCGGCACTGATTTAATAACGACAATTGTATCCGGATGCGGAACCACCGCTACTAATGGGCAAGTTAATAACGGTACAACGAACCTTAATGTTACAAGTGTGGTGGACTTTCAGGTAAATCAGGGGATCTGTGTTAAAGGGGCCGGATCAGGCGGCACTGATTTAATAACGACAATTACAAATGTAAATCCTCTTAATAATATACTTACGCTCCAAAATGCGACACAGTATACAGTAACCAATGCCGCAGTCCTTCATACTGCTTTTACCCTTGCCGCATCAGCAGGAAACTCTGTTACCAATGCCCAGGTTCTGCACGACGATTCATCGGCGATCCAGGGTGTGGTTGACGCCGCCTGGAACAGATGCACTGCATTTCTGCCTAGCGGGACATACTACGTAACTAAAACAATTCAAGTACATGGTGCAATGACTTTAGCTGGCGCGAACAGATGTTTTACCAATATTGTAGCGAATATACCTACGAAAACGGGAACTGCCACTTTCACACACGGCCAGACTACGGTCACTAATATTTCACCGACTTCCGGTGTGTTGGTTATAGGTGATTTCATAAAAGCAACCGGAGACAATTTTGAGATGCGAGGAGAAATTGTGGGTATAAGTACCGATTTTTCCACGGTTACTCTGGCCGATCCATATATGGGAAATACTTATTCCAGTACAACCTATGCCACGATCAGCCCGGTACTTCAAGTTAGGGGTGATGCAGAAGGGAACTTTGCCGGGTCGATGAATATAAGAGAACTGTTGATCACCTCCCTGCAAACTCAGGCACAGGTCGGCATTGATGTCTACCGTTCGCAGTATGTTAATATTGAGAATGTTAATATTCAGAATATGTATGTCGGGATATATCTGTCTACAGAATTTCATGTCATAAAACAACCTTATATACTAAATTGCAGAACAGGCGTTCAATTCGGCGGTATTACTAATCCGGATGACTTCGCAAACACATGCTATGTCTACGGGGGCTGGATCGCCGGAAATACCGAATACGGTGTACGTTTTGTATATGGAGAATCGAATGTTATCGACAGTACTACGATAGAAGCTAATGTAGCCGGTACTGCCGTTGCCGGAGTGAGTTTTGAAGGCCCATGGGGCAATTGCGTTACCGGTTGTCATATTGAGTGCTGCTGCACATCTCTGATACGGATAGATTCACCGAACAATGTAGTTATGAATACCAGTCTCAATCAGGGTACTGCAACCGATCTTATTAAATGGATCTCGCATTCCGGACCCGCTGATGGAAATCATATCTTCGGGAACCGAAATATTACGGATTGTATACTTTCGAATCTGGGCGTGGGAACGACGAGTCCGAGCGAGAAACTTCATATTGCAGATACGGGTGATCCTGCGATCAGACTTGAAGCAGGCGGCGGCGCTAATGGGTACATTTGCGAAAGGGCTACGACTTCATCTCCGGCAAGCGGGTTGGAAATCATCAATGCCGCAAACGGCCCGCTCACGTTTCAAACAAACAACAGCGAGCGAGCCAGGATTGATGCGAGCGGAAATTTTGGCCTCGGGGTCACGATGCCAGACCATAGGCTATCAGTTTCCGATACGGCACACACAACACAGGCAATCTTCGGACAGGATATAACGTCCGGCCAAAGTGAAATAGCGATTGGAGAGCAGTATACCAATGGGAAAGCGTTTAATGTTGGTTATGATCATTCGAATAAATATGGCTATATGCAGATTGCAGGGGATAATATTGGCACTGGAATAATTATCCTGCAAGGTGCAAGTCAGCTTTCGGGTGAGAATGTTGGAATAAATACCACCTCGCCGCACTCCAAGCTCCAGGTAAATGGTAGCATTGGCGTTAAGGTGGTATCAAAAGGCACCGCCTACACTGCTGCTGATGAAGCGGTAATTCTTGTAACGGCAGCTGTGGCGATAACCCTTCCGTCTGCATCGACCGTCACCGGTAGAATGTATTATATCAAAAAAGCATATGGTACTACAGGCACTGTTACGATAAACGCAGCTACCGGAGATACGATAGATGGAGCTTCCAGTCAGACGCTAACAGGAACAACATATCCCAGTTTGAGGATAGTTTCCGATGGAACGACCAAGTGGTGGATTCTTGACAGGAAGTCATAGGTCTTTACAGGCAGTGAAAGCAGGAGGTGACTTTTTCACCTCCTGCCCTATATCCTCTTATTAGTCATCATGGAAGCAGAGATCGGAGTCTCAGTACTTGGTTGGTAGTGCCAAGAACTTCATATACTGAGCCATCAGGGTGCAGGCCTACGACAACAGGCTCACCGTTCATGCACGGTATTTTGTACCTCGCAATAATATTGTGCGATCCATCAAGAACTTTCAGCCAGTTCCCCACATTATTATCAAGGCTATTGATATAGATCCTGCCATTTGATTTATTAAGAGCAATGCAATACGGATATGGTCCGATAGCAATACTGTCAACGATGTTACCTAATGTATCAAAAGCCCTCAGCATATTCTCAATATCGCTGCTTACCAAGATTCGATTCGGGTTTTCAACTGCAAGAGAAATTCCACTGTTGAATTGGCTGCACCACCACGTCCGTTTAAGTGTTCCGTTATATGAAAAGGCCGAAACGGAATCACCATCGGTAATAACATAGAATTCGTTGATACCCAGATCGAAGTCGTGTGCAAACTTCCCAATTACAAGCGTGTCAATAATCGTCCCTGCGAGATCAAACACGAAAATATTTCCTGCTGCTGAGACATACGCTTTCCCTAAGCTGTCCAGTGTAATTCTGAATGGACTATTCAGTATTCCTCCGCCGAATTCTCTCTTGTATTGCATTGCCTGATCGAAGACCTGTACCCGGTTATTCGTTCTCTCCACGATATATATGTCTCCGTTTGCTGCAATAGCGATATCGCTCGGGTAATCGAATTGACCTTGGCCGGAACCAGTTGTCCCAAAGGTGGAATTGATCACAAAGTAGGAAGCGATTAACACGCTTACCCCCGTACTCTTCACCCCCTCGGTCGCACTCGCATTTACTGCCGCTACATAGTACTCATACGTCGAATCCTGTACTCTGGTTGAATCCCGGTACACTGTACCCGTTACAGGATTCGTATTTATTCTCGTCGGCACCGTATTTAGTCCGACGTTTTTTCTGTATACATTGTAGGACGACACCAAGCTCGCATTCGCGCTGTCCCACGTCAACGTCACAATCTGCTTTAATGTATCATAGCTGATCTTCACGTTCTGCGGAGTTGGTATGCCGGTAAATTGCAGCACAATCGGCGCTGGCAGCACGTTCACAGTTCCCGCTATCACACTCAAGTTCATGTCCAATGTCTTATAGTTCGGCAGTGTTGTCAGAATCCTCACCCGGTATGTCCCTGCGGCCATAGAATCGCTCGTGAAACTCCCCGAAGTGTCGTTGGGCCAGGTAAATGTGCGCGTTCCCATGAAAAGAATAAACACCGTAGTCGGATCGCCGCCATTTTCAAGGCGGACAATACCTTTTATAGTTCCGGCAGGTTTGAGCGTATCAGGCGGCGGCTTTACCGTTTCATTCTTGATTGTCGTAACCGAGTCTTGATAGGCAAGGCCTGAATCAGATGAAGCGGTCACGGTGTAAGTGGTCGCTGAGTCGAGCGTTATGGAGTAGTTTCCATTAGTATCGGTGGTGGTGGAGTCTACAGCGCCGGAGCTATGGCCGGGCTGGGGGTTGTAGTCATGCGTACAGAAGCGCACGGTTGCGTGTTTAGCAGGTGACCCGCCACGGTTATAAACCATGGCCGTAACGCGGGCGTTGCCGGTTTCGGTTCCACTGCCTGGATTGACGCACTGAAAGGCAAATAAAAAAGCAATACCGCCGTACAGCGCAAACCCTTTCAATTTTCGTATGTTCATATTTTACAACCTCCCTATAAGCTCGCCTCCTTTTTAAGGAGACGAGCGGGGTGGTGAATTGTTCACCTTATCATAAATTTCTTAGTATATTTTTCCCCGCCAATTCTGGCCATGATGATGTAACAGTTCATCGACCTCGTCTTAGGCCTCCAGAGCACGGCGTTGGTGGTCACTCCGAGTATTCTATCGATAACACGGCCTGATAAATCGTAGAAATAGAGGTCTGCGGGTGATGAAGTGGAATGACCCGGAAGAATAATGGTAACGCCTGATACATGTACGGATGAGAGGACCATAAGGCCTTTTGATGAAGCTGTTTTATTAGTTTTAGAAATAACGCCGGTAGTAGTTCTTTGATAGCTAAGAATCGACATGTTGTCGTTGAAGATTAGAAAAACATGTTTATTGAGCGTGTCAAGAATAAGGTTTTGAAGATAGTATTGTGCGTGGTTATCCTGATAAATAGCATTGTTTGTTGACGCCGTTGAATAAGGGTGCGGGTCACTGATATCTGAAGCAAAGAGTTGAATGACATTACTCTCACCATAAGTAGTAGAAAACCCAAGCGGTAAACCGCTCGTGCATAAAATTTCCGTAGGAGAAAGGTAGTGGTTTGTATTGTATGCATTCGTATATGGCATACTGTCCGGTAACAAAGCATTTGCATTATTGGAAATGTTATAAACATTGCAACTGGTGCTCTTTGTTTCATGTGTCACTATTACCTTATAAGGCGGGGGGGTTGAATAATCATAGTTATAGACGGCACTGTCAAAATCACATGAAATAAAAATGTTCCGGTTAATAATGCCATGAACATAAAGCCGCCGCAGAGCAACATAATATGGATAGTCTCTATTATTGTTAGTACTTATATAAATCGGCTGTTGATACCCAATAAACAGCGGTGAAAATCCTGTGGAAGATAGAAAAACATCATAAAAATGAAATACATAATCACCAGCAAAGTATTGAATTCCTAACACTGTGTCATTGAATAATAACAAATTAAGTTTCAACATATAAGGATCACTTATTGCTAAAGAATCAATACCCGTTAGATGGTTCGTGTCGATCCGATACATCTTCAAACTACTGCGCCCAATATTTAAGCTATCCCTGGCAATAAGCATTCTGTTGCCATAGTTTACCACGCTTGTATTTGCATACCTGTTCGAAACCCCGAAGTTAATAAACACCGGTATCAAGGTCTGCAAAGGATATGACAGAGCTTTGGTGGAATCGATATACCCGACAAAATTCGGATTTGCCGGGTTGCTGACGTTTATCACCGTAAACATTCCTGCAGGTGAATTATTCTCCTTAAGAATGATTGAATCGCCTGCCTTTGCCGACCAGCTTCCGGTATCGGAAACCGGATAATCGCTGATCTTCTGGAATATCACTACCTGCTGGGGTTGCACGTAATGGAAGGTATAGGTTGAGCAGGAAGCGGAGTAGAGCGAACTATCGCCCTTGTATACCGCGACTTTGTACCGGTACCAAGTATTGTTTGAAACCGTATTGTCGGACCAGATAATCGTATCACCGATATTTTTAGGGTTCGCACTGACTATATCGGCTATCAGGTTGAAAGAAGAAGAGAAGTTCTGGTCTCTGTAAATCCGGTATCCGGTTTCACAATTTGCATTATCAAATATTGTTATTTGCAGGGTTTTTGAGGTGTCCGGATTCCAGCCGGAAAGAGTGATTGCAGGCGCTATAAATATTCCCATCAACGTTGTCACCTGCAAACTGTTTGACGTGTCCGATACCTCGGTCGCGTCATATGCAATCACCTGATAGGTATAGAGCGTGCTTGGCAGCAGTCCATTCATGTCCGTATAGGTAAGCTGCGATGCCGATTTCACGGAATCAACAAAGTGGTAAATGGTTGCGGTCGAGTCTTTCCGTTGAATTATAAACCCGGTTGTCGCGGCGTCGTTGTTCCGCCAGCTCAGGCCTACGCTGGTATCGCTCAGCGCGGTTGCGCTTATAAGATACGGCGCATTGAGCGCATATGACATGGAACACGCAAATAGTAGAATCATCATTTTTTTCATAATGCTTCTCCCTTTTTGGAGTTCTGCTGCTACGTAACCTTCACTTTATTAAATATAAGGACATTATTACTTAAAATCACGATTTATTTTCGACACTGGAAAAACCTGAAAATTGATCTGATACACCCTGTCGACCGGTTCGTCGGCTTCTGCAATTGATAAAACCCTTTTCCGGCATTCGGCTATAGTCTTTTTGATTTCTTCAAATCCTGTTCGGGAAATAGAAACAGTGCAGGCAGTCATGTCACGCTCTTCCTTGCGGACCCTGTTCACGGCTTCCGCAGCCCTTTCAGCCATTGTCTTATGATAGTTGGCTACCGCAAGAGAGGTAACGTCCGGACCGGTGCTGATCATTGCCGAGCTGTGGACGAAATTATTGCCCTTTTTACGAATAAAGCCGAGCCTCTCCAGCAATTTGACCGAACGTTTCGCCTGGCTTGGCGTTATGGGCGGCCTGACATTTTTCGCCAGCCAGGTGTAGTTTCCCTTGAACTCCGGGTTGGTCACCAACTCGCGGATGACGAGATTGTACCAGTTGGAATAATACTCATACTGACTTTCTTCTATCTTATCGACATTAGTCTTTTTTCGCAGCGTCACTATACGGGTGAAACAGCGGTCTTTTTCGTTCGTGGTTTTTGCCTGGGCAAAGCCGACCATGCACTCGAAATAATCCGATTCCTTAGGATTATGTTTGAACTCCTCTGATATCCGGAATGCCAGTGAACGGGTAATGTTGCGCTTGCCCTGCATGACCAGCATGATGGAGTTAGGCGCAGCCAGCCCCAGTTTCCGGCACAGGTATCGGTGCGAGAATTTGGGATCGTTCTTCTTGCGTTCATCGAAGTACGCCCGAAGATACGCCCGGTAGTCGGTGTATTGGAATACGTTTATTGTACCCATCAGTTATAATGATACATGATGGCTGGAAACAAATCAACAGGTTTAATAACTTTCCGTATACTTTTAGAATACGTTAGAATACAGCAACAAATCAGTCCTTTTAGAGGTCATACCTTGGCGACAGAAAACCCTTTCTTGCTATTATTTTCCCTGTCCTTCTATGGAAATATTTCATTTGTCTTGTAAAGTGAGGAATACTTATACGCCGATCTGCCCTTGAGGATTACTTACACTTCAAAACGGCCGCATCTGGGCATCGTCTTGCAATCTCATCCTTGTCAGCCAATTCCCACTTTTTACATCGGTTATTTCCGATTGCTACTGGCCAGTAATCGAGAGGAACACAAATGTATGACTGATCCGCTCCAAAATGACCGATAAATCCGCCTCAAAATGTACCAACTTTTGCAGGTCATGCAGAATACGGGACGCTTTTTGGGCTCGGATTTCTCTGCTTTCTACTGGAAATTGCAGATTCTGCTGAAAATCAGGTTGGCGTACAATGTTTCAGAACTCCGAAAGGTGGGACTTGGCTTAAAATATTATAGTGAAACTCAACCTTTCCTCCATAGTCACATCCTGTTTGCCGTACTCTTTATCGCTTTCACACAAACAATCCTACATGATTATTATTCCGTGATTTTGTGTTATTATATAAATCTTTGAAGAGTCCTTTACGAAAGATATATAATTAAATAACGTATCATTCACGTCCAAGACAGTGTCCTTCACAATTCCTTCAACCTCAACATGCATTTGGTAACTTCCATGCTTAAGCAGAATATCAGTAGTAGATGCGGCATAGGAATAACCTGAATTTGGGATGACGTGTGAGGTAATGCTGCTATCCATTAATGTCGTATCATTGACTCGGAGGATCGTTCTGCTCTGATCGAAGCCATAATTGAAATCAAAAGAACATCTATAAGTCGTTTCAGGTTTTGCTTCAGGTTTTGTAGGTGCATTACAGCCCAGAAAGCAGATAGCAGCCACAACGATAATTTGACATGGCAGAAGATATTTGTGCAGCATTTTTAGCTCCTTAGTAACATGTTTTTAACTATAAAATACACGTCCTTTTTGTACTCGTGACCACGGGCTCCGTATACTGCCTCTATATTATCAATTATAATACATTTTATTGATTTTCGCTGAAAATTGCTGATTTTTTATCGAGACCATGACAGCTACATGTTATTTTATGAAATATGCCTGAATCCGGAGTGAAAAAAGGGAAAATATTCGTCTTTTCAGCGCCTTCGGGCGCGGGAAAGACCACGCTGATCGATTATGTGCGCGATTCCGTTCCGGGAATTACGTACTCTGTTTCCGCCACGACGCGGCCGCCGCGCCGTGGCGAGATCAACGGCAGGCATTACTTTTTCATGAGCGAAGAGGAATTCATGCGGCGGATCAAAAAAGAGGAGTTCGCCGAATGGGCGCTGGTGCACGGTTATTATTACGGAACCCCGAAAAGTTTTATCGACGCGACCATCGCCGCAGGCAGGCATATCATCATGGACATCGATGTGGCGGGCAAGAAAAAATTCGACCGCTTATACCCGGAGGCGGTCGGCATACTTGTGCTTCCGCCCGGTCCGGATGAGCTTGCGCGCCGTCTGCGCGACCGCAAAAGCGACGACGAGAAGACGATAGCGGTACGGCTTAACAACGCGCTTCAAGAGATGACGTTTGCGAAAGCGGAGGGAAAATACGAATACACGATCATCAACGACGACCTGGAGCGGGCGAAACAGGATGCCGCCCGTATTGTCCGGTCGCTTACGGCCGGTTGAAGCCCGCCCGCGCCGCGTCGTGACATGAGCGAAACAATACATCTCCCCCTTGACGGAAAACGGATCACGCTCGGCCGCGACGCTTCCTGCACCATACCGCTCACCGGCATGGGTATTTCCCGGCAGCATGCGGCCATCGAGCTCGTACCTTCGGCCTGCGTTATCATTGACCTCCACAGCTCCTTCGGTCTCCGGGCCAACGGCGTGCAGGTCGAGCGGCACACCATCGCGGACAACGATGTCGTCACCATCGGCGTCAGGCAGTTCAAGACGGCGCTTTCCGCAACCGAACTCTCGCTCATTCCTTTTTCCGAACAGGTGGAACAGCGGTACGAAGGCGTCCCGGGAACGGAAGCGGCCGGCGGTCCGGTCCGCATCGGCCGCGATCCCGGAAACGGCGTGACGCTTCCGCATCCGCTGGTGTCGCGCTTGCATGCGGTGCTTGCAAGGACGCCTGAGGGCGGGTTTGTCCTCAGCGACCATCACAGCGCCAACGGAACATATGTCAATGGCCGGCCGATAACGCATTGCGCCGTCGGCGAGGGCGACATCATTCAAATCGGCCCGTACCGCCTCTACATCGACCAAGACCGCCTTGTCATGGCGGACCAGAGCAACCGCATCCGTCTTGAAGCGGTAAAGGTGACGGTGCGCACGCGGCGGAAACGGCTCCTGCTTGACCGGGTGACCATCACGGTTGGCGCCGGGGAATTCACGGCCGTGCTCGGGGTTTCCGGGGCCGGCAAGTCGACGCTGGTACGGGCCCTGTGCGGCCGGCAGCGGCTGGATGACGGTGCGGTCTACGCGAACCGTTTGCCGCTCAAGCAGTTTCTCGCGGCATTCACCGCGAACATCGGTTACGTGGCGCAGGAGAACCTCCTGCACCCTGAACTGACTGTCGCGGAGACCATGCGCGAGCAGAGCCTGATACGGCTTCCCGGCGACAGCACGCTCCTCGAGCGGACGAACCGGGTGAACGAAGTGGTGACCCTGCTCGAACTCAACGGCGTACTGGGCCAGCGGGTGAGCCGCCTTTCGGGCGGGGAGGCGAAGCGGGTGCATCTGGGCGTGGAGCTCCTTGCTTCGCCGGCGCTCATCGTGCTCGACGAGCCGCTTGCCGGGCTCGATCCCGGCCTGGTCCGGAAGTTCATGCAGCTGTTCCGGCGCATCAGCGACCGGGGCCATACCATGCTCATGACGACGCACACGCTCGAACAGATCGAGTTCTGCGACCGCCTGATCTTCATGCACCGCGGCCGGGTCGTGTTCAGCGGGCAGCCTTCGGAGCTTGAGACGTTTTTCGGCACGCGGACGCTCGCCGATGTGTACGAGCGCGTTGCAGACGGTGATCTGCCGCCCCTCCCGTCGCCGGGCGCCGAGGCGGACCTTCTGCCGGCGCCGGCGCCGGCAGCCCCGGAAAAAAGGCGGAAGCCGAAGACAATGTCTTTTGTCAGGCAGTGCGCGATGCTCTTCTCCCGCTATGCGACCATCATGCGGCGCGACCGCCGCAATCTCATGCTCCTGCTGCTTCAGGCGCCCCTTATCGCGGTTTTCCTCGGATTTGTTTTCATGAGCGATGCACAGTACCTTCCCTTAAGTTTCTTTTTCTGCGTGACCATATCGGCGGTGTGGATCAGCGGCGTCAATGCGGCGCAGGACATCGCCCGCGAGTGGCTGCTCCTCGACCGCGAATTCCGCGTGGGCCTGTCGCTTCCCGCGTACCTCTGCGCCAAAATCGCACTGGCCGTTTTTTCGGCCATGGTGCAGGCAATGGCCTTCTGGCTTTTCCTCGGCCTGCTGTTCAGGACATTTCCATTGACAAGAGATACCCTGCTGCTCACCGCAGCCGGCACGGTTTCGGGCGCGGTCCTCGGGCTCTGCATCAGCGCCTGTTCCGGAACGGTGGGAAGGGCGATCACGGCGCTGCCGATCCTTTTCATCCCGCAGATTTTCTTTTCCGGCATCCTTATTCCGTTCGACCGCATGTCCGGCATGGGGCGCCTCCTTTCGTACCTCACGGTCTCACGGCCGGTGTTCGGACTGTTCAAGCATACCTGCATGCTCGAGCAACCGATTTTTGAAAGCCCGTCGTGGACCGGTTTATGTTTTCTCAATCTCGGATTAATTATTTTGCTTGTTATCGCGGTCCGGTGTCGTCTGGCCCGCATGGTTTCGTCGCGGTGACGGTAACGGGAGGCGTTCCTCATGCTCAATAAAAAAAACAACGACACGGTTCCCGACTACATCAGTCACTACAAGATCCTCGGGCGGCTCGGCAAGGGCGGCATGGGCGATATTTACAAGGCGATCCAGGACCCGCTCAACCGCATCGTTGCGCTCAAGGTGCTGCCGCCCCAGTTCGGGCGTGACGAGGAGTTCGCCAAGCGGTTCGAGATCGAGGCAAAGGCGATTTCGATGCTCCAGCACCAGAACATCGTGAGCATCTATGAATACGGGGAGGAGAACGGTTTCCGCTATTTCGCCATGCAGTTCGTCGACGGCATGGACCTTTCGCGCCTTATTGCCGAAAGGAAAGAACTGCCCGTCGAGGACATCATCGATTTTTCAAAACAGGTCTGCCGGGGACTGCGCTACGCGCACAACAACAACGTCGTCCACCGCGACATCAAGCCCCAGAACATCCTTATCGATAAGAGCAATATCGTTAAAATAAGCGACTTCGGGATCGCAAAGATTTTTACCGGCTCCGATATCACCATGACCGGGTTTACCCTGGGCACGCCCGAATACATGTCGCCGGAGCAGGCGCTTGGAAAGAACATCGACCATCAGACCGACATTTATTCGCTCGGCATCGTCATGTACGAGATGCTGGTCAGGAGGCCGCCGTTTACCGCCAACGATCCCATGGGGGTCGCCTACAAGCAGGTGCACGAACAGCCGGCGCCGCCGTCGGCGAAGCGCAAAGACACGCCCAAGCGGCTGGAGCTGATAATCCTCAAGGCGCTCAAGAAAAACAAGGATGAACGTTACCGGTCGGTCGAGGAGATGCTCGACCACCTCGATTCGGTCGATCCGGACGAGAAAATCGGTAAAACGACGCTCTCCATGCCTGCCGTGGGCGCAGGCGAAACATCGGCAAAAAAAACCGCGGACCGCCGGATCGTGGACCGGAGGTCAGGCCCGGGAAGTTTCTTCGGCAATAAACGGTACTGGCTGGACATGGCAAGGACCCAGTGGGTTTCATGGCTTCTTCTGGCAGGACTGGCTGCGGCATTTCTTCTTCACCTGTTCCACTACCACTGGCAGAAATAGCAGGCGATCATGGCCGATCCCGAAGGTCTGAACACCCGTATAAAGGGCGCCTCGGCTGAAGACCGGGCCGCAGAGTATCTCATCAACAACGGTTATAAAATCATTACCAGAAACTACCGGGTCAGGATAGGGGAGATCGACTGCATTGCAGAGGACCGTGACGGGACGCTTGTATTTGTCGAGGTAAAATCCGCCCGGACCGGATCGTGCGGACATCCGTTTTCATGGGTGAATGCGGCCAAACAACGTACGCTTACCAGGGTGGCCAGATGGTATCTTGCCGAAAACCGCAAGAAACCGTGCGCCTGCCGTTTTGACGTGATTGCAATCGCAGACGATAAAATCGAACACCTCAGGAACGCTTTTTTAGCGGTACAGAAATAATAAACCCCGTCAGGAGTAACCTCCTGACGAGGTTGGAGGGGAGGAGGAAGTAGTAGTACTGCTAAATCTTGCAAGCCTACTCCGAGTACTTGCACTTATACTACGGACGGCTCCTTGATATTATTGTATGCAAAATACAAAAAGCAGAGGCGCCGTTATTGTTCCACACCGGCGCCTTTTCGTTAATCCCTTTAGGTCAAACTCATCAGAGCGTTCTTTGACATTAACTCACCTCTCCCTTCGGGTTTCCCCCTCTCTTGCAAGAGAGGGGATCAAGGGGTGAGTTGCATATTTAGATACCCCGAGCTCTGCATAGGGTTTGTTACCGCAGGACGGTCAAGAGCTGGTTAAAGGAGCCGACCATTTTGCCTTTCTGGTTGTACGCGGCCATTCTGACGATATACACGCCTGCCGCGACGCGCCGGCCTGAGTTTGTCGAGACCGACCACTGGCACTCCCTGCTCCCGCCGACAGGCGACTGCTCTTCCATCGTTTTGTTCCAGACCGTTCTTCCGCTGATGTCGAAAATCGTAAAATCGACTTTATTCAGCGCAAACGGCACCGTGTACCGCAGACGCACCATTGAACGCACCGGGTTCGGATACACCCGGTCGAGCGCCAGCTTCAGTACCGGCAGGCTCTTTCTGGCTGTCGCGATATAGCTGTCATCGCCGACCAGCAGCCACCGGTACGCGCTCGTCTGCCCGTCGACCGCAATCGTCACTTGAGTAGCGCCCGTAAGGTCAGTGGCAACGCCGGTCGACTGGTCATATAAAACGGTTTTCATCTTCGTGGTGAATCCGGTCAGCCGCTCGAGCTTGAAGCTGATCGTGCGTGCGCATGAGGTATCGTTTATGAAGGAGAGCAGATAGGAACACCCGCCGTTCCTCAATGTATGCAGTATCCGGGTGTCGTTCAGGGCGCCGGTCTGCTCTTCGCACACGGCCACGCTTAGTTTCCCGAACGACGGCGGCATCGGATACGAAGTAAGTTTGGAAGCGCCGGATGCGTCGTAACCGCAGAAGACCTCGGTCAGCAAAACGCCCTTGTCGGTCTTCGGCACGAGCCGCGCCATCCAGCTGCCTGCCGCCCGCTTAGGTACCGGTGAAGAGCCGTTATACGCCGACATGGTTATCGGCCGGGGCGGTATGAGCAGCCGTACTCCCTGTGGATTAGGGTTAAACACCGTATAACCGACTTTATAAGACATCAAGCTTGACAAACTGTCATACGTCGGCCACCCGACATTATACAGACGCTGACACCTGTTCGTGCCCGACGACGGCCAATAGTAAAACTGAAGACCCTCGATGAGTTGCAGGAAGTATTGCGTGGTAGAATCATCGTTCGCCGAAATGATATCGCCTATCCGCATACTAAACTCGAACGGCAGGGCGAAGTCGGTCCATCCCAGCGGATTCAGGTTTATAGTGTCCATTTTATTCAGCGGCATGGTGGTGGCGCGGCCAAGCGTGCATATCACCTGATCGCGCGTTTTTACCCAGAAAAGCCTTCCGGGAACGATATCGAAAACAGAGTCCGGCCGCTGCCCGAATTCAACCCATTTCTGGTTCAGCGCGCTACCCGCATTCGCCGCGTCAGGATAGAAGCGGAACACGCGGACATAGCGGTTGTCATAGGTCCCATTGGCGCTGGCGACAAAGCGCCACAACCGCTTCATGGAAGGCGAATCGAGCGTCGCGGTCACCCACAGCGGGACCCAGCTCATGGCCGTCGAGTAGAATATATTGGTGTCGCGGTACACCCTGCGCGACATGTCGACGGTATCGTAGAACCGGCCGTCGTCGGCGATAAACTGCGCGCGGGCCCCGTTCTGGTCGTTCACGAACTGCGGATTAATGACCGTTGTCACCGCGGCACTGCCATTAGTCACTGTGGCGGAATCCTGGAGAGAAAGCGCGTTCTCGCCCCGCTCAGAGAAGAAATGCCAGGCGAGGTTCTCTACATTGTCGTTTGCCTGAAGGGTGTCGTGCACCGCTATTAATTTCAGCTTCGGCGCCGTGTCCCCGGCATCGATCCAGGTGATCTTCGGCGGCTCGGTGTCGACCATGACGGCAAACGGCGCCACAAGATTGCCGTACGGGCTGGAGGCCGTTGGCGTGTCGGAAACGGCGGCGTACGAATGTACCGTGTCTAAAATCGTGTTCCTCATCACCTGCCACTTCCCGGTGATCGTGTCGTACCGGTAGATCCGGGCATTCTTCATGGAATAGCCGCCCGGAACGCATTTGAGGCCGATAAAGAACGGATCGGAATTCTGCTCGTCCATAAAGCGGATGCCCTGACCCGCCCCGATGAACCCGTTGAGCGAGTGAGTGGCGGTGTCGGGTGTAAACACATGTATCTTGGCTTCCCATGTTCCGCCGCCGGGATTTCCCCCGGGTACGGTGTACCGCACATTGCCGTTCGCCCAGTAGCTGGTGTCGGCAGTGTCGGCGAAATTCCAGCGTGTCAACTGCGAGACAAACGGCGGAACGTAACACGTGGCCGTCGACGAGTCGGTCGGTTTGGACCACGGCGAATTTGCCTTGTCCAGCCATAAAAAGACATAGTAGGTGGTATCGAACACCAGCGAGCCCGGATAAAGGAGGTTGATCGTGTCGAGACTGATGCTGTAGCTGCCGGTATCATTGCTGTTTATCTTTATCGGGCTGATGGGAATACCGGTAAAATCAGTGGATTTTAACCCGGCAAGGATGGTAGCTTTCGGCACCGCCGTCCGCAGAAAGAATGAAATCCCGAGGGAAAGATTGGTGTAGCCCATCCGGTCAACGTGCCAGGAGACCTTTATCGAGTTGGTCGCGGTGTCGAAGACGATCGGCGTGTTGATTCTGATCGTGTTCCTGACGCTCGTCTTCGTGGAATCGCCGGTCACGGCATCGGCGCTCGACCCGCCCGTCACGCTGGACCATAACCCGTTATTCGACAATATCTGCGCGCCGAAGAAGTAATGAGTACTTCCCTTGAGTCCGTTTGCATAGGTTTCGATGTCGTTCACTCCGGGGTCCGGCTTTACCTCCGTGAAAATGGTCGTATCGAACTGAAACGTGTCCGGCACTGCGCTGTTTGCGCGGTAGTAAATACGCATACCCTGCGCGCTGTCTTTCCTCACCGCAGTTGTGTCCCACGTCCAGGTCAGGTGAATGCTGTTTGCGTTGCTGTCGACCGGGGCGCTGAGATAGATCGGATTTGCCGGTCTCGGCCTGCCGATCTGGAATTTGTACGAAACAAGCGGGCTTGTCAATTTGTTCCTGCCATGCAGCAGTACCGCGCAGTAAAGCCACGTGGTTTGGCAGTTGAACTGCAGGCTGTCAACGTCGGCATAGGTGAACCTCTTTGTCGCGGGCACAGCGCCATTGATGACCAGCGTGTCACCCCACCATCTCGTGTTCGGATTGCTGCGTGAGAAATTCGGGTTACTGTCTGAGCCGAGGCCGAACCAGAGCGCAACGGAGTCGGATGCGACGGTGTCGATTTTCTGCGTGCTGTCAAAACGGAAATATACCGTGTCCCATGGACTGGTTTTGCTGGTGCCGTAGGCGCTTTTTGAAATGACAAGGTTGTTCGCCGGCCTTGTCGTGTCGCGCATGAGCACGTAACACCCGTTGACCGCGTCTAACGGCGTAGAGTCGGCCGGGATGATGTTCCAGTGGATCTGCGTCAGGAAGCAGTAACCCGTATCACGCGCCACGGTCACGGTATCTATGTATAGCCCGCCGTATCGCGGTAAATTCATACTGTCGAGATTGTAGCTTTTCTCCTGCGCCGAAGCATTGAAGCTGCCCGGGATAGGCGCAGGCGGAATAAAACCGCTCCGATACCAGACCTTGATCCCGTTGTTTGAAACGCCAAACGACCCAGTGTCCTTGAGGGTTGAATAGTTCGTGAGAAGCAATTCCGCCCTTAGCGAACCCGGGTTGATCGAATCAAGGTACCGGCCTGAAATCACGAGCGGATTGGTGCCGGCTGAATCGGAGTAAATAACGACCGTGTTCTTCATGGTGTCGCAGTTTGCGGGCATGTTCGTGTCCCGTACCACCAGCGTACAGATATACGTTGTCAATTTTGTCACGGCAGGGTAAATATGCTGCTGCGGCAGGTTAGGCGGGGAGGTATCGCTCGGCCGCGGCGAAAAGGGCGGCGTCACGGTACCGTCTCCGAAATGCAACACGCACTGGTTTATATGCCCGTACGAAGAATCGAGGAACCAGAGAGAGTCGGGTCCGGGACCGCTCAGGGACCTTGACCATGGTCCATACGAGTAGTTCGACATGTTGAAAATGGCATGGGCCTTCATGAAAACATGAAGCACGGCGACCGAGCTTGTGCAGGCGCCGCACGAACCGGTAACAAGGCACCGGAAACAGGTGCTGTCATCAGTCAACTTAACCGGGGGCAGGTTGAGGGTCTGATTGGTGTTGTTCTGCAGGGTGTCTTTGTCCCAGTTGGCCGTGGTCTTGACCCGCTTCTGCCACCTGCAGGAAATGTTCGTGCCGACGGCGCTGATGGAAAAACCGGCGGAGTTGTTCTCGATCGCATTCTGGGGGGACGCCGGCTGGGTCACGATGTTCGGGGACGTGCAGACCCTGAGCGTTACGGGATTGCTCGTAATGGTGTCGCCCGGGCAGGGACCGCCATATACTTTGCACAGGAACTTGTAGCCGTCGTAGTTTGACGGGACCGAGTTGATGGTGTAGCTGCTTGCGTTCTGGCCGGAGATCGGAAAGTACGGAGGGCCGCCGGTGCTGCTCTGTTCCCATTGGTACGACGGTCTGCCGATCGTCTTCGGGGTCACGCTGAAGGACACGGAGCTGTTCGGCGAAACGGTGCCCGAAGGGATCTGCTGTGTCTGCCCTGAAGCATCAAAAGCAGGATTATAACAGAGGGAAAGCCTGGCGCCCCTGCTGGTTATGGTGCTCTGCGCGGAACCATAGTAAGCGGTCACCACGCAGCGGAAAAAGGCGTTCGTATCGACCGTGTCGGTCTGTGACAGCGTGAAGGTCGGCAGGTTCCAGCCGCTCTTATGTCCGATGACCGGCGTGCTGGCGTTGATCTGGGTCCAGTTGATAGAGTCGGTGCTGCGCCACCATTGATAGGACGGAGCGCTGCTGCCGTTCCCGGTCAAGGTAATGGAAAAACTTGTCAGGCTGCCGCCTGTTGCCGTGTCGTTTCTCGGATACGTGGAATCGGCGATCGCCACGGGCGTCCACACCCGCAGCAGTGCCGCAGCGCTCGTTGCCGCTCCGCACGTTGCTGTCGCAACGCACCTGAACTGCGAGCCGCTGTCGGCCGGCGCCGGCGTAATGGCCCATGACGAACCGGTTGCCCCGGAAATCGGGGACCAGGTCGTGCCGCCGTTATTGCTTCGCTGCCACTGGTAGGTCAGGTTGGTGCCGGTCGCCGTTACCTGAAAAAATACCGGCTGGCCGCTCAACACGCCGGTATCGCGGGGATTGCCGGTAATCGCGGCAGGAAAGCAGACACCCACGCGGGCAGGCGCGCTGATCGCACTGCTGCCGCAGGCCGCGGTCACCTGACACCGGAACTCTACCGCCATACCGGTGTCCGTAGCCGCGGTTGTAAAGCTGTATACCGCATTGGTGTCCCCACTCAACCCACTAGGAGCCGAAACCCACGTATGACCCGTGTCATTGCTCCGCTGCCACAGATACTTGATTCCGGAGCCGTGCGCCACAACGTGGAAAGAGGCCGGTTGGCCGACGTTCACGTTTGTATTGCCGGGGTTGCTGTCTATTGCCGCAGGCGTGCACACGCCAAGCAATGCTGAACGGGTGGTGTCGCCGCTCTCGCACGGCGAATTTGAGAGAAAACACTTGAACAGCTTCCCGCTGTCGCTCGTGGCCGCAGAGATCAACGTATAGGTCGCGGTATTGGCGCCTGAGCCGGACAAGATAGTCCATCCCGTATCCGACTGTTTTTTCGATTTCCACTGGTACGACACCGCATATCGTCCGCCGCTTGCGACAACGGTGAACCGCGCGCTGGTGCCGGCTGTCACACCCGAGGTATCGTGCGGCTGCTGGGAAATGGTTATGTGGTTGCAGAGCGTAAGCCCCGCGGCCTGGCTTGTGGCGCTGTTGTTGCACATCGTGGTCGACGTCACTATGCACCTGAACCGCGCGCTCGTGTCGGCAGAAGCGGTGGTAAACGTATAGGTGATGTTCGTCGCAGTGCCGGGCGCCGTGCCCCATGCTCCGCCGTTATCGCTCCGCTGCCACAGGTAGGTGAGGCTCCGTCCTGCCGCGCTCACGCTGAATTGCGCCGGATCTCCCAGAAATACCGTTTCGGAAGAAGGGTCCCCGCCTGTTTTTATCGCGGTCGGAACGCACACGGTCAGCGTGGCCGCTGCGCTCGTGTCGCTGTAGTACGGGGTGAAGGCAATGCATTTGAAACGCGGGTAATTTTTCACAAGCGGGCTCGTGTCTCCGGGCGCAGGAGTTCCTGACGTTACGAATTTATACTGGCTGCCGGTCGCCCCGGCTATCAGGGTATACGTAACGCTGTCATTGCTCCGCATCCACTTGTACTGCACATCGTTTCCCCGCGCAACAGCGCTGAACCGGGCCGTGTCGTTCAATTGCACCGACGTGTCGTGCGGCGACTGGGCAACCGAGGGCGGGTAGCAGAGCGCGGTCTGGTTGGACCGCTGCGTCTGAAAGGCCAGTTTGATCCAGTTCGAGTCCCGTGCGATCTTCGATATTTCCACCTCGTCGATCTGGCCGTTAAAGAACCAGGGGAACCGGTCATTGCTATAGGCTATATAATTGCTCAGCCACGTCACCCCGTGATCGACCGGGGTAACCCCTACGAGAGGAGAACCAAACGGCGCGCCATCCTTATAAACGGTCATCTGGCCGCTGCCGGCATTACTATAGACCGCCGTAACGTAGGTGCTGGTATCGGTAAGAAAATAACTGGGATTATCCAGCGGGGGACTCCCAAAATTCCAGCGCAAGGTCGAAGTGGCGGTAAGATTTCCCAGGAAGAAATTGTCAGCGCTCAGGTTTGTTCCGCCGAAGTCGAGAATGTGCGAATTATAAACAAAATTGAAATAATTGACCCAGCAGGACACTGTAATGGCCGAGCCGAAATCGGTCGTCATGGAATCCATCGTAAGGTAGCCGGTGCTTCCGTCAAAACTGAGCGCCTTTCCAATCGGCCCGGCGCCCGAGGTTACGCCGCCCGGCGTGGGCGTGCCGTTGCAGCCTGTCAAGGTACGGTCTTTGATGACATCGGTACCCGAAGGCGTCTCGTTCATGTGCCACACCGCCGCAAACCCCGAGCTCGTATCAAAGGTCCCGTACGGGTCGGACCGGCTCGTGGCGCCGGCGTTTCCCCAGTACATCACGATAGACTGGGTCGAATCGAGGGAGTTCACCGTGTCAAGCCGCACCCATATTTCAGCGGTATCGAGATTGCCGGTGACGTCTACCCAGCGCTCGATTTCGTACGGCAGCGGCGTCGTGCCGTTGGACTTGGCAAAACGGATGTCCGCTCCTCCGTTAAGCGTCTGGCCGAACCATCCGAAGATGTTGGGATTCAGGCGCACTAAAAGCGGAAAATTATAGACCCTGTTCTGAACGCCAGCACCGCCTCCGGACGCTTTGGTGTTGATGTATAAATTTTTATGAAATGACCACGAAGCGTAGGATTCAGGTGTCGTATAAAACCTGAACACCTGCGACCACGGACTCGTGCCGTTCGTGTTGGTCGCCGAAACACGCCAGTAATAGGTCCGGCCCATGTCAAGGCCGCTGAGCGGCTGGGAGGTAGCGGTCAGTGCCGGGTAGTCTGCGAAGGTCGAGCCGAAACGCGGGTCAATCGAAACCTGCAGATGATAGGACGCGGCGCCCTGCGCCGCATTCCACGTCAGGGTCGGATTAGTCGCTATGGAAGTCGCGTTGTTCGACGGGGTGGCCGGTACCGGCGCCATCGGCGCCATGATCACGGTTGTGAAATTGAACGTGCTGGACCAGTCGCTTACGCTGTCCACGCTGAAAGCATTTACCCGCCAGAAGTATTCAGTACTGGAAACGAACCCGCCCGTTGAATCCATGGTGTCGGTGACGCCGGCGCTGTGGGTATGCGGGAAACCGGCCACGGAAACCCAGTGACTGGAGTCCGTGGACATATCGAGCGTGTAGGACACGGCATACTTCGCGGTGTCCCATTTGAAAATTACCCTGTCCGTGTCCTGGCCGGTGCTGCCATTTACCGGGGTCAGGGGCGTGGGTTTAGGAGGTTTAAAAGCAAATGAAGCTGAAAAAACAAGCAGCAGCGCCGTTGCTATTGCTCCGGGCAAAGGAAATGTTCTTTTGCTGGACATACAAACGCCTGTCCCTTTTTTAATAGCAGTAACGGTCCTCAATGCGGCCCTGTAATAATCATATAGTTAAAAGTGGAAAACTTCAAGGGAATAAATGCCCCCGTGTAATAATATAGTAAAACGACGAACTTTTTTGCAATAAAAGTATTTGAAAGAAGGCGCGCCCCGGAGGCGCGCCCGGGTGCCGATATACAGACAGGAATTTTCAAGCGCATACCAGGCGTCAGCCATTTGGTAATCGGCGGCCCCGTTCATTATATTTTCCGCCCGCCTTATCAAATGGAGGTTCCGGTGGCTGCAAATTATACGCTCGAATATTGACCCGGCGGGAAAGCAGGCGGTCATGAAGGCGGGGCGCCGGGAAAGGCGTTCGGCATCCCTGGGGCCGGCTGACCGCTTTGCGGCATGCAAAAAAGCTATATTACGACCTCCCGGCAGAATCGAAAGAACGGAAATATATGAGCGATAGTGTTTCATCCAAGGGTCTGACGACGGCCTCGTCGGGCTTTTTAGGCCTCTCTCTCGCGGCGCTCGGCGTTGTGTACGGCGATCTCGGGACGAGTCCGCTGTATGCGCTGCGAGAATGTTTTTCTGGCCAGCACGGCGTTGCCGCCACGCATTCCAATGTTCTGGGCGCAACGTCGCTTATTATCTGGTTTCTGATGATCGTCGTTTCGCTGAAGTATGTGGTATTCGTGATGCATGCGGACAACAAAGGCGAAGGAGGCGTGCTGGCCCTGATGGCGCTGGTGCACCGTCTTGGGCCGGCCCGAATAAAAAACTTGGTCGGCATATCCCTTTTAGGCATCCTCGGCGTATCGCTGCTCTTCAGCGACGGTATCATCACGCCGTCCATTTCGGTCCTGAGCGCCGTGGAGGGATTGTCCGTGATCACACCGGCCTTCGAGCCCATCATTATTCCGGTATCACTCGTGATACTGGCCGGGCTTTTTGCGCTGCAGTCTCGCGGTACTGCAAAGATCGGCGCCCTGTTCGGGCCGATACTCGTGGTCTGGTTTCTGATGATTGCCGTACTGGGGGTCGCGTCCATCATTCATTGTCCGGCGATTCTCGGTTCGCTCAATCCGTTATATGCAGTGCGGATGCTGTCTACCCTGGGCTGGAAAACTTTTGCGCTCCTTGCCACGGCGTTTCTCGCGGTGACCGGTTCCGAAGTCCTGTATGCGGACATGGGCCATTTCGGGAGATCGCCGATACGGGCGGTCTGGTTTACGCTCGTGTTCCCGGCCCTCATCCTTAATTACATGGGACAGGGCGCCCACCTGCTCCATTCGCCTGCGGCCACGTCCAATCTTTTTTACCAGCTTGCCCCGTCGTGGTCTCTTCTGCCGGTGATCATCGTCACGACCATCGCAACCATCATCGCGTCGCAGGCCGTGATCACCGGCATGTTCTCGCTTGCAAAACAGGCGGTGCAGCTCGGGTTCTGGCCCCGCCTCAAGATCAAATACACCTCGCTTGAACACGCCGGCCAGGTCTATCTTCCGTTTATCAATATCACGCTGTTCTGCCTGACGGCGCTGCTCATCCTCAATTTCAAGCAGTCGGGGAACCTTGCCGCCGCGTACGGCATTGCGGTTTCCGCGACCATGCTCATCACCACCGCACTGCTCATCTGCATCGCCCGCCCGGCTTGGCGGATACATCCGGCGCTTTTAATGCCGCTTTTTGCCGCGTTTCTGGTGCTTGACATTGTATTGTTCCTCGCCAACCTTTCAAAGCTGTTCTCCGGCGGCTGGATCGTCGTGGTGATTTCAATTATCATCGTCATTCTCATGACGTCATGGCTGAAAGGGCGCGCGCTTTTAGGAAAGAAAATCGAATCGGAATCGCTCCCGTTCCAAACGTTCGTGGCCGACATTCTGGCGCTGCACCCCCCCCGCGTCAGGGGAACCGCGATCTTTCTCGCCGGCTCCGCCCAGAGCACGCCGCGCGCGCTGCTCCATAATTACAAACACAACCAGGCGCTCCACGAGCGGATCATCGTGCTGACGGTAGACAACGAAGATATCCCCTTTGTGGCCGCGGAAAACAAGGTCGCGCTTACCGACCTGGGGAGCGGCATCTATCGTGTGCATTGCAGGTTCGGGTTCATGGAGACGCCCGACCTGCCGTCGGTCCTGCGCACGGTCACGATCGCGGGCCAGACCATCGACCCCATGCAGGTTTCCTATTTCCTCGGTAAAGAGCTGCTCGTGATTTCCAACACCATTGCCATGCGGAACTGGCGGAAAAGGATATTTGCCTTTCTGTCCAGGAACGCGACCGGCGCCTCGTCGTTCTTCAAGCTGCCGCCCAACCGCGTCGTCGAGTTCGGGTCACAGATAGAATTTTAACGCTCGTGTGGCTTTTTTATTATCCTCGAACAAGCGCCACAATAACAATCACGAGTGCCAGCATCCAGCGGTAGTAAACAAAAACATCCGTTGAATTCCTCTGCAAAAACCGTAGCAAAAATTTGATGCATAAGTAACCGGTTACGGCAGAAGTCACAAAGCCGATAGGGAAGAGCATCAACTCCGCGGATGTTAAGGCGCCGGTCTTAAATACTTTGTAAAGCTCCAACAGACTTTTCATGCCCGCGCCCGCAATTATAGGAGCACTGAGCATGAATGAGAACCTGGCTGCTGCTTCCCGCTCAAACCCCATTGCCAGCCCGGCAGTGATAGTGGCTCCTGATCGTGAAACGCCCGGAAATATCGCGCACGCTTGCGCTAACCCGATAATCAGCGTGTCTTTAAAGGTGACTGCTTTTATTCCGCGTACGTGTTTTGCCATGCGATCTGCAGTGAACATCACTGCAGCCAATAAAGCAATAATAACGGCCATTGCAATTATGGCATGGACATGAATTGGGGAGTTGGGTTGGTGGAACAACTTGGTTATTTTACTTTCGGCAATTACTCCCACAATGCCTCCTGGAATGCAGCCGATAACCAGAAGCCACGCAAATCGACGGTCAAAATCGTCGCCGACCTTTCTTTCAACGAGACTGGCGACTCCCGCCCGAAGCAACCGGACCCAATCAGTGGCAAAAAAACTGAGAACCGCCAGAAGGGTACCGAGGTGAAGCGCCACATCAAAAGAAAGGCTTTTTAATACGGGATCATTCCAACCGAAAAGCCATGGAACAATGATTAAATGCGCCGAACTGGAGATGGGAATGAATTCCGTCAGTCCCTGAACAATGCCCAGAATGATTGATTGAATAAACAGCATGAAGGTCCTCCTCGGGTACGAAGTTTAAAAGGTGAGGTGGAAAAACATTTAACAGCCGAATTTTAAAATAGATAATTCTTGCTCTGTTGCAAAACCCGATGAAATATCGTTAATACTGCCTTCTTCGTTCCTTCATTTCCTTGTACATTTTCAGATAATGCTCCACTCTCCAGCCCGCTATTTCTCCCGCTTCAACCAGTTCGTGCACCCGGCACCCCGGCTCGTTTTCGTGGATGCAGTTGTTGAATTTACATCTGCCGATCTGCTGCTCGAGCTCCGGGAAATAGCCCGCGACGTCCTCCTCGGGCACGAGCGGGAGATCGACAAACGTGAGCCCGGGCGTGTCCGCGATGTAGCCGCCGTTTTGAACCGGGAGGAGGGTCACGCAGGTGGTCGTATGGGTGCCGCGGCCGGTCGGGCCCGAAACATCGCCTATGGCGAACGTGCGGTCAGGGAAGATCTTTGACAGCAGCGCGCTTTTCCCCACGCCCGAGAGCCCGGCGAACGCCGAAATCTTGCCGGCGCACAGCTCGATGAGCGGCTGGAGGCCGCTGCCGTTGAGTGCGGAGGTTGAAAGGGTCGTGTAGCCGCACCGTTGATAAATAGTAATTATCTGCTCCAGCGACCGGTGTTCTGTGTCCGCAAGCCGGTCGTTTTTATTGAAAACGAGCGCCGGGGTAAGGCCGTAGGCCGAAGCACAAACGAGGAAGCGGTCCGTGGCTTCGAGGTCGAGGGGCGGTTCCTTGACAGTACAGATAAGAATGACCTGGCTGAGGTTGGCGATCGGCGGCCGGCTGAGGAAACTCGTCCGCTCGTTGATTTTCAGGATGATGCCTTCGCCCGTGTCCCGGTTGGTAAGTTCGCATTCCACCATGTCGCCGACGCAGACGCGCTTCGCGCGTTTCCGGTCCTTCTTGAGCAGGCCACTGGTGGCCGCCCGTACAGACCCCTGTGTGGTATCAATGATAAAGTAATTTTTCTGTTCTTCGATGATTCTTCCGGAAATAATCATAAATAAACTTTATAAATTGTTCGGGCACCTCCCTTGCCTGTCTTTCTGGCAGGCAAGGGGAGACGTCTGCGGTGACTTCGTACCTTGAGCATCGCAGATTTACAGCCTCACTCCGCTTCGGCCTTCAAGGCTCAGCCATCCAGAAAATGAGTTTATTGGTTTAATATATTTTAGAGGTATAGACTATGGCGAAAATTCTTTATTTCGATTGCATAAGCGGCGCGAGCGGCGACATGATCCTGGCAGCGCTTGTCGATCTGGGCGTGCCGGTGACGTATATCGATTTCAGGCTGAGGAGGCTCGGCATTCCGGGACTTTCGATCGCCGCGTCAAATACAAACCGGAACGGCATCGCATGCAAACGAATGACCATGCGGTGGAACACGCCGAAAACATACCGCAACTTGCCCGAAATACTCAGAATAATTAAAAAAGGCCGGGTAGGGGAAAAGGTGTTTGCCCGGTGTGAGGCGGTGCTCGGCCGCCTTGCGACGGCAGAAGCCAAGGCCCATGGCATACCGAAAAACAGGGTGCATTTCCATGAAATCGGGGCAGTGGACACGATAGTTGACATCGCGGGAACATGCCTGGCTGTTGATTATTTGAAGATTGATGAGATCAGTTTCTCCACGCTGACCGAAGGCCGCGGCACAATACAAACCGAGCATGGGACCTTTCCGGTGCCTGCGCCTGCCACGGCAAATCTCATACAGGGATTTCACGTAACGCGGCTCGAAATACCCACCGAACTCCTAACGCCGACCGGCGCTGCGCTGCTCACGACTCTCGGGAAACAGGCGCTCGTTTCCCCGGCCGGCACGGTCAGAAAGACCGGCCACGGCTGCGGCGCCAGGGTGTTTGAAACGCATCCCAATTTTCTGCGGGCCATGCTCATCGAAACCGAAGAGGACAGGTCCGTGCATGGCCGCGACACGGTCAGTGTGCTCGAAACCGACCTGGACCATATTTCAGGCGAGATCATGGGCACGGTCGGAAATTTACTCATGGAATCGGGCGCGCTCGATGTTTCGTGGGTGCCGTTGTATATGAAAAAGGGGAGGCCGGGGTACCGGTTGTCGGTAATTGCCAAGCCGGAAGTCGCTTCCAAACTGATTGACCTGATCATGATTCATACACGGACGCTCGGAGTGAGAATACAGAATGTTCAGAGAGTTGTTGCTGAAAGGGAAATAAAATCAAAGACCTTTCTGGGTTATAGGGTTTCCGAAAAATGGTGTGGATATAAAGGCCGCGTGTTTTCAAAAATTGAAAATGATGATCTGGTAAAAATTTCAAAGAAAGCAAATATCCCCGTAATTGAACTTATAGAGAGATATAAGGCTGGGAAGAGTAAGAAAAAGTAGAAATTTCTGGATGGCCGAGCCTTGAAGGCCGAAACGGAGTGCGGCTGTAAATCTGGGATACTCCAGGTGCGAAGTCACCGCAGAGGAAAGCAGCCGTCACTGTAAGAATCGCTCGTGCCAAGCACCAATTCCCTTTTTATGGGACACGGCTGAAGAAAGTAATAATTATGATTTAATTGTTCTGCTTATTCCGGCAAATTATTTTCCTACACTTCTTTAAACCTGAAACCTGAAAAATTTTCAAAGAGGAGGCTTAATGCGCCGTTTCTTTACGTCTGAAAGCGTGACACAAGGTCATCCGGATAAGGTATGCGACCAGATTTCCGATGCGGTCCTCGACGCCATGGTTGCACAGGATCCCAATTCCCGCGTGGCGTGCGAAACCATGGTGACCACCGGGCTCGTGGTGGTGGCCGGAGAAATCACGACAAAGGCAAAGGTCGATCTTCAGGGCGTTGTCCGCGATACCATCAGCATGATCGGGTATAACGATCCGGAACTCGGGTTCGACGCCAATTCCTGCGGCATTCTCATTTCGGTCCACCAGCAGTCGCCCGATATCTCCCAGGGAGTGACCGAAGGGCAGGGCCTTCACAAGGAGCAGGGCGCCGGCGACCAGGGCATCATGTTCGGGTACGCCTGCAACGAGACGAAGACCTATATGCCGGTGCCGATCTACTACGCCCACCGGCTCGTGGAAGAGCTGACAAAAGCGAGAGAGTCCGGCAGGATCCCGTACCTCCGGCCCGACGGCAAGTCGCAGGTGACGGTCGAGTACAACGGCATGAAGCCGGTGCGCGTCGATACCGTGGTGCTTTCCACCCAGCATGCCCCTGATGTCGCGTATGCCAAGATCCGGAAAGACATGATCGAAAAGGTGATTAAAAAGGTCATCCCCGCCAGGATGCTCGACAAAAAGACCGTGTATCATATCAACCCGACCGGTCGTTTCGTAATCGGCGGACCACACGGCGATTCCGGCGTCACGGGCCGCAAGATCGTGGTCGACACCTACGGCGGCTATGCTCCGCACGGCGGCGGCGCGTTTTCGGGCAAGGACCCGTCAAAGGTCGACCGCAGCGCGACCTATGCGGCGCGCTGGGTGGCGAAGAACATCGTTGCCGCGGGGCTCGCGACGCACTGCGCGGTCCAGCTTTCCTACGCGATCGGCGTTGCAAAACCGCTGTCCATCCATGTCGACACCTCAGGCACCGGCAGGGTGTCCGACGAACGGATCTGCAAAATAATCGAAAAAGTCTTTGATCTGCGGCCGGCGGTGATCATCAGCAGGCTCCGCCTCAAGCGTCCCATTTACCGCGAGACCGCGCGCAACGGCCATTTCGGCCGCGAGCTCCCGGATTTTACCTGGGAAAAACTCGACATGGTGAAGGCGGTCCGTAAAGAAGCGGGTTTGAAGTAATACCTATATCCCCTCCATCTCCCTGTGGGAGCGTGCCCCCGTGGGGGGCAAGGGGGGAAGAGGATTTCGGCAAAACCAATTTCCGCGACGACGATATTGCGGAACGACGGTAATTCCGGTATCAAAGAAGATACCCATCTCGACTGCGGGGTGGGTATTTTTATTGTTGACCTCACCCCCTTCCCCTCTCCCGCCGGGAGAGGGGAATTGAGAGGAGAGGTTCGGAAGGACGTAGAGGTAATTGCATGGCGAAAATTATAAAAAAAGAAAAACTCGCGGACAAGGTGTGGCGCTACCGCCTCGACGCCCCGCGCATCGCCAAAAAATGGAAGGCCGGACAGTTCATCATTTTGAGGCCGGTGCAGAACAGCGAGCGCATTCCCTTGACAATAGCCAACGCCGGCGCGGCCGGAGGGTGGATCGACATCATTTTCCAGACGGTGGGCAGGACCACGATCCTTCTTTCGATGCTGGAGCAGGGCGACACGATTCTCGATCTGGTCGGGCCCCTGGGCAGGCCGACGCACATCGAAAAATTCGGCCGATGCATCTGCATCGGCGGCGGCGTTGGTGTCGCTCCGCTGTATCCGATAGTATGCGGCCTCCGCGATGCGGGCAACCGCATCACCTCGGTGATCGGCAGCCGCAGCAAAGAACTGCTCATACTCAAAAACGAGTTCGAGGCGGCATCGGATTCGCTCCACGTGGCGACCGACGACGGTACGTTCGGGACAAAAGGCTTCGTGTCCGACGTTTTCACGGCGCTTGTCAAGAACGGTGAAAAATTCGACGCCGCATTCGTGATCGGGCCGGTCATGATGATGAAAGTCACCTCCAGGCTCACGGTGCAGGCCGGGATTAAGACCTATGTCTCGCTCAATCCGATCATGATCGACGGCACCGGCATGTGCGGCGGCTGCCGGGTGACCGTGGGCGGCGCCACAAAGTTCGCCTGTGTTGACGGACCGGAATTCGACGCCGCGCTCATCGACTGGGACGGAATGGTAAAAAGGCTCAACAGCTACCGTGCGTTCGAGGAAACGGCGCGGCAGCAGCACGAATGCAGACTGGGGAAGCAATAACCTATGGCCGCAGAAACCAGAGGCGCATCGAAACCGGCGGCGGGCGTTCCTATGAGGGAACAGGACCCCAAAGCGCGGGGTTCCAATTTCAACGAAGTGCCGTACGGCTACAGTCCGGACGAGGCACGGGCCGAGGCCGCGCGGTGCCTGCAGTGCGCACAACCATTCTGCGTCAGCGGCTGCCCGGTGAATGTGCAGATCCCGCAGTTCATAAAGCTGATCCTCGATGGCGATTTCGCCGCCGCCGCCCGCAAAATTAAAGAGACCAACGCGCTGCCGGCAGTGTGCGGCCGCGTGTGCCCTCAGGAAGACCAGTGCGAGCTGAAATGCATATTGGGAAAAAAACGGTCGCCCATTGCCGTCGGCAACCTGGAGCGGTTCGCGGCCGACTGGGAGCGTGAAAACAACCGGATCCAAATCCCCGGGGTAAAACCGGAGAACGGCAAAAAAGTCGCCGTTGTCGGGAGCGGTCCCGCAGGGCTCACCTGCGCCGGCGAGCTGGTCAAGGAGGGGTTCGAGGTCACGATTTTCGAGGCGCTTCACGAGGCCGGCGGCGTGCTGGTCTACGGCATACCGGAATTCCGGCTGCCGAAGGAGATCGTGAAGCGGGAGATCAACTACCTCGAAAAGCTCGGCGTCAGGCTCGAAAGGAATTTCGTGGTCGGCAAGACCGCCACGATCGACGAACTGATGAAGGAGGATGGCTTTGATGCCGTGTTCGTGGGTTCGGGCGCCGGCCTGCCGTCTTTCCTTCATGTAAAGGGAGAGGACGGGATCGGCGTTTATTCGGCCAACGAATATCTCACGCGCTCGAACCTCATGCGCGCGTTCGCGGACGGCGCGCATACGCCCATCATGCGGGGCAAGCGGGTCGTGACGGTGGGCGGCGGCAACGTTGCAATGGACTCGGCGCGCACCGCGCTGCGGCTCGGCGCCGAAACGTCGATGATCGTATACCGCAGGAGCGAGGCCGAGATGCCGGCACGTAAGGCCGAGGTCCACCACGCGAAAGAGGAGGGGATCGAGTTCCGCCTGCTCTGCAATCCGGTCGAGATACTCACGGACGATGCGGGGATCGTTACCGGCGTCAAATGCATCCGCATGGAGCTCGGCGGGCCGGACGAGTCGGGCCGGCGCAGGCCGGCGCCGGTCAAGGGCAGCGAGTTCGTCATCGACTGCGAGGTCGTGGTCGTGGCAATCGGCAATTCGCCGAACCCGCTCATTCACGACACCACGCCGGATGTCAAGGTGTCGAAGGGGGGCGGGATCGCGGTGGACGAAAAAACCGGCAGGACGTCGAAGAAATTCGTGTACGCGGGCGGCGACATCGTGACCGGCGCCGCGACCGTGATCCTTGCCATGGGCGCAGGGAAAGTGGCGGCGAGGAGTATAATGAAAGATTTATTAAATAGATGACATTGGTAAGTAATGTGATTGCTTTTGCGTGAGGCATGCGAAAGGCGGCGATTTTGTAGGGGCGATTAATGAATCGCCCGATGTATTGTAGAGACGCACGGCTGTGCGTCTCTATACACCGACCCCGAAAGGGGCACGCCCAAAGAACTTATTAATTCCCACCCCACATACTGAAAAAAATCTTAAGTATTTTCTTCCAGGATAATGATGCTCACCACAATATTTTTAGACAACGACGGCGTGCTGGTCGATACCGAAAAGTACTACTTTGAGGCGAGCCGGTATATTGCCCAAAAATACGGGTATGAAATGACAAAGGAGAAATACCTGGAGTTTTTTCTCAGGACAAACGGCGGATTCAGGCCGGTGGGAAAGCAGCTGGGATGGTCCGAAGAAAAACTTGCCTCTGTCCGGGCCGAGCGGGACGCGGTCTATGCCGAATATCTCCGCACACGGGAGATTACGCTGCCCGGCGTCGCCGAAGGGCTGGAAAAACTGAGTAAACAGTTCGATCTCTGCGTCGTCACAAGTTCGCCCCGCAGGTGTTTTGACATCATCCATGACCGCACCGGGTTCATGCGGTTTTTTAAAAAGGTGGTGGACGAAGATCAGGTGACGAACCACAAGCCCCACCCGGAGCCGTACCTCACCGCCCTGGCGGCCATGAAGGTGCGGCCCGGAAACGGACTCGCAATCGAGGACAGCGAGCGGGGACTGCGGTCGGCGGCCGGCGCAGGGCTCCGGTGCATCGTGGTGCCGCGGGAGTTGACAAAAGATCAGGATTTCGGCAAGGCATTCGCAGTTAAGAAGACGTTTCTGGAGGCGGTGGAAGTGATTGAAAGAATGAATAAATAAATAATTCTTTTTTTGCTAAAGACTTTAGATTGGGTAGGGGGTGGGCACCATTATTGCAGGGCTGAACTCTATTTGACCCCCACCCTCATATTTTAGTTGCGTTGAAATA
Organism: Chitinispirillaceae bacterium; assembly: GCA_049514575.1. Classification (GTDB taxonomy): domain Bacteria; phylum Fibrobacterota; class Chitinivibrionia; order Chitinivibrionales; family Chitinispirillaceae; genus BOG-1184. The sequence continues at coordinate 7,342 of JBEKUX010000010.1, read as the reverse complement.
AAGAAATACGTCAGGTACCGGGGTGCCGGTGTGAGTACCACTGCCGGGAGGGGGTGTGCGGAAGACTTTGTGCCAACCGCAGGATTCGCAGAGACAATGCTTTGAAGCGTATAAGGGAAAAGTAAATTATAACGGCGTAAGCGAATCCGTTGCGGTCTCACAAAGGCTGGAGGACACCCTTCACGGCAGCGAAAAATGTAAATAAAAAATGAATGGGAAACGAACGGCGCAGAACAGATAAAACATGAATATCGTTAATGGGCGTTAAAAGAGATGTCGTCGAACCAGGCGGTGCCTTTGGCGCCGATGGCGGCGATGCCTTCAAGGTATATCTGGGCGGTCAGTGCGCCCGGAGGAGCGACATAATTTCTGGAAAATAGGGTCCAGTCGTTCTTTCCCGTCAAAGTGCCGAGAGTATCCGCCTCAATGAAACCGCTGACAGTGTCGGAAGGCGCCTGGTTTTGCGGCGGGGAAATAATTGAATACCAGTACACCATCATATGAAAACCGAAGTTGGCACTGTCGGTTTTCATCCATCCGGAAAAGGAGTACACTAAACCGGTATCGACATTGACGGTCTGCCATACTGCTCGCCGCCAGCCAAGAATGTTCATGTCCATTTTCTCGGAACATTTCCCGCTATGGGCCACGGTACTGTCGATTATGCGGCCGCCGGCAGTGTTCATCAACCACGAACTGGCGTCGTCTTCAAACCCCGGGTCCAGGAGAATATTGGTCCCCGCATTATAATTTCCCGCCTTGGGGTCCAGTGGATTATTCCGGCTGCAAAAGACAGACCCTAACAACGCTACGGCGGCTATGGCAATGACGGACTTTGCGATTTTCAAACCCCGCGGGTCTTTTCCATCAGCATGGAGCATAATCAAACTCCTGAGACAATTATACAGTCATAAATATAATACTGCATTTGTTTTTATGTTATACTTTTGATTAAAAAAATAATCGTCCGGTTCTCCGGCCCGACCACGGCTGCCGGCGTGGCGCTTCGGGCCGGTTTCTTGACTCGACAGGCAGCCCTGATACATACTATAACACTGCTTATGACGATTGAGGAGGTTTTTTCATGAAACGGTCGCTGTTCGCCATCGGGACTTTTTTCATCGTCGCCGGCCATGCCGCCGCAGGTGTGCAGACGAAAGACAGGCTTGACACGTGCGTCTCATATTACCGGGACGGCGATTACCAGAAAGCGGCCGACAGCATCAAGGCGCTGCTTCCCCTTATCGCCGACAAACGGGAGGAAGCCGAGGCGTACAAGTATCTCGGGTTCTCCTATGTCATGCTCGACCGGACCGACAAGGCAAAGGAGTACTTCGGCGTCGCGATCGAGAAATTTCCGCAGATGACGATCGACACCCTTGAGGTGCCGCCGAACATCAGCAATGTTTTCAAACAGGTCAGGGCGGAAACGCAGGCCGGGGCCGGGGAACGGAAGGTGCAGGGGAAAAAGGGCGGGCGCGTCGCGCTCGCCTCGCTCATGACCGCGACCGGGGCCATAGGCGTGGGAGCGGGGGTGTTTTTTTTCCACAAAGCGTACCGGGCGCACCGCGATTATGAAAATACCATCAATGATTTTGATCCCCCGTGGGTCAGGATGAGAAACAACGTGATCCTCGGCAGCTGCGTGACCGCCCTTGCGGCCGCCGATCTCTATTTCGGGCTGCGTCTTTTTCTAAAAAAACCGGCAACGCCGGCTACGCCGGCTTCGCCGGCTTCGCAAAAGATCGGCATGGTCGTTTCGGGCGACCGCGTTGCGCTATCAATTGATTTTTAAGGACAGGGTTTTCAATGAGCATCATGGACCAGTGGCGCAGGACGCATTCCTGCGGCGAATTGACCGCGAAAAACGAAAAAGCCCGGGTCGTGCTCAACGGCTGGGTGCACAACTGGCGCAACCACGGCGGCATCATCTTCATTGACATCCGCGACCGGCGCGGCGTCACCCAGGTGGTGTTCAACCCGGCTGCCGACGCGGCGCTCGCCGCCCGCGCCGCGGACCTGCGGCACGAGTACGTGATCGGCGTAAAAGGCGTTGTCGAAAAGCGGCCCGGGACCATGGCCAACCCGAAAATGGCGACCGGGGAAATCGAGGTGAAGGCGTCGGACTTCTGTCTTTTTAACGCGGCCGATACGCCGCCGCTCCATATCAACGACCCGGACGCCTCGGAATCCGAAGAGCTGCGGCTGAAATACCGGTACCTTGACCTGCGCAGGCCGCTCCTGCAGCGCAACATCGTTTTCCGGCACACGGTGGCGGCCGAGGCGCGGAAATATCTCTGGGACAAAGGCTTTACCGAAATCGAAACGCCCATCCTCATGAAAAGCACGCCCGAAGGCGCGCGCGATTTTATCGTGCCCTCGCGCACGAACCGCGGCAAGTTTTACGCGCTGCCCCAGTCGCCGCAGACGTTCAAGCAGATCCTCATGGTCGCCGGTTTCGAGCGCTATTTCCAGGTCGCGCGCTGCTTCCGCGACGAAGATTTGCGCGCCGACCGCCAGCCCGAGTTCACGCAGATCGACGCCGAGCTTTCCTTTATTGACGAAAGCGATATCTACGCCGTGTTCGAGGGCATGATCGCTGCGCTCTTCAAAACGTGCCTCGGACGCGAGGTGGCAGTGCCGTTCCCGCGCATGAGCTATGCGGACGCGCTCCATACGTACGGCAGCGACAAGCCGGACCTTCGTTTCGGCCTGCCGGTCGCCGGCGTAACGGGCGTGTTCGGCGCGACCGGGTTCAAGGTGTTCCGTTCGGTCATTGACGAAAAAGGGGCGGTTGCCGCCATTGCCGGCGCCGGGTGCGGCGATTTTTCGCGGAAGACAATCGACGAGCTGACCGCGCACGTCGCAAAATCAGGGGCAAAGGGGCTTGTATGGCTGCGCCTGACCGGGAGCGGGTTCGAAGGGCCGGCCAGGAAGTTTTTCTCCGACGTGGAGCTGAACGATCTCAAGGAAACAATTGGCGCAACAGCCGGGGACATGGTGTTCATGATCGCGGCGCCGGAGAAAATTTGTTTCACGGCAATGGGGCAGCTGCGTCTCGAGCTTGCGAGGATCAAAAACCTTGTGCCGCCGGACCGGTTCAGCTTTTTGTGGGTCACGGATTTTCCGCTGTTCGAATACAGCGACGAGGAGCAGCGGTATGTGTCGGTGCACCATCCGTTCACCTCACCGCATGAGAGCGATGTTCCGCTGCTCGAAACGGCCGACTATTTCAAGGCGCGCGCGCGGGCGTACGACGTGGTGCTTAACGGGTTCGAGATCGGCGGGGGCAGCATCCGTATCCACGACCGCGATGTGCAGCGGAAAATTTTCAGGCTCCTGGGCATCAGCGCCGAAGAGGCGGAAGAGAAGTTCGGTTTCCTGCTCAAGGCGCTCTCCTTCGGAGCGCCTCCCCACGGCGGCATTGCGCTCGGTCTCGACCGGCTCGTGATGCTCATGCTCGGGCTCGAAAGCATCCGGGACACGATCCCGTTTCCCAAAACGAGCGCCGGCATTTCGCCGATGGACGGGAGCCCGGACAGAGTGTCCAAAAAGCAGTTGGATGAATTGGGAATAAAAATAATAGAATAATAATAAATAGATTACTTGGGCGTGTCCCCGCCTTCGGCGGGGTCGGCGTGGCTCCGGGCTACCCTCTGGTCGGTCGCTTCGCGACTGGCCTGCGGCCACCCTGCACCTGCCTCACGCGAAAAAAAGGACTTTTTCAAAATGGAATAATATTTGAGGGTGGGGGTAACGGAAGCTCTAAATCTGAATAGACGGCGCCCACCCCCTACCCAAACAGGTGCCTTTAGCTCAAGAAATAATAAATAACGCTGTATTAAGAGGCGGGGCACGCCCTGAAAAATTATTTATATTTATTTATGGCATTTCTTGACTTATTTTAGGACGAACAGGCAAACAGGAGGCTTCATGTCCAGGTTCAGTAAAGTCGCATACCTGCTTTTAGCAGGGTTGATGATAATCGGCGCGGTCGGCTGCACGAAAAAACCCGGTGTGCAACAGGGTTCGGATTCAAAACTGGAAGACGCGCAGAGCGCGGCCCAGGACGCGGAGCGGAAACTCGGCGAGCTCAGGCATGAACGCATGCAGCTCGAAAAGGACCTTCAGGCAAAACAGTCCGGCGGCAAGAGCAGTGCGCCGGGAACCGACAGCCTCCATAATAACGCCAAATAATAATCCTCTTGTTGATGATCGTTATGGGTCCGGTTCCCCGCAGCCTGTTGCGGCGTTAACTCACCTCTCCCTTCGGGTTTACCCTCTCTTATAAGAGAGGGGATCAAGGGGTGAGTTGCAATTGTCCGGGTAAACGAAAAGGAGAAGTCTATGGCAGCGACCACGGCGAAGTTCAAACGAAAGCGCTATTTCATCGACCGGAAATTCCAGGGCCGGTACATGATGACGTTCTTTGTCCCCATGATGATCATGCTCGTGTTCATGCTGGGCACCCTCTATTTTGCCGCGCAAACCATTGTCGACACCACCACACGGATGCTTTCCCAGGACGTTGAAAACACCATTACGCTTTCCCTGCAGGACAACGCCAATCCGTCGCCGGAAAAGTACAAAACGACGCTCGCCGATATCTCGCGCAGTATCGCGATGTTTTCCAGAAGTAAAGATCTGAAACGTGAAATGCTCCTGTCCCTTCTGTGGGTGTTCGGCATCGGACTGTTTATCGTGATCGTCCAGATCGTGGCGATGACCGTATTTTTTTCCCACAAAGTCGCTGGTCCGGTGTACCGTTTCGAACAGGTCCTGCATGACTGCATCGATGGACGCTACGACGGAAGCATTCACCTCAGGCAGGGGGACGAACTGCAGAACCTTGCCGGTCTCTTTAACTCTGCACTCCAGGCCACGCGCCAGCGGCTCGACGGCCTCATCCACGCCGAAAGCGATCAAAAACGCAGGGAGATCGCGGCCGCGCTGCACCTTTGACTCCATTGTTGACATGGTTTCGGGTCGTGATCTAATTTAGGACGGCTTTTTCGAGTGATTTTAACCAGGGGATTTTCAATGCACGACACGATTTTTACTTCGAAAAACCTGAAACTTTTCGGGATCTGCGCAGCGCTGCTGGCCATCGGATATATACTGCTCGGCCAGGGACCGGTGGAAAATCCTCTTTCAAAAACAGTCGCGCCGCTGGTCCTCTTCGTCGTTTACTGCGTGCTGATACCGTATGCCATTCTGGCAAAAAGCAAGGAAGAGTCCGAAAACAGGGACGGCCAGCAGCAGAAAAAGCCCTGACTGAAAGGAAGGGCGTTTAGCTCAGTTGGTACAGAGCACCTGCCTTACACGCAGGTGGTCGCAGGTTCGAGCCCTGCAACGCCCATTTGCAAATGATATTTTTGCGGGGCTGGTAGTTCAGTTGGTTAGAACGCCGGCCTGTCAAGCCGGAGGTCGCGAGTTCGAGCCTCGTCCAGCCCGCCATACAAAAAGCCTTAAAACCCTTATTTTTCGCGGGTTTTGGGGCTTTTTTGTTTCCCTCAAGCGGCAACGTCATTCCTTTAGAATCCTACAAAATCCCTTGAAAATTTGTACAGTGTACAAATGAATTTGTACAAAATTTGTACACTTCCACCACCTCAAAGAATATCGTTGCACACCAAAAGCTTTAACGAGCAGTAAAAAAGCGGCCTGACTGCCTGCGCTAACAGGACAGCCAGACCTAACCGACACCTTAACTAAAGTAAGGAGTACGGCTGTATGCAAAATACGAAAAAGTTATATGCCATTATAAAAATTGCAAAAGTGCGTTGCTGCGGGATTGGTAATACTCCCGAAGAGGCTTTCGAGAAATCGCGGAAATGGAACCCCTCGAAAGAAGGTGCAGCAATCTCAAATACCCCGTTTTTCCCTCTTACAAGGCGCGGTACGGGGCTGGGAGGGCTTTGTATAGCGCGATGTACTCCGGACTTCGTGAAGGCCGTAGAAACAAAAGGAGGCGCGGTTTGGGTACGTTTTCAGACTGATTCAGAGGGCGTGCTCGATGCGAAGGAGGCCAAGCCGGACGTTGACCGGCAATTTGAAAAGTGATTTTTTCCAATCGGCCACGAAAGATGGCAGATATGTGTGATGTATGGGTTGAGGCCGGGAGTGATGTCCCGGCCTCTTTTTTTATATGCGGATGCAAAACCTACTTCCCTGTACTTGCTTAATCGAAAGATTTATATTGAAAAAGAATATAAGTAAAAATTGAAACATTATTAGCTATAAGGAGAAATTACAATGAATAAAGCAAATATCGAAAAGAAGCGACCAGCCCTAAAAATACCCCGCATTGAGGCTAAGCAAAAAATAGAGACTCAAATTGATAAAACAAAAAATATTCATAATGTTTCAATTAATGAAAATGATGATGCACATCGATGGTACGAGTATACAGCAGAACTTCTTAAACAAATATTTACAACCGATGAAATTACAGATGAATTTACAGGAAGAGGTTCATATTACTTTGGCGAGGACATAAGCGTTGGCCATTATCTAAAAACACTTAAATCAATACAGGATCGAATCGAACTGTTTCCAGAAGAATTCAGTGGGGATCAAAAACTCGGCAGCAAAATTAATCCAATTGTGATTGTTGAAATATTAGCTAATAAATTTCATTCTTTTTGTAAGCAGATACGTACAAGATACAACAACAGAGTAACAATTGATATTAATGATGAGTATGATGTTCAAGATATTATGCATGCTTTGCTTCGGCTTTATTATGATGATATTAGACCAGAAGAATGGACACCTAGTTATGCTGGAAGCAGCTCAAGAATGGATTTCTTATTAAAAAACGAAAAGACTGTAATTGAGGTTAAAAAAACTCGAAAGGGGCTAGAAAAAAAAGAATTAGGAGAACAATTATCGATTGATATTATGAAATACAAAGCTCACCCGGATTGTAAAACATTAATTTGTTTTGTTTATGATCCAGAAGAGCGTATAGTGAATCCAAAAGGTTTTGAAACTGATTTAGGAAAACCAATTAATGGAATGAATGTGAAAGTATATATTTCACAAAAGTAACGAACATCAAATAATAAAATAACATCTCAAATTAAAAAATGAAATTGAAAATTCAGCATATCAACGCGTTTAAGCGGCCTCGCTGCATAACTCTGTCATTAGCCTTATAAAAAATTATGAATGAAATCACAAACCAAATTATTGAACGATGCAGAGATGAAATAAGTAAATCTATATACGCTTTATGGAACACATTAATATTATTAAACGGAGCCATATTAACTATAATTTCAATAACTGGAAATATCAGCGCCAGCCACATAACCAACCAAATTCATGAGCACTGGAA
>JBEKUX010000009.1:0-118710 GCA_049514575.1 Chitinispirillaceae bacterium | reverse complement strand
TCAAACTTTGCAGTTTTACCCATAGTAATGGCCATTTTAACTTTTTTCCAGAACAAAATGACCATTAAAGATCCGAACCAGAAAATGATGATTTACTTTATGCCGGTATTTATGCTGGTGTTGTTTAATAACTTTCCATCAGGTCTTGTTTTCTACTGGACATGTTCAAGTGCTTTGGGTCTTTTGCAGCAATATTATACCGGTAAGAGGCAAAAGAAAGATGTGGTTTTAGAAAAGACCGTTCCGCTATTGAATGTAAAAAAAAGGTAATCCACGACAACGCGATGAGATATGGCTGAATTGCAAACAATCGTCGCGGCTGCGACCCCTCAAGGAAAAAGTGCTCTTGCTGTCTTGCGCGTTTCAGGGTCGGACGCATTTAAAATTTTCGCTCGTTGCATTAAGGAAAAAAGGCTTTTTCAAAAAACTCCTCCCCGTTACGTACAGCTCTATATAGCAAAAGATCCAACAAATCAAAAAACGATTGATCAAATAACCGCGATAAAATACTCCTCTCCGCGATCGTTTACAGGGGAAGACATGGTAGAAATTATCTGCCATGGCAGCAAGATAATCGTGAAAGAAATTAATTACGCGATTATTAATGCTGGGGCACGGCCTGCTATTGGAGGGGAATTCACACGAAGGGCACTGCTGAACGGAAAAATAAACCTGATGAAAGCTGAGGCGATCCGCGGACTGATTGAAAGCGACAACGAAGCAGAATTGCTCTGTGCACAGAAACTTTATTCCGGGTCGGCAAATAAATTTCTTGAAAATTGGAAAGACAAAATAATTGAACAGCTTTCAAAAATAGAAGCACAGATAGAATTTGAAGAAACCGACAATATTTCAAGTTTTGCATTAGAAGGTAAAAAGAAAATAGAATATTTTTTATTGCAAATAAAACAAGATTTAAAGAAAAGGGAGAAAATAAGGGCAATAAAAAATGGACTAAAAGTTGTTATCGCTGGACCTGTAAATGCGGGTAAATCGACGTTATTCAACAAATTAGTCGGGTATAAAAGGGCAATCGTACACAGCGAACCGGGAACGACACGTGATACTATCAGTGAGCGATTAATTATAAAGAACAATGAAATACAACTTATTGATAGCGCAGGTATTAGAAAAGCAGAGCACGAGATAGAGCAGGAAGGAATTGCTCGATCGAGAACAGCTATTAAAAAATCAAACGTCATTATTTGGATGACCGCAGCTGATGAAATTTTCGGCGAGGATGAAATTCAGGAACTCGTTTCAATTAGAGGGAAAAATCTCATTTGTGTTATAAATAAAATCGATAAAAATTCCGGAAAAGAAAAAGTAATTAAATTGAATAAAGAAGCGATAGATACAATTAGGATAAGCTTAAAGGAAAACAAAAACATTGATCAATTGGTATCGGAAATAGAAAAAAAAGTCGGGGACTTAAAACAAAAGATAGCGGTACCTGATTTTCTATTAAATACACGGCACGAAAAAATCGGAAAACTAATATATAAGGAAATTTCACTGGCTCGAAAAGATTGGGAAAGGCCAGAAATAGTCTCCTACCATTTTAAAAAGGCGATATCGTTCATGGATGAGTATCTCGGAAAGACCCATTCAGAAGAGATCATAAATAAAATTTTCAATGATTTTTGTATTGGGAAATAAAACGATGCCCTATTTCTTCACTTTTATTCATTTCAACATGTTGCAACATCCGCTGAAATAAGTGCATATTAGATAAATTCCTCAATAATTCCATTAAACATCAATATAATAGCGGATATCAGTAATTTTATCGGTTGGGAAAATGTATTTTAGATGGCCTTAGTTATCAAAAAACAATTAATTGTTTCACGTGAAACATCTATGAATTTTGATATAATTGTGGTGGGTGGAGGTCATGCGGGGATTGAGGCGGCAAACATTGCTGCAAAAAAGCGCCTTAACGTCCTATTAGTAACAAACAATCTTGACCTTATCGGGCAGATGTCCTGTAACCCGTCAATCGGAGGTATTGCAAAAGGAAACATAGTTCGAGAAATCGATGCGCTTGGCGGACTTATGGCCAAGTTCATTGATAGGGCTGGAATTCATTTTCGTATGCTAAATATGAGCAAGGGTGCTGCAGTTTGGGGAAATAGGGCTCAAGCAGACAAGATCCAGTATCGAACTCTTGCTCGGAATGAACTCGAAAAAAGCGAAACATTATTTCTTTTACAGGGAATGGTTAAAAAGATCCTTATAAAAAGAGAATCGGTTTGCGGAATAGAGATGGATTCAGGGGAAATCATTAATGCTCTTCGCGTTATTCTCGCGATGGGAACATTTTTAAATGGTATTATCCATATCGGAATGACATCATTTTGTGCGGGAAGGGCAGGAGAACCGCCATCTCTTGGTTTAGCTGAATCTATTGTTGCGGGTGGAATAAAAAGCGGAAGGTTAAAAACCGGAACCTCACCAAGAGTAGATAGTCGAACCGTTAATTTTGATGTACTTACTAGCCAATCCGGCGATAATGACCCATGGCCGTTTTCATTTTCTACTTCTGAACCGGTGAAAAATAAAGTTGTTTGCTGGATAGGTAAAAGCAATAAAAAAACCCATCAAATTATTAAGGACAACCTTGATCGATCACCACTCTATACTGGAAAAATAAAAAGTATTGGTCCTAGGTACTGTCCCTCTATTGAAGATAAAGTAGTTCGATTTGGAGATAGAGATGGCCATACATTATTTTTAGAACCTGAAAGCATCAACAGCAAAGAGATTTATATTAATGGACTTTCAACATCGCTTCCATTTGATGTTCAGCTTAAAATGGTACAAAGTGTTGATGGTCTTGAAAATGCGAGAATTCTGCGACCAGGTTACGGAATAGAATATTCATATTTTCAACCGGTGCAATTACATAGCACATTAGAATCCAAAATAATAAGAAATCTATATTTTGCCGGACAGATTAATGGAACCTCAGGATACGAAGAAGCAGCATGCCAGGGATTGATCGCCGGGATAAATGCGGCACAAAGTATCTATGGTGAAGAGGAATTACTTCTAAAACGGGAATCATCATATATCGGGGTATTAATTGATGATCTAACAACACGAGGAACAGAGGAACCCTATAGAATGTTTACCTCGAGGGCGGAACATAGGTTAAAGCTTCGTCAGGATAATTGTGACGAACGGCTTATGCCAATAGCATTCAGGTTAGGACTTATTGATCGGAAAATTTATGAACAACGACAGCGAGAATGGGATTCTCGAATCAAATCGAAAGAATTACTGAAATCTACAAAGGTAGAACCGAAAAGGTGGGTAGAACTCTTCGGTGAAAAAATTGAACATCCCGTTAAGGCGTCTGATCTATTAAAGCGACCTACTGTCAAATTAGAGCAAATAATTCAATGTTGTAGGCTTCCAATACCGGAAAACAGGGAAAACCGGCTGGCAATAGAAGCTGATATCAAATACCACGGTTTTATTGTCAAAGAGAATGAAGAGGTTGAAAAAATAATTCAATTAGAAAAGACAAGAATCCCAGAGGATTTTGATTATCATAAAATTAAAAATTTTTCTGCAGAGTCGTTATTTAAGTTAAAAGCTGAGCAGCCCAACACGATTGGACGGGCCATGATGATTCCCGGGGTAACCCCGGCTGATGTTTTGCTTCTTTATATGCACCTCAAAAAACATCTATTGAAAAGAGGCGTTTCACGTGATACAAAAAAAACAACAGAATAGGATACTATGATGAACAAAACACTAAAAGCTTTTTTAAATCGAGCCAAAGCCTGCTACGAATTAAAGGAGCTGGAGAGACTTGGTCTTACTCCTGACATGAATCAACGGGAGTATATTTTATCGTTTATATGTCTCTTGTTGAAATGGAATAAAGTTGCCGGCCTTATTTCAAAAGGCGATGAAGAGAACCTTTTTTTACGCCACTTTTGCGACTCATTACAGCCGTTATTGCTTTTTGGGTTTAAAAAAAATGCAACAATTCTTGATATTGGTTCCGGCGGTGGATTTCCTGCAATTCCGATTCGGATTTTCAGACCGGATCTGACAATGATTCTTGCGGAATCAAACAGGAAGAAAGCCGCATACCTTAAGGAAGTAAAAAAAGAACTGCTTTTAGATAATGTAACCATTTTTAACGGAAGAATTGAAAAAATGTCAAAACCAGAAAAAGGTTTTGACTATATAATAAGCAGAGGGGTCGGATCTTTGCCGACACTATCACAGATAAGCAAACCATTTCTTGCTTCGGATGGACATCTTTATACATTTAAAACGAAAAATTTTGCTTCTGAACTCGAATTGATTACCTCCAACAAAGAAAAGGCCGGTGTTAAAATCAGCGAAATTGCTGAATATGATCTGGGAAATCAGATCATGGGGCTGAATCTTGTGTCGCTTGAGATATATAAATAAGTATATTACCCACCCGTTAGAGAGTGTTAAGGGTATAGAAAAATCAAAACAAGTAATTAACAATCATGTAACTCGTTGAATAAATGCAAAATAAAAGGCACGGCCAAGTGCCGAACAGATGTTGACAACTTGTGAATAAAATGGTGGGAAAAGAGGCTTTGAGTGGGAAAAGTGATTGCCGTATGTAATCAAAAGGGTGGGGTGGGAAAAACAACCACAGCGATTAATTTAGCCGCCTGCCTTGCTGCTGCAGAAAAGAAAACACTTATTATCGATATGGACCCCCAGTCAAACACAACAATTGGACTGGGAATAGATAAAAATGAACTCGAGTTTACTATTTATGATGTATTAACTCACCGATTAAAAGATAATTCTCCGGTAACTATTGACGACATTATTTTTTCATGTGATTCGATACGGTTTCTTGATATCGCCCCGGCTTCTCCGGATCTTGCGGCAGCAGAAATAGAGATGGTCAATACCATAGCAAGGGAACGGCAACTGGATAATGCATTAGAAACAGTCAGAGCAAAATATGACTTCCTTTTAATTGATGCACCGCCATCGCTTGGAATATTGACAATCAATATTCTAACGGCTGCAGATTCCGTCCTTATACCAATTCAATGTGAGTATTATGCGCTTGAAGGTCTTGCGGAACTTCTCAATACAATTCGGCTTGTCCAGAAAAGTCTCAATAAAAAACTTATGATTGAAGGTGCGCTTCTCACCATGTATGACAACAGGTTGAATTTATCGAAACAGGTGGCGGAAGACGTTCGTTCTTATTTCAAGGGGAAGGTATTTAAAACAGTGATAAACCGCAATGTTAAGCTCAGTGAGGCGCCTTCGTTCGGGAAACCAATCATTCTTTATGATATTATGTCGTCCGGAGCTGATAGTTATTTAAACTTAACAAAGGAAATAATGCAGCATGAATAAAAAAGTTCCGCGAAGGGTGCTCGGAAGGGGACTCTCCGCTTTAATACCGGTTACACCGCAAGAAGGAACTGCGGACGAGCATGAAATCGTGGATATCGATTGCGCGGCAATCAGGCCCAATCCATACCAGCCACGAGCCGAAATTAATAACGAAGAAATAAAGGGTCTTGCCGAAAGCATCAGCGTTCAGGGCTTGTTGCAGCCCATACTTGTTCGTCAAAAAGGAAACAATGAATTTGAAATTATTTCCGGTGAACGACGGTTCAGAGCATTGCAGGTTCTCGGTAGAGATAAAATTCCCTGTCTTATCAAACAAAAATTATCTGATCGAGAAATGATGGAAATTGCACTTGTTGAAAATATCCAGCGGGAGGACTTGAACGAAATAGATAAAGCCGATGCTTATCAGAAGCTTATTACTGAATACAACTATACCCACGAAGCACTTTCAAAGCAGATGGGGAAAAGTCGTACCGCCATTACAAACACCCTTCGGCTTCGAACGCTTCAGCAAGAGATTCAACTGATGGTGAGAAAAAATATGCTCTCCATGGGCCATGCCCGGGCTTTACTTGCCATCGAAGACGATAAAATGCGTATTGAACTTGCGAAAAAAATTGTGGAAGAAGACCTGTCGGTCCGGGAAGTGGAAAAAAAAGTACAAAAACTAATCCGAGGAAAAAAGGGGAAGCATAAAAAAGAGACTGCCACAACAAATCTTGATCCTAATGTTACCGAAGCTATTAACCGTCTCCAGTATAAACTCGGGACCGCCGTTACCATAAAACCTACAACAGAACAACAGGGAAAGGTTGAAATAGAATATTACTCTGAAAAGGATCTGGTACGGATTTTCGATCTCTTGCTCGTGGAAACGAAATAGAAGGCGATCAGCAGTGAGCAGAAACGAGCCAACCTATACGATAATGATTATCCCCGATCGGAAGGGAGAGAAAGCGTATTCTATTTGTTTGTCAAGAACAATACTGATACTGGGTTTTGCGTTTTTAGGAACGCTCGTGATTGCCGCCATTCTATTAATGTTTAAATCTGCGGAAGCGGCAAAAAAGCTCCACTATTTTTATGCAATTCGAAACGAAAACGAAACATTGACAAAAGACAATAAACAGCTTCGACTTATGTGCCAAAAAATAGGACGGGTCGATACTTTCGCAACGTATCTGGAAAATCTATCCTTGCTATCGACAATACCGGAAAAAGCAAAGGTACCCGTAAAAACAAGTGAAGCGAGAGTTCATGAGAATACGGCAGATACCGGTGAGATGGTCTACAGCAATCGAAACATAGCAGAAAAAGATAATATTTTGAAAGATATTAATAGAAACCCTGCGAGAGGAGAGGCAACAAACCTTTATAGGGAGTCGATACCGACAATGCTGCCAGTCGAAGGATGGATAACCCAGCAGTTTATTGATGATACCTCTCATGGTATTGTCGCCCACCCGGGGATCGATATTGCTGCTGCCGAGGGAGTGATAATTAAGGCCCCTGCTGCCGGAACGGTTTTAAAGGTTGAAATGGACCAATATTATGGAAACCTGATTGTTATCAAACACGACAAAGGGTTCGTTACCCGTTATGGGCATTGTGCGAAAGTTTTTATTGTCAAGGATGAAAAAGTTGAGCGCGGTCAGACGATTGCACTTGTTGGAAACACCGGACATTCAACGGCACCGCACCTTCATTATGAAGTAATTAAAAATGGGAAGAATATCAATCCACTGGAACTTATACCTGCAGAGAAAAAATAATCCAACCAAGGAGTTTTTTATGGATAAAAAAACAGAAAAAGGTTTTTACACGATGATAGGAGAAGGGGCCGCTTTCGAAGGAACAGTTACTATTCCTCATGGGATGAGGATAGATGGCGCTTTCAAGGGGAAAATAGAGGCTTCAGAAATATTAACTATTGGGAACGCCGGTATAGTAGAGGCAGAGATCAAAGCAAAAAGTATAATTATCGGTGGTAAGGTAAGCGGAAATATAATTGCGACTGAACGCATTGAACTTGAATCACACGCCTCATTCATTGGCGATCTTCAAACAAAGGATTTAGTGATAAACGAAGGAGCGTTGTTTCACGGAAAATGTTCAATGAAAGAAATTTCCAACCAATGAATCGAATATCTCTTTCTATTGCGAATAGAATTACCATCGGGCGTATTTTCTGTATCCCTTTTTTCGTGTTGCTTTTGTTGTATTATGATAAAAGCGTCCTACGCGGAGAGGACAATGATTTTTTACGGATTGCCGCATCAATAGTGTTTATCGTGACTTTTCTGTCAGATGCTATTGATGGGTATATTGCTAGGTCTCGAAACCAAATTACACGTCTTGGCACTATTCTCGATCCTCTGGCTGACAAAGCACTACTTCTTTCCGCACTGATATTGATTTCGTATGCATCAGAAAATTCGTATCAAATACATCTGCCGATATGGTTTGTCTGGCTGGTAATTTGCAGGGACATAATGCTTGTAGCAGGAGCTTTACTGATTCATTTTATCTCTGGATCGGTTATAGTTCATCCGCGTCTTTTTGGAAAAGCCACTACCTTTTTTCAGTCATTTATAATTCTATGGGCGCTGCTCAATCTTCCCGAACGGCCATTTACATGGATCTTGTGGACAGCAACAAGTCTTACCATTGTTTCTGGCGCACAATATTTTTTTGATGGCATTCAGCAGTTTGATAAATCGTAAGATACACGCATGTAGATATCAATTCCTAGTAATCTTTCTTCATTTTTTTTATAAACAAACAGATGTTTTTATTGCCGACCCATTATTACCGTCACACGCCTATATTGCAGAAGTGAAGCAGAAATTTTTTGGTAAAATCGGCCTAAAACCGTTACAAATATTGCTTATAAATAAACCCGGATCGGTTACTGAATAATGTCAGAGAATAATGTTTTTTATTTTTTAAGAATTCGGAAAGTAAGAAATGGTGAAACACCAATTCGCCAGAGTGCACCCCCCATTAACACGAGAACTAACAGTTCTGAGAAAAGATAGGAAAGCGCCGCGCCAGCAGATCCAAACGATGGCACTAAGGATAAAAGCAATAAAACCGTTACTGCGGCAGAAATTCCAATTATACGCACAACCTGTTTTTCGTGACCAATGTTGAGAAGTATTTGTCTGCCATAAATGTTGTCAATAAACACCGTAAAAGGCAAAATAGAAAGCACACGGATAAGTACGGCAATATCGGGCACGTGATTACCTACAACGAGAGTAGTCACAATGTTGGCAAATACGAAGAGTAAAATACTGACTGACGCCATATATATTCCACCCCAGAGCATAACTTTTCTGAGGAAGAGATAGGCGGTTTTTTCTGATTGCTTGAAAAGAATGCCTGAACGCGGGTATATTGCCGAACATAAAGGAATGCCCAGACAGATCGCAGCTTTTGAAATTTTTTCAGCGACAGCGTAGACCCCGACATCCTTATTGCTAGAAAATAACCCTAATGCAAACGTATTTGACGAAGCAAGAATGGCGGCCCAGAGTTGTGACGTGAATATTCCGAATCCAGACCGCAAGACAGATATTGCGTTTCTAAGGGAAATTCGAATAGGGACCTTTTGAACCACCAGCATTATCCCAATTACAGTAATAGCCCACGAGCAGATAGCGGTAATATATAGAAGAACAATGAAGTCTTCTGGCTTTTTTATAAAAACAAACATCAACAATAGATAGACAATTCTTGATGCAATATTTAAGGTAGCCAAAATGGCCATTTTTTCAATTCCCTGAAAAAACCAAACAGGGAAAAAACTGTTTCCGACCGTACCGATGCATGCCCAATAATAAACACATGCATCGACATGAAGTCGTGGAACAAAATGAATTATTGGGACAGCAAGAAATATTGAAATGAGTAACAGAAAAAGCTTGGCACTTAGAATTTCAGAAAGTATTCGAGATAAGGCATCATCGTCATGGCGATTTTGAGAAACATCTCTGACTCCCGTGAGATTGAATCCATAATCAGATATTACCTGAAAGTATGCGGCAAAAGAACCCGCAAATGCAAGAAGTCCGTATTTCTCTGTCCCTATAGTTCTTAAAAGATAGGGGACAGTAACAAGAGGAACGATATAAGTAGCTGCCTGAACCGCCGATAGAGAGAAAAAATTGGTTATTAAACGAGGTTTCTTTGCGAGGCCTTCAATCATTTGTGGCCGTTATCCTGAATAACTGCATTAATAATATCATATGATGCGGGATCGCTTTGTCCAAGTGGATTTCGTTCAGAATGGGAAATAATATCCCGCAACCATCGGATAATCTTAGGTGACACACATTCGGGTGTGATTCTTTTCATACAGGGAGCAATTACTTTCCCTTTTTCTCTCCATTCAATAAGATGCCAAAAAAAGTTGATCATTCGCGTCAATAATCGACTATAGTTAAAATAGTAAAACTGCTGAAGTTTTTGAAATAAGGTATCCATTATCTGTAACAAAACATTTTGTTTTCTGCAAATTGTTGTGATCGCCGGTGGTTTCAATCGGTGATGGCAGAATCTGCATTCAATATCAGAGGTGAAGATCAGATCTTTTGTTCCGATTATAATACGAAGGTTCGGATCAGAATGCCCGAAAAAAGCAGCGACGGGGATACCAATAATTTTTGCACAATGGAGCAAAAACGAATCGACGCCAATAAAAGCACAGCATCGGTAGAGAATCGCAATACTCGTCATGATGTCCGTAGCTCCCCGAAGATCAATGGAACCCTCAAGGATAGGATCGGATAGCGACCCTAGTACCAATGGCTGAACCCCCAGTTGGGAACGTAGATCATCGGTGACCTTTTGATAGGCATTGATTGGCCAGTTTTTAACCCAGAAACTGGCTGCAGTCTGCAGTGCAATAAGGGGCGTATTGTTAAGTATTCCTCTTGAATTGAGCAATTGTGTTGCTTGTTGTTTTGCCATATCAGGGATATCCACGCTGAGACGTAAGTCTGTTATCGGAATTCCTATAACTGCAGCATAAGACTCTAAAATACTGCAATGAGGTCGAAGCTCATATGCTAAATCAAGATTATAAATGTTCGCGTATCCTGTATCAGGTACGGTAGTAGGAAGAATATTTTTAATAAACTTATTTTTTTCAAGAATTTCTGGAAAATCAGTAGCAAAATCTATGTCGAAATCAGGAAAACGGTTTTTAAGAGGCTGGAGCACAGAAGTCGCAAGAAGGACATCTCCTAATGCTGCTTTTCTTCGAATTAAAATTTTTTGTAGCGTAAGGTTATTTTGGGTTTGTTGCACAAAAGTGTTTGCCCCGAGAATATAAAGAAATAATCAATAAATAGTAACTAGATATCAGAAATCTCTTTAACTATATCTTCCGCCGCCTTTTCAGGATTTTCAGCCCCAGTTACGGCTCTTCCAAGCACGAGAAGGGTTGCGCCGTTTATTACTGCCGCTTTCGGGGTGGCGGTACGCTTCTGGTCATTGGCAGCCATTCCAACCGACCTTATCCCGGGTGTAATTATTTCAAAATCTGGCGGCAGGAGGGGTTTTACGACAGGGAGATCGGCAGCAGAGCACACAATGCCGTCGAGACCGGCTTTGACCGCAAGTAATGCAAGGTGACAGATATAATCGGACATATTAACCGTTATAGCAAGTTCTTTCTGCAGACAATCCTTGTCAATACTGGTGAGAAGCGTAACGCCTATAATTTTTACCTGTTTCCCTGTTTTTTTTCGGCTGGAAGCGTTCGCAGCCGCTTTTGCAGCACGCATCATAGGGATTCCGCCGAGCGTGTGAATGGTGAGGTAATCAATATCAAGAGCGCATGCCGATTCAACGGCTTTCCCTACGGTGTTGGGAATGTCATGGAACTTAAGGTCTAAAAATATTTTTCTTTTTTTTCCTCTGATAATACCAAGAACCGTTGGACCGAAACGGGTAAACTGTTCAAGGCCGATTTTATATACGGCAATCCAGGGAGCGGTTGCGAGTACAAGCTTAGACAATGCCTGCAAAGAGGACACGTTATCGAGCGCAAGAGCGACACGGTTGCTGGGATATGTTTGCATAGTGATAAAAATAGCATTTGGTTAATAATTATTAAAATCAATGAATGTATTTCCATTCTTTTTGTATATTAACACTATCCACGGAAAAATGAATTATTTATTAATGTATGTATCTATTTACGAAAAAATTCTGGAATGATCTCCGTAACGATCCGCGAGAAGCGGTTGATTCGCTGAAAAAACAGCGAAGTCGATTTTGGTATCGTTTGGTGAGGATCGTTATTTTCTGGCGCATCGTGTTTGCTGAGTATGCACTCAACCACTGCATCACCAGAGCTTCAGCGCTTGCCTTTGGTCTGTTGTTGACGATGATCCCGCTTGTCGTCACTGCAGCGCTCATGCTTGCCGGCCTCGTTGATGTACAGGCAAAGCAGGTGGAGCATCTTTTCGGTACGCTCCTGCCCTTTGCTCCCGAGACGGTACTTAATTATCTCTCGACATTTTACATCAATGCCCGTAAATTACGGGGACCTGGAATCGCGGTTCTAGTCATTGTGGCCATTGGTCTGTTCGGAGTTGCCGAGGAATCGTTTAATACCATCTGGAAAGTTTCAAGGCCGCGATCTTTTTTTATCAGGCTGATAACCTTTACCATGGTCATGGTATACAGCCCGCTCCTCATTTTTCTGTCTATTTGGATTCGTCACAGTAAATGGTTTGCGCCAGCATCGCAACATTTTTTCCCGATAGATATTTTACCCCCCTTACTCATGGTACTTGCATTTATCTCACTTATTCTGTTTGCGCCCCATACGAAAGTAAAATTTAATTCCGCTCTTCTCGGCGGCCTCATAGCAGGATTGCTTTTCGAGGCAGAGCGAGAAGGGTTCGGCATGTATGTTCAGCTGACCATCCAAACACAGACCATTTATGGAACGCTTGGAATCCTGCCGATATTTCTGGTTTCTCTTTTGTTCGTGTCACTGTTCATTCTTTTTGGCGCGGAGGTGGCGTATGTCCATCAGAATTTCCGGCCGCTCCTTCGCGCACAAAGGAGGTGGGACCGCCGTGTCGGTGATTATAAAACCTACCTTATTTTCAGAGTGTTTATTGATGCGGTAAGCGCTTTTATACGGAAAAACGATCCACCGAGCCTCTCCTATTACATCACTAAATACGAACTTACTGAACCACAGGCCACCGGTCTGCTCGGTTGGCTTGTCCACGCCAAACTTTTGCACTGTACGGATGGCAAGGAGGGTTATGTTCCGACCCGTGACTTTGCGAGAACGCAGATCGGTGAAGTGCTTGATGAGATTAAATCCCAGGACCTCCGGATTCCGGCAACACCGGATGATTATACGCGCGAATTCGTCGCCTCTATTCTGAATAACAATCAGAACAACACAAAGACGGCCGCCGAACAGATTACCTTTGAAGCCATGATAGAGAATCTAGAAAAGGGTGAACAGCGATTTTCAAAAGTTTCCGCTATTGTTTAGAAGTCATAAATCCAGGGGAACATTACCGTTTTTCAGTACCCATTTTTCCTATAGTAATCTTGAAATCAATAAAACTCCAGAACATGTCAGGGAGGAGTACCATATAAAGAGGTCTTACCTCGAAACGTTCTTCGAGTACCGTACCGATAAAACACCCCGCGAGCGATGCGAGCGCAATCCCTGCCATAATGGCGCCCCGGGATGGTTCTTTGAGGCGCAACTGCTGAAAACCAGGAAGGAAAAAACTTACCAGTTGATTTTTATTACTTGAGAAAGACGAGAACTCAGGTGACAATTCATCTTTTGATTCACTTTCCCAGTGATGATGCGATTTTGTTTCCAGCTCAATATCATAGGCGGTAAGGCCTGACCTGCGCTTTTCAATCCATTCGCCTTCTGTCAAGCCAAGCTCCTTCCATGGTTTTTTTATATATTCACCGATGGAAATGCCGGCACTTAACAGTAGCGGGATTTTATCCACGGAAACCCCGTTTTCTTTAATCATCTTCCATTCACTCTGGGAAAGGCCGTATTTCTCCCACGGTTTAAGGTCATCCTGGCCAGAGGAAACAAAGGTTATACACAAGCAAAAGAGAAATCCGAAAGTAACCCCGTGATTATAATTCATGATCCTTTGCCCTTCATCAGGGAAAAATATTATTAGAAGATAAATTTATTCAAAGAATGTTCAAACTACCGGCATTTAAACTTGATTATCGGCTCGAATATGAAAACCGCAGCCATACGCCGTGCGTTGATTTATCCAGCCGAGCAGCAACATTTTCCGGTTGTTGAAGCAGGAACGTGTAAGTATAGTCGAGCGTGATCAAATTCGAAATTCGCCAGCTGATATTTGCTAATAAATCGAAATCCGGACGCAAGAGACGCTGCGTTGGCGCTATCGGAGCAAATACTTTCAGATCGCCATCGGCTGTAATGAACCTGCCAATTCGAACCATACCGTTGATCGCAACCTGCGGACCTAAACCGAAATCGGAAGTGGCATTCACTGATTGGAGAACGACACTGTTGCTGAGTTTGGCGAGCGAAGCAGCGTCCGGCGCAGTCTGCCACTTGACCGTTGCTGAGTCCACAATCTGGTAGGAACGAGGAAGATAGGAATAGTGCGTCCCAAAGCCGCCACGGAGTTTTGTTTCAAGGAACGAGAAATTGAGAGCGTCGACATTGACACCGACACTGACATCGAACAGCAGCGGCGAAAATGGCGGTTGAAGGGTGAACGAACGGCTCGAATCAAAACTGGCGGAAGGATTGACAATGAGTGAATCATCGTCGATCAGACAGAAAAATGAGGTCTTATCGTTGCGGATAAAACGACGGGGCAGAAACGTGGTATGGATTTCTGCGCTGCCATAGGGGCCGAGCCAGGGAAGGAACCGCCAGATAAAAAGGGAGGTAAGCAAAAAATCATCGGCATTCATAAGCAGGTCGCTGACGGTGAGTCCGGAAAAATTGAACCCTTCGTTGAGACGAATCCTAGTCTGCCACTCATAAGGCTGGTGTTGGTAGGTAAGCCACAGCGTTGAGAGCAGGCCGAACAGCGTGTTCGTAATGGTGTCTTTTTTCTGACGGTCGATCTCGGCGTTGAAATTTATATTGCCGCCGATATTTGCGCCGTATTTCCAATGCGAGGTAATCTTTGATGGCGGCGTCACATCAACCGTGCCGCCGCCGAGAATGCGGTACGTGGTGGTGTCCTGCACTAGGAGGAGCTTGCTCAGCTCGCCGGAAAGAAGCCTGACTGTAACGAAATTGATAAGGCTGTTGTATCCTTGGCCCACACTGAGAAGCTTATAGATGCCCGGATTCAGGATCCAGGTCTTGGCCACCTCGCCGAGCTCGGGGTTGGCGCCCAACCCGCGGCCGTAGGTTTCAAATTCGTCGATGCGGAGAAGTTCGTATTCTCCGCGGAATGGGATGGCCAACGAATCGATTGTTTCTACGGTAAGCCCGGCCCAGTCGGGGATAATGGGTACCGTTTTTCCTTCTTCTACGGTAACGGGGCGTACAATTCGCTGATTGTGCGCGCCGCTGCCGAGTATGACCTTGTATAAACCGGGTTCAAGGCTGAAAATACGACCCGTATTACCAGACGCGACCGAATGGCCTGCCGAATCGACGATATTGACATCCGGTTCGTTCGTTGCCGCGGTGAATCGGGGAACGAAAACGCCGCCCTTGCCTATGGGCACGGAAGCTTCCCCTGCCGACATCTGTTCTGCAAGAGACGGCGCGTCCCAGCTTTTTTGGGCTTTGTCAAGCCATGGGAGGCCTGAGCCGGAAGGTTTTGATTCCGCGGCGTTTTTCACCGTGTCTTTTGGAACCACCGAGTTCAGATAGTCGTGTGATATTTCGACACCCGGAAGATCAGGCGGCGGTTCAGCATTTACAAAAAAGGAAAAGAAAGTAAAACCCACCATTGCCGCACACCGGCGGACGTATTGCTTCATAGCGTAAATTCTCACTTGATTTCGCCCGTAACAGGGGAAACGCCGGACGTGTCGGCTGCCGGTGTTGCCAAACCATATTCTTTTGCCAGTTTCGCATCTATGTCGTGGATCGTTTGAACCATGATGAATTCCATGAGAGACGAAAGTTCCCGTATTACGTTTTCCGGCTTATGTTCAAACACGCGTTTGCGGAGATCGAATCGCTTCGTATACATCACCGTACCGTCGGAAATCATTATCAGGTTGATACGGAGCGCAATGTGTGCGAACCACAGCTCCTGGGAGTCGTACTCGTCGAGCGCCTCGATCATACCCGAAAGTTCGTAGTTAGGTTTTGGGCCTTCGTCAAACCGCCGGATCACGCTCGATACAATGCCGGTTGCAAATAGATGTTTGTAAACAAGATCGGATATCATACGCGCCGGTTTAACCGCCCACGCACGGTAATAGTCATATTGCAGCTGAAACGGACTCTGACGGTAAACGATCTCCGGCCGGTTATATGCTTCTTCGATATCAAAATCGCGCAGGCGTATGGTACAGGGATACGGTGCGGGGTTCAGGCGGTCTTTGCGGGCCGAAGGGATGTAATTGAGCAGATAGTACTGCTTTAACGGAACCGCGGCACACCCGGAAAGAATACTGAGTGCACCAACGAAGATTATGCCGGCCGTCCAGTAATGCCATGCAGTACGGTTCATCGCAATTCCCTTTCTTTCTGGGATTCATTTCTTAAAAGTAATGATGGGTTTTCCGCAAGCATCTTTGTAAGCTGGTTGGCGCTCTCGCTGGCCTCACGGAGGTTCTGCATACTGACCGAGAAATCCTCGCGCGACTGCCGCACAAGAAGCGATAGATTATCCGCTACCAGCTTGATCGCCATCGCAGCCGAATCGACCGAGGCGATGGTGCGCGCTATCCTCTTTGCAGGGAACGCCGTATCGATGCTTCCGGTGATGGTCTGCACATTACCGGCGATCCTGTCGGCCTTGCTCATGATCCGTTCAGCGGAAGCAGTTATCGTGTCGATTTTCGGCGCCATGTTCCCTGCAATTTTACGGACATCACTTGTAATCGCAGTTACATTCTCGACAAGGAACCGCAGCGATTTCAGGCTGTCGGGATTGGAAAGCTGGTTCAGGTTATTGATAAGAAGTTCAACTTTGGCGATAATCGCTTCGGCCTTGCCGGAAATTGATGAAAACATTGATGCACGTGTTGGGATTTCGCCGCCGTTTTTAAGAAGCGGCGCGGTGCTCGTTCCGCCAAGGATTTCCACATATTTCAGACCCGTGATGCCAAGCAGGCCAGTGGTAGCGTACATGTCCGGTTTCATAGGGAAATCGGGTTGTACCGTAAGCGTTACCTTGACTCTTGAAAGATCTCGCGGCTGATAGGTGATTTTGTCGACCTTACCGATAGGCACACCGGTATATTTGACAAGGGCGCCCTGTTCCAGTCCGGAAAGGGATTCCCCCTGGAAATAGGCGTAATAGGTTTTCATGGTCCGGGAAAGTTTGAGGCCCAACGTAACGGACAAAAATAGGAGCAATAGCACAATGCCTGACATAATAAAAACGCCCAACCGTGCACGTTGAGAACTCGAGATACTCATGGGGACGTCTCCACGAAGAAATCCTGCGTTTTCATGTTTTTTCCCGATGCGTCTTTTTCCCGCCGGGCAAAGAAGTCGTGCATCGGTCCGTCCGTAAGTTTCCGGGCTTCGACAAAGGGGCCGTCAAACAGCAATGAACCGTTATGTAAAAATGAGATATTGTCGGCGATAGATTCAATTGAACTGAGCTCATGGGTGACTACCACGATGGTGATGCCGAGCATTTCGCGAAGGCTGAGGAGCAGGCGGTCGAGGCCTGCGGCAGTGACCGGATCGAGTCCGGCAGAAGGTTCATCACAGAACAGGAGCGGCGGATCAAGCACCAGCGCCCTTGCAAGGGCTGCCCGTTTACGCATACCGCCCGAAAGCTCTGAAGGAAGGAGAGATCCAACGCCAGTAAGTTTAACTTGAGCGAGTTTGTAGTTTACAATTTCCTTTATAAGCCGTGGCGGAAGGTCGGTATGCATCTGGAGCGGCAGGGCGATGTTCTCTTCAATTGTCAACGAGCCCAGCAGTGCGCCATTTTGAAACAACACACCCACCTTTTTCAGCACAGTAATGGTTGCGGGATCGTCCTGATTGCCGATTTCGACATTAAATAGCTGCACCGAACCTACAACAGATTTAAGCAGTCCGACCATAGCTTTGAGGAGGGTTGTCTTTCCACATCCAGAAATTCCGAGAATAACCCGGATTTCCGAAGGAAAAATATCGGTCGAAATACGGGTAAGTACCTGTTTTGTACCGTACTGCACTGAAAGATTCCGGACACTGGCAATAGGTGTGGATGACGATGTCATGGGAGCCTTATTATATAATGAATGAAAAGAGTGCATCAGTAATAATGATAATGAAAATACATGACACAACGCTTGCGGTCGTTTCGCGTCCAACCCCTTCGGCGCCGCCACGGACGCGAAAACCGTAAAATGCACCGATCCAGACAATAAGCCACGAAAAAACCACCGATTTTATAAAACCCGCCAGAACGTCACTGAACAATAAATACTGCCAGAGTTGTCCCCAGTAAAGGCTTGACGAAAGGTCAAGATAAAAAAGCGCGACACACCAGCCGCCGAGAATACCCGCAACGGTTCCGCAGATGGAGAGCACCGGCATGGTAAGTGAAATCGCCCAGAACTTGGGTACAACCACGAATTGAACAGGATTTATTCCCATGGTCTTTAGCGCATCGAGTTCTTCACCTACTCCCATCGTACCGATTTCAGCGGTAGTGGCGCTGCCGGTCCTGCCGGCAAGGATCACGGCAGTCAAAAGCGGTCCCATTTCCCGGACCATGGTGATGCCGATAAGGGGACCGAGGAAAACTCCGGCACCGAATGTCTTTAGCTGGATGGCCGCTTGAAGAGCAAGTACCATACCGATAAGAAATGAAAGCAGTCCCACTATTCCAAGAGCCTTATACCCGAGCAGAAACATCTGTTCGCCAAGGATCCCTTTGCGGAAATCCCGCTTTTTCATGACGCCGAAGGTTCCCCAGTAGAGCATTTCAGTAAGTACAGAAAGCGCACTGATGACGGTTTCTTTTGCTGTAAGAAAACTGTCGCCTGCATTTATCAGTAGTTTATGGGTGATCCTGTCTGATTCCGGCAGATCGGGCGTCGGTTCAATAACGGTTTCCAAAGCTGAAAGAAGAGGCGGAGAAATATTTCGTAAAACGAGTTTCCTGCCTTTGTTTTTGTATGTATTGTGTAAAAGCCTGATAGTACAGATGGCAGCAGAGTCAATCCGTTTTGTTTGGGAAAAATCCAATATCAGATTACCTCCGCAAGGTTTTTGCAGAAGATCGGTTTTTTCCACCCATGCCCGGTCCAGGGTTTCGGCGAGTGCAATAACGATATTGGTATCCATGGTAATAAAGAATGTACCAACAATATGGAAAATGGTGAGTTAAATAATCCGGGCCTTAATA
This sequence comes from Chitinispirillaceae bacterium, assembly GCA_049514575.1. Taxonomy (GTDB): domain Bacteria; phylum Fibrobacterota; class Chitinivibrionia; order Chitinivibrionales; family Chitinispirillaceae; genus BOG-1184. The sequence continues at coordinate 99,781 of JBEKUX010000009.1, read as the reverse complement.
TGTTTTATTATTTGTTCCATCAGCAATTGATTTAATATGGTTAATAATAATATATAGGATAACAAAAAGCACTTATATTTTAAAGAAAACAGTAACCTATCCATTGAAAGATCTCTTTTTAGCTCAAACAGGATGATAAAACCCAATAGTGCTTGACGAAATGGTGTACCATATTGTCAAGATAATGGCATCGGCCAGGATTTATTGTTCGCTGGAGATAATGTTTGTTTAAGTTGTTATTAATATTACAGATACAACACATAAAAAACCGAGAAAAGCGGAACGGGTAATAAAAATAAGTCACTATTTTGTTGCATTTTTTCCCTTTTACCCGTATATTAATAGCGCCCTTGCTTTTGACGGGGTAATAATGGATAACACCGGTATTTATCAAAAGATAGAAGAGTCATTTAATAACTTAGAATAAGGAAATTATACATTATGCAGCTTCCCAAATCGAGACGGCGCCAGAAATTGCGGGAAAAAAGATGTTTATATCCCGGATGCGGCAAGATTTTTTTCGGCATCCACATCTCAAAGTACTGCCCTGAACACCGCCAGGACCGATACCGTATCCGGAAAAGAACCAAGCCGGAGGATGTTAACATCAAAAACCAGACCTTCAAGCACACTTACACCGAAGTGGTGACTATGGTAATGGGTTGTGCATTGGAGGGTTGCAAGCAGCATTTTGAGATAAAGATTTATCCGCGCCAATACATTTATCCGAAATATTGCCCACAGCACCGTAACGAATACCGACGTATCAGGCATTTGCAGATGATTGATCGGGAGGATCTTATTGAGCAGATGAAGCGGGAAGGAGAGAACTTCGAGCTTGAACACTCGCCGGGAAAAGAAGACGAAGAACATATTGACGAGGAAATGGTTGGAGATATTGCATAAACACTATATAAGGTCACATAGTAAAAAGGGGAACGCGTGTTCCCCTTTTACCGATGGTAGGACATAGTTGGTTACTTTTTAAACTTCTCCTTCAGATAATCAAAAGTTAAGAATCGGTCCTTACTTCCGTCTTTTATAATCGAATCGTAGGGCTTTTTTTCGTTCTTTACCCATTCCTGCTTGCCTTTTTTGTCGACGAGGTTCCAGTAAATCTGACGCACGCACTTTTCTTTCTGTGTCGCAAGAAGAACGGTGTCCCCTTTCATGGAATAGGTTCCCTCCGTAAGAAACAGCCAGTCTTCCCTGAGCGTTGGTTTGGTCTGACCGTTCATCGCCTCATTCATTTCAAAAACACCATCTTTCTTAAAGGAAACGCTGCTTTTTTCCGTTGCATTCGCCCCGTTTTCAGTGTGTTTTTTAATCATTATCCAAGTGCCGATGAGTTGTGGACCGATTTTTTTTGAAACATCTTCGTCCTTGATAAGGGATGGCATCAGCGTATCAAGCCTATCGGTAAATACCGCTGCCTGCATATACCAGTTTTTCTTGACATATGAATCGATTATGGTTAGGAAGCTGTCGGCTTCTTTGACCTGCATCCCGGAAAGCGCGGTTTTGGCTGCAGTAAAATATTTCAGAAGGGAATCGACCCGCGGTTTTTTCGTTTGAACAGTCATTTGGTACCATTGTTCAGCCGCTGCAAGATACCGTTTTACCGAGTCGATACTTGCTTTGGCAAGAGTTCCGTTTGCCGACTGCCTACCGCCCTTTGCCTGTGAAAGATAGACCCGAACACTCGAAAGGATGCTGTCGGGCGTTCCTTTTGCCTCGAGCGCCTTAAGCTGCGCCTCGTAAGTGTCAATCGTTTTCTGACTGACGCCGCATCCGGGTATGGTGATTGACACTGCAACCGCCGTGCACAGGAACACGCTGAAACGAATAGAAAGCTTCATAGGATTCCCCTTGATGGAGTGTAGATGAAAAGGTTCTTAAAAAGAAATTAATGTCTGAAAAGCGCCGTGTCAAATACAGAATAATAAAACCACTGTTTTGTACGGCAGAAACGGTTCAGAGTTTCCACTGTTCCCTGGTGCACAATTGTATCAAGGCCACTTAAGCTGGCGTTCGAATTCCAATCCGTAAATGTCGAGTACGGCGACGAACAGCGCCGCAATAACCGGTCCCACAATGAAACCAAGCGGACCGAACACCGCAATACCGCCGAGCGAAGAGAAAAAAATAACCAGATCGTGCAGTTTTGCCCCCCGGCCGACCAGCCGGGGACGGATAAAACTATCGACGGCGGATACGAAAAGGAGACTGGTAAGGATAATACCAACACCCTGCCCTGTATGACCAACGATTATCTGGATGATGCCGGCCGGTATGAGCACCATCCATGCTCCCATGAGAGGAATGAGGGAAAGAATGATCATGATGAATCCCCAGAGGAGCCACAGTTTTACTCCGAAAATCAGAAGTGCGAGTGCGCCAATCGTGCCCTGAGTAATCCCGATAATGACGGTTACCATTACCGTCGCGCGCGAAATCAGAAGAAAGCGCGAGGCGATCAATTCTTCATAGTCGGCTCGGATCGGCACGAGGTATTTGATCCGTTTCACCAGCGCTTCGCCGTCCCTGAAAAAGTAAAACAACGTAAAGAACATGACAAATATGTTTATGAAGAATTCAAGCAGACCGGTCGAGGTCTTGTTTATTGCTTTTGTACCGACACTGAGAAGGGATTTAAATCCTTCATGAAGCGGAACAGTGACCGCGATGTTCGATTGTTGCAGCTTGTGAATAATGGGAATGTTCTGGAGCCGGGAGAGAACTTCACTGTTATTGCCTTTGGTGATAATGTCTTTGACCACCGGTTCTGCAGACTGGTAGAGATCGATCGCCTGTCCTATTACGAGGTGTACCATGATATAGGTCGGCGTGACAAGGCAAATGAAGATCAGGAGACAACTGACAAATGAGCTCAACCCGCGGTTTTTTCCGAAAATCGCGACCATCCGACGGTAGAACGGATAAAAGAGCGTTGCAAAGGTTGCAGCAACAATCACCGGAACGAAAAAAATTTTAACGATGGGAAATATCGCCGCTGTCACCAGGAGAAGAAGCCCAAGTATGGCAAAATTGTTGGCATTGAGATCGCGTTTTTTAATAAGACAATCGCTATCCTTCGCTGGGTCGGCGGCAGAGGATGCTGTATTTCCGTCCTGATGGATTTCGTTGATAAAGCACCACCCTTGTTTTATTCGAGTTTCTATATAATAAAATACTACTGTTTTGCCGGTACAGAAGATACGCTGTCACCAGCAGGTTGTCCGGTGGTTTCTTTTTTCTGCTCCTGATGGGACTGGGGTGATCCGATGAAAAGATCCGGCCACCGGTCGTTGGCGGTATGAAAAGTCAGCCGCACCGCATTTTTTTTATCAGAGCCGATTTTCCAGAGATATATCTCGTAATCGGCGATGTCATGTTCATGACCGTACTGCGTGGCGCCCCAGACCAGCCACTGCCCTGAAGGATCGACCTTCGGGAAATATTCGTGCGATCGGCGGCCCGGCAGGTCCATAAACCGTAGTTCTTTAGGAATTGATAATCCCGATATCCTGCTTATGGGTTTTCCATCTTTATCAAGAGCGATCTGCAATACTTCAGTGCCGCCGTTTCCCTGTCCTTCGTTCATACGGTAGACTTTTGCGCCCGAAGGGAACCAGTCCATTTCACACCCGCCACCGGTGGAATACCATTCCTTCTTTTCAAAATTCCAGATGCCGGTCTGCCGCATGGTTCCACGAAGGGTTATCGCAAGGCATCTGCCGTCAGGCGACATTTCCGGCTGTTGGGCGAAGGTCCCTTTTTTGAAATTTTTTTCCGCATCGAAGAGTTCCTTTTCTTCGGTGGTTGCAAGGCTCTTTATAAACACTTTTGATCCCCGCGCGAAAACAATGGAATCACCACCCGGGCGCCACGTACCCCAAACGGCATCGGACGCCACCTTTTTTTCACCGATACCGTCAATTGAAACGATCCACAGGTCCCATTTTTCAAACATCTCTGCATCGTTTTCCGGCGCCCATCCGGATTTGCTCCGGACAAACAGCACGGTAGATCCGTCGGGAGAAAAACGGGGGAACCAGTCAACATTGTTGGGGCTGTTCGTAAGCGGTTTCTGATCGGTTCCGTCCGCATTCATGATCCAGATATCGTGTTTGCTGTTTGCCCGAGAAGTGGACCAGACGATCTTTCCCGAAACGGTTCCTTTCAGGCCTTCAAGAGCCTTTTTTTCATCGCCGGTCGGTGTTGTCATTGAACCGAGCGGTGCTTCCTGAGCAAAAACGTTGCAAAGCAGGACAACTCCGAGGATAACTAAATATTTATACATGGTGATTCTCCTCTGATATTTCTTGGGCCGTCATATTTTTAATCGTAGAGACAGGTTTTAAACCTGTCTCTATCGGGAAATTTTTAGGCCTATTGGTCGACGGAGATAAAATACATTGTTCTTGAAAATCCGTATCCATTATTTCGTTTCCAGCGGCAGCCACTTCTGACTGTAATTATACAGATCGCGTGCAACCATCAGGTAGATCACAAGCCTTTTTTTCGAGAGATTGTTGCTGCGGGCGCGGAGCATTTTGTCCCGGACAAGCGGCCCGCCGCCCCAGCTGGTTATAATATCCACCGGAATGCCGGTTGCTGCAGCGATGTGCGCGCCCACCCCTGCGCTTTTGCAGTCGACAAGCTCGAAAACGCCGGTAAAACTATCACCGATTAACATAATGGGCGCATCAGGTTTACTGGCTTTGTAAAGGCTCCCGTCCGGATTAAAAATCTGCTGCGCGGCAAGCATGTCGGCCGGATAGGCGGATCGTTCTTTTTCCGGAAGACGGTCCACGAGATCACCCAGCCGCGAGCAGGTGGTGTCCTTCTCAATAAAACGGACGGCGTTTTTTGTAAATTCATCATACCAGGAGTAGTGCTTTATACGGTCAGCGATTCGTTGCGCGGCGATCCGAAGGCCGCGCAGTGTCCAATGGGTGTCGTGCTTCTGATACAGGCGCTCCGCGTATTTCGGGTCATCCTGTTTTGCTGAGAGAAATTCCGGAAGAAGATCGATGACCTCGATGCCGGCTCGCTGAAGATCGGCAAGAAACTTGCGGCCGAAAGGATTTATTATGGCGGCCGGTTCCTTCGGTGCATCAGCAGGAAGTTCTTCGAAATAAACGTCGGATTTGTTGGGAACCACACAGAACAGCAGGGAAATATTGTTCTTGTCAAGGAACTTTTTAAATTCGATGAGCCGGGGAAGGGGATTGTAATCCGAATCCTGCGCACACAGGTCGCCGCCGTTCAAATAGTCGATCTCTTTGCGGAAAAAAAGCCAGCCGTCTTTTCCTGCAAAGCCCATCTGGGCCTGCGGAAGCGAATTAACAGCCGAAGCGATGGATCGGCGGAACGTTTCGTCTTTTTTCGCCCAGACCGGGTAATCGCCGAAGGTTCTGGTCTCCTGTTCGAATCGTGCATTATTGTCCATGAAATTTCCGGACACACCAGAATCATGGGCTCGGGAAAAATCCGCGGTTAAGGCGGGGAGCGCAGTTGCCGGTGCTGAAGTATCTGCAGGCCTGTAAGCCTGCGCAAAATCGACAACATAAACGTTATAAATTTTTTCGCCATACGGATTGCCCCTGATGACGACAAGAGGATTGACGGCCGCAAACCCCTTTAACTCACGTTTGATTTTTTTCTCGGTGTCGTTGGCCGGCCATGCGGGCTGGCCGGTCATATCAACGATATCGGTGTTGAGCTTCGGATACCAGTAGGAGGCAAGCGTGTTTGCCCAGTCAATGGTCTGGTCTTTTGTCAAAAGTTTCGCGCAATAATCCGACCGGATCCATTCAAAAGCCTTGTTCAGAAGTTTTTTGTCGATTGCTGAAAGGTCAGCTTTGCCGAACATCTCCTTAAAACCGTCTTTTGACTCGTCGGGAATGTTATTCAGAAAGGTAACCCATGGTTTGAATTCAATTTTTACCCACAATGAAGCAGTATCGCCTTCGCCGTGCAGGTACGCGGCGACAAATTCCTGATAAGGAAGAAACACCGACGGGTCCGACCATTTTTCACCGTTGACTGCGGCCGTAATTTTTCCGAACAGGTCGGTTTTTGTTATTTCCCACAGGCGGTTCTGGAGGGGATCCCACGCAAGCGGCTGTTCCTTTTCGGGTCCGGTAAGCGGTGTCTGTGAAAGACTGATGCAAGGCGATGAAATCGCCCCGCCGAACGTCAACCGGTCGATGCTGATTTTTTTTGCGGGTTTTTTCGGCCGTACGGGCTGCGGATCGTACCGGACCGGGTTGGCGAAATAAGCGGCGCAGTCGAGATTGGCGAGCGTAGGACGGGTAATTTTCCTCACTACAACGTGCGATTTCGTTCGATTAAAATTTTTATTCAGCGTTTCGTAGGGGGCGGAAAAAGAATATTGGCAAAGCAGAAGCAATATCCAAAACATAAGAGAACAAAAACGTGTATTCATTATTAATTCCTTTGTTTTTGCGTGAGGCATGCGGAGAGGTGCGCGAAGCGCAGTCCTCACCTGCCAGGCAGGAGAGGACCGGGTCGCGAATGCGAGAGCCCGGAGCTCGCCGACCCGAAGGGGCACGCCCAAAAAAATAATTTATTTTACATCTCGATTTATTTGTATCGGCACATCCTTCCACCCCTCGTCGCCGAACCGGAAGTCGCGTTCCACCACCTCCCATACGACCAGTTTTTTTCCTTTGAGCAGGTTCGGTTTCCGGGCCAGCGACTGTCTGACAAGCGTGGATGCGCCGCCGTCATTGACAAGAGACGCAACCGGCTGCGAAAGTTCTCTGGCAAGATGGGAGATCCAGCCGGCGCTCCGCGGCTCGTCGGTCTGGTAGATCCGCGAAAAACTGTCCCCCAGAACCAGTATTTCCGAATGCTTGAAATCGTCTTTGTAAAGAGTCCGGCCGGATACGCCCCCGCGAGCATCGCGCGTGATGGTATACACCTGATAGCACCTGGTTTTTTCCGGCAGAAACGAGTTTGACAGCCGGCGCATAAGGCCAGCAGGAAGCGTTGTCATGACGCCGATATCGCCGGTGCGGTCGACCATTACCGAGTCAGTTGCATATTCGGCAGAGCCGGGCGTATACCATGGATATTCTTTTATACGCCCAGCGATCAGACGGGCGGCAAGTTGCACGGCACGGGACTTCCAGTGGGTGTCTTCCTTAAGGTACATCGGATCACCTGCATCATGGTCGCGCAGACGTTCCCGGGCAAAGGGGGTAAACAGATCCACCACATCGATTCCCTCCTTACGCAGATCATTCATCATGCGGAGCGAATGGCTGAAGGTCCCTGCGGATTCCGGTTTCATCGATGATGAAAGCAGGTCAGGATAGATACTCGGCTTGCCAGGCATGATCACGAACAGCAGATCAATACCGAGCCCGTCAAGCTGCTTTTTGAAGTTTTTTATTGCAGCTACCGGGTTGTCCCCGACCGGCTTGTCGTTGGGGTCGACCTTAATGGAGCGCGGATCAAGGATATATGGTTTGACAAGGAAGTCGACATCGGGTTTGTAAAAGAACCATCCATTTTTTCCAAGCACGCCCTTTGCCCCGAGATCCCTGAACAGGACATAATAAGCGCTTTGCATTTTGGGCCGCAAAGCGGTGGCAAAAACCGAAGTGTTCTCCATCTCCTTTTCATACGGCCGGAGATACTTATCATTCCAGAGGATGTATTTGATGTTCCGTAGAATCAGAAGCGGCAATTCAACAATTGACCGACGGGGAAATTCTTTAATCAACGAACGGCTCAGGCCGTGGATAGTCGTGAAACGGTCTGCAAGCACGGAAACAGGCGCGTTGTCCCGGATTGATTGGAGAAAGCCGGAAAGAAGGGTCGAAAGCGTATCAACCCGGCAACACAGCGGGGTTGTGGAATCAGTACGGACATTGCGATTTTTAGTATACACTGTTTTTTTTAATTCACTGACAATTACAAGCGCTTCGTCGACAAGCGGTGATGTCCGGTCATACACCAATGAAGAATCGGCCGTTGTTGCCAGCTCATTGCTGATGCTGTCCGTATACGCAGCCTGCTGTGCAGCAAGGTCATGAAGTTTTTTTGTGTTGGTAAAGGGCGTGACGATAGCATCCACGAAAAGATCGAGAGCCTGGATGCTTTGCCCTTTATGTATCTCCACAATTCCCTGAGTAACGGGCACTGCATAGATGATGAACAGGAAGACGGCGATAATCGGGATCGTTGCCGTTTTTTTGATAGTGTTCATGTTTTCCTGCTGTCCTTTTTGCCCTTAAAACTGGAAATACAGGAAAGGATTGTAGCTCTGCGTAAACATCATTGCAACGGCGAGAATCAACACAGCGATGCAGAGCAGCGCTTTTTTCACATTCATTTCCCGTCCCCATTCGTGCGCCTGAATCGGCTGCCAGACAAAGAAGGCGCATACTGCCATTTCAAAAATATGGCGGAGCGTAAATAGCTCTGTGCCGAGAATCGGCGCAGATACGGCACCGGGCACTGCCCCCACCATTGCCCCCCAGAAGTGGAGCGCCTGCGAAAGATCGGGCGACCTGAACAGTACCCAGCCGAAAAGTACGATCATAAAGGTCATTGCAATCTGCCCGAATCGGGGCAGGCGCGAATAGAGTGTTTTTTTTCCTGCGATGCGTTCCAGAACGAGAAATACGCCCTGATAAATTCCCCAGACCACGAACGTCCATTTCGCACCATGCCACAGGCCGCAGAGAAAAAAGCAGAGGCAGAGGTTGAAATACATCCGGCCCGTACCTACCCGGTTACCGCCGAGCGGGATGTAGAGATAGTCCCTGATGAAGTTTGAAAGCGAGATATGCCATTTGCGCCAGAAGATCGTGATGCTTTTCGATTGGTACGGCGCATCGAAATTTTTGAGGAATTCAATCCCCATCATGCGCGCGAGCCCTACGGCCATGTCGGAGTACCCGCAGAAATCGAAATAGATTTGAAACGAATAGGCGAGCACACCCCACCACGCGTTAAGCATTCCAGGGCTGTCACTGCCGAAGGCGGCGTCGGCGATCGGCGCCACAGAGTTTGCCAGTATGATCTTTTTCCCGAGTCCGAGGCAGAAGACCGCCACGCCGCTCGCAAATTTAGAGACAGTGTGTTCACGATGATCAAGTTGTTCGGCCACCGAGCTGTAGCGGATGATCGGGCCTGCGATAAGGTGCGGGAACAGGCCCACGAAACAGGAAAACATTGAAAAATTGCGTGCCGGCTTCGCGTCGCCCCTGTACACGTCAATCGTATAGCTCAGCGCAACAAAGGTATAAAAAGAAATTCCTGAAGGCAGGAGAACGGTGGCAATTGAAAAGGCATGCGGTCCGCCGCCGAAAAGCATGGCCGCTTTGTTGACGACCTCGGCCATGAAGAACATGTAGTATTTGTAATAGGCGAGAAGGCCCAGGTCGGCCACAATGGCAAACACAAGCGCGGCTTTGCGCTTCCACTGGAGTTGTCCGGGTTTGCAGATAATCAGGCCGCACCAGTAGTCTTTCAGAGTGGTGATGAACATGAGGATGACGAACCACGGAACCAGCCATCCGTAAAAAACATAGCTCATTATGGTGATAAATGCATTTTTAATATAAAGCCCTTTCCATTTGAAGGGCAGTACAAAGTAGACGATAAGGAAGAACGGCAGGAAATAAAAAAGGAAAATATGGGACGAAAAAACCATTGATTTATGCTCCCGGAATTACCTGGGGACGAACATCAGGGGCCATATTCTATTGAGCGACGTCAGCTTTGAGGGCGTAATATTTGTCGAGGTCGGAGTCCGCATAGTCGTCTTCCACCGCATCTTTCCAGATCCGCTCGATTGGCTTGACAAGAACCAATTTGTGTTTGGCGCCGGTCTCAAATTTTGCAACATTGCCGCTCACAAAGGCTGCCATTTTATCCTTGATTTGCGGCCGCGGAATGAGCGGGTTATAGTGACCGACGAGTATCTCCTGGGCCGGATAAGCGCCCCTGAGCACTTTCATAACCCGGTATTTCATGATATAAACGTAGTTGTAAAGATCGTTTAGTGGAAACTTGCCGGGAATTTCGATAAGACGCGCAATAACGATAAGCGTGTCCTGCGATGCTTTGGATGATACGATCGCAGAGGTTTTTGGTGGATGTTTTACCGTATCGGATGAAACTGCTTTTCCCGGGCATTGCGTTACCGCCGTTTTTTTTGAAACGCTTTGGACACCGGCAGAAGAGCTGTCCCGGCACTGCGCGCCGATTGAAAAAAACAGGAACAAAGATGCCGATGCTGCCAATAAATGTAACCGTTTCACACTCTCTCCGTAAATCTAAACCTTATTGAATCTTTGGTACGAATATCAATCCGCTCTTATTACGAATGAGGAAGAACCTTAAAAACTCCCGATTCGCTTTTTATTCCGCTCGTACTGAACAGGTAATCTTGCAGCCGAATTTTGCAGTTATTTGAGGGCGAAACAGGCGTTGGAGATTCTGAGCCGATTTTCCAGCCGAAGGTTCCGACCCCTGAGTTTATCGATCCATTAGAGTTTAAAGGATAACTGAAATTGTAGGTAGCTCCGCCGTCAGTTGATACAAAAACATCAACTTGCCCGAATTTTGATGAATCGGCGGTCCAGGTGATCTGGATTGAATCACCGATATGCAAGGTTTCTCCGCCCACAGGATACGTGATTTGCAGAGGACCAGCCGGGGGCGTAGGCGTCGGGCTAGTTGAGTTTTTACAGCAAATAAGGGTGCAACTTAAGACAAGTGCTGTTTTCAGAAAAATTTTCACAGTTTTCATGACTCTAACCTCCTCGGCTATTGTTTTTTTCCCCTAATGAAGTATAATTAATTTCCCGCCGCATGAACAAGACAGTTAAGACGATTCAGGGTTTTATTTGAGAAGCATCCAGGTGATATTTTTTCGGTAATCCGAGTGTTTGGAGCAGACCGGCAAAGTAGACAAGCGCCTCACAACGGACGGCTGGTGCGTCTTTCCATTGTACACCGATGCTGTCGGCTATGTTCTGCACGGTCGAATCATTCGAAAGGTCGAGCCGGGGATAGTTTGCCATGTCGTTGCGGACGAATAGCACGGAAGCGCCGTCAGTGAAGGCAAGGCGCCAATCGTCGGATTTGTAGAGCCATTGAATCAGTTTAAGGTGCCGGGTGAAAAGGGCCGACGGCAATATCGCGTGCGTGACGTTGAATTTCTTTGCAACGGCCGCAAAAAGTTCAGGATGGTCGCTTATGGCAAGATATTCCGCGAAAAATTCAGGAGGACGGATGACAAGCCGCGTATCGATGAATACTTTTTTTTCAGGATAGAGGTGCCACAGCAGATAACCGCCGTATCTCATGTCATTAAACATGTTGCCCGGAATCGGATTGCGTTTAATAAGTTCGGTGATTTTTTGAGGGAAACGGAAAGGGGAGAGCGCCCGGTGCGGCGGAAAGGCAGCGACAATTGCCGCATGGCGGAAAAAAGGTACGATCAACACCGTGAGAACGACTATATATCCTGCAAGCGAAAAAAAACGACGGTACGTCAAAGGTAATGTAGTAAAGCGGTTACAGATATCCAGAGATGCTGCATGATAGCAGATGATCGGAATAACGATGATGACATAAAGCAAAACGTTCCGGACAGCACTTAATGCGAGCAATAAGAATCCGATGAAGAGAATGACCTGCGCAATACGGATTTTTTTCCTGTTAAAGATGAAGAGCAGACAGGCAATAACGGCGGTAATTATAACTGGTGTACGATAGCCGGTCTCGAAACCGGTCAAAGAAAACAGGGGAACATTTTCAGAAATATTCAGGGAGTAAATGTTATTTGCGGTTGGGGTAATGCGCGAAAAAAGTTCGAACGGCAGCCGAACCCCTGCAAAACCATAGGGATTTATCAGGCACGAAGCAGTACAGAACAGCAGAAGCGCGGTTTCCATTGCCGCATTGTTGTTTTTATGTCTGAGCAGGAGCGCCACGCTTTCAATCCAATAGGCCCCGATAATAAAAAGACCGATCATATAAAGACCTTGGGAGTTGGTCCATATAATCTGTAATGGGACGCACAGCCAGAGAATGGCCCTTTGTTTTTTTTGCCGGGCACTTTCGAAAAGAAAGAGGTATACCGCCATGCAGAGTATGGTGATAAGTATTGGCCGTATGTCGATCAAATAGCGTACTTTATAAAACAGAAAAGAACTAATGATGGCGGTAAATAGGACATATCGTGAAGAGAAGCGGTGGGTCAGGCAGAGCAGTACGGCAACACCGGAAACTACGCACAGTTTAAAAAGAATAAGTATGCGTTCCCCGCCTGCCGAATACAGCCCGTACATGAGGAGCTGGAAAAGCCAGTGGAGGTCGATCCAGCGCGGGGACGCGAGCGTGTAGGCAAAAGGATCGGTGTAGATAAAATGTTTCTGTGCGATCAGCTCCCTGCCTGCCGCGAGATGCCAGAATATATCGGAGTCAGTGATGGGGAAGTAAACAAAAAAAGCGGCCAATATTGCACAAATAAATACCGGGAGATATGGTTTGATTGTAACCCAGAGGGTTTTCATATTATTCTTTATTCTTAATTACGCCTTTATTTTTAAAATAACGCATACCTTTTTTAAATTTTTCATGAGAGCCGAATCGCCAGGAAAATATACCAATCCTTTCCTGAAAATATCGAGCGCCTTTGGGTACTGTTTTGCCGCCATGGCCACTGTGCCGTAATTTGCCGCAAGGTTTACTAAATCAGGATGGGCGGAAAACAACTCCTCAAAAATGACCAATGACGTATCCAACCGTCCCTTTTGTGCATACGCAAGGGCACGATTTCCTTTTGCCTCAACAAAGCTCGGAATACGGCGCAGACATTCCCTGCAATACAGGAGCGCTGCGTCATACTTTTTTTGTTTCAGGCACAGCACGCCGGCGTTATGGCAGAGGAGGCCGATAACCGCTTTGTTGTCAAGGTTCGCAAGACTATACCATGGCCGGTGTTCCAGAGGATAGAGGCGCAGGTAATATTCATCAGGATGCGCGTACCCATCTTTGTTGGGTTCGATATTGATGCGCTTGATCCCATCATCGTACCTGCAGAACAGATGTTCGGGCAGCATGACGCCATAGACTGGACAGTTGAGTTTCTCGGCAAGCATGAGGATGATGAGCGACACGCCGAGGCATGCGCCCTTCCGGTTTCGGAACACCAGATGCGGGAGCAGAGTTTCAACCAGCGTGTCGGCAGGGTCGAACCGGATTTTCCATGATTGATAAACCACGCTTCGAATCGAGTCGAGCGCAGTCTGCCTGTTTTTTTCATCCCTTAAGCCTGTGTTGATCGCCCGCGCAGTGCTGTCAAGGATATGATTGAAAGAGACAAGCGAAGCCGGATCTCCGTCTCCGGAACGAAGAATTGAACATAGGTGCTCTGAAATCAAGGTGCAGGCACTCTGGAGCGTCAGGGTATCGTCAAGAGAAAAGTTGGGCTGAGAAACGGCGCAGGATTTTTTGTCCGTGGTCGTGGAGCATGCTGCAAGCAGGAGAGCAATGACCGGAAGAAGAGGAAGCGCGCGACAGAGGCGCAAAGGGTGCATACGTATCAGGTAACCGCAGATTAAAACATGGTGGTCTTTATGCCGATTGCAAATGTCCACATATCGAGCAGGTCGTTTTTGTCCGGCGTTCTCCATTTTCTGAGCGCCGCTTCATCAAAGGCGTTTTTCATGCCGCCTTTATCTGACCCGCTGACAATGATTTTGTTTATCGAAATAAAAATCGGATACTCGGGTCTTGAGAATTCCAGGCCGTAATGGAGCGTTAATGACCATGTTTTATTGTCCGGGTCCGGAGTAGGATTATAACTGCTGGCGTTAAAAGCCGGTATCCACGCCACACCAAACGGCACCCAGAGTTTTGCACCGAAAGAGTGCACATAGTGCTCTATCCCGCGGTAACCGTAATAGACTGCCGCGGTAATACTCGGCGGGGTATAGGCGCCAAGATCGTTTTCGCCGTACGGCTTGAACCAGTACTCAAACCGTTTTTTTTCACTTGCAGAGAGCAGTTCCCACCTGCTGTTCAACTCATTGTATTGATCGGGATTGCTGTTTATGAACTGGTTCTTTCCGTAAAAATTTATTGCAAAGGGATAGTTGTAATAGGCCTCCACGATCCACAATCCTTTTTCTACGTCTGTGGTCCTGCTGATGCCGAGCGATGCGGTATAGATGCCGCCACCGCACTGGAGCGTGGTAGGAAGGTAAAGCATATTATTTTCTTTTCCACGCTTGATGTCGTACTGGCCGGTCGGAAGTGTCAGGTTGAGCATCAACGAGTACTGGCCCTCCATGCCGACGTTTTTCGAAAAATCAACCATCAAGTCCGCAAGCCCGCCGGTCACTTCGGTCTTGTCGTCCCAATTTGTCGCCGGCTGGAGAGAGCCGATTTTCGAAACAATCGGGACCGTGAGCCCGAGATTTGTGGTCCAGGTCGGTTTCCAGCTCAGCCGCGTTTTTATCTGCTGGTACCGGTAATTTTCACCGATGGTGCTCGTTCCCATTACTTCGGCGTCGACAAGTCCTCCGCTCACGCCGGTGCCGATCCATTTGACCTCTGCGCCGGTGCCGCCCGACCCGCCGGCGCCGCACCCGCCGACACATTGCCACGGGGTCAACGAAGAGAGGTCCTGGCGCACCGAAAGGTAACCGTATATAGCAAACGATATCCCGGCAATACCGGTGAACACCAGCAGAATTTTAAGACCTTTTGTCATAATGAAAATCCGGTAAAACACGCTGTTGAAGTCAGTTTCCGATCCAGACGTACGGGGTGGAAGCAGAATTCAACTTGCCGTTGCCTCTTGTAAAAACCAGCGTTTCTTTTTTAATTGAATGGTCGCCAAGGTTCTTGATGATAACGCCATCGGCAATGTTGGTGTTTTCATCGGCCTTTGCCAGTGCCGCTGCAAAATTCGGTTTATTGGACCACTCCGGACATTGCCACGCACCATACCCGCTTCCCATAATACTTATCGGGACAAAGTCCTTTACCGTATTATTGATGTCGACAATAAACAATACTGCATGGAGCGGGAGATTCCCCAGCCCATCAGCAGGAAAGTCGGAGCTGTCCTGCAAAGGATTGATGAGTTGTTGAATACCTGAAAAATTTAAAAACATCATTCTTGGAATGGAAACCGTATCAGGATCGATGGATGGGTTGCACACCTGTTTATATCCGCTAATGGGTCCGTTAATGGGTGTCAAGTGGTTCGAAATGCGGTCATAAAATGCGGCTTCTGTGTAACCGGTGCAGAGATATCTTCCGTCTTTTGACATTCCGCCGTTCATTGGATAAGACGCGATCACATTGGCTGCCCCTAGAAGCGATCCACTGCCGACAAGTGAGACTTTTTGTATGTAAGTCTGTCCGCTGCCTGAAGTAAGATTTCCAACTTCGATTTGATCGGAATAAATTACATAGATATTTGACGTGTCTGTCGTGTCAACCCACCAGTGAGGATCGTTTCCGTTTGCGGCTATTAGTTCCGGCTGTGCGGTTGGATCGAGTTTTTGGATATATGCGCCGTCAGTATGAGTCCCATCCGGCGTTAAATAATAGGCCACAAATGAGCCGTCGCGCGAAAGGAGCGGACTGTCTGCATTGGAAGTTTCTTTTCCCGCGGGTTTAATAAGTTTTTTCGGGGCAGGCGCCGAATCATTAAAATCGACATAGTAAACGTCGCGCCCATTATTTCCATTCAACGTATAGATAATTTTAACGTTTGTCGTGTTGAAAAAAATTCCTATATCCGTGCTGCTTGGAAATTGGTAGGGTTGCTCAGGCAGAACAAACGGCTTGGGTTGATAGGGAAAATGGCAGGAGGAGATAAGCGCGGCGACACCTAATGCAACGAACATCGTGATTTTGCAATTTGAAGATTTATTCATATATAAACATTATCTAGGTGATTCGTTTTAAAAATATAATTCAACTGCAATGCAATGAATAATATTTTCCCTGCTTAGAGAAATTATTTTGATTACTTAGGGTCGATCTGATTATCCTGGAAAACAACGAACGGGGTTACCATGGACAACGTATTCTGGATGGATCTGCATGCCGAAGCCGGCTGTTCGCTTGAAGATAAATTCGGCCGGCTGCTGAAACGGGCGGGAGTGGATGCTCTTGCCAACAGCAATGAGCTTGTCGCGATAAAGGTCCATGTCGGCGAAAGCGGCAACCTTGCCTATGTAAACCATAATTACGCAAGGATCGTCGCGCGGGCGATCAGGGCATGCGGCGCCAAGCCGTTTCTGACCGATACGAACACGCTCTACAGCGGCAGCCGTCACAATGCGGTCGACCATAACGAGACGGCAGCGCTGCATGGTTATTTCAGCGGCACTGCGGACTCCCCGTTCATCGCGGCCGATGGACTGCGAGGGCTTGAATTTGAAGAACTGCCGGTGAATGGACGGCACATGAAGAAGGCCAGGATCGCCGGCGCCATCTGCCAGGCCGACAAGCTGGTTGTGCTTTCGCATTTCAAGGGGCACTGCGAAATGGGGTTCGGCGGCACGATAAAGAACATGGGCATGGGCTGCGCTGCAGTTCCGGGAAAGCTGGAACTTCATTCCGGTTCAAAACCGCAGCAGAAGCCCGAAAAATGCGTCGGCTGCTGGCAGTGCGTGCGTCAATGTCCGGTGCATGCGATCGCGATGAAAAGCAAAAAAGCGGTCATCGATTATGATGTCTGCATCGGCTGCGGCCAGTGCGTGGCCGCATGCAATTACGGCGCAATGACGGTACAATGGGACTCGCACGGCGAAGCGCTCATAGAAAAGGTCGCCGAATATGCCGTTGCACTCAAAGAACGGTTTTCCGGGAAGGCAGTGTATGTGAATTTTGCCTTGACCATCAGCCCGGACTGCGACTGCTGGAATTACAACGACACCCCTGTTGTTCAGGACGTCGGCATTTTTGCGTCGGTAAACCCCCTGGCGCTCGACCGGGCGACACTTGATAAGATTAATAAAGCGCCAAGGCTTTTAGGTAACTTTCCTGCAAAGACTGGAAACGAGACAGAAAATATTTTTGACTCCCTCCGGCCGGAAATTAGAAGCGATTATATGTTTGACTATTGCAGGAAACTGGGTATGGATGATGCATATAAACTGGTGAAAGTGGTATAATGAGGTTGATGACGGAATTTTTATCGAAGCCATGAATGCCCGCATTACACGGGTGATAATTACCAAGTACAGGGAACCAATAAAGAGCCTCGGGCTTATCCAAATAGATTAAATTATGACCTTCGATTCACGATTCTTTACCCGCGAACACATCGAAAAACACCGATTCAACGCGCCGGCGACACTGGCCGAAGAGGCGGTCTACTGTCTTGAACTCGTGGCCGAACTTGTGCAAACAGGTCTTCCGTTTCAATTCAAGGGTGGCAATTCGCTGTTGCTCATTCTTCCCGATCCTAAACGGTTCTCGATCGACGTAGACATCGCGACCGATGCATCCCGGGAACAGATCGAACAATGTTTGGATACTATTGTTGGCCGCTTCCAGATATTCAAACGCTGGGAAAAACGCCAGCACAAAACCAAACCGTGGCTGCCGATCGCAAGCTACTACCTTTATTTTAATTCGGCTATAAATTCGGGAACCGAAACGTCTATTATGCTGGATGTGCAGCTGCGCCGGAGCCCGTACAAAACCGAAAAGAAAAAAATCGAGTGCGGGAAACTTTACGAAAGCGCAGCGCTCGTTGAACTGCCGCTGCCGTCGAGCATTATCGGCGACAAACTGCTGACGCTCGGGCCGAACACCCTCGGCATTCCGGTCGGCAAAGGGAAAGAGGCGCAGCGGCTGAAACACGTGTTCGACGTTTCCCGGCTCCTCGCTCTGCAGCCGCCGCTTTCGGAGATCCGCGAAAGCTTTTTTGCCTGCCTGCGCCACGAAAACGAGATCCAGGAACGGGGCAGGAGCGCGGAAGAAATAATCGGCGATACGATCGCATTCTGCCGGAGCGTGGCGCCCTACGATGACATGCCTGCCGATAAAGGTCTTTCACCCATCATGTCGGAGAATGTACGCGGACTGCCGGTCTTTGCAGAACACCTCTTCGATGCAGGATATTCGTGGAAAGATTTGCAACGTGACCTGGCGCGCGTTGCGCTGTGCATCTTTGCAATAAAGGAAAAAGATATTTCGAACGAGGAATTTTTAACCGTCCTCAATCCTAAGAACAGACTACCGAAAGCTGCAGAATATTGGGAGCAGATAACGGCTTGGAAATAAAAAGCTGTGACCGATGCAGGAGTCACCAAGGTTGTCGAGCGAACATAGGGGGCGCCCAAATGGCGGGGGACCCCGGAGAGCGAGGCAATCTTTGGTGACTCCTGAAAGCAAAAAACTGCAAATGACCTGCCACTTGTGCTATTCCACAAGCAGTAAAAAAATTTTCAATGATGACCGACGGAGCTATTATCATTGCGAAAAGTGCAGGCTGATATTTGTCCCTGCCAACGATCATATCAGCGTCAAAGAAGAAATAAAACGTTATACACTCCACGATAACAACATCGGCCACGCAGGGTATGTCAGGTTTTTAACTGAACTTGTAAGGGTTATCGGTGAGCAGACCAATCCTTCGGGCCAAATACTCGATTACGGAAGCGGTCCGGAAGAGGTACTAACGCGGCTACTTCGAAAAAACGGGTACAACTGCACCTCCTTTGATCCTTTGTACGATATAGGAAAAGAAGCTATCTCGAAAACCTATGATATGGTAGTCCTTTGTGAAGTGCTCGAACATCTTCGTACGGTGCGGAGTGAGATTGAAAAGATAAAAAATATTCTGAACCCTGACGGTGCGGTCATTATCCGGACGCGACTGCACCCTCCGCCGGAGGATATCGCAGGCTGGTGGTATAAGAATGATAGTACGCATGTCAATTTTTTCAGCAGGGAAGCCCTTGATGTAATGGCGGCAATGCTGGGGCGTAAAAAGGTGGTGACGGCGGCAGGGGATATTTTTATCGTGGCCGACAGGTAAGGATCAGCAAGGGAATCCGGTTACCGGTTATGGGGCAATCTCTTTATCATCAACATCATGGCGAGCGTAACCGTACCGAGCGCTTCGGTTTTTTCTTCAACAATCGAGTAGCCCTGTTCCTGGTAAAAATCCACCGTTGAAAGATTGGCAAAAAGGAACACGTTGAGCTTGCCCTGCCGCGCCGCGATATCCTCGAGGTGCCGAACCAGTTGCGACCCGATCCCGCGCCGGTGGTGGTCGGTCCTGACAAACACATTCCGGATGCGGCTCTGGTCGAGGCTTGCCGTTCCCACAATTTCCGAGGCGTCGATCGCGACATACAGTTCTTCATTGCGGGCGCAGTCTTTCATCTGCTGCGGCGAATAAAATTGTACCAATTGTGTCACCGCAGCCTTTCCGTAGTCGAGTACGGCTCTCGTGGAGAGATTGTCGATGATGAGCCGGCTCACGTTGTCGGCGTCGCCGTTGTCGAATTTCCGGATGGAGATCTTCTGATTCATCGCATTTGCCTTTATGGATCATTCGAAGAGCATTCGTGCCATACCGTTTTCCGGATAATTCTAAAATACCGGCTACTTTTTTGCAATAAAAATTCATTTGGTTTGACGTACGGTTGAATGATGGCATTTTGAAAGAAAGAAAAGGGCGAAAGGCGGGTAAAACGAAACAGTTTTTATTCCGCGCTTATTGGTTCCGGTGATATTCAGCCCCGAACCCCTGCGACCAGCCGAGCTGCGGATGGTTGACAATAGCCATGGCGACGCCGGACCGGCCGAAGGAATATGCCATGCCGAAACTTATAAGGAGCGGGTTGTTCGCGAGCGCGGCAAGGAAAGCGATTGACGGGGTGATGCGGTATTCTTCGCCGATGGTAAAACAGACCGGTTTCGGCTCGTTTGGCATCACGGTAACGAGCGCACCCTGGCCGCCGAAGCGGTTCTGTGCAGTATGAATGCCGCACCGCAGGGTGACCGGAGGGTCAGTACCGTCGCTTCGTGCGGTCTCGAGCACCAGGTGTTCTGCACGGAACGAAAGCGCAGCCCATGACCATGGCACCCATGCCGAAACCCCGAATTCCCCGATGGTACGAACCGGAGAATCCGGTATAGTAAATACGCCCAGGCGGTAACCGGTCGCTTCAATGCTTACGCGCGCAAAAGAGAGACAATCGGAGCCGATTGATATAAAACCGGTCTGTTCGAAATAAGCATGGAAAGCGGAAAGCGAAGCAATGGATGCTTTACATACGAAATTTTTGCGGCCATACCAGCCGCCGCCGACAGCTTGCGTGATACCATCAGCGCCTGTACTACCGCCTACGGAACCGAAGTATGAAGTGCCGCTCAGCGCAAAACCAAACCCTGACGAATCAACGCAAAGGCTGGCGCTTGTCCACGGTTCCCTGCCGCTTGCTCCTTTTTCGTCGATAATGGCGCCCAATGTTCCCATGGAGAATCCAAGCGGAAAGGGATCGCGTATTCCGGCAGCAGTATTTGCTGATAAAATCAGGTATGCGATACAGGTGGTACGTGAGAGAAAGATCTGAATATTTGATGTCATGGCACTTGTTTTCAGTCTTTTTTATTCAAAGTCACAACTGCTCGCATTGCACGGATGATAATGGCGTAGGAAAAGTACCCAATAAAGGGCCCCTAAAGGCCTTCTTTGGATAACAGTGTTATTCAGAGAACGGTACGGCCTACCCAGAAGAAATTCTCTTTTATATTTATCTCCATAAAACTCCTTTTTTCCGCACAATGATTGTTCCTTTTGCCGACGTAGCTTCCATCACGACAAAAAATGGACCGACCGGAGCAGGTAAACCATTGTCAAGGTTACCGTCCCAGGAAATCTGGTGCGACACCGGCCCGGAAAACGAACGGAGCTTTTTCCCTGAAAAGCCGTAAATTGCAACTGTGGCGGAATACTCGGCAGGCAGATCAATAAATATCGACAGGTTGTCATCGCGGCCGTCATGATTTGGTGTAAAGGGCAGAGGTCCGGCATCAAGGTGCGGCTCTTTGCCGGCGCGCCAGAAAATCGCGGCATTCGGCTGACCCGGTGTCGGCGAAACGGCGAGCGCCCAGGAGCTTTTATCCATGCCGGAGCATGACAGCGCGACCCGTTCGAGCGACTGGCTGCTCCATCCGGAAAACCAGTCGCTGCGCCAGCACACCCGCTCTTTCAGGGTATGGTTTCCGTCCCACAGACAGAGCGTGTCATTGTAATTGTCAAGCGCATGCCAGCGGGGCGGCGCGAGTATGCGGTTTTTCGCCGGATACCGCAGGTTGAAAAGCGGACCATTGGCGGTGAGCACCAGAAAATCACCGGGGCGGAGCAGACAGTCCGAGACGGTAATCGTGTCGATGTCTTCGCTGTTGCCGAACACCCAGTTTTTCAGATTAATGATCATTTGTGAAACATTAACCACTTCAAACCATTCGGGCTCTCCGGCATTTCCACGCGGGAAGATCTCGTTTATTTTGATTGGCGAAGCCGGAAGCCAGAGCTGGGACAGGTCGATGGGCCAGACCGTCTCTGTGTCCTGCTCCCTGATATGCAGAAAATACGAGAGAGAATCAAGCGAAAGGGTGAAAACTGCCGTCGCTTTGTTCCCTTGCAAGGCACACATGCCTTGGGCCGCAGTTACTGTTTTTGAGGAAGACTGCATGATCACTGACCAGCCAACCGGGCCATGAGGCAACGCGCCTGATTTAAGGCACGAAAGGGTGCATGCAAAGATGTGGTGCACGGTATCGAGCGGCCCGAACCTCCATTCCGCGAACCAGTTGTTTTTCAGCAATTCGAAATAACCGGGAGTGAGGGAGTCGGCGCAGATACCGTACCGGACACTGCCGAAGAGCAGCGCGACCGGTACCACCGAAAAACCCTCGGGAACATTATGCGGTTCGGACAAAGTTATTTTTCCGGCCCGCGGATCGGTAAGGCTCACTGCCGAGTCTGCGGCGCAGCTCACAAAACGGCGGACAAGCGATTTCGTGCCTTTGTAAATCAGCATGCCGTCATCTTTCGCCAGACCGTTGCCGAGATCCGCGTCGCCGACGGTCAGGAGAACAGTGCCGGCGCGGATCGGCATCCGGCTCGACGGGACGCTGTCCACGGCTGCAGGATAGTCACGATCAAGGATCACTGCGGTCCGGCCCGGCAAAAGAACCGTGCTGCCGGTAATGCAGTCATCATGGATCGGCAGGGGAGAAGGCCATGGAATGACCGTATCGGATCCGACGCCGTCGGTGAGGCAGAGGGAGTCGAGGTTCGCGGTGTCGCTCCCGAGATTGGTGATTTCGATGAACTCATGGCTCTTGCCGCCGGGCAATGCGGTTTCGCCTCCGGCCGGGTCGCGCTGGAGTTCGGTAATAACGATCTGGGGAAACACAGGGCAGAAGAAACACAGGAGAAACGAAACAATCGTACATATGGCCGTATATTTCTTTGGAATATGGTGCATCGGTTGTCTCTTTACATTTCGAGGAGGGGTAGTATAATTAATGACAATAAAGAGTGTCTATAAATTCTCTTCGTGAAACCTTTGACGATCCGGGGAAGGTCTATATATATTTTGAATACTTAACCACCGTGGAGGCGTCCCATGTCGCTTGCAGATGTCATCAAGGTCGCGCTGGATCAGATGCAGTATATCGCCAAGACCGAAACCGTGATCGGCGAACCGATCAATGCGGGAAACGTCACGCTCATTCCGGTGTCGCGCATTTCAATCGGCTTTGCAGCCGGCGGCGGCGGCAAGGACGATAAATGCAGCACCGGCGCAGGCACCGGAGGCGGTATCACCATAACGCCGGTCGCGTTTATTTCGATCAGGGACGACCGGGTGCAGGTCCATCCGGTTTCGCCCTCAGATCCTTTCCTGAGCAAAATCATCGCCATGGCCCCTGATGTTGCGAAAAAGGTTTCACAAATGTTCAATAAAAAAGAGGGGCACTCCGGTTCAAGCGGCGACGAACGGTAAAAACCTTGTAACTATTTGGTTTTTATATCCACCATCGCGACCGCGGCGCAGGCGGCGCCGAATCCGTTGTCGATATTGACAACCGTAAGACCTGAAGCGCAGGAATTGAGCATGGCGAAGAGCGGGACCATGCCGCCGAGGTGCGAGCCGTAACCGACCGACGTCGGCACGCCGATGACCGGGCAGGGGACATATCCCGCAATGACCGACGGCAGCGCGCCCTCCATGCCGGCGACTGCGATAATGACCGATGCTTTCTGCAGAATCTCCTTATAGCTGAAAAGCCGATGTATGCCGGCCACGCCGACATCCTTGAGCGTGATTGCCATATGACCCATTATTTCAACGGTCCTTTGTGCTTCCGCAACTACCGGCATATCCGCGGTACCGGCCGAACAGATAACAATATGCGCGGGTGATTTTTTTTTCTTCCATGTGGCGGATTTTTTCCAGAAACAGCGCGCTGTTTCGTCTATTTCAAGATTGGAGACGGCGGCGTTCACGGCCTCAAGAACCGATTTATTTGCGCGAGTGCCGAACACCGTATCGCCGTGTTTTATCTGTGATAACGCAATGGCCGCAACTTGTTGCGGCGTCTTGTTCTGGCAGAAGATGACCTCAGGATGCCCTTTGCGCAGCGGCCGGTGGTGATCGATTGAGGCGAACCCGAGATCTTCAAATGGAAGGTGTTTGAGCTTTTCAATCGCATGCTCGACAGAGACCGAGTGTTTCGCGACATTATCAAGTAGTTTTTGAAGATATCTTTTTTCCATTTATTCCTCTGTTTTGTTAAGTAGAAAAAATAATTTTCTTTTCGAACGCGATAACAGCTTGACAGTCCCCCCACACAGGAGATCGTTGCTTGGCAAGACATTCACAGGGGGTGACTGGGCTCAGCCACCCAAATGATTATTCTATTATGAAAATATATGCTGTCCCAACGCTTCCTTTACGATCGTTTCCAATTCAAGCGTACTTTTTGATCTGAAAATCCTGTCCCTGAATTCGGTTGCATTATGATTTCCTCTGAGGTACCAGGCAACATGCTTGCGCATTTCTTTGGTCGCCCGCCGTTCCCCGTATTGTTCCCGTGCGCACGCAATATGATGAACCGCCATATGGCACCGTTCGGCCGGTGCGATTTCCTCTGTGGTCGTACCGGCAAGCGCCTGTTTTATCTGCCTGAAAATCCAGGGGTTGCCGAGAGCAGCCCTGCCGATCATCAGGCCGTCGCAGCCGGTCTCCCGCCGCATGCGGACCGCATCATGCGGCGTGCAGATGTCGCCGTTGCCGATCACCGGGATCTTTACAGCCTTTTTTACCAGCGCAATGCGCTCCCACAACGCAGTACCGGAAAAGCGCATAGTCTTGGAACGTGCGTGAAGAAACACGGCCTTAGCGCCGCTCCCTTCTGCAATACGGGCGAATTCGACATCGACCCACTCACCGGTGTTCCAGCCTGAGCGGAGTTTGACCGTCAAGGGAATGGTTATTGATTTTACCATTGCTGCGACAATACGCTTAAAAAGCAAGGGATCGCGCAAAAGCGCTGCGCCCCCGTTTCGTTTGACCACCTTTGGTACCGGACAGCCGCAGTTAAGGTCGATGAAATCCGGCCTGACATTCGCTTCAATCCAGACGGCAGCGGCAGCCATGCGATCCGGAACCGAGCCGAAAATCTGGATGCCGCAAGGTCTTTCTGATTCGTCAAAAGCAATGAGCCGCAATGTCTGTTTGCCGGAACGAAGCAAACCTTCGGCGCTCACCATTTCACTCACCACCGCATCAGCACCCTGTTCCCTGCACAGCCTGCGGAAAAGCGAATCGGTTATTCCGGCCATGGGCGCCAGAAACAACTCGTTGTTTTTCAAATGCATACATGATAAAATACATTATCCTGCCGCCATTTTCGGAGCAGGCATTTTCGGGAAAATTGAACCGACGATAATGTATTTTTTAATGCGAGAAGAATTATTAATAAAGGATCTGAGCCTATGAAATTTTTTAAGGATATCTCGTTTTCGAACCATCCTATAGTTCTTGCCGCATGGCCGGGCATGGGAAACGTGGGACTTATCACCATCGAATTCCTTCGCAAGAAAATGAACGCGCAGCTCTTCGCCGAGATCGATATGAGCCCCTTTTTCATTCCGGACGCAATAGTGGTCAAAGACGGCATGGCCCAGTTTCCCGATATTCCCACAAGCCGTTTCTTTTACACCACTAACCCGGACCTGATCATCTTTGAAAGCGACGCACAAGTCGGCGGCCGTGACGGCATCGCGATCATTAAAACGTTTCTCGATGTTATCGGCCGTTTCCAGGTCGAACGGATATTCACTTTTGCGGCATTCGCCCAGCCCATGTCCTACCGCACCTCTTCGCAGGTGCTGGTTACCTGCAACGGCGATTCGCTCCTTAATAAAATCAGGGATTTCGGCGTCATACCCATGCCCGACGGCGTCATTGCGGGTCTCAACGGGCTGCTCCTCGGCGTGGCGGCCTCGCGTCGCATCGACGCAGGGTGCCTGCTCGGCACTATCCCGAGCTATGCAATGAATTTCGCCTACCCCAAAGCGGCGCTTGAGCTTATCCGGACCGTGGCGCGCATCCAGAAATTTTCCGTGGACACCGCCGAACTGGAGGAGGGCGTGGAAGAGATGAACCAGCAGCTCGCCATGATCGAGGAGCGTATCAAGGAATTTTTTCCTACTGTCAACAAAGAGGACGACGAAGAGATCGCGACGATCGACGAGGAAAAGGTCCCGCATTACGTGATGGAAAAGATTGAACGGCTTTTTGAAGAAGCGAGGGCCGACCGGGCAAAGGCGCAGGAGCTCAAGAAAGAGCTCGACCGGTGGAACCTGTATGAGCTCTACGAAAACCGCTTTCTGGACCTGTTCGAGGATGATAAAAAGGAAAAAATGAAATGAGGTTTTTCAACCTTCGCGTTGTGCCTTCTTCTTCAGTTCCGCTATCACATTCAGCGCATCAATCGGGGTGAGGTCGTTTACGTCGAGGTTCTGCAGCTGCTGCACGATTTCCGCGTGGTGCGCATCCATGGCATTGAGCTGTACCCCGGAAACGAAAAGGTCGGTCTGTTCGCCCCGCGGCACGCCTGCGGCGTTTTCCCGGTGGCGGGCGAGGACCGGCTTGTGGTCCGGCGTCAGCTCCATGTTTTCGAGGTTCGCCAGTATCTCCCGCGCCCTGACGATCACTTTCCGCGGCACACCCGCAAGGCGGGCAACCTGGATCCCGTAGGAGTGGTCGCACGAACCCGCATCGATCTTTCGCAGGAAGATGATCTGGTCGTTCCATTCCTTGACTTTTATATGTAAATTTTTTATGCGCGGGAACACGAGCGCCATTTCGGTGAGCTCGTGGTAGTGGGTCGCGAAAAAGGTACGGCTGCGCCTGCTTACCGTTTCGTGCAGGTATTCCGCCACCGCCCAGGCGATCGAAATGCCGTCAAAGGTGGATGTCCCGCGGCCAACCTCATCAAGCAGGACCAGACTTTTGTCCGTGGCGTTGTTCAGGATGTTCGCCACTTCGATCATCTCAACGAGAAAGGTGGAGAGGCCCCGCGCAAGGCGGTCAGTGGCGCCCACGCGGGTAAAAAATTTGTCCACAATGCCGATCTGCGCGAAACCTGCAGGCACGAATGAGCCGATCTGCGCCATGATGCATATGAGTGCGTTCTGGCGCAAATAGGTCGATTTGCCTGCCATGTTCGGGCCGGTGATGAGCAGAATCTGAGACTCTTTTTTTATGATTTCCGTATCGTTCGGCACAAACGAGCCGCCCGGCACCAGGCGCTCGACCACCGGATGCCTGCCTTCCCTTATGACAAGATCGGTGCCTTCCGAGAGAATAGGACGGCAGTAATTGTTCTCTGCCGCAACCTGCGCGAACGATATGAACACGTCGAGCAGGGCCACCGCCTCAGCCGCCTTCTGGATGCGGACGCATTCTGCGGCGACGGTTTTGCGCAGCTCCACGAACAGTTCGTATTCGAGCGTGCCGAGCCTCTCCTCTGCGCCGAGAATTTTCGACTCCATTTCCTTGAGATCGGGCGTGATGAAGCGCTCGCCATTGACCAGTGTCTGTTTGCGGATATAATCGGCCGGTACGAGCGAAAGGTTGGCTTTCGACACCTCGATATAGTAACCGAACACCCTGTTAAACCCGACCTTGAGTGATCCGATGCCGGTGCGGCTGCGTTCGCTCTCCTGCAGCCGCGCGATCCACTGTTTTCCGTGCGTGGCTGCATCGCGAATGGAATCGAGCTCCTGCGATACGCCCTGCCGGATAATGCCGCCCTCCCGTATCGAATGGGGCGGGTTATCAACGATGGTCGCGGCGATCCTTTTCGAGAGCGGTTCGAAACCCTCGAGCGTTGCTGCCGTCCGCAGAAGAAGCTGCGACGGCGTTTCGTGGAGGCTGCGGATGAGCAGGGGAAACTTTTCGAACGATCCCCTGAGCGCCCACAGGTCCCGGCCGTTGGCGCGTTCGAAGGAGACGCGGCTTATAAGGCGTTCGATATCCGCGATGTGTTTGAGCACGAGCTCGATCTCGCCGCGCGCGAAAGCGTCTTTTTTAAGCCATTCCACGGCCGCGAGGCGCTCCTGTATCGCGGCGATCTCCTTGAGCGGCCGCGTGATGAACCGTTTGAGCAGGCGGCTGCCCATGGAAGTGCTCGTTTTGTCAAGCACGGACACGAGCGTGCCGTCGGCCTCGTCGGTCTGGAGGGGCCGCAGGAGTTCGAGATTGCGGATGGTCGAGGGATCGAGCTCCGCATACTCGGAACAATCGCGGCGCGTGATTCCAGAAATATGGCGCAAATCGTTTTTCTTCTGTTCTTTCAGGTAGAGCAGCAGGCCGCCGGCCGCACAGACGCTTCGCGGGTGACTTTCAAGTCCCCACCCGTCAAGTGAGGCGACCTGGAAATGGTCTTTGAGCGCCGCCGCGGCAGTGTCGTAGGAGAATTTCCATGCGTCGTAGGGAGAAATCATGGTCTTCAGGAACTGGTCGAGGGTTATTTTCCTGAAAAATTCTTCGCTTCCCCTGGCCGCGACGATCTCGCTCGGATTGATGCGTACCAGCTCGTGGCCGGCCTCCTCTTCCGCAAGTTCCTCGACCTCAAACTGTCCGGTGGAAAGATCGCAGACGGCGATGCCGATACGCCCTTCGTTCCGACTGGCGCCCACGATGAAGTTGTTGGCCTTCTCCTCGATGATGCTGCCTTCGGTAGCGGTGCCGGCGGTGATGACCTCGATGATATCTCGTTTGACAATCCCCTTGGCGGCCTTGGGGTCCTCGGTCTGTTCGCACACCGCGATTTTGTACCCCGCCTTGACCAGGCGGTGGGCGTAGCGGTCAAGCGCGTGGAACGGGAAGCCGGCGAGCGGCGTGTTTTCAGCGCCGCCGTGGTTTCTGCTGGTAAGGGTCAGGCCCAGGACTTTGGAGGCGACTTTCGCGTCGTCGTTGAACATCTCGTAGAAATCGCCCATGCGGTAGAGGAGAATCGCTTCCGGATTGCGCGCCTTGATCTCGGTATACTGCCGCATGAGCGGGGTGAGGTCGGACTTGGAAGTATCTATTTCTTGGGTAGTAGTCATGATCTTATAAATAATTTTTTAAATGCTTTTTCTTTTGCTAAAGGCCATTGTTTGGGTAGGGGGTGGGCACCGGTAGTGCAGGGCTTAACTTTTGAGTACCCCCACCCACGAGTTTTTTGGTGCGCGAATTACTATCTCAATCTGATTTCTTTTGCGTGAGGCATACTCCCTTCGGGAGGGTGCGAAGCAGTCCTAAAGGGACCGAGCGAATAGCGAGCCCGGAGTACGCCGACCCCAAAGGGGGCACGCCCAAATACTTTAAAAATCCTCCCTGCGAACCCTATTAAAATTTTTAAATAATGCCTATTGTCTCTTGCCTTAATGTCTCCGGGCCTTTTTTACAGCTTCACCTCAAACAGCGCCTCATCATCCCCGATGTCATTCTGGTTTGTTCCCCCGCCGCTGTCGGACGGCATGGTCACCTCAACTGCTTCATGGTCAGACAGGCCGATGCTGCTTTCCTGCACCGGCATTTCTATTTCCGTCTTTGGTTTTTCCGCCGGTGCCGCGTTTTCAATTGCCGCTTCCTGCTGCTTTGCTTCGGGTGGAGCAGCTTCAATGGCCGCCTCATCGGTTGCGTCCTGTTTCGCTTGTTCATTTGCGTTTTTTAATTCGTCAAGCGGCATGTTTTCGATTTTCTGGCGCACCATGACCTCGAATTCCTCGATTTTCGGAAGGTCGCTGATTTTATTGAGGCCGAAATATTTCAGGAACTCCTGCGTGGTGCCGTAGAGAAGCGGTCTGCCGGGTTTTTCGCTGCGGCCCGTGACCGTGATGAGCCGCTTTTCAAGGAGTGTTTTCATGGCGCCATCGGAAATGACCCCTCTGATTGCCTCGATCTCGGCCTTTGAGAGCGGCTGCCGGTACGAGATGATCGAAAGACATTCGAGAGCCTGGATCGAAAGCCTCCGTGAGGCCTTCTCCTGGAAGATCTGCCTGACCCACGGGTGGTAGTAGGCGATGGTCTTGAACTGGTAGCCGCCGCCGATCTCCACGACCTCGAAAGGGTGTCTTTCTTTCTGAAGCAGGCAGTTGATCTGATCGACCATGCCGTTTATCGCCCGTGCATCAGGGTTGCCGGGAAGAATCGCTTTCAGGCGTGCGGTGGTGAGCAGTTCTTCTGAGGCAAAAAGCAGTGCTTCCAGTATCCGGAGCGTCTCCGGGGCTTCTTCTTTAGGCTGTTCCAATTCTTCCTCTCCGGCAATGGCATCGGACGGCTGTTCAACCGGATCGTTTTCGTTATCGCTCATAATTTTTCCCTTCAATAAAAAAAGTTACGGTTAACCCGTTGGCGCAGGCGCTGCGCCGGACTGCGGTGGTCGGCGTGTGACCATTATCGGGCCGAAGCGTTCTTCCTGCCGGAAAACGATCTCCTGCATCTTGACAAGCTCCAATATGGCCATGAAGGTTACCACGATGACCATTTTCCGCAGGTCGTCGCCGAACAGCTCTTCGAAACGCACTTCCGGACAATCGGTAAGCACGGACAGCACATGTTCGATCCGGTCGTCGATTTTGACATTGTCGGCAAGAACGGTCTGGCGGTAGGCATCTTCATCTTTCGCCCGTTCAATGACCCTTTTAAATGCAGAGAGGATATCGAAAAGCGAGAGTGTGCCGAAATCAATACTGTCCTCGTCAGTTGCAAATGCTTCGATCGTTTCTGGAACGCCCCGCTTGAAGAGGTGTATCTGCTCGGCCTCAAAATTTTTAAATGCACCGGCCGCCTGCTTGTATTTCTGGTATTCGAGCAGCTGCCGCACCAGTTCTTCGCGGTTGTAAATTCCTTCCTCCGGCTGCGCCAGTCCGTCGGATTCGATAGGCGGCAGCAGTTCCCGCGCCTTGAGATAGGTGAGCGTGGCGGCCATGTGCAGATAATCTGCGGCAATGTCGATGTTGAGTTCGCGCATGAGGTCAAGGTAGTCGAGGAACTGCGCGGTGATCTGCGCCACCGGAAGGTTTATAATGTCCACCTCGGCCTTGGTGACCAGATAGAGCAGGAGATCCAGCGGTCCTTCAAACAGGTCCAGCTTCACTTCGTATTCGCGATGTTTCATCGGCATGCTATAGCCTCGATTTCAACGAGCGCCCCGCGCGGAAGCGCGTTGACCTCGACCACGCTCCGTGCCGGTTTTGCGCCGGCAAGCTCTTCTTCGTAAACCGCATTGAAAGCGGCAAAATCAGCCATGGAACGCAGGTACACGGTGGTTTTAACAAGTGCGTGCGGCGACAGGTTTGCGGCCGAGAGTACCGCCTTGAGGTTACGCAATGTCTGGCGCGTCTGATCGCCGATTGCACCGACGTTACAAACGCCGGAATCCGGATCAAGCAGGATCTGCCCTGAGATAAAGACGAACTTGCCGGCCGTGACCGCCTGGCTGTAAGGTCCGACCGGCTGCGGAGCGCTTGGGGTGGCAATGGTGCGGTGCGGCATGGAGTGCTGCCCTTATTCCACGGTGACCGATTTCGCCAGGTTGCGCGGCTGGTCGATCGCGCAGCCGCGAAGCGCCGCGATATGATAGGCCAAGAGCTGGAGCGGGATCACGGAAAGGAGCGGCGAGAGCATCTCGATTGTTTCCGGTATGTAAATAACATAACGCGCGTGCTTTCTGATGTGCCGGTCGCCTTCGGTGGCGATGG
Organism: Chitinispirillaceae bacterium; assembly: GCA_049514575.1. Taxonomy (GTDB): domain Bacteria; phylum Fibrobacterota; class Chitinivibrionia; order Chitinivibrionales; family Chitinispirillaceae; genus BOG-1184. Next base: position 68,466 of record JBEKUX010000009.1, on the reverse strand, counting down.
CGATGATGCTGCCGCCCCGCGCCTTGATTTCCTGGATATTCGAGAGCACCTTTTCGTACACGCTGTCGCGCAGGGCGATGACGACCGATGGCATATCTTTGTCGACCAGGGCGATCGGCCCATGCTTCATTTCGGCGGCCGGGTACCCTTCGGCATGGACATAGGAGATTTCTTTCAGTTTGAGCGCGCCCTCGAGCGCCACCGGGAAGTTATACGACCGGCCGAGATACAGGAAATTGTTGTGCCTGAAGAAACGTTGGGCGATCTTCCTGATCGCATCATTCTGTCGAAGGATTTTCGTCACCTGTTTCGGGATCTCTTCGAGCGCCTTTGCTATCGTTATGCCTTCTGCATGGGAGATGCGGCGCATTCGTCCCAGAAGGAGCGTAAGCTGCGCAAGAATGGTGAGCTGCGACGTGAAGGCCTTGGTTGACGCCACGCCGATTTCAGGTCCTGCGTGACAATACACGCCGCCATGCGTTTCGCGCGCGATACTCGACCCGACCGCATTGCAGATGCCGAGCACCGTTGCGCCGCGATTGGCCGCCTCACGAAGTGCGGCGAGAGTATCGGCGGTTTCACCCGATTGGCTGATGACAAATACCACGGTATGCGGATCGATGATCGGGTTCCGGTACCTGAATTCCGATGCATACTCTACCTCGACGGGAATGCCCGTGTTCTCCTCAATCATGTATTCACCCACGAGCGCCGCATGCCAGCTCGTGCCGCAGGCGATGAGAATAAGCCGCCGGATGGAACGGAGCTCCGGCAGCACCAGGTTGAGCCCGTCAAGACGGGCCGCGCCTTCGTCGACAAGAAGCCTGCCGCGCATGGCATTTTTGATGGTTTCCGGCTGCTCGAAAATCTCCTTGAGCATGAAATGGGAATAACCGCCCTTTGCCAGCGCTTCTGCGTCCCACTCGAGGTGGTGAATTTCTGGACTTACACTGCGGTTGTCAAGAGTCATGGTCTGGTAGGAGCCATTCTTCCCGAGAACGATAAGATTGCCGTCCTTGAGGTAGATGACTTTTTTCGTATGATGGACAATGGCCGAAGCGTCCGAAGCGAGGAACAGCTCCGTATCGCCGATTCCGGCGACGAGCGGTGACCCTTTCCGAGCGCCGATCATGATGTCCGGGTTATCGAACGCGACCACCGCGATGCCGAAGGTTCCCTCAATATCGAGAAGCGCCTTGCGCACCGCTGAAGCAAGATCGCCGTTTGTATAGTATTTGCCGATGAGCTGGGAAAGGACTTCTGTGTCGGTATCAGACCGGAAGCGCATACCTTCCTTTTTCAGATTTTCTTTCAGGACAGTATAATTTTCGATGATTCCGTTATGCACAACGGCGATATGGTTGGCCTGGTCCGTGTGAGGGTGCGCGTTGACCTGTGACGGCGCGCCGTGCGTTGCCCACCGGGTATGGGCGATGCCTGTACAGCCGGAAAGAGGTCGTTTTTTCATGACCTCTTTGAGGTGCGCTACGTTCCCTCTGTCCTTGACGATCTGTGCTTTGTTCCCATTGACAATAGCTATCCCAGCGCTGTCGTATCCACGGTATTCAAGCGCCTGCAGCCCGGCCATGAGAATGGGATACGCTTCCCGGTTGCCGATGTAGCCGACGATACCGCACATGGCGCAGTGTCCCCCATCTATGAAGATAAATAGTAAAAACGTCCGCCGCTGTTTGAACGGAACAACGACACATCTGACACCGTAAAATATAATAGAATAGAGAGATCGTTCAAAGAATTCGCTTGTATTAATGGGAAATACTTAATAAAAACGGGGAAAATATTCCTATCGAATCGTTTTTTCCCGTTTCCTGAAGAACTTGACCAGAGGGTCCACGTAATCGGTCGCGGTGGAAACCGGTATCTCATCAACGCCGTTGGAGACAAATATCTGTGAAATCGCCGCAGTCCGTTTTTCCATTTCCCTTTTATAGCCGTTTCTGAATTCTTTTGACGACGAATCAACAAGTACGGCGCCACCATTTTCTGCATCTTCAAGCTCGATAAGGCCGACGTCCGGCATTTCGCTTTCCCGGGGATCACGCAGGGATATGGCAACGAGATCGTGGCGTTTTGCGGTCACGCGCAGCGGTTTCGTGAACAGGGGAGTGAAAAAATCTGACACGAGGAATACAACCGCCTTGCGGCGCTGCACGCGGTTCAGGAAAGAAAGTGCCTCCGCAACGTTGGTGCCTTTCCTCTGCGGTTCGAAATAGAGGAGTTCGCGGATCACGCGGAGCACGTGGTTTTTTCCCTTCTGCGGCGGGATGTACCGTTCCACTTCGGAGGTGAAAATGATGAGTCCCACGCGGTCGTTGTTCTTGATTGCCGAAAAAGCGAGGAGCGCGCACAGCTCGACCCCCATTTCGCCCTTGAACTTGTCGACGCTGCCGAAGCTCCCGGACGCCGAGGCGTCCACGAGCAGCATGACGGTCATCTCGCGCTCTTCCACGTGTTTCTTGACATAAAGCGAATTCATACGGGCAGTGACGTTCCAGTCGATGTTCCGGATGTCGTCGCCCTCGACATAAGAGCGCACTTCGGAAAACTCCATGCCGCGGCCCTTGAATACGCTGTGGTATTCGCCGGACAGGATCGAGTCCACGACGCTCTTGGTCCTGATCTCGATCCGCCGTACCTTCTGAAGCACTTCCCGCGGGATCATAGGTTTCTCGTGGCGTATAATTCCATCAGGGGACCTCTACTCTGTCAAATATTTTCTGTACGATATCTTCTGCCGTAATGTTCTCGGCTTCGGCCTCGTAGGTCACGATGATGCGGTGCCGCAGCACGTCCATGCCGATCGATTTCACGTCCTCCGGCGTCACGTAACCGCGTCCCCTGATAAAGGCGTGGGCGCGCGCGGCCTGGGTGAGGAAAAGCGTGGCGCGCGGTGAGGCGCCCCAGGCGATGAGATCCTTCTGGTCCGCAAGGCCGACGCCGGCCGGCTCGCGGCTCGCAAAGACGAGGTTGACGATATAGTCCTCAACCTTGGGGTCCATGTAAATTTCGTTCACCACTGCCCGGGCGGAAAGGATCTTGTCGACGGTAACGACTTTGCGCACTTCCGGCAGCACGCCGGTCGCCATGCGCTGAAGGATCAGTTTTTCCTCCTCGCGTGATGGATAGACGATTTTCAGCTTGAGCATGAAGCGGTCGACCTGTGCTTCGGGCAGCGGATACGTGCCCTCCTGTTCAATCGGGTTCTGCGTGGCGAGTACAAGGAACGGCTCCGCAAGCGGGTAGGTCGTGTCGCCGATCGTGACCTGGCGTTCCTGCATGGCTTCCAGAAGCGCACTCTGCACCTTTGCCGGCGCTCGGTTGATTTCGTCGGCGAGGATGATATTTGAAAACAGCGGGCCCTTCTTTGCGACGAACTCACCGCTTTTCTGATTATACACCAGCGTGCCGACAAGGTCGGCGGGAAGCAGGTCAGGGGTGAACTGGATCCTGCGGAAGCCCGTATCAATGGCCTTCGCAAGCGTCGAAATAGCAAGGGTCTTAGCCAGTCCGGGCACGCCTTCGAGCAGCAGATGGCCCCGGGTAAGGAGCCCGACAAGCAGACGGTCGATCATCCTTGTCTGTCCGACAATAACCTTGCCGACCTCATTTTTAAGCAGCGTGACAAAGCTGCTCTCCTCACTGATCTTGTCATTTAGCTTTGCAATATCGACACTCATAGATCTCCTCCAGCGGATAATGTTCTGTTGTTTTCTGCACGAGCAGCGTCTTTTATAATATTTTTAATACGGATTGGTACCGCAATTATTATTATGATCTGCGGTACAGCTGATATGCTGCCCCTTCGTAACGGAGCGTGCTACGCCGGAAAAGATACATAATTTCCATGATAGTTTCCATGTCTGCTTCAAAGCGGCCCTACTATGCTCATGGCAAGACTGTTAGAGATTATCCTTATCGTCCTCATTCTTCGTGCGATTTTTTCGATCGTGCTGCCTATAATCCGCGGAAAACCGCATGTCCGCGGGCAGGTAAAACGGTATGAGGAAGACCGGTTTGATAAAAAGAAAATGGACATCGTTGACGGTGAATTTAAAGAGTTGAAATGATTCGGCCCTGCGTGACAGAGGAGATGCGCTCGTGAAGATACCTGCCGAACCTCTTTTTTTTAAGCCGATTTACAAAGAGACGATCTGGGGCGGGAGTGCCCTGCGGACGCGTTTCAACCGGCCCCTTGCGCCTGACCAGCTTGTCGGCGAGTCATGGGAGGTCGTGAACCTGGAAACAGACCAGTCGATGGTCGAAGGCGGGCCGCTTTCCGGCACTGCGCTCGGAAGGCTTGCAGCTGAATCCGCGGACGAACTGCTCGGAAAGATCGATTTCTTCGGGAAGTTCCCATTGCTCTATAAATTTATCGACGCCCGCGACCGTCTTTCGGTGCAGGTGCATCCTGACGACGCGCAGGCCCGGGAAAACGGATGGGGCGAGTTCGGAAAAACCGAATGCTGGTATGTGGTCGATGCTAAAAAGGACGCCCGGATCGTCGTCGGGTTCAGGGAAGACGTTACCCATAAAGTAATCAGCCGGGCCATTGAGAACGGGTCCCTGCACGAACTGCTCAATATCATGCCGGTCAAAAGCGGCGACGTCCTCTTCATTCCCGCAGGGACCGTCCATGCCATCATGGAAGGCACCGTACTGTACGAAATACAGGAAACGTCCGACACTACCTTGAGGCTTTACGATTGGGGAAGGGTCGATGGGTCAGGAAAACCGCGATCGCTCCATGTGCGCGATGCGCTCAAGGTAATTGACACCATTGCGCATGAACGGTACAGGATATCACCGATCACATTGGAAGAATGTGGCTGTTTACACTCCTATTGGGCCGCCTGCCGCTATTTTGCCTTGGAACAGTACAGGTTAGTACGTGCCGAAGAGTTCCTTTTACCTGCAAAGCAGTCGTTCAGCGTGCTTACCGTTATAAACGGTGCAATCCGGCTCCATTATCCTGCCGGAAACACTGACGTGCAGTCAGGCACCACCGTGGTGCTGCCTGCGGTCCTTCGCGATGTGCGTGTTGCCGGCATTGCAGGCGCCGATCTTTTACTCTCCTCTGTCCCTGACCTGCAAAGGGAAATCATCTCTCCGCTCAGGCTTTATAACATTCCGGACCGCACCATCATGCAGCTCGGCGGATTTCCGGAACACAATGATCTGATAAGGTTTTTATAAAATAAAAAATCAGCAAAAACACTTGAACAATGGTCGAAAAAAGTATATATTGATAATATACAAGGATATTTAATGGATTTACCGCTTGGTACGTACGAAGGCTTTGATTGGGATGAAGGGAATTATGACAAGAACACAAAGAAGCACAATGTCACTCCGCTGGAAAGCGAAGAGGTCTTTTTTAACCGGCCGATTATTGTCGCAGAGGATATAAAACATTCACAAACCGAATCGCGATATTATGTTTTAGGCAAGACTAATGCAGAGAGAAAATTATACCTCGTATTTACGCCAAGGAAAAAGCTGATAAGAATAATATGCGCCAGACCCATGAGCAGAAACGAGAAAGAGATATACGATACCCATGAGAAAGCCGATCCCAAAATTTAAAAACGAAAAAGAAGAGAGAACATTCTGGTCAACGCACGATTCGACAGAATATCTTGATTGGTCGAAGGCCCGGAAGGCATTGTTCCCGAAGTTAAAACCGTCTACCAGGACTATTTCTCTCCGTCTACCTGAATTTTTACTCGATGAATTAAAATCGTTGGCCAACAAACGGGATGTCCCTTATCAATCGCTCTTGAAAGTGCTGCTTGCCGAGAAAGTAGAAGAAGAGAGGTCGCCGTACGGGAAGGGTTGACACAAAGAACACGTAGGCTGCTTAAATGAAAAAACTTTCTTGGAGACGCACTCGATCACTGGAAGGGTTCGTTGATCTCTATCCTTTTAAGAAAAGGCTTGATTCGAAATCTTGCAGTCGAGCCAACGATAACTGATCCAGCTATATGGCAGCCGGAAGATATTAAGACCTATAGGTGATTACTTAACCTTGACGAGGGAAATACCATATATCATGAAACAGAGGCATTTACTGGACCGAGAAAAACCTGTTTAGACAGTATCAAGCAAAAAGAAGGAGACCTCTTTTTCGACCCCGACACGGGCATTGCTACTGGTCGCGCATCAAGAAAACATATCAAAATTTCCGTACTTGGAGCACTTCTTTCCACAGCAACCGAATCCGTTCGATCCGAAGAGATCTTATAGAGTACCTTCCGGGGAGTGCTCAAAAGGGAATTTGGTAATCGGAAAAATTTCGATATTTTTTTTACGATGGTTTGATTTCCGGGGTGAATATCTTCACCCCGTTCGGTTCTATATGGATGAAGCCATCGGCAATAACGAATCGTTTGGTTTCGGTTCCCTTGACAAGACGAACTTTTCCCGGAACGAGCCGGGCAAGCAGCCGCGTGTGGCCGGGGAGTATTCCGAGCTCGCCCTCGAAACCCGGTGCCACGATGAACTCCGCTTCATCCCGCAGATAGACCCGCTCCGGGGTAACGATTTCGTAGGGCATTGTCTTCATCAGGCAAGCTCCCGCGCCTTCTGCACGACCTCTTCGATCGGTCCTGCCGTGAAGAAGGCCTGTTCCGGGACGCTGTCGTGCTTGCCTTCCACGATTTCACTGAACCCCTTTATCGTATCCTGAAGAGAGACATACGCCCCCTTGATGCCGGTAAAGGTCTCGGCGACCGAGAACGGCTGAGAGAAAAATTTCTGGATTTTACGGGCACGCGCCACGATGAGCTTGTCTTCGTCCGAAAGCTCCTCGACGCCCAGGATCGCGATGATGTCCTGCAGATCTTTGTAGCGCTGCAGGATGCTCTGCACGCTGCGCGCCACCGAATAGTGCTCCTCGCCCACCACGACTTTGTCAAGCATTTTCGACGAAGACTCGAGCGGGTCGACCGCCGGATAGATGCCGATGTCGACGATCTTGCGCGAAAGCACGATCGAGGCGTCGAGGTGGCCGAACGCGGTCGCGACGCCCGGGTCGGTGATGTCGTCGGCCGGCACGTAAATCGCCTGAACGCTCGTGATGGAGCCGTTTTTGGTCGATACGATGCGTTCCTGCAGTTCGCCCATTTCGGTGCCGAGCGTCGGCTGATATCCTACGGCCGACGGCAGGCGGCCAAGGAGCGCCGAGACTTCGGCGCCGGCCAGTACATAGCGGAAAATGTTGTCCACAAAAAGCAGCACGTCCTGGTTTTCGGTGTCGCGAAAATATTCGGCCTGGGTGAGCCCGGTAAGCGCCACGCGCAGGCGCGAGCCAGGAGGTTCGTTCATCTGGCCGAAGACCAGCACGGTTTTGTCGATGACTTTCGATTGCGCCATGTCAAGGTACAGGTCGTTTCCCTCGCGAGTACGCTCGCCCACGCCGGCAAACACCGATACGCCGCCGTGGTGCTTGGCCACGTTGTGGATGAGTTCCATGATGACCACGGTCTTGCCAACGCCCGCGCCGCCGAAAAGGCCGATCTTGCCGCCTTTCTTGAAAGGGGCGAGCAGGTCGATGACCTTGATGCCGGTTTCGAACACCTGCGACCGTGTCTCCTGGTCGAGAAACCCGGGCGGGTCGCGGTGGATGGGCAGCATGATTTCCGATGAGATCTCGCCCTTGTAGTCGATGGGCCGACCCGCGTAATCCATAAGCCGCCCGAGGCACGCCTTGCCAACCGGCACCGAAATGGGCTTTCCGGTGTCGACGACCGGAAGACCGCGGCTCAACCCTTCGGGCGGGCCGAGAACGATGGCTCGTGCCGTGTTGCCGCCCATGTGCTGCATGACTTCGAGGATGATGGACGAGTGCTCTCCGCCGGTGCCCTTGTCAACCGTGAGCGCGTTGTAAATAAGAGGCATTTCGCTTTGCGGGAATTCGACGTCGACGACCTGGCCGAAAATCTGGGTAATGGTTCCTGTGCTCATTATTTTACCACCTCATTGGTTGCAATGATTTCCGCTATTTCTCTGGTTATTACCGACTGCCGGACCTTGTTCATTTCGAGCGTTATGGAATCGATGAGCGACCCGGCGTTGCGCGTTGCGTTGTCCATGGCGCGCATGCGCGCCGTAAGTTCTGCGGTAAACGAGTCGCGCAGTATGCCGTACAGTTTTGCTTTTATATACATCGGCAGCAGCGCCTGCAGCATTGCCTCCTCTTCGGACGGTTCGGTCATGGTACACCGGACCAGATTGTCACGGGGAGCCGCTGCCGTGACGGTGGCGTCAAACGGCAGAAGCCTTGTCACGGTCAGCTGCTGTTTGATCATGGATTTGAAATGACTGTGTACCACGGTGTATTCGCTCAGGTTTTCTTCAAAGGAAAGTTTTACGACTTCTTGACCTATTGCATCGGCGGTGCTGAAGTCGAACCGGTTAAAAAACTGCTGGTGGATTATTTTACGCGATATCGATGAGTTTTTATAATGTTCCGCCGCCTTCCGGCCGACAGCAACGAGCACGGCGACACGGTCACCGTTTTTTTTGCAGTAACCGTCAGCTTCGCGCAGAATGCTGTTGTTGAAATCGCCGCACAGCCCCTTGTCGGCTGCGACAACAATGATCCCGGCTTTTCCCCGGCGTGCGTCTGCGCCGGAATTCGCGCTCGCGGGTGCGCTGCAGAGGGATGCGAATCTACTGCGTGGTCGGCCGGCAATGAGTAAAAAATCGGACAGCAGTTTTCCGATTTCCGCCTCAAAATAACGGGCATCGTTCATCTGCCGCGCGGCCCGGGAGAACCGCGCGCCCGCCACCATCTTCATGGCCTTGGTGATCTGCCGCGTCGACGAGATCCCTTTTATTTTTTTTCTCAATTCAGCTAACGAGGGCATGTATTATTCTTTCTTCCGGACCTCATCTCTTCTTCCCCGGCCCTTCCTCCCCTCTCCCCAGGTAGAGGGGAAGAGGGGTGCCTGCTATCGGCAGGCGAGGTGATGGAGTGAGGTCCTCCTAATTCTTAAGCCTTCTTTCCCTTAAATTCCTTTATCGCTTCTTCCAGCCGCGCCTTGATACCGTCGTCAATCTGTTTCTTGCTCTTTATATCGGCGAGCAGACCAGACTGTTTCCCGCTAAGGTAGGCGATATAATCGGTTTCCCACCGGCGGATGTTTGGTATCGCCACGTCGTCGATAAAACCATTGACTCCAGCGAAAATGATCGCGATCTGGATCTCCACGGAAAGCGGCTGATACTGGTCCTGTTTCAGGAGTTCCATGAGGCGTTCGCCCCGTGCCAGCTGGGTCTGGGAGTGGCTGTCGAGTTCCGACGCGAACTGCGCGAATGCCGCAAGCTCGCGGTACTGGGCAAGGTCGAGGCGGACGCGGCCCGCAACCTGGCGCATGGCCTTGATCTGGGCGTTGCCGCCGACGCGCGACACCGAGAGGCCGCTGTTGATGGCTGGCCGCTGGCCCGTGAAAAAGAGCCCGCGCTCCAGGAAAATCTGGCCGTCCGTGATCGAGATGACATTGGTCGGAATATACGCCGAAATATCGCCGGCCTGCGTTTCAATGATCGGCAGGGCGGTAAGCGATCCCGAACCGTTTTTCTCCGATAATTTACACGCGCGTTCGAGCAGACGCGAGTGGAGATAGAACACGTCGCCCGGATACGCCTCGCGGCCCGGCGGCCGGCGGAGCAGAAGTGAAAGCTGGCGGTAAGCCTGTGCATGCCGGGTGAGGTCGTCGTACACGACAAGGACATCTTTTCCCTGCCACATGAATTCTTCACCGATAGCGCAGCCGGCATAGGGCGCGATGTACTGCAGCGACGCTGCGTCACTTGCGGTGCACGAGACCACGACCGTGTATTCGAGCGCGTTGTGCCGGGCGAAAATATCGACGATCTGCGCGACCGTTGACTGCTTCTGTCCGACCGCCACATAAATACAGATCGGCCTGCGGGCCTCGTTTTTCTGGTTGATGATGGTGTCGACCACGATCGCGGTCTTGCCGATCTGGCGGTCGCCGATGATGAGCTCGCGCTGGCCGCGGCCGATCGGAATCATGGAATCGATCGCCTTGATGCCGGTCTGCAGCGGCTCCTTGACCGGCTGGCGCTCCATGACGCCGGGCGCGATCACCTCGATCGGCCGCGTGGTTTTTGCCTTGATGTCGCCTTTGCCGTCAAGCGGTTCGCCGAGCGGGTTGACGACCCTGCCCAGGAGCGCTTCACCGACGGGAACGGCCATGACGCGCCCCGTCCTGCTCACCTCGTCGCCCTCTTTGATTTTGACGGCGTCGCCAAAAAGAATGCAGCCGACGCTGTCGTTTTCAAGATTGAGCACCATGCCGAAGACCTCGTGCGGAAAACTTACGAGCTCGCCGTACACCGCCCGGTCGAGACCGTATACCCGCGCGATGCCGTCGCCGATCTGCATGACGTAGCCGGTTTCCCTCAAATCAAGTTTTGTCTCGTAGCTTTTCAGCGTTTCGCGCAAGATGCCGGTGATCTGTGACGAATCAATTGCCATGCTCGCCGTCCTTTGTACCTGTTTGAAAAATGGTCTGACGGTCGCTTATGTTGAAGCAACCGTCATAAGTTCCCGACGGATATGTTCGAGGTCCGTCATTATTGAATTGTCAATAACCGTATCGCCTATCTTTATGCAGAAGCCGGCGATAAGCGCGCTGTCCACCGCGAACCGCACCTTTACCCCGCCCGCACAGTACTTTTTCAGCTGTTCGGTGAGGGTTGTCCGCAGGTGTTCGGCGAGCTCCGCCCCACTGGTGACCACCACGGAATGGATGTTCTGCGCCTCGTCCGACCGACGTTCCATTTCATCGGCAATGGCGGCAAAAAGAAAGGTCTTCTTCCGTTTAATGATATCGCCCAGGATACGCTCCATAAGAGGGCTGAACCGCTGCGGCGCTATTGCTTCAAGGGAACGCAGCTTTTCGGAATCAGGAATGACCGGATGATCCAGAAAGTTTTTTATCTGCCCCAGGGAGTCCCCGAGCCGGCGGAAATAGGACTGTACGGCTTTCCGCTCGGCTGGAGCCAGGTCGTCAAGCACACGGGCATATTCCCGGGCAAAGGGGCCTCCGCTCTTCATGACGGTTTCCGCGTTCCTTTCAACCCCTGAAGGATATCCTTGAATTTCCGGTCTTGTATCGATTCCGGGAGCGGTTCGTGCAGCGCCTTTTCGGCGATCGCCATGGAAAGCCCGACAATCTCGGAGCGCATTTCCGCCATGAGCTGGCGGCGGTCAGCTTCGAGCTGTTCGTGCGCCTTTTTCCGCAGTTCCATGGCTTCAGTCTGGGCCGCGCGCATGATTTCATCTTTCGCCCGGCCGGCATCCTGCCGCGCGGCCGCAATGAGCTCGGCCGATTTCCGCTCGATCTGTTCGAGCTTCGCCCGGTACTCGGCTTCCAGCCTCGCGATCGACTGCCGGGAATTTTCCGCATCGTCAAGCGTCTTCTTCACCTTTTCCTGGCGGTCGCGGATGAACTGCGTGAGCGGCTTCCAGCCGAACTTCCACACCACGGCAAGCGCGATCAGGAAGGTCATGACCTGTGACAGCATTATTTGCCAATTGATTTCAGGCATTGTACTCCTCTCGGCATTGGAAAACGACAGCGCCGGCTGTCGAAAAGATCTTCAGCCGCCGACCACTTTTGCGGCAAACGGGTTCGCGAAAATAAAAATAATGGCCAGGAAAAGCGCGTACAGCACCTGCGCTTCGATGAGCGCAAACCCGAGCAGCATGTTCATCTGCAGCTTTGATTGCAGTTCCGGCTGACGCGCAATACCCTGCAGGGCGCTCGCGATCACCAGACCCATGCCGATGCCGCACCCGCCGGCCGCAATGCCCACGCCGATACCCGACGCAAGAAGCGTGTTGCCGAAATAGGTCGCCGCGGCCATGCCGCCCGGTGTCACGGTTTCCGCCGCGCAGACCGCCGCAGCCCCCAGAAGCACGAAGAGCTGAACCAGTACTTTTTTAGTCATGAGACTCCTCCGTTACAAGTTGGTTGTTAATGTTCTTCCATAGAGACGGCGCCGGCGATGTACGACATCGAAAGGACCATAAACACCAGCGCCTGAATGAACGCAATGATAAATCCAAGGAGAATAATCGCCGGCCGCATGAAAACCAGCATTCCTATCGAAAGCGCCTTATTGAAAAACACCGGGGTAAAAATAAATTGCATGATAAGCCAGGCGAGTATCCCGAGAAAGAGCTCTTTGGAAAAAATATTGCAGAAAAGACGAAGGCCAAGCGAAAACGGCCGGGTAAAGAACGAAATGATTTCGGTAAGGGAGATCAAAATTGAAATTGGAAACATGAACCACGGCAGTTTCGGGCCTTTGAACTGCCTGAGGTAGCCGATGCCGTTATATTTGAAACCGATGAATATGAAATATAAAAAGACCATGATGGCCAGTCCGAACGTCAGGTTCGGGTCAGAGGTCGGCGATACAAGGCCGGGAATGAACCCGATAAGATTGCTTATTAATATAAAGAAAAAAAGGCCGATGAAGAGCGGATAGAATTTCCGCGCTTCCGGGCCTATGAGCTCGTCGGCAAGGCCGCAGATATATTCGATGAGCATCTCGAAAATGACCTGCGGACCCCCGGGGATGAGTTTGGCGCGTTTAGCAACGACGATGGACATGACGATAAGAACCGCCCATACGATCCACGCAAAAAAGAGCGTGGTGGGAACATGAGGGATATGCCACCCTATGCTTTCGAATTCCATGGTGCCGCTGGACATGTCGTTCACGCCTCCGGATGTCGCATTTTGTTAAGGGAAATGAAGGTCGCGGTCATCATTCCCGCAAAGGCGCCGAGCAGAACGCCGACCGCGTTGATTTTAAGCCAGAACACCACGGCGCAAAAAGCACAGATCATGATCACATATCGCAGGAGCGCGCCCGGCAGATAGCCACGTATAAAACTTTTAACCTGTACACCTGGCCGCGGAATCACTATATAGTATATCAACAGACCTAGAAGTGCAACAACCATCCCCCACACGATTCCGGTAACAACGTGTGCGGCACCCGGCCGCCGCAACAGGACTATGGCCGCCAGCATCACGATTGCAAAACCTGCCGATAATCGCGCAGGAATTTTATTCTTTCCGTTCATTGTCGCTTCCCAGTTTCCGCACGTCTTTGTAAATCTGTCTGAACCCTGCAAAGGTGCCGATACAGAAAAAAACAATCGTCAGGACCGGCGGTGTCTTCAGCCACTTATCAAGATAATACCCTATGACAACACCTGCAGCGCTGGCAAGTACCAGATTGATGCCGAGCGTCGAAAGCCACAGCAGGTCCCGGCTCAGGTGTGAGCCCTTTTGTAGCTCAGGCAATTTTTTGTCACCCATGCCCGCTGTCCTGTTGAGGGTTAATTAAAATTAATTTCCGGGCACGCGGCCTTCCTTATGCCGCGCCAGGAAGGAGAGTGATTATAATTTTCGAACCGTATTCCTGCAATGTTTTTATTGAAAAATAAGGCGAGCAACGTTGAAATGGTTTTTAATGCTGTCGGCTTTTTGTGTATTTTATCACTAGGTGGTTTTTCAAAAAGGAGTTGCATAATTAATGAACCTTGCCGAACACCCTCACCGCCGTTACAATCCTCTTCTCGACGAGTGGATACTTGTTTCACCGCACCGCACCAGGAGGCCCTGGCAGGGGAAAACCGATGAAACACTTCTGCAGCCCGGCATTCCGCATAACCCGGACTGTTACCTGTGCCCCGGCAACAAGCGGGCGGAAGGGGTCGTCAATCCCCGGTATACCGGCACTTTTGTATTTAAAAACGATTTTTCTGCGCTCTACCTCGAAGCGCCCGGTGAGCAGCTTAACGAAAACGGCCTGATTGTCGCGAAAAACGAAAAAGGTGAATGCCGTGTGCTCTGCTATTCGCCCCGTCACGATCTCACCATGCCGCGCATGAGCGTTGAGGCCCTTAACGGTGTTGTTGACACATGGGTAGAACAATATGTTGAACTCGGCAGTTTAAAAGAGATCAACCATGTCCAGGTTTTCGAGAATAAAGGCGCGCAGATGGGGTGTTCGAACCCGCACCCGCACGGCCAGATCTGGGCCGACGAACAGGTACCGGTCATTCCATTACGGGAGGGGACCAGCCAGGAACGTTACTTCAAGGCGAAAAAGCAGCATTGCCTGCTGTGCGATTATCTGGAACTTGAGGTCAAGAAAAAAGAGCGTATCGTGTACGAGAACGACTCGTTCATCGCACTCGTTCCCTTCTGGGCGGTATGGCCGTTTGAGACCATGCTGCTGCCCAAGAGCCACCTGACAAGTATTAAGGAAATGAGCGGTAAACTGCGGCGCGACCTTGCCGGCGCGCTCAAGCGGATCACGACCCGTTACGACAATCTGTTCCTCACGAGTTTTCCCTACTCCATGGGCATCCACCAGAAACCGACCGACGGCGGCAAACACCCGGAATGGCACTTCCATTTCCATTTTTTCCCGCCGCTCCTGCGTTCGGCCGCGGTGCAGAAGTTCATGGTCGGCTACGAACTGCTCTCCATGCCGCAGCGCGATATTACGCCGGAGCTGGCTGCAAAGAAACTATCGGAACTAAGCGATAGCCATTATCTTGAAACCGCCGGCCGGTGATACTATTTCACCGCGACATTGTCCACGTAGAAACGGAAGGGCAGGCCTTTCGCCGAATGGATTTCTATCGAAAGGTCCTGGGAGGCGAGGTTGTCGTAAGTAAACGACAGGGCAAAGTGCTTCCACGATGGAACACTGACCGGCAGATAGCGTGCCGAACCTGAAGAGGCAAAGGCAGGGCCGACGTAATAGCGCCAGCGCCCTTTTCCGGACCGCACGCGCAGCAACAGTTTCCCCGAGCCGCGGAAGTCGAACATGATTTGCGCCCATCGCGAACGGTTGAGCGCATCCCTGCGCAGGATTGTCCTGGCGATGCAGCAGTTTTTATCCGGCGGAAGATTTCCCTGTATGCGGAGACAGTAGCGGCCGGCAGCCGGCATGCTGCTGTCGCGTGAGACATCGATTCCCTGACCGCAGGCCAGCCATCCTTCCATTGATCGCTCGAATCCGCCCTCTGCGGATGTCCCGCATGACGGTTTGTTTTTAACAGAAGAATCATGACTGCTTTGTGCGGCAAAGGCAAATGGTTTTCCGGCAAAGCAGGCGCGGACCGGAAGATGGTCCGAATAGCCCTCCCCGGTATGAAACCGCCGCTTGCCGAACCCGCTCATCTGCCAGCTGAACGGTTCGTTGTTGCGGAGAAGCGCACCGTTCCAGGTGAATGCTTCAAAGGATTTGTCGCAATACGAAATGCCGCTTGCGCGGAAAAGCGCAGGGGGCAAAAGGATATGGTCGGGCGTTTCAAAGTGGCCTTGATACATGCGGCTGCAGCGCCTGCTTTCCGGAAGTTCGAGCCAGAGATCGTAAAGCCACGAACTGTCGGCGGCGGCCATTTCCTGTTTATTAACGTACGACAAAAAATTTCCAGGGCCGCCGTGAACGGTTTTCAGAAGGTGGTTGAGCCCGGTCACCCCTTTGGTATCATCGAGTCCTTCGGTGTGGAATTTGCACCACTCATCGTAATCGGCATTGAGGTCCCCCATGATGATGTAACCTGTTTGTGCGGGAAGCTGCGCGATACGCTTCGCAAGCACCTGCGCCATCACGATCCGCTGGGATTCTGGATGCGCCTTGGACGGCCAGTGGTTGACAAATATTTTAAGCGACGTTCTGCCGCAGTCAACGTCTGCTTCGAGAATATTGCGCCGTATCGGTGCGTCGACTGCCGGACCGAAACCCTGCCAACGGGTAACCGGCAGCTTCGAAAGAAGCGCCGGGCAGGTCACGGTATGGCTTGGAATATCGGCAATCGCGGAATACGGATACTCGGCGCCGAGGTTCCCCAGCTCCTTCCGCAAGCCTTCGAGAGCGTTCCGGTTTTCCACTTCGCAAAGGCCGATCACGGCAACGTTCATGGCGGCAATCGCGGAGGCGATGTTGTAAACCTTTTTTTCCCAGGTCTGCTTGTTCCAGCCGAGCGCACCGGGCCGGTATTCGGGATATTCGTCCCCGTCGTAGTTGAGGTCGAACAGGTTTTCGACGTTGTAAAAGCCGATGGCAATGGTATCGGAAACATTGATTGTTGCCGGAACTCCTGTTTTGTCCGGGGAAGAACAGCGATTGCAGCCGATGAAAATCAGAATGGTTGCCGCGAATGCAGAAAACCAGATGGAGCGATCCAATAACTGGAAAAAAACATTGCGATCAGTGATGACACGGTTTCGAAACATGAGCAATTCGACGGTTGAGTGTTTGGGAGGCAATTGCCGGTTATTTATCCGGTTTTTTTTCTTTTTCCCTTACCACCTGCGTCTGAAGAGTAAATGAAAAAAGCGACGGCGATTCCGGCACAATGATCGGAATAATGGTCGGCGCGGAATGCCAGATCATTCCGGGCCCGGGCTGATAGCTGCTTTTGCACAGCATAAGGTGCGTTCCGGCCGGCGCAAGGACAAAGGTGCTGCTCTCCGGATAGACGCTGAATACGGCACGCCGGTTGGCGGCAGTATCAATGAGCGATACCTCGTAAACATAGCTTGTCAAAGCAGAAACCCTGATAAAGGACAGTTTTTTATCGTAGCATGATGCGGCCAGACGGCGGTGGCCGGAATCCGGTGTTACCCCGGTTGCGAAAAAAACGCCGTTCCAGATCGCCGTGTATTGCTGTAATGAGATTTTCTTCCGGGTGTCGTTGATGATGAAATTGTCCTCGTGAAGGCCAACGGCCTTCCTGTTCAGGGTGTCGAGCAGCGCATTCCTTTTTACCCGGTCGACATTCACCTCGGGAGCTCCGGCAAGCCAGGCGGCATATTCTTCCATCTCTTTTTTCCAAGCACCCGGCGAAATGATTTTCGAGTGGTTGACATCAGGAACGGCGCGGGAGGGTATTATTTTATTCAGCGCGCCGATATCCTTCGCCAGGGCGGTCTGCAGGTCTTTTTTTTGTGCTCCGCACGGCCGAAGCCGCGGTGCGATGAAAATCACTGCCGCAATTGCGGCCACCAGCGCCAGTAATACTAGTACACGTTTCATTGGGCCCTTTTATTACAGATGTAATATGCAGAGGAAGTTGTTTTCGTGTTTTCGGCTCAATATAATAGAAGCACTATTTATTGTCAAGGCATCCATTTTTTTAACGGTAATGCACTGCTTTCGGTTTAACTTGTAGTAGCTTCTTTCGGCATATATAATTTTATGTCCGGGATTTTACCGAAATAGTATCATAACAAACAGCGGGCTCCCGCGATGAGGAAACCGAATAATGAATGATATTCAGCCATCACCGAACCAAAAAGCCGGAAAAGCAGGCGCGCTGTCGCGATTCAGCGATTTCGACATTTACCTGTTCCGGCAGGGCAGCCATTTCAAACTGTATGAAAAATTCGGCGCCCATCTCATGGCCGCAGACGATGGAACCGAAGGCGTTTATTTCGCCGTGTGGGCCCCCAACGCAAAAACAATGTCGGTGACCGGCGATTTCAACGGGTGGAATTCCGCAACGAATAAACTGTCCTGCCGTGCGGACGGCTCCGGTATCTGGGAAGGGTTTATTCCCGGGTTGGAAGCCGGAACGCTGTATAAATTCCATGTGGAATCAAGCAGCAACAAGTACCGGGCAAACCGTGGAGATCCGTTTGCGTATTACGCGGAAGTTCCGCCTCAGACCTCTCCGATCATCTGGGACATTAATTACCAGTGGCAGGACGCCGGCTGGATGCGGAAACGGAAAAACCGCAATGCACTCACAAGCCCTATTTCGATTTATGAGGTGCATCTCGGATCGTGGCGCCGGAAGAGCAGCGGCAAGGATGCATGGCTGAACTACCGCGAAATGGCGCCGCTCCTGGCAGAATACGTTAATGAACAGGGGTTTACGCACGTCGAGTTTCTGCCGATCATGGAACACCCGTTCTACGGTTCGTGGGGCTACCAGACGACCGGTTATTTCGCGCCGACGAGCCGGTACGGCACGCCACAGGATTTCATGTTTCTCGTGGATTACCTGCACCAGAAGAACATCGGCGTGATCCTCGACTGGGTCCCGTCCCATTTCCCGGGCGACGAGCACGGCCTCGTGTATTACGACGGCACCCATCTCTACGAGCATGCCGACCCGCGCGAAGGGTTCCACCCGGACTGGAAGAGTTACATCTTCAACTACGGCCGCGCCGAAGTCCGGTCGTTTCTTTTTTCGAGCGCAATGTTCTGGCTTGACAAATATCATGCCGACGGGCTGCGTGTCGACGCGGTCGCGTCGATGCTCTACCGCGATTACTCGCGCAGCGCCGGGCAATGGATCCCCAACAAGTTCGGCGGCCGCGAGAACCTGGAAGCGATCGCGTTCCTGAAACAGCTCAACGAAGAGCTGTACAAGGCGTTCCCCGATATCCAGATGATTGCCGAAGAGTCGACGGCATGGCCCATGGTGTCGAAGCCCACCTATATCGGGGGTTTGGGGTTCGGCATGAAATGGAACATGGGCTGGATGCACGACACGCTCTACTACCTGGGAAAAGACCCGATTCACCGGAAATACCACCACAACGAGCTCACCTTCAGCATGCTCTACGCTTTTTCCGAAAACTACGTGCTTCCGCTTTCGCACGACGAGGTCGTGCACGGCAAAGGCTCTCTTGTCAATAAAATGCCGGGCGACGACTGGCGGCGCCTTGCCAATGTGCGGCTGCTCTTTACCTATCAATTCACCCATCCGGGTAAAAAGCTCATTTTCATGGGCAGTGAATTCGGCCAGTGGCGCGAATGGGCGCACGATGGCGCGCTTGAGTGGGACCTCGCATCGCACGACCGGCACAAGGGGATGCAGCTCCTTGTCCGCGACCTTAATCGTCTGTATCGAACGGTCCCGGCCATGCACGTTTTCGATTTCGACGGCAGGGGTTTCGAGTGGGTTGATTTCAAGGATTGGGAGCACAGCGTCATTTCGTATCTGCGAAAAGGCGAGGAACCCGAGGACGTGCTGCTGATAGCATGCAATTTCACGCCGGTTCCCCGTCCCCGGTATCTGGTCGGCGTTCCGTTTCAAGGTTTCTGGAAGGAAATCCTGAACAGCGATGCGGCGGCGTACGGCGGGAGCAATGTGGGCAACAGCGGCGGCGTTGCGACCAAAAATGTGCCGTGTTTCGGCAGGAAGCAGTCGCTGCAGCTCATGCTGCCGCCGCTCGGCGCCGTTGTTTTGCAGTATGAAAAACCCAAAATCGTGACGGACACTGAAAGCGACGTTGGCGCCGGGACAGGACAAAAGGAACCGCAGCCATGAAAGAAGGTCGTACCTGGATATGATCTCAGTGCTTCTCTTCGATTTTGACGGCACCATTGCCGACACCTTTGATCTTGCCATGGTCATCGGGGAAAAAATCGCCGATGTGTTCGGCATACGGCAGGTGACAAAAGAAGAGGTCGTCCATTTCAGAAACGCCCCCCTGAAGGAAGCGATCCGCGACCTGAAGGTTCCCTTGCGGAAAATGCCCGCCATGCTGCTGCGGATACGCCAGGAGATCCACGAAAACATCGGGAGGGTCTGTCCTGTCAAGGGCATTGCCGACGTGCTGAAAGAGGCAAGGTCCTGCTGCGGACTCCTCGGCATTGTCTCCTCAAATTCAGAGGAAAATGTGGCATGGTTTCTGAAGCATTACAACCTTGATTTTTTCGACATCGGCGCCTATTCCTCGGCCGTTTTCGGCAAACTGTCGAAGCTGCGCGGCCTGATCCACAGGCACCACCTGCAGAAAGAGCATATTCTCTACGTCGGCGATACCATCGGCGACATAGAGGCGTGCCGTAAAGCCGGGATCAGGGTCGCCGCGGTCACGTGGGGGTATAATACAAAAGAATCGCTTGAAGCCGCAAACCCGGATTTTCTTGTCACCAAGCCGGAAGAGCTTTTAAATATTATAAAAACCGAAAATATCAAATAATTTTTTTGCGGGGGAAGTCTCCCCCTCGCTCCAGCCTCCTCGGCCTTTGGCCTGCGGGATTATCGTTTTTGATGAACACGCATTGACATTATAACTTTTACTGAAGGTAGATAAACGCGGTAAAAGTAGTTGCCTTTGGATTTTCGAATGCGATAACGTCTCGTGCATCCCCCCAAACTGAAGTTTCATGCTTGGCGAAATCTGTTCGTGAGAGTGATGTCTGCTTTGTCCTGCGGTGCCATCGCACCTGGGCCACGCAGATTTGTAGCCTTACTCCGTTCCGGCTACTAAGGCTCAGCCATCCAAAATTTTATTGTTTACTATTATTTTCTAATTTTTCTCTTTCATCCGCCGCATTTTCCTCTTCTTCCATTTGTTTTTCTCTTTTCCTGATACGAATTCTAACCGCAATAAATCCGGCAATGACAAGAAACGCGCCCAACATCCAGAAAAGATAGGTATCGCTGAAGAAAAAAAGGAAGCGGTAGCGCTCGATGATATAATTGTGCACCATCCGGTCGTACTCCTGCGGAGCAAACCCGAATACGGTGAACAGCGAGGTGTCGAATTTTCCTGCAGCCCGGACCTCATTAAGAAGTTCCGGTATGCCGTCGATCCCGTATTTATCGATCATGTAGGCCACGGCTAGATGGCTTTCGCTGTAGGCGAGCGCTGCGCCGAACGCGTCGAACCGGTTGACCCGCTCGATGGAATCGAGCGGCATGAGCTTCTTTGTAAAAATCGCGCGGGAGAGCGTGAGCTGCTCGTCGAACGACAGCTCGCCGGAAAGCGTCATGGCCAAACCTTCGTGAAACCAGCGCGGAATCCGGAGCAGGCCGTATGCCCGTTCGAGCGCAATGTGCACGAGTTCGTGTACGGTCACCCTGCCGAGGTCCATGTCGGACAGGGGAAAACGGTCGATGGGAACGATGATGGTGTCTTTACCGATGGCGCCGCCGCCGCCCCATTCGGGTAGCCTTACCCCGAGCTTCCGCTCATCGCTGCGGGAGTAATAAATGATAGCGATGGGATTTCTGTTGACCGCCGTATCCGGGGCAACCGCCTTCCAGATGCGCACATAGTTGCTGGTCAGGAATGCCGGAGAGATGGAGGAAGGGACCCGGCCTTGAAGGTCGAAGAGGGTTCCGGCGAAGGAATAAGAATTAAATAAGACAATAAAAAAAGAGAATTTCAATAAGGCCCACATAGAAAGGAAAATAGTTTTAGTCTTATTCTTATCTATTTCTATTTAATTCTCCCTCATTAAAAACTATTTTTCATTTCACCGTCTCATAACGCAGGGGGATGTTTCCTATGCCTACAACCAATGCCGTCGCAGAATACCTTTCCCGCACCAGGCCGGAAAAAATCGACACCGGGCTTCTTGCCTATCTTGCCAATCTTACGATGGTGGCGAACGTCGCTCCTGCCATCGCCCGTTCCATAGTAAAAGAGCTGGCCGACCAGCGCGCGAACCTCAAGCTCATTGCCAGCGAAAACTACTGCTCGCTCGCCACCCAGCTCGCCATGGGCAACCTTCTCACCGACAAATACGCCGAAGGTTTCCCGCTGCACCGTTTTTACGCCGGGTGCGACAACATCGATGCGGTGGAGTCGTATGCCGCGGAACAGGCATGCAAACTGTTCGGCTGCGAACACGCCTATGTGCAGCCGCACAGCGGCGCTGACGCGAACCTCATCGCCTTCTGGGCCATCCTCAATACACGGATCGAGACGCCTGCGCTCGGCGAAACCAATCCGTCAGACCTTTCGCGCGAGGATTGGGAAAAACTGCGTAGTAAACTTCACAACCAGCGTCTGCTCGGCATGGATTATTACTCTGGCGGCCATTTGACGCACGGGTACAGGCACAATGTTTCTGCGCAGATGTTTGACGCCTACAGCTACGGCGTTGACCGCACTACCGGCCTCATCGATTACGATGCGGTCGAGAAGATGGCGCTCGATCTGAAGCCGCTCATCCTGCTCGCCGGCTACAGCGCGTATCCGCGAAAGATCAACTTCGCACGCATGCGCAAAATCGCCGACAAGGCCAATGCCGTGTTCATGGTCGACATGGCCCATTTTGCAGGACTCGTTGCCGGAGGGGTGTTCACCGGCGACTATAATCCGGTTCCTCACGCGCAGGTCGTTACCACCACCACACACAAAACACTGCGCGGCCCGCGCGGGGGGCTGGTGCTGTGCGACAAAGAATTCGCCGAGAGCGTGGACAAAGGATGCCCGCTCGTCATCGGCGGCCCGCTTGGCCACTGTATGGCGGCCAAGGCCGTAGCATTGACAGAAGCAAACACGCCCGGATTCAGGGAATACGCCGGAAGGATCGTGGTCAACGCGCAGGCGCTGGCGGCTGCATGCATAAAAGAGGGTATGACCCTTGCCACCGGCGGCACCGACAACCACCTCTTCCTTATCAATGTCACGCAGTTCGGCCTGACCGGCCGCCAGGCCGAGAGCGCGCTTCGCGAGTGCGGCGTCACCTGCAACCGCAATTCGCTCCCCTTTGATCCGAACGGGCCGTGGTACACAAGCGGTTTACGCATGGGCACGCCGGCAGTGACGACGCTCGGCATGGGAAACAGAGAGATGCGCGAAATGGCCTCGATCATCAAGCGTGTGCTTGCACATACGAAACCCGAGACCATTGCCGGCGGAACGCATGCGGGCCGGCAGAGCAAAGCGAAATACACAATCGATCCTGAAGAAAAGAAAAACGCCAAAGTGCTTGTTGCCGGAATAATGTCCCGTTTTCCGGTATATCCGGAGCTCGATCTTACGCTCCTGCAGAGATCGTTCGGGTGATTAATTTTTCTTTACAACCCAGGGAACACTGATTTATACTTTCTCCAATACATGGTTAATTTGTATTCATTCTTAACAATCAAGGAGTAGTCATGGCAGGAAAAGGCTTGACCCAGGCACAGACCGTCGCAAAGCTGGCCGAAACGGTGCAGCTTCCGAAGAAACAGGTAAAGTTCTTTTTTGACACACTGGCGGAACTTGCCTATAAAGAGGCAAAGAACGCGTTCATGATTCCGGGCATCGGCAAACTCGTGCTGGTCAACCGAAAGGCCAGGATCGGCAGGAACCCGGCGACCGGCGAACAGATCCAGATTCCGGCAAAGCGCGTTGTGAAATTCCGCGTTGCAAAGGCCGCGAAAGAAGCGATCACGGGCGCGAAGAAACAGTAAGCGAAACAACTCCTTTCAGAATGGCCTCGTCATGCCCCGGCAGTGAGGCCTTTTTTATTGCACAATACCTATGCTCGGGGGAAAGCCGTTGCCCGTTCACTGCATGAAAAAATAAGGGAAACAGAAATTCTTTCGCTACATAGCCGTAATCTGAAGAGGTAACAAATGACCGGTGTTCTACCTCGCAGGGATACAGCCGAATGCGACAGGAGTTATTTTTACCTTATCATACGGTTTCCCGCATTACTTGAGCCTGAGAAGAAGAGATGAAAAAGAGCCAATATCTGATTGTCGGTCTTTTACTGATGGCGTGTCCCCTTGCCGCATCGGTCCGCGTCATTCAAAATACAACATCACGGCTTGTATTCAGATGGGAATTGGGGTCATTTGATACCGCAACCCTGACATTCAGCGGAGCGAATGTCATACTGGGTTCCGTTGGTAAACCGGCAATTCCGGGATTTTCCGTTTATGCGGGAATTCCGGTTTCGGGGCAGGTCCGCGTACATTTTGTTCCCGGAACTTTCAGGACAATTACGCTCAGGCATCCGCTTAAAAATAATATGATAGACGGCGGCAAAATTTACCCAATGCCAAAGGACATTCAGTTCCCTGATGGCTGGATATCGGTACCGCGCTATACATGGCTT
Source organism: Chitinispirillaceae bacterium (assembly GCA_049514575.1). GTDB lineage: Bacteria > Fibrobacterota > Chitinivibrionia > Chitinivibrionales > Chitinispirillaceae > BOG-1184. The sequence goes on along the minus strand of JBEKUX010000009.1, from coordinate 44,574 downwards.
AAGAACATGCGTGCGGTGAATCTTATCATACGTCCTTTCAGGTATGATGCAAACACCCACACCGCTCAGGTGCTTGCAAGCGGGGAGTGTACCGTTGATTTTCCTGCCGGAACACCCCTCTCCCGCAGCATGCAGCCGATGGTCACCGCCGCCTACCAGCGCGTTCTTAAACAGCAGGTGCTGAATTATGATGTAGCAACCGGGTGGATGAAGCCCTTGCAACGCAAAGGATTAGGGAAAACTGCCGATGCCTTCCCGCTCTCCTCCCTCCAGCCGCGTTGCACGTTTACTATCGGCGACGGTCATGCCGGAATGAACAGCTACCAGATCAATGAAAACGGCATTTTAAAAATCGGCGGTGCTCAGCTTAAGCGCATATTCGGTTCACTGCACGGCAATGTCAACGTGGATACCTCCTTTATGGCGATCAACAGCGTGGCCCTGTATGCTTCGTTTAAGGGCGAGCTGCCCGAGATCTGTCCTTCCATTGATTCGATCCCTGCCGGTATAGCCGAGGTACCGCTCTTCCGCTGTGACCACAACGGAAACGGTTTCGTCGATGACAGCGATTATGTTCTGGCCTATGTTACCGGTCTTTCCGATTGGGGGTACAATTTCTGGAGCAGCACGTTCAGCTACAACCTCGACAACTATGATGACAACCGGCATTACTGGCTGACGATCAAGGCGGGGAACGGCGCAAGCGTCAATCGCTTCGTGCAGCCCGCGGGAAGCGCCGGGATAGATGACTATTTCACCAACCACATAATGTTCGGGCAGCCGGTATCCCAGCCGGTAATTATCGACATCAACGGGACCCCGGTTCCGGATGATATCGTCAGTTACGTATGGGAAGCTTTGTCACGGTATAACAGGGAGTTCGACGTGCAGCTGGATCTTCCGCACATCGACAAAACGATCGGCGGAATTCTGCGGTTTCAAAAGTATGAAAATACAGGTGCCCCGGTCACGGCGGTCTTTTCGGACACTTCAGGTGACGATACGATCTGTGCAGGTTGTCAAACTGACGTGGATTATCCGGTTCCGCGCTGGGGAAGCCGGTATCTGCGTATTATCTATACGGACCAGTCGTACAACAATTACTACTGGCAGCTTAGAAATATCCGGGTCGATTACCGGCAGCCGTTGTCGGCCAGGGCGGATTCGGCGCTGCGCATGACGGTGTTTTCGTCGGGTGACACCGGCGTAATAAGTTACCGGTTTTCATCAACCGGCAGCGGTCTGATCTATGTTTTCCGGATCCCGCCTGACGAAAGCGCCGTCGGGCTGGTCGACACGATCCCGGGCGGCACGCCCTATGTGTGGAGCGATACGGGCAACAGCGGCGCCCGCTATTTCCTGTGCAACGGGCAGGGGTTCATTACGCTGGCCGATGGGGACTTTTCATTGCCGCCCACGGTCATGAGCGGTTCGAATTATACCATCCCGGACCTCAGGGACGCGTCGAATTTCGCCGATTACCTCATTGTCACGCACCCTGCTTTTCTAAACCAGGCCAATCAACTGGCAGACCATAAGGCGCACCATGGTTTTACGAGTCCCCGTATCGTCAGCATCAATGACATCTATACCGCATTTGCGGGCGGGAATATGGACCCGGTGGCGCTGCGGAATTTTCTTGCCTTTGTGGTCCGCAACTGGCAGAGCCAGAACATGCTCGATTATGTGGTGCTCATGGGGTGCGGAAATTATGACTACAAGCAGGTATACACATCCGAGAAGAATTACATTCCTCCGATGGAACTGGGGGGCAACACCTGCGTCGAGGATTTTTATGCGGCACTCTCCCCGGGCGATTTCAGCAGTTCGGGCGAAAATACCGTGGCGCTCGGGCGGTTGCCGTGCCAGACACAAAACGACATAAACAATGCGGCGGCATCGGTCATGGTTAATAAAATCATAGCGACCGAAGGCCTGTCGGCCGACTGGGGTTCGTGGCGCAACACCATGATGCTCGTTGCGGATGACGATATGCAGGGAATGACCTATGACGGCGGCATCTGCTCGCCCAATAATCAGAGCGGCCACACGGTATCGTCAGAAATGCTCGCCGCTGCCGTGGGAACGGCACGGCCGTGGCTGGACCTGCGAAAGGTGTATGAATACAATTATCCGTGGAACACTGTCCGCGAAAAACCCGAGGCATCGGCCGCCATTGTCAATCAGATCAACAGCGGCGTCGGCTACGTGAACTATTTCGGCCACGGATCGTATGTCTACTGGGCCGACGAACACGTGCTTCAGCCGAGCACGGTGCAGCAGTTATATAATGCAAATCGGTATCCGTTTATCTCATCGTTTTCCTGCGGTGTTTCGACCTTTGACAAGCCGGGCAATACGTCGCTTGCGGAATGCCTTTTCAACGCCCCTGGAGCAGGGGCAATCGCCTCGTTTGCCAGCACCCGTGGCGCCATGCCCTGGGCTAACACGGAACTGGGGATCAATCTCTACGATTTGCTTTTTACCGCGCAGAGCCCGACAATCGGCATGGCCATCCTCAATGCAAAGCTGGCCTGCGGGGGGAACTCGAACGGCAACAGCAACGTCTATGTGCTTTTAGGCGATCCCTCGGTCCGGCTCGCAAATTTATCCCGGCGGGTGGTGCTCAAGCTTTACGATGCTGACAACAAACCGCAGAGCGATACGCTTATGGCGATGCAGCAGATAAACATCAAGGGGACCATCGTTGATCAAAACGGCGTTGTTGACGGAAGTTTCGGGACCACCCTTCCGGCTTTTGTGCAAGTGACTATTTTCAATCCGCCCGAAATAACCGGACGTAAAGACGGTGGGGCCGACACCACAGTACGGTGGCTGAGGCCGGGGAAACCGATTTTTTCCGCCCAGACCGCGGTGCGTAACGGTTCGTTCGAGCAGGCCGCGATCATACCGCCCAGCATCATTTTCGATCAAAGCGGCGCCAGGCTCACCGCCTATGCATGGGAAGACTCGGTGGCCGGGGGAGGGTGCGATTCGATTTTTTTCCACGGGACCTGCACAAAGTGCACGTCAAGCAACGACACGGTCGGGCCGAGAATCACCCTGAGGCCGGTCTATGATATCGCATCCATGCGCAGCGGTTCGGTTTCATTCACCGACCATATTGTTTCGTCCCTGCCGCTCAAATGCGAGATCGACCTTTTCGACCAAAGCGGCATCAATGTCATTGACAACGGCCCGGACCAAGGATTGACTATGGAGATCCCCGGCATTATTAGCCGCCGCAATATCAATTATAAGTTCCAGTTCGCCGAGGGGGATTTCCGGAAAGGAAACGCAGTCTTGTCTTTCGAGGAAAACTCGCTTAACCCGGGCAACTACAACTTGCAGATAACGGCACAGGACCTTCTGGGCAATGTATCAAAGGCGAAATTCGTTCTGGAAATAACCGATATGAACACGTTCGCGCTCGACCATGTCTTCAATACGCCCAATCCAATGCGCATGGGAGAGAGCACCCGCTTCTTTTTCTACCCTTCAACGACAACAACGCAGAATGTCATGCCGGCCCTGGACTTCAATGTCGTTATTAAAATTTATTCGCTTGGCGGGAGGCTGCTGAAGGTGATCAAAAACGCGTCGAACGGCGAGGCATGGGACGGCCGCGACCAGACCGGGTATCCTTTACCTCCGAATATCTATCTCTATCAGGTGACTGCCGATTATCCTTCCCAGGAAAAGATAATCAAAAGCAAGATACAGAAACTGGTGATTCACCCGCCGCGGAAATAATATTCTTTATATTTTTTTTATCAGCTCAAAATTGCAGATCCTCACCTCGGGCAGACCTTCGGCATCCTTCAGAAACTCATTCTTTGGATCAAGTGCAAGAAGCAGGTCGTTGCCTTTAAGCAATATTCCGTCGTACCCGAGGTTTTTCAGCCCGCTCTGCACCTTGTCGGTCAGTTTCCTGTGCAGGGCCGCGTCGATGAGCCCCTTTGCGACAGCCTGTTCCAGATCGAACGGCCGGCAGAGCTGGCCGGTCTGCTCAGCCACCCACCAGTCCGGCCCGTTGAAATAACCCCGCAGGGTAATATAGTCGCGGTCTTCAAGCAGGATCGACTTGCCGTCAATATCCCGGATCGTCCGGTGGGAATCGTACCGCCGTAAATCGGCCGACTGTTCTGCCTTCACCGTACCGGTCATGTAAACGGCCCTGACATAGACGGTCGGCATGCCGTTTTCGTTAAGATGCTGTGCAATGGCGAACTCCTCAAAGGGACTGTTGAACCCGTATTCCTCAAGCTTTTCCGGAAACGGACAGGCAGGGTCCGGTACCGGTTGGTCGCCAATACGGGAAATTTTCCATACCAGATGAATCTGATCCTTGGTCACCGTATAATACACGTCATTGTTTTCAGTAAGTTTCCAGGCATGCGTCTTTCTCCACCGTTCCGGCAGAAAATAATCGAAAAGCCTCGCGTTACGACCCACGACCCAGAGCTTTCCGCCCGTGCTCTGTACCTGCCCGAAAATATAGGGCACGCCGAGAATTTCAGCGTCTGCCAGATGCGAAGGCAGTTCGGTGGCAGTGAAGCGGTCACGCTGGTCATCGAGGTAGGAGTGCCGGCGCGACCAGTTCACCTGTTCCTCATGTGCCGGCGTGCGCACCAGAAGTTCGTAATCAATGACCGAAAAATTTCCCTGCGCAACAAGGTCCGAAAGCAGAAGCGCCCGGAGCCGCTGCGTGTCCTCATCGGTTGCTCCCACAATGGCTTCCACCTTTTTCGCATCCTCCTCGCCGACGATGACGTGCGAGGGTTTCATGTCGGCCATGACATACCCTTTGCTTCCGAGATCGTTCGTCGCTTTCTGCGTAAACGGGACAAGCGCCGGGTCGAGTTCCGGGCCATGCATGCCGCTCTCGGTAAAGAGCTGGAGCACATCCTTGCCCCGTATCCATCCGTAAATGAGCTTGTACTGGCGCAGGATGTCGATGTCGATCCCGGGATGGCGGGCGCGGATCCGGTTGATTTTCGCATATGACCGGCCGCTCTGCCATATCTGCATCTTTTCGGGGGGCACGTAAATGGCCAGCGGCTCCTGGGTATTACAGTGGAGCGAGGCCGGGCCGTATTTCCCTTCGCGCAGCTCCATGACAAGCGCGAACTCCTCCCACGGGCTGTTGAACTCGGTGTTGATGAATTCCAGGAGCGAGCGCGTCTCAAACGGCACGTCTTCGCCCACGCGGCAGTTTTTCACCACGAGCTCGATGCTCCTGCCGGCCACCTCCTTGGTGGGCACGCGGTACACGGCGCTGGTGCCCTCCAGTCGCTCGCGCTTCGCTTCGAACCATTCCTTTTCGTACCAATTGTCAAGTTCGAGCATGTCGGCATAATGAAGGCCGAAGCGGGTCAGGTACATGTCGCCGCCGTCGGCCGTCTTGCGGTGGGAATAGACCACGCCCAGCACCGAAAGGAGCGATTCCGGAGTAACGACCGACTGGGATTGCGGCTGATGCTCTTCTTTTATTTCCAAAAGTAATTATTCCTTTATTTTCCCACTGTGTCTATTATCCCTCCGCCAAGCACAACATCACCAGTATAAAATACTGCCGATTGGCCCGGGGTAATACCTGAACGGGGTGCAACAAAAGAAACTCGTACGACATTGTCGCGCATAGGTTCTATTTTCGCCTCGGCTTCCGGCGTCGCCGAACGGATCTTTACTTCTGCGGTAAACGGACCGGACGGCCTTTCAAATGCGATCCAGGAGCAGTCGACAGCGGTAAACGCCGAGCGCCAGGTCTCCTTTTCAGTGCCGACGACGATCCTGTTTTTCGCAACGTCGATGGAAAGCACGTAGAGCGGTTCGGCATGCGCGATGCCCAGCCCCTTGCGCTGGCCGACCGTATAGTTCCAGATCCCCGCATGTTTTCCACGGATGTTCCCGGACGCGTCCACGATGTCGCCGGGCTGGTTCTCCTGTCCGATGATATCGCCATAATGGCCGGAATAAAAATCCTGGCTCTCCTCCTTGTCATGAACAGGAAGTCCGGCCTCTTTTGCAATCGTGCGGACTTCGTTTTTCCGCTTTCCGCCGAGCGGAAACAATGTCGCGGCAAGCTGTTCCTGCGATAACCGATACAGGAAGTAGGACTGGTCCTTGCGGTCGTCCACTCCATTCTTCAGCAGCCAGCGCTTTCGATGATCGTCATAGCCGACCTGCGCATAGTGGCCCGTGGCGAATTTATCAAAAAGAAGCCCTTCCTTTTTTGCAAGTCCTGTCAGCACCCCGAATTTTATCTCCTGGTTGCAGCGGATGCACGGATTGGGTGTCCGGCCGGAACGATACTCTTTTCTGAAGTACTCAAGGACGATTGTTTCGTACTGTTCCGAGCAGTCGATGACATGATAGCCGATGCCGAGCATCCGGCACAGGGCCCTTGTCTGTTCGATGTCCTCGATCTCCTCAGGCCCGTAGCAGGCATTTCCCTTTGGCGCATGCCCGGCTCTATCGCCGCGCCAGATTTTCATGGTCAGGCCGATCACCTCATGGCCCTCCTGTTTCAGGAGAAACGCCGCCACCGAAGAATCGACCCCTCCGCTCATGCCGACTGCGATTTTCATAATTTTATCACACGATATAATGATTAATTACTTTAAAAATATGTCTCCGACGCTGGTGGATACCTGAAAGAAGTTCGTATATCACGCTGCGACAGGGAACTTTTTCCAATTTGGGCTGTCTAAATTCATGGTGACGAGAATTTGTTGGATGTTTACTGACCGGTAAAAATTCCTATGTTTTTTCTCCCATCATTTATACTAGTACTGTTAAAAAGGATATTCCTTTTTTTAAAAGGAGCTGCCATGAAGCCCACGACCGCCGTTATCATCGTTACACTGACCGGTATTGTTATTGCCGGGATGCTCGTAAGCGGGAACCAGCCGATTTTCCATCAAACCGTGAAGGTCGCTTTGCCGGGAACACTGAAGCACGGGCCGATCGATACAATGGCGTGGAAAAGGATCGATTCGCTGGTTAATGGCGGCCTGACCGAATCGGCGCTCAAAGAGGTCGAAACGGTGTACGAAAAAGCAAAAAAAGAGAACGAAGCGACCCAGGTGGTCAAAGCGCTCATGTACCGGATGCGGCTTGAATCGTATAAGGAGGAACAGTCGACCGTGAAGGCAATAAACCTTCTCGAGCGCGAGACCAGCGAAGCTCATGGCCCTCTGCAGGCGATCCTGCGTTCGGTGACGGCCGAAGTGTACTGGCGCTACTACGAACAGAACCGGTGGCGTTTCTACGACCGCACCAGGACCGTCAATTTCTCTTCTGAAGACATTACGACCTGGGACCTTTCGAAAATCGTTGCGGCCACGCTCGCGCAGTACGACGGTTCGCTCAGGGAAAAGGAAACGCTTAAAACCATTTCGCTTTCCGATGTCAACGACATTCTTGTCGATGCCGGCCAGTGCGGCAAGCGTCGGCCTACGCTGTACGATTTTCTCGCCCACCGGGCCGTTGATTTTTTCATGAACACCGAGACCGATCTGCCGAAGCCGTCGTACATTTTTCAGATCGACAGGGAGGACTATTTGAAGAACAGCGGCGATTTCGCGGCCCTGCCGCTTGCAACCAAGGACTCGCTGTCGCTCGAGTTCCGCGCGCTGAAGATACTGCAGGACCTTGTTGCCTTCCATAACACTCCCGGTGATTATGAAGCGCTGGTGGACGCTGACCTGAAACGGCTGGCGTTCGTCCGGGAGCATGCGACGTTTGAAACAAAGGACAGCCTCTATCTCGCAACGCTTGAATGGCTGCAGAAAAAGTGCGGCGCCAATCCGGCTGCCGCAGAAGTGATGCATGCGATCGCCGATGCTTATGCGGAAAAGGGACGGGGCTATAAATCGCATGGGGATGAACGGTACCGGTGGTTTCTTAAAAAAGCGCTTGATGTGTGCGCCAGCGCCATGGAAAAATATCCCGGTTCGTATGGCGCCGGACTGTGCGCGTCGCTGAAAGGCGAGCTCATGCAGAAAGAGGTTTCGCTCGAGACAGAGGAGGTTGTCGTTCCGGGGAAGCCCTCGCTTGCCCTTATCAAATGGAAAAACATCGGAAGACTGTGGCTCCGCGCAGTGCCGATTGACTTTAAGGAGTTCAGGGCGCTTCAGGAAAAGTACGGTTATTACGAGCAGGAAAAATTCATCGAGGCTCTTCGCCTGAAGAAACCGGCTGCAGAGTGGGAGTGCGCGCTTCCGGACGACGGCGATTATCAGGTTCACTCGGCGGAGATAAAGGTGCCGCAGCTCGGGAAGAGTTTTTATGTCCTGATTGCCAGTGCGTCCGCAGGTTTTCCCTATCCGAAAAACGGCATCGCCGTGGCAGGCTGCTGGGTTTCCGGGATCGCCTATTTCGGACGTGACGTTGACGGAAGGTATGAACTGTTCGTACGCGACCGCGAAACCGGAGGGCCGCTTGCAAAGGCAACGGTCAGAAAACTGGAGCGGGTATACGACGAATCGCAGCGGGTCTATACCCGGGTCGTCAAAGGCGAATATACTGCCGATGCCGAAGGGCGGGTAGTGCTGCCCGCACCGTTCCTGCCGAACATTTTCCACGTCAATCCCTTCAGCCTCGAAATTTTGTACGGGCAGGACCGTCTCCTGAGCGACCGGGAGATTTACCAGTACCGCCGGTCAGAGGAGACCGGAGCGCTTCTGCAGACCTTCTTCTTTACCGACCGTGCCATCTACCGGCCGGGCCAGACCGTTTACTTCAAAGGGATTGTTCTCAGGAGAGACAACGACAACTCGGTGATCGTTCCGCGCAGGACGACCACGGTTGAACTCTACGATGTCAATTATCAGAAGGTTTCGGCGCTTGTCCTTACCACCAACGACTACGGGACCGTGAGCGGCAGTTTTATTGCGCCGGCCAACGTTCTGAACGGACAGATGCATATCCAGGACAAATGGGGTTCGGTGTACTTTTCGGTCGAGGAGTACAAGCGGCCGAAGTTCGAGGTGACGATGAACCCGGTCAAAGGGCAGTTCCGGCTCGACGAATCGATCGTGGCGACCGGCCGGGCAAAAGCGTACGCCGGCTCGTCTGTCGACAACGCGCAGGTCAAATACCGTGTGGTTCGTTCGACGCAGTACCCCTGCTGGTTCGGGTGGTGGAACTTCTGGTGCCCGCCGTCGCCTGAAATGGAAATCACCAGCGGAACGACAATGACTGATGACACCGGAGGATTTGCCGTTACGTTCAAGGCACTGCCGGATCCCGCAGTGGATAAAAGTTTTAATCCCACGTTCATGTATACGGTTTTTACGGACATAACCGACGCGAACGGAGAAACAAGGAGCGGCGAATCGAGCGTTTCGGTGGGGTATGCGGCGCTGAACCTTTCAGTTGACATGCAGCAGCAGGTCGACAAAACAAAGGACACGGCATTTGCCGTGCGGGCGACCAACATGAGCGGTGTTTCCGAACCGACCAGGGTCGCGATTACGATTTCGCGGCTCAAGGGTCCGGACGTTCCGCTGCGGACCCGGTTGTGGGAAGAGCCTGACCGGCATGTTCTGGATAAAAAGGAGTTTACCGCACTTTTCCCGGGCGTGCCCTACGCAAACGAGCGGGCTGTCATGAACTGGCCGAAAGAAAAAAAGGTTTTTGAAAAGCAGCTCGACACGAAAACCGATTCCATACTTGTAATACCGGATATCAGGAACTGGCGGCAGGGGGTATATGCGGTTGAGGCGACTGCAAAGGACGTGTTCGGTCAGGAGGTTGTTTCCACGCAGTATGTGACTGTTTTTTCCCCGCTGGAGAGCTCTGTGGCAGCGCCGCAGTGCGACTGGTTTGCGGCGGTCAGGGCAGGGGGCGAGCCGGGCGAGAAGGCGGCGCTGTGCATCGGGACGGCGGAAAAACAGGTGAAGGTTTTGTATGAGATCGAGCACAAGAAAGAGATTATCAGAAAAGAGTGGCTGACCCTTTCGAACAGCCAGAAGCTGATCGAGATACCGATCGAGGAGAAGCACCGGGGCAATTTCTGCGTCCACTTTACTTTTGTGAAGAACGGCCGCAGCTACCGGCACGACCAGACGATTTCGGTGCCCTGGACCAACAAGGACCTCGCGATCACGTTTGAGACGTTCCGGAACAAACTGCAGCCGGGACAGAAAGAGGAGTGGAGAATCAGAATTACCGGAAAGAAAGGGGACAAGGTTGCTGCCGAAATGGTGGCATGCCTTTATGACGCCTCGCTCGATGCGTTCAGGCCGCACTCATGGCAGTTCGACATCTACCCCTGTTACGGTTCGGTCCTTCTGTGGGACATGAGCAGCCAGTTCGGCGCTGCGGCCGCACAGGTATTCAGCGAAGGATGGAACGAGAGCGCTTCTTCTCCGTCAATGCAGTACCCGTACCTTAACTGGTTCGGGTTTGAAGGCGGGTATTATTACGGTGGGGGATATGGCGGCCGCCGTGCGAGGCTGGGAATGGCGTTTGAGGAAGAGGATAAAGCAGCTCCGATGGCGGCGCCCGCGCCGGAGGCATCACGGGCAAAAGGGGAGGCCATGGCCTTAAAAAAAACCGCGGTTAACGTCGCTTCTGCAGCGGCCGGAGGGGAACTAAAAGTTTCTGCTCCGGTTGCGGCACGAAAGGTCCAGGAAAGCGGACTGTCAACAGTCAAGGCTCGAACCAACCTAAATGAGACCGCGTTTTTCTACCCTCATCTTACCACCGACGAAAAGGGCGAGGTCGTTGTGTCCTTCACCATGCCCGAAGCCTTGACGCGCTGGAAAATGCTCGGGTTTGCCCATACGAAGGACCTCTGCTACGGCATGGTTTCAAAAGAACTCGTCACCCAGAAGGACCTCATGGTCATGCCCAATCTGCCGCGTTTTTTGCGGGAGAACGACCGGATCACCCTGTCCGCAAAAATCACCAACCTCTCGGGCAAGGATCTCTCGGGATCGGCGCAGCTCATGCTTTTTGACGCGACCACCATGAAACCAGTTGACTCCTTCTTCGGTAATACAAGCCCGGTCAGAAACGTAACGATCAACAAAGGGCTGTCCACCGCCGTGGGCTGGGATATCAGCGTTCCCGAAAATGTTCCGGCCGTGGCAGCGCGGATTGTGGCAAAGGCAGGCGATTTTTCCGACGGCGAAGAGAACACGCTGCCGCTCGTAACGAACCGGATGCTCGTCACCGAAACCATGCCTTTACCTATGCGCACCAGGGGGACGAAGAAATTCGTTTTCGGAAAACTGGTTTCGCAAAACAGCAAATCCGCCACGCTTCGCAACCATAAACTGACGCTTGAATTCACGCAGAATCCCGCCTGGTATGCAGTGCAGGCGCTGCCGTATCTTATGGAATATCCCTATGAGTGTGCGGAACAGACCTTTGCCCGATACTACGCCAACACCATTGCGACCGGCATAGCAAACTCAACGCCAAAGATCAAGGCGGTATTTGATTCGTGGAAAAGCAGCGCGTCCGGAGCCCTGCTTTCGAACCTGGAGAAGAACCAGGAGCTTAAAAGCGCTCTTCTCGAAGAGGCGCCGTGGGTGCTCGAGGGCAAGAACGAGTCTGAAAGCAAAAAACGGATCGGCCTGCTGTTCGACCTAAACAGGATGTCCAATGAGCTGGATGCAGCCAAACGCAGGCTTGCCAAAATGCAGCTCGCAAGCGGCGGCTGGCCCTGGTTTGAAGGCATGCCCGACGACCGGTTCATCACCCAGTATATCATTACCGGGTTCGGCCGTCTGCGGAACCTGAAGATGATCGCCCTGACCGATGACCGTGATTGCCGGAACATGGTGGAGAAGGGCCTGCACTACCTTGACGACCGCATCAGTGAAGACTATGAGTGGGTGCTGGCGCATGGAACGCCTGATTCAAACAATCTGGGATATATGCAGATCCAGTACCTCTATGCGCGGTCGTTTTTCAGTGACCTGCCGGTCAATGAACACAATCGGAAAGCCTACGACTATTACAAGGGGCAGGCTGTCAAATACTGGATCAGAAACAACCGTTACCTCCAGGCCATGATCGCGCTGGCCCTGCACCGGATGAATGTCCTCGATCTGCCGCAGCACATCATCCGTTCGCTCAAAGAGAACTCCCTTTCGAGCGAGGAGATGGGCATGTACTGGAAGGAAATGTACGAGGGCTATCACTGGTACGAAGCGCCCATCGAGACCCAAGCGCTTTACATAGAGGCGTTCGACGAAGTGGCGCACGACACTGCATCGGTCGAGGCCATGAAGGTGTGGCTCCTGAAAAGCAAGCAGACGCAGAACTGGAAAACCACCAAGGCCACCGCTGAGGCGTGCTATGCGCTGCTGCTGCGCGGAACCGACCTGCTTGCAGCGGGAAACGACGTCACCGTGGCCCTCGGGTCCCTTGTCGTTGACCCGAAAAAGCTGAAGGACGAAAGCGTTGAGGCCGGGACAGGGTATTTCAAGACCTCGTGGAGCGGCGGCGAGATCAAGCCGGAAATGGGCACCATAACGGTCACCAAGGGATCGTCCGGCGTTGCCTGGGGAGCGCTCTACTGGCAGTATTTCGAACAACTTGACAAAATCACCGGCGCCGCGACGCCCCTCAGGCTGGTCAAAAAGCTGTTTGTCAAGCGAAACAGCGACCGCGGTCCGGTGCTCGACCCGGTTACGGAAAAGAGCGGTTTAAAAATCGGGGACAAAATAACGGTGCGGATCGAACTGCGCATCGACCGCGACATGGAATACGTGCATTTAAAAGACATGCGGGCCGCAGGGTTTGAGCCGTTGAACGTTCTCTCCGGGTATAAGTGGCAGGACGGCCTTGGTTATTACGAAAGCACGCGAGACCTGGCCACGCACTTTTTCATTTCGTACCTTAACAAAGGCACCTACGTGTTCGAATACGAGCTGGTCGTCACCCATAAGGGCGACTTTTCAAACGGAATAACGTCGATCCAGTGCATGTATGCGCCGGAATTCGGAAGCCATTCTGAAGGGATCAGGGTAAAGGTGGCTGAATAATGGCGCTTCTTTTATAGGATTGCTGGAACCGGGAATTTGTTTGCGGTTTTAAGAAAACCACCACAGTAACGTGGGGTATTAATCCAAATCAATGCCGGGCTGCTTTGGAATAATAATTGCTTTACTATTAAGGCGGTTCGCAGAGTACTCAATAACGGGTGGGAGGAAAATGGCAGCATTAAAAGAAATAGCCGCAAAATTGCAGGGAAGAGATACTGTTGACGGGGCCGGCGTGCGTTTACATCGTATCTTCGGTTTCAGCACGGTACCTGCCGTTGACCCCTTTTTACTGCTGGACCATTTCGGCTCGGATGACCCTGCTGATTATATCAGGGGTTTTCCCTGGCATCCTCACCGCGGCATCGAGACCGTTACCTATATGATAAACGGTGTCGTTGAACACGGAGACAGTCTGGGAAATAAAGGAACGATCTCCTCAGGTGATATTCAGTGGATGACTGCGGGCAGCGGAATTGTTCATCAGGAGATGCCTCAGCGGTTCGACGGTTTCATGCACGGGTTTCAGCTCTGGGTCAATCTGCCTGCCAAAAAAAAGATGATGGATCCCCGGTACCGCGGCATTCTCGGGTCGGCCGTGCCGAATGTCGATGTCGGCGCGGCAAGGGTGAAAGTCATTGCAGGAACCTATCACGGCATCACCGGACCGGCGAGCGATCTTGTCGTGGATGTCGAGTATCTGGATGTCGCGCTTGCGCCGCATTCCGATTTTATCCATGCGGGCAAAAAAGGGTGCCGCACGTTTGCCTACGTTTTTGAAGGCAGGGCATATTTTCAGGGTCCGGTCGAAAACGGGGGCGTGGTATACCGGACCGGAGACGGCGAGATGAAAATTGAAACGAAGGACGTTCCGGCGAGGTTCCTGTTTGTATCGGGCAAACCCATCAACGAGCCGGTATCATGGTGCGGCCCGATTGTCATGAATACCGAGGCGGAATGCGACCTTGCTTTTAAGGAATATGAGGAAGGCACGTTTTTAAAAGTAAAAAAGGTCATCGGCAGCTGACGGAGCGTGCGCGTCGTTTTTCGATGAACGAACCCCTGAGGGGTTTTAAAATACCCTTGACACCCCTTATGAAACATTGTATATTAAACAAACAATAGTTTATAAACATTATAAACAATAGTAAATTTAATTGTATATTAACAAGGAAGGTGCCCAATGAAAATAGCCCGTGATATTACCGAGCTTATCGGAAACACCCCTCTCGTTAAGATCAACAACATAAATTCAGGTTGCGCCGAAATTGTCGTAAAACTGGAATTTTTCAACCCCATGTCCAGCGTCAAGGACCGCATAGGGCTGGCCATGATCGAGGACGCAGAGAAAAAGGGAATTCTGAAAAAAGGCAGCGTCCTCATAGAGCCGACAAGCGGTAATACTGGCATTGCGCTTGCCTTTGTGGCCGCGGTAAAAGGATACCGGCTCATCCTTACCATGCCAGAGACCATGAGTGTGGAACGACGCAAGCTCCTTTTTTCGCTTGGCGCCGAGATCGTACTCACCGACGGTCCGAAGGGCATGCGGGGCGCTGTGGAAAAAGCCGAGGAACTGGCTAAGCAGAATGCCGATGCCGTCATTCTGCAGCAGTTCAAGAACCCTGCGAATGTTGCGATACACCGTTCCACAACCGCAGAAGAAATATGGAACGACACTGACGGCAAAGTTGATATTTTTGTCGCCGGCGTCGGCACCGGCGGCACAATTTCCGGCGTTGGGCAGGTGCTTAAGGAGCGGAAAAAAGGCGTTTCAATCATTGCCGTTGAACCCGATACCTCGCCTGTCTTGTCCGGCGGCCAGCCGGGCCGGCACGGCATTCAGGGGATCGGCGCAGGCTTTGTCCCTGACATATTCGACCGGAGCGTCGTTGATGAAATCATCAAGGTAAAAGACGAGGACGCCGGAAAAATTGCGCGTGAACTTGCCCGCAAAGAGGGGATCTTTGCCGGCATCTCTTCCGGCGCCGCGCTCTGGGCAGCGCTGGAAGTTGCAAAACGCGGGGAGAATAAAAACAAATTAATCGTTGTAGTGCTTCCGGACACCGGCGAGCGGTACTTAAGCACCTGGCTGTGGGAGAAGTGACCCGCTGTCATGAGTCGACAGTTATCAGTTTTCAGTTAAGATAAAACCGAACGACAGAAAGGTACGATATATGACTTCGAAAAAATACCGTTTTGAGACGCTTGCATTGCACGCAGGGCAGGCGCCGGACCCGACCACGCTTTCACGTGCAGTACCGGTCTATCGCACCTCGTCCTATGTGTTTAAAAACACCGCACACGCGGCGAACCTTTTTGCCCTTAAGGAACTCGGGAACATCTATACGCGGCTCGGCAACCCTACCACCGATGTCCTTGAACAGCGGCTTTCGCTTCTCGAAGGGGGCGCGGCATCAATCGCCCTTTCATCCGGGACGTCAGCAATTTTCTATGCGATCATTACCCTTGCGCAGGCGGGCGATGAAATCGTTTCGGCCAACAACCTCTATGGCGGCACCTATACCCAGTTCGACGCCATTCTCCCCAAACTCGGCATCACGGTGAAGTTCGTGAACCCGCACGAACCGAAGAATTTTGAAAAAGCGATCACCGCCGGAACACGGGCGATCTTCATCGAAACTATCGGCAATCCGGTTCTTGATTTTACCGATATAAAGGCTATTGCCGGAGTGGCGCACAAGCACGGGCTGCCGCTCATCGTTGATGGGACGTTTACGACGCCGTACCTGCTGCGGACCATCGACTACGGGGCAGATATCGTGGTGAATTCGCTTACCAAGTGGATCGGCGGGCACGGGACCGCCATCGGCGGCAGCATCACCGATGCCGGGCGATTCGACTGGAAGGCAGGCAGCCATCCGCTCTTTACCGAACCCGATCCGAATTATCACGGGCTCAGATGGGCGCACGATCTGCCGGCCGATCTCGCGCCTATTGCGTTTGCTTTACGTGTAAGAACAGTGCCGCTGCGGAACCTCGGTGCCTGCATTTCGCCGGACAATGCCTGGGTGTTCCTGCAGGGTATCGAAACGCTTCCCTTGCGCATGGAACGTCACTGCGCGAACGCGCTTGCAGTTGCGCAGTATCTTAAAAAGCATCCCAAGGTCGCATGGGTGAGGTATCCGGGTCTGCCCGCTGATCCCGCCTTTCCGACAGCGTCGAACTATTGCTCAAAAGGGTTCGGCGGCATGGTGGTGTTCGGCCTGAAAGCGGGTTACGGCGGGGCGGTCAAGGTGATCGACAATATCAGGCTGTTCTCGCACCTTGCCAACGTGGGCGATGCGAAGAGCCTTATTTTGCATCCGGCAAGCACGTCGCACTCGCAGCTATCCGAAGAGCAGCAGCGTGCCGGAGGGCTTACGCCGGACCTCATACGGCTGTCAATCGGCCTCGAGCACATCGACGATCTTACGGACGCGTTAGACGAAGCGTTCGCGCTGGTTTAAAAAAATATGCGCACCAAAAAAGTCACTGTCCGTACCAAAAACGGCCTTCACATGCGCGTAGCGGGCCGTATTATTGACAAGAGTAACAACAGCCTGTCCAAAATCGTGATCCGCAAGGGGCAAAGCAGCGCCGACGCGCGCTCCATCATCGACCTTCTGATGCTCGCCGCCACCGAAGGCTCGGAGATAGAGATTGTCGTTGACGGAGGCGATGAGGAGAAAACACTGCGTGAAGTCGAAGCAGTGCTGATCGACGGGGCAGGTATTTAACTCAGTTGTTGCAGAGCTTCTTCCGCAGCGACAGCGCCCGGTCGGGACGGTTGGTAATAACGGCATCAACAACCGGGTCCACGAGCAGTCGTGAAAGGTGCTCTGTGCTGTCCACGGTCCAGACCGCGATTTTCTTCCCCTGTTTTTTTCCATCGGCAAAGAGACGGCGCTGGTCGGCAAAAAGCTTTTTTTCAGGCGCCAGGATCTCGGCCGCGGTTTTTCCGCACTCAGTCAGGTCTTTTTCTGTTGCGCAGATCAGGCCGGCAGTTACCTTTGTATCGGCGGATTTCACGGCGTCAACGATCGCTGGATTAAACGACGTTACTATGAACTTGTCAAGGCTGAAGAGCTTTCGCGCATGCCGGACGACCTCCTCTTCGCAGCCCGGTTCTTTCAATTCGATGTTGAGCATGATTTTCCCCGAAAGTGCGCGAAGCGTCTCTTCAAGCGTCGGGACGCTGAACTTTTTTTGGGCGGCCCGCTTATTGAGTTCCTTATAGGTAAGGTCAGCGATGTGCGGACTGCGCGTTTTCCGCGAAAGCCAGGGATCATGGAACACCACAAGAATGCCGTCACCGGTTTTGCGCACGTCAAGTTCGACCATATCGGCGCCCAGAGCCACTGCGGCCAGAAACGCTTTGATCGTGTTCTCATGCGCCTGCTTCGGCGCACCCCGGTGTGCGACTATGGTAATCATGCTATTTCTGTTTCCCCGATGAATTCAAATAATCCACGAGCAGCCGCACGCCGAAACCGGTGGCATACTGCGGCGTTTCACCCCGTGCGCCATTTTCATTCCAGGCGGTTCCTGCTATGTCAAGGTGCGCCCACGGCACCTCTCCGGCAAATTCCTGAATGAACGCGGCGCCCGTGATCGAACTCGCATAACCCTTTTTGAATTTTGACAGGTTGCTCAGGTCGGCAAGGTCGCTTTTCACCGATTCACAGTATTCCTTATAGAGCGGGAACCGCCAGAGCCGCTCGCCGGTCCTTTCGCCTGCGTCGAACAGTGCCTCGGCAAGTCGGTCATTGTTTGAAAAAAGTCCGGCAACGAGCTCCCCGAGCGCAAGAAGAATGCCGCCGGTCAGTGTGGCGAGATCAATGATCCGGGCCGGAGAATAGCGCTTCAGGCAATAGGCGATTGCATCGGCAAGCACAAGCCGCCCTTCCGCGTCAGTGGAACCGATTTCAACGGTCTTTCCGGCGAATGAAGGATAAATATCGCCCGGGAAATAGGCGTTTTCGCCAATGGCGTTATGCGCGGCAGCAATGCAGCCGATAACATTAACTTTGGGCCTGATCGTTGCGATCGCCCTCATGGTGCCGAGCACGGCTGCCGCACCTGCCATGTCCTGCCGCATAGTTTCGATATGGCCCGTGGGTTTCAGATTCTGGCCGCCGGAATCGAAGGTAATGCCCTTGCCCACAACGGCAATTTTTTGCTTTGAGGAACGGTTGCCGGTGTATTCGATGAAGATCAGCCGCGGCGGCGTTGCAGAGCCTTGGCCCACTGCGGCAAGCAGATGAAGGCCTTGTTTTGCAATTTGCTTCTCGTCAAGTATTTCGACCCGCAGGTTTCCGGCCTTTGCCACGGTGCGGGCCTCCTGCGCGAGCCGCTGCGGCGTCACGATTGAGGCGTTTTCGTTCACGAGGTCGCGGGCGTACGAGACCGCGGAACACACGGTTTCGATCGTGCGCACCTGCGAAAGCGTAATTTTGGCGTCGACGCATTCGAGCGTTGCGAGGAGCGTTGGCTTTTCACTTTTGTATTTGATAAAGCGGTAAGCGCCGAGCAAAGCCCCTTCGATCCCTGCCTGCCATGCAGCAGGAACGATAAGTGAAACCGCGGAGCGTTTGATATCGAGCGCCATCCGGATCCCCTTTGCAGCGGCAGAACGGACAGCGGCCGGCGTGCGCTCTGTTTTTTTGCCCAGCCCGCAGTAGATGTCGGCCGTTCCTTTCCCGTAACGGACCGTTGTTTCACCCGCATCGCCTGAAAAATCAGTAATCTTTTTCGCCTCTTCACTGGTGAGGAGCGTGAGGCGGGTCGGAAAAGTCGGCTGCCGGGACACAATGATGCGCATTGAAGATCCTTTTTGAAAAGAGTGTTGGTAAAGGAGGAATATAAATAACGGATAAGGAGGAAAATGCCAATCAAGGGGAAAAATAAAGAACAAATTAAAGTTTTCCCTTTCTCTTTCGCAATAAACCCCTTGTATATTCCGTATTTATATTGTAAATTTGATAATAGGTAAAAAAATGCGTATCATATCGACATTTCTTATATGCTTGTTCATGATGCAGGGTGCTGCATTTGCCGCGCCGCAGTGCCGGAGCGCAAAGGCAACGCACTGTTCCTGCTGCATGAGCGGTTCGCACAAATGCTGCTGCTGTTCACACAATGTCCCGGATAAACCCGGTCAAATACCGCAGAAAAACGTTCCTTTAAGCACTTTGCCTTGTAATTGTACAATGCCGGCTGCGCCGGCGCGGCACGAAACAGCCGTTTCTGTTACTGAGAATACTACCTTAAAGTCGATTTGTTTTTTATTTGCAGTCCATGCTGTAATGCCCTGGCAGGGCTTTAATTACATGCGAACCTCAATTTCTGCGACACCGCCGCCTATACCGATTTCTTGTTCCCGCGTATTCTGTCCGCTTCGCATTTAAATCCTTCTTTTGCGATTTAGGCTTATTTATAAAGCTTTATCTGGAATGATAATTGCTCTATTTAAAGTCGTACAATTACATTATTACTATATTGTTATGCGAAGAGGCTAAAAGTCTTGTTTGGACATTTCTACCATTAGAAATAAAGGCGTTTCATATGAATAATGCTCGAAAAACCAAAAAAGGTGTCGACGGTTTGCCAAAAGCGTTGTCGCTTATTGCCGGAATCATGCTCTGCATTTTTTCCACTGCTTCCGCTCAGATCGACAGCGTTGCAAACCAGCAGATTTTTGATGCGCAATTGCACGGGCTGCTTCAGGAGGCGCTCTCCGGCAATCCCTCGCTCAAGGCCGCGGGGTATAAGGTCGCCGCAGCCTCGGCATCGTCCGCAGCAAAAAGGAGCCTTGATCCGCCGCAGGTGGGCGTTGAATTCTATCAGGCCCCCGTTACATCATTTCCTAACCCGCTGAAGAACCAAATGGAGATCGACTATTCATTACAGCAGATGCTGCCTTTCCCGGGCAAACTATCTGCGATGTCAAGCGCCGAAAAGAAGCGTTCGGAAATGCTGGATGCGGACAAAAAGACTCTTGCCGATGATTTGGTCCGCGACGTAAAGACGGTCTTTTATGAACTCTACCTTATCGACCGCAGGAAAGAGATACTTCTTGAGAAATGTAATTTGCTGAAAAATTTCGAGGCGATCGCGCGGAAGCAATATGAAGTAGGAATGGGGACGCTATCCGATATCCTCCGCGCCCAAACCGAGATATCTTTAATCACCAAGGACAGCATCGATCTGGAGCAGAACCGTATTTCGGCAATCGCCATGTTAAATGCGCTTCGTAATAAACCGATGGATGCGGTGGTCCCATTGCTGCCGGAAATCCGGCCTCCGTCTCTACAATTGATTATAGATACTATCATGTCGCTTGCCGAGGTGAACAGACCCGAGCTTGCATCCATGAAACTCAATACCGCAATGCAGCAGGCCGAACTCAAGGCAACGAAAAAAGAGTTTTATCCTGATTTCATGGTGCGGGGAACCTATAAGCAGATGACGGACCTTCCGGATGACTGGGCACTCATGGTCGGACTTTCCATCCCGGTCGCACCTTGGTCGCTGAATAAAACTTCGGCCGGCGCTAGAAGCTCAGAAGCGCTGGTGTCGCAATCGACGCAAGATTATAACGCCATGCGCAATATGGTTGCATCACAGGTCCGAGACGCTGTCGCGAAAGTGGAAAGCAACCAGGCGCAGATTCAAATAATCCGTCAGACCATTATTCCCCAGGCGACGCAGACGCTGCAATCCGTTATAGCGGCTTACCAGACCGGAAAACAGGATTTTTTGATGCTCCTCGACGCGCAGCGCATGCTGCTCATGGCAAAACTTGATTATCACATGGCTGTTATGAATCTGCTCGCCAGCCAGGCGCAGCTCGAACGCGCGGTGGGGCTGAGCATGGAGGAAATTGGACAATCGCTTTCAGGAGGTCGTCAATGATTCGGTTAAACAAGACAATCGTCATTACCCTGCTCAGCGCACTTGCGCTTGCCGGTGTGCCATCGGTGCTTATTTCTTGTCATAAGGTAAATAAAGGGAACCGAATTTCTTCCCAGAAGCAAATCTACCATTGTCCTATGCACCCGAATTACCTGTCGGACAAACCCGGGGACTGTCCCATTTGCGGGATGAAGCTCGTGCCGGTCAATGCTCCGGCAGCGACAGAGGGCCCGGCGGGAAGCTCGGAGAGCAAAAAGGAACGCAAGGTTCTTTATTATCGCGATGCCATGAACCCTTCGCATGTCTCGGACAAGCCCGGTAAGGCGCCGGACGGCATGGATCTTGTGCCGGTGTATGAAGACGAGGCGGGAGGTGAAGCGGGAGTGGTAAAAATCGACCCGACTACGATACAGGACATGGGCGTGACGACCGAGACGGTTGCCGCGCGCGACCTGAAAAAGGAGATCCATGTATCCGCCAATATCGACCTTAACGAGAGAGCAATAAGCATCGTCAACACCAAGATCATGGGGTGGATCGAAAAGCTCTATATCGATTATACCGGCCAGACCGTGAAAAAGGGACAGCCGCTTTTAGAGATCTACAGCCCGGACCTTGTCAGTACGCAGGATGAGTATCTGCAGGCGGTACGTTACCTGAAAAATCTGCCTGAGGGCACTTCGGACAATGCGCGCAAAGGCGCGGCAGACCTTGTCGAAAGCAGCAAACGGCGTCTTTTAAACTGGGACATTCCCGAAAGCGAACTGGCGGCGCTTGAGGACCGGGGTACGGCGAAGCGCACCATGACCATTTTTGCGCCCTCAGACGGCGTGGTGCTTGAGAAAATGGTGGTGTCCGGCCAGAACGTCATGCCCGGCATGGAGCTCTATAAAGTCGCCGACCTCTCGGAGGTATGGGCCATAGCCAATGTCTACCAGGAGGACCTGCCTTATGTTAAAATCGGGACTGAGGCGACGATCGACGTGCCGTCTATTGACGGCAGGACGTTCAGGGGCAAGGTCCAGTTTATTTCGCCGGTGCTCGACGCATCGACCAAAACCGCGGCCGTCCGTATCGCTGTCCGCAACACTGCGGATTTGCAGCTTAAACCGCAGATGTTTGCGAACGTGACGGTACAATCGCCCCTTTCGCGAAACGTGCTTTCCGTTTCGCAGCAGGCGGTTATCCATACCGGACAGCGGAACATCGTCATCGTTTCGCTTGGCAACGGCTATTTCAAGCCTCAGGAGGTAAAGCTCGGCATGAGCGCCGAAGGATATGTCCAGATCCTGGCAGGCCTCCACGAAGGCCAGACCGTCGTGACCTCATCGCAGTTTCTCATCGACTCCGAGTCGAATTTGAAAGCGGCTATAGGGCAGATGAGCGGCACGGAGACGCCGATGTCCGTGTCCGGGCAAGCGCAGCAGGAAGAGAAACCAGCCATGCCTTCGACGCAGAATGGAAGCGATTCCGGGCAGATGAACATGCCGGGAATGGATATGGGTAAATAAAAACAATGATCTCGTTAGGAATTTTTTATGCTTGAAAAACTCATCGAATGGTCAATTAAAAACAAACTTCTCGTGATCATGTTCACGGTCTTCGCTATCGGCGCCGGCGTGTGGGCGATCATGACGACACCGGTCGACGCGATCCCGGATCTTTCTGATGTACAGGTCATCGTATATACCGAATATGAAGGCCAGTCGCCCCGCATCGTCGAAGACCAGGTGACCTATCCGCTGACCACGTCCCTTTTGTCGGTCCCCGGGGCGCGTGTGGTGCGCGGGTATTCGTTTTTCGGCTACTCGCTCGTTTACGTCATTTTCAAGGATGGCACCGACATTTACTGGGCGCGCAGCCGCGTACTCGAGTACCTGAACTATGCCCAGAAGCGTTTGCCCGTCGGGGTGTTGCCCACGCTCGGGCCTGATGCCACGGGCGTTGGCTGGGTGTATGAATACGCCCTCACCTCGCCCAAGCGCTCGCTGCAGGAGCTGCGCTCCTACCAGGACTGGTATCTGAAATATGGATTGTCAAGCATCGAGGGCGTATCAGAAGTGGCGAGTATCGGCGGGTTTGTCAAGCAGTACCAAGTGACCGTTGACCCGGCGAAACTGCAGGCGTACGGTATCCCGGTAGGCGACATCGAGATGGCGATAAAAAACGCCAATGCTGACGTGGGTGGAGAGGTCATCGAAATGGCGGAAATGGAGTTCATGATCAGGGGTCTCGGCTACATAAAATCCATCGACGATATAAAAAACATCCCTGTCAAGACCGATATGCAGCGCGGCATTACGGTCCGCATCGGTGACATTGCCGATGTGGCGCTGGGGCCCGAAATGAGGCGGGGGCTTGCCGATCTTGATGGAAAAGGAGAGGTTGCGGGCGGCATCGTGGTCATCAGGTTCGGCGAAAATGCGCAGAAAATCATCAAGGCCGTGAAGAAGAAAATCGAAGTGCTCAAGGCCGGACTGCCGCCTGATGTGCAGATCGTTCCGACATACGACCGCTCGGCACTCATCGAGCGTGCCATTGCAAACCTCCGCGACAAGTTGTTCGAAGAGATCCTGATTGTGGCGCTCGTCTGCATCATATTCCTTTTTCACGCTCGAAGCGCATTTGTGGCGGTTTTTACCCTGCCGACGGCGATTCTCATGGCTTTCTATGTGATGCGGATGCAGGGACTCAACGCCAACATCATGTCGCTCGGCGGCATCGCCATCGCCATCGGCGCTATGGTGGATGCGGCCATCATCATGATCGAAAATGCGCACAAACACATCGAGGCGGAGAATGCAAAACCCCCTGCGGAGCGGTTGCCGCACTGGGAGGTAATTCTACGGGCGTCAAAGGAGGTGGGGCCGCCACTGTTCTGGTCGCTTCTCGTCATCACCGTCTCGTTTATCCCGATCTTTACGCTCGAAGCGCAGGAAGGCCGCCTATTTAAACCTTTAGCCTTTACAAAAACATATTCCATGGCCGCATCGGCGATACTTGCCGTCACCATCGTACCGGTGCTCATGGGGTATTTCGTGCGCGGGAAAATACGACCAGAGAACGCGAACCCGCTTAACCGGTTCCTCATTTCCATGTATCACCCCATAGTCAACTTTGTCGTTCGATGGCCGAAAACGGTGATCGTCTCCGCCATTGTCATCGTGGCCGTTACGGTGCTTCCCTTCACGAAACTCGGTTCCGAGTTCATGCCGCCGCTCTACGAGGGCGACCTGCTTTACATGCCCACGACGCTGCCCGGCGTTTCCATCACCAAGGCGAAAGAGATCCTTCAACAGACTGACAGGATCATTCGTACGTTTCCGGAAGTCGAGCGCGTGTTCGGCAAGGCGGGCCGGGCAGAGACCGCGACCGACCCCGCAGGTCTCGACATGCTGGAAACCATCATCATGCTCAAGCCGGAAAAAGAGTGGCGGCCGGGCATGACGCCCGAAAAACTCGTACAACAGCTTGATGAGACGATAAAATTCCCCGGACTCACCAACGCTTGGACCATGCCCATCAAAACGCGCACCGACATGCTCTCCACCGGCATCAAGACGCCGGTCGGCATAAAAATATCCGGCCCGAATCTTGACACACTGCAAATCCTCGGCAAGGAGGTGGAGGCCGCCGTGCGCGCGGCGCCGTACACGACCTCGGCGTTCGCGGAGCGCGCCGTGGGCGGCAACTACCTTGACATCAAGATCAACCGGTTCAAAGCCGGGCGCTATGGTCTCAACGTCAATGATATCCAGTCGGTCATCCAGACCGCGCTCGGCGGCATGAGTATCACGACGACCGTCGAAGGGCTCGAACGCTATACGGTGAACTTGCGGTACAGCCGGGAGCTGCGCGACAATATCGAGGCGCTCAAGCACGTGCTCGTCACCGGAAAGGGAGGTAGTGGTCAGCCGGCTGGTATGGGTGGTCCACAGACTGTAATGGGTAGTCAGCAGGTGCCGCTCGGTCAGGTGGCAGATTTCGAGATCAACAAGGGACCCATGGTGATCCGCAGCGAAGACAGTAGGCCTTCGGCTTGGGTGTTTGTGGACATGCGGGGGACCGACATGGGCAGCTACATTCGTCAGGCGCAAAAAACAGTGGCTGCGAAGGTCAAGCTCCCGACCGGCTACAGCATCATCTGGAGCGGCGAATACGAGTTCATGCAGCGCAGCCAGAAGCGGCTCATGGTGGTCATTCCCATGACACTGTTCATCATATTCATCATCCTTTTTCTTAATACGAAATCGATTATTAAAACGTCGATCATCCTTCTGGCCGTGCCATTCTCTCTTGTCGGCACCGTGTGGTATTTGTATCTCCTCGGCTTCAACATGAGCTTGGCGGTGTGGGTCGGGATCATTGCGCTTGCAGGACTCAGTGCCGAGACCGGGGTAGTTATGCTCTTATATCTCGATCAGGCATACGAAGCGGCCAGGAGCCGTGGTCTTCTCAATTCGCTTAAAGACCTCAAGGCCGCCATCGACCACGGGGCGGTCAAGCGCGTACGGCCCAAAATCATGACCGCATCGGTGATCATGGCGGGTTTGCTGCCCATCATGTGGAGCACAGGTACCGGTTCCGATGTCATGAAACGCATTGCCGCACCCATGGTGGGAGGAGTGTCTACGTCGGTGATCATGGAACTGCTGGTATTTCCGGCGATATATTACCTTTGGAAAAAAAAGTACATTCGCCATAAATCTCAACAACAGGAGGCAGTATGAATTTTTCGAGAAAAGTTGTTATAGCTTTCGCGGTCGCAATGTTTTCAGCAGCAATTGCTTTTGCACAGAGCGGGCAGCCCGACACCGGAAAAGCAACAACAGCGAATGCCGGCGTCGCTGGCGTCGAAAAAACAAAACAGCTCAAACCGCAGACCACCTGCCCTGTCATGGGCGGCGCTATTGACAAAAACCTCTATGTCGATTACAAAGGGAAAAGGATCTATGTCTGCTGCGAGGGATGCCTTGCAAAACTCAGGAAAAATCCGGAAAAATACCTGAAAAAACTTGAAAAGATGGGACAAGCGGCGGAAAAGATCGAAACCGGTGGGGCGCCGGACACGGCGGGAAAAGCTGCGGATACGAAAGGCACAGGGATGAAAAAATAACGGATTCAGGGAAGATGACGCTTATCTCTTTTTTCAGAAAACAGTTTACGGCCCAGAAACAGCCCGATGGCTGCGGCAAAAAGGAGTGCAAAAGAGCGGCCCGCAGCAAAGCGTAATGCCCGGAAACCGAAGCCGATAATAAACCCGATGATTTTAACCGCCATCGTTACGGTGAAAAACAGGAACCGGAAGGGAACCGTTATCGATGAACGCATGGGAAAAGCCCCGTTTCGCATAGCATGAAAATAATTAAATCCCTGCCGACAAGATGCTTCCGGCGTCCGGCCATATTTTGATTGTGTTTTATGCAAGGCAGAAGCAATTTTCCTGTTGGCTGGAGCAGAAAAAATGAATCCTGCAATCGTGATAACCCTTGCTCGCGTCATCATTGCGCCGGTGTTCGCCCTGTTTTTCATCACCGGATTTACGCACGCGCATACCGTTGCATGGATATGGATCTGCGCAGCGCTCGCCCTGCTGATCGAAATCACGGACATGATTGACGGACGCGTTGCCCGGGCGCGGCACCAGGTCACGGATTTCGGCAAAGTGTTCGATCCGGTGGCGGACAGCCTTTCACGCCAGACCATGTTCATTTCATTCATGGTCGCCGGCATCATTCCCTGGTGGCTGTACCTCGTTTTTTTCTACCGCGACGCGTTTCTGCAGCTGCTCCGTATCATCTGCGCTTCGGGCGGGTTTGTGCTTGCCGCTCGGCCATCCGGAAAAATGAAAGCGGTGCTTCAGGGTATGGGGACGTTCGGCGTCTTAATCGTCGTTGCGTTGCAGATGTATCATGTGCCTTGGATGCCGATGCGGCTGTGGGGATTTCACCCCGGTTTCTGGGTCATGGTGATCCCGGCAATTTTCACCCTGCTCTCGGTGGCAGATTATGTGATTCCCAATGTGGGGATGATAAAAAAGATGGTGGAAGTGAAAAAATAATACCTATAATTTCACTATTATCTTCCGGGCGTGCCCCGATCTCTATATATAATGTTTAGGTTATTTTTTCTTTTGCTAAAGGCTCTTGGGGAGGGTGTCGGGTGGGCACCGTCCGTGCAGGCATGAGCATTCGTTAACCCGCACCCACAAGCTTTGTTTCGGTTAAAGAAAAATCGTTTTTTACGTGAGGCAGGCAGATTTAAAGCATCGGTTACCCGTACCCGCAAGTATCGTTAAGTTAAAACATAAAATCTTTATTTTGATTTCAACGCCACTAAAGCTTGAGGGTGGGGGTCAAACGACGTCTGGTTCAGCACAATGTTGCCCACCCCACACCCAATCGGGTGCCTTTAGCTAATGGAAAAACATTTTCCTTTCTATCTGGCTCAGCCATCCCAAATATTTGTTTTATGTATTTTATGGTTATGGTAATGAACAAATTCCCTGTAAAAAAACTGCTGATAATCTCACTGATTATTCTTGGAATAATTATTGCAAGCGCTTATCCGGCCTATTTTTTTGCAAACTATTGCGTGAACCGCTACTTCGATTCATGGAGCCTAAGGCTTGTCGACCTCGAAAAACGCGGTCTGCTTTCAAAAGAGTTCGGAGCGGGCTGGCAGGACGTGCTCGCGGGCCAGACCATGGAAAAAAATGCGCAGAGCATTGTCAGGCATCAGCCCGCCGACACGGCCAGCCAGGTCCGCGTTGTTGACGGCATTGTGCTCGCCGATTATCCGTCACTGTCCATAATCGAACGGTTGCGCGAGATCCGGACCTACTCCAACACCATTGAGATCATTGACCGCAAGGGCAGGCAACTTGCGGTCATCAGGACCGATCACAGCCGCGCACCGATAAACGAATTCCCAGCGACCCTTACCACCGCGATAATCGCTGCCGAGGACCAGACGTTCCGGACCAATACCGTCGGGTTCGAATTCGGAAGTTTTGTGCGCGCCGCGATACGCGCCGCACTCCATTCCGTTTTTACCCTGCACCGCCAGCCCATGCGCGGCACCTCGACCATTACCCAGCAGGTGGCGAAGCTCTTCATCTCGCGCCTCGATGCGGCCGGCAGGCGCCATGTCAGCCGTTCCATCGACCGGAAACTGCGGGAGCTCCGGCTTGCCGCAGCGCTGCGCAGGCAATACGGTCCCGACGGCATTATGGAAGTCTATTGCAATCACTGCGTCACGAGCGACTATGGCCTGGTCGGCTATAAGGACATTGCCGCCGGACTTTTCAACAGGGAACTGGGGGAGCTCAGCGATGCGCAGTGCATCTACCTTTCCCGCATGGTAAAATGGGGCAGAAACGTCCGGAAG
This sequence comes from Chitinispirillaceae bacterium, assembly GCA_049514575.1. Taxonomy (GTDB): domain Bacteria; phylum Fibrobacterota; class Chitinivibrionia; order Chitinivibrionales; family Chitinispirillaceae; genus BOG-1184. The sequence goes on along the minus strand of JBEKUX010000009.1, from coordinate 16,267 downwards.
AAAATAGCCGCACAGTGCCGTGTCGACATGCCGCGCATGGGAAAGGCGCTGGGGTGGGACGCGAAGAAACAGCGTGAGGTTCTTGCGCAGATCGACACGCTCACCTTCACTCATCCGAAAAAGGTCGATGCGACCTACGGGTCGCTTGTTGATCTGGCGAATGAATTCTGGCTTCTGACGCTGCGGCAGAGCGGCTTTTCCGAAGAACAGTACGGGCAGATGGACCTCATTGACCCCGCGTCGCTCATCCGGAAAAAGGGGAACCTCAGGATTTCCCTGACCGTTGATGCAGCGCTCCAGAAGACGCTGGAAACCCTGGTAAACGGCCGCGGCTACGGCCCGGATACGACGATCACTGCCGAACTCTGCATCGCACAAAGCGATTCGGTCGTTATGCGTCCGCTCCCGCCAAAAGACACCCTCCGCACCGTGCTGATTCTGCGGGAACCTATAGACTTTAGAGAAACATCGTCCCTTGACATCACGACCCTCAATCCCGGCGACAGCGTTTTTGTCAATGTCAACTACCGGAAGCTGGGGCGGAACCGTTACCGCCGCAGTTCCTCGACCTGGTTCCGCAGGCCGGTCATTGCCGACGGACAGTATTTTGCCTACAGTATCATGGACTCGCGCACGGGCAGGCTGTTAGCCTATTATTCCAAGGACCGGCTCGGCTCGAGGCTTTCGTGCCTGCTGCGGAACCGCACGCCGAACGGCTCCTCGACCGCAAAACCGATTTTCAACGCGCTCAACTTTGATCTGGGGAATTTTCTGCCGTACCGGAAATGGAACGACTGCGTCGAGGTGCTCGACAGCGTGCCGTGGAAACGAACGCTTGAAATGAAGCACGGCAGGCCGTGGGGCGCCGTTTTTTTTTCGAGCGCGGTCCGCGGCAAGACCTATGTCGTCCATAACCATTACAACATTTTTGAGGGGTGCCAGTATGTTTTCGATCTGCTTGCCACCTCGAACAACATTCTGGGCGTCGAGAGCGTGTATCGCATCAACCGCCGGCTTTTTGGCGCGAACGGCGAGACGGCCGCCGACGCTTTCCCTCTTGTCCAATACTGCTACCGGATCGGGGCGTTTGCGCGCGTCAAGGACTCGCTGCGGCTGCGGTATATGACCGGCGTGCGCGCCTACAAAGAGCTGGTGCGGGCGGCAGGCGTCAACGTGGACTCGATCGTTGCCGCCGGAGACCGGGCGCTCGCATCGGACAGCATGTATTCGGTGGGGCTCGGGACGCTTGAGCTGTCGCTCTACGAGCAGATGCACCTTTTCAATATTCTCTACAATAACGACCTCATCGAGCGGCCGGCTGAACATCCCTCGCTCGTCCTGCAGTCAATCGTCTGCAACGGCGATACCATGGCGATTGCCGATACGGTCAGGCACTGCCATCCTTTTTCCGACGCTCAAAACCTGCGGCCGACCTGGCTCGGTATGCACAAGCGCCTGGTATCCAATGCCGGCGACGGACTCACTGATTTCGATATCGCGACCGTGCCTGAGGACAGCACGGTTACCGATTCAATTTATATGGACGGAAAATTCCACACCGAAGCATACATGCTCCGCGATCCTCCGGCCAATTTCGCAAAAAGCGGCACCACGGACGATTGCATCAAGCCATTCGACGCTCCGGCCGGGAGCAGCGCAAAGACCAACTACGGTCTCTGGAACGCAGTTGTCCGCATCAACCTTGCTGCGCTCTCCGGCGACAGCATACCGGAGGTGAAGGATCTGACCATTGCCTGCATCGGAGAATGCAGCCAGAAACACACGGGCATGCGTGACGGCAAGACACTGCATAAATTCCTCACCGCAGGGTTGCTCAAAAAAGCCGGCATCAGGTCGCCAAACGGCTTTTATGCCCGCTATGAGGCGTATGTGCGGAAAGTGACACCGGCATCCGAAAACTGCGGCAAGGAAACCGCCCCGCCGCCGTTCCCTGCGCCGGTCATCGACGCGCGGGGGGATTGATTTTTCCCCGGCTCCGGCCAGGGGAGAGGGCCGGATTTCAAGATTTGAGTTCCATTTCAGCGTGCATTTTATTAAGTTATAGGGCCGGGGCCGGGCAGAAAAATCTATTTTTTAAAAAATGCCGGCACAGGAACGCGGATAATACCATGAACGTACGCAGCATCAACACAGCCGACTATATCGGCAAGGAATTCGGCAATGTCACGATCGTTAAGGAGATCGGGCGCGGCGCCATGGGTATCGTTCTGCTGGGGTATCAGAAAACGCTCAAGCGCCAGGTCGCGGTAAAAATCCTTCCCAAAGCCATACGGCACGATTCCAGCACCTGGGAGCTGTTCCGCGACGAGGCCGAAACCGTGGCAGTGCTTGCGCACCCGAACATCGTTCCTATTTTTGAAATGGGCGAAAACGACGACTGCTATTTCCAGGTGATGCAGCTTATCGAAGGGGACAACCTGCGCACCGTCATCAAAAGCCGCCTCAACCATCCGATCCCGTCAAAACGGCTGATCCCGCTCCATGAGACCGTTGATATTCTGGGTACGGTCCTCGACGCGCTCGCCTATGCCCATGAGGAGGGCGTCGTGCACCAGGACGTGAAACCCTCGAACATCATTATCGACAGCCGCCATCACCGGCCGTATCTCATGGACTTCGGCATTGCGCGGGTCATGGCCGCTGAATACAAATCCGAAGGCAAGGTCGTGGGATCGCCGCTCTATATGTCGCCGGAGCAGGCCATGGGGTACGATACGGACGCACGGTCCGATATTTATTCGATGGGCGTCATTCTCTTCGAAATGGTGGTCGGCATACTTCCCACCAACCCCGAAACATCAACGGCAATTCTTGTATGCAAGCAGAAAGACCCGGGCCGTTTTTTTGCGAAAACGCCGCGGCAGGCATCTCCCCTTGTCAATGAACGGCTCGACCGCATCATTCTGAAGGCCACGGCGGCGCGGCGGGAAGACCGCTACCAGGACTGCCGTTCTTTCAAGGCCGACCTTGACCCCTTTCGCACTGCGGGACCGGTGCGGTAATCCTGACCGAAAAGGTGACCACGTATGGCTGTCAGCCCGTCGCTCAATAAAAAAGAGATCGAAAACCTTGCCCGGCAGTTCAATAAAACGTTCGGCCATGCGATGATGTACGGCGTCAAGCACCAGATGACCGTGGAAAGCATCAAACCGTTTTTCACGGTGCTGGCGGTTTCGCTGGAAAAGAACCCGCTCATTACGATAACGATCGAAAACGAATCGATCCTTCTCGAAGGATCGAACATCGACAAGATGGTCAATGCGAAGAAACTCGTGGCCCATTTCAAGAAAGTGGGACTCCAGTCGTTCTCCTTTGAACGGGGGCTCCTTGAAACCGCGATCGCCGCTTTCATGGAAGTCGCCGCTGACGCCAATAAATTTTCTCAGGTGGAGGCGATGAAGAACGATCTGGCAAAGCGCGGCATAAAGGGTATCCGTCTCAATTACGTCGTATACCGGAAAATGACCACCGACGAGGAGGTCATACAGAAGGGCATGACGGTCGTTCCTGCCGGTGCCGGTGTGGGTACGGGTCTGCAGCCGGGTGCCACCGGCGGCATGAGCCCCTCGGATTCGGTTTCTCTAGCCAAGATGCTTCGCGATCCCAAGGCCGTGGCCGGATCGCTTTTTTACACCTCGCCGAACGGCGTTCCCCCTCAGCCGAACAACGTGGTTGCCAATGTGGCGATGCTCGGCAACCAGATCCGTCAGGCCGCGGCGAGCGGCCAGGCGCAATCGGGCAATCTCATGGAAGCGGTGCTTGCGCTGCGCGAAGAGTGCATGGGGCACATCTCCGATTTCAAGACCGCCGGCCTTGTGGGCCAGGACATGGACGCGGTGGTGACCGAGGTCGAAAAACTCTCGCATGACACCATCGTTTTCCTCGTGCGCGAAGAATACAAGTCGGGCCAGATATCGGTGAAGCGCCTGGCCCAGATCCTCCGGCGCCTGCTGCCCGACAACCGCGAACTTCGCGAGCTCCTGCCCCAGCTCAAGGAAGCGCTCACCGGCGCAGGGATGCCTTTCGTAAAGTATATAGAACTGGTCAACGAGCTGCAGCACGAGCTCGAGGGCGACGATGTGGTGGCGACCCTCGCGGCGGCCACGCGGGAAATGGGGGTGACGCCGGACGAGGTCATCGAGGAAATCAAGAAGCACCCGGCCGATGCGGCACGGCTCATGATCCTTTCGTCGGAACTGCGGCGGACTGGCGGCGCGAACGAAGCGGGGTTCGAGCAGATGCTCACCGATTATATAGAAAAGGTCAGCCAGCAGATGGCGGTCGGTTCCGCTGATGCTGCAAACCCCGAGGGCGGCAGACTGCTCGGGAGCGTGCTGCAGAAATTAGAATCCAACCTGCTTGACAATCTTAAGAAACAGGGCGTGGAGCAGTCGGTGCTCACCGTGCTTACGGCGCGTCTTGCGGAACGCCTGCCGTTTCTCCTTGACACGACAAAAACCGAATGGCTCAGGAAATCGCTGGAAGCGCAGCCCGACCTCGATACCGGCATGCTCGCCAAGCTCCTGGCCGGCACCGTACAGCAGGCCGTGGAAATCGACACGCACCGCGATACGCTCTATATGCTTTTCCAGCAGAAAGGCCTTTCCCAGGAACAGATACAGGAAGTGCTCCATCAGGCCACGCAGAAGGTCATGGCCTCATCGCAGCAGATCGAGCTGCCGCGGGGTGTTCTTTCGTCAAGCGCCATCATGTACTTCCTTGAGCGCGAATGCAAGCTCAGCCTCCGATACCACAATCCGTTCTCGCTGCTCATCATATCGATCCTGCGGATGCTTGACGGCGTGACCCAGCGGGAGCTCTCGACCGAGGAGCGGTCGCTCTTCCTGAAAGCGCTCATAACGACGCTCAAGGGCATCATGCGCGACATCGATATGATCGGCGTTCCTTCGAGCGCAACCGAAAGCATCGTTTTTGTCATCCTCCCCATGACCCCGGAATCCAATACCTACGGGCTTGTCGAACGGCTCCGGCGCGAGCTGTCCGAGCATATCTTCACTGCCGGCGCCTATAACGCCCGGCTGTCGCTTGCCATCTCGATTTCCGGGTTTGACAGCCAGTCCATGCCGGACAAGACCGCGTTCCTCAAGGTGGCCATGGCCCACCATCGTGCCGCGGAAAAAATCATGGTCTCCGGCATCAGTGAAAATGTATGATTGACAGCAGCGACAACCGGCCGCTCCTTTTCTGGAATGCCGGAAAACCCATCGGTGTCCTCCTTCTGCTTGTCATGCTGAGCGCGTTTTTTTTCATCCCGGGTCTCGGCACCGTGCACCTTTTTGACTGGGACGAGGCCAATTTCGCCGAGGCATCGCGCGAAATGATGGCGCGCGGCAACTATCTCCAGGTCACGATCGACTACCGTCCGTTCTACGAAAAACCGCCGCTCTTTTTCTGGCTGCAGGTGCTTTCGATGAAGGCGTTCGGGGTCAACGAGTTCGCGGCCCGTTTTGTCAACGCCCTTTGCGGCATCAGCACCATAATCGCCGTGTTTCTCATCGGCAGGCGCATCTACAGCACCCTTTTCGGGCTACTGTGGGCACTGGCCTTTTTAGGGTCGTTTCTGCCGCACCTTTTCTTCAAATCCGGCATCATCGATCCGGTGTTCAACCTGTTGATTTTCTGCGGGCTCACCTTTGCCGCAAAGGGGCTTTTAACAGAGAACAGAAAACAACGTACCGGCTGGTTTGCACTGGCAGGTGTTTTAATCGGGCTCGCGACCCTTGCAAAGGGTCCGGTGGCAATTCTAATCATATGCCTTGTCATGCTCGTCTACCGGGCGGCAACCCGGTTCAGACGTTTTTTAAGTATTTCCGAGGTCTTCGTATTTTTCGTATGCGCTGGTGCGGTTACGTCGGTTTTTTTCGGAATCGAAACGTTTTCCCACGGCACTGCATTTATAAAAAATTTCATCGCTTACCAACTGCGGCTTTTCAGCACCGGCGACGCAGGTCATGGCCGGCCTTTTTATTTCCATTTTTTCGTGATCCTCTTCGGCTGCTTTCCGGCGTCGTTTTTCGCGATTTTCTCCTTTATCAAACGGAACGAACCGGAGGCGCCGCAGCAGGTTTTCAACCGGCTCGTGATAATCCTGTTCTGGGTGGTACTCGTCATATTCTCAATTGTTAAGACCAAAACCGTCCTTTACTCCTCGCTTACCTGGTTTCCGGTGACCTATTGCGCCGCGCTCTACCTTTCGGCCGTCATCGAAGGCCGGAAGGCTTTCACGCGGCCGCTTTTCTTCTGCCTCGCGTGTTTCGCGTTTCTCGTATGCCTTGCGATAACGCTGTTTCCAATCCTCATTATCCATAAATCATGGATCGTCCCGCTTGTACACGACCGGTTCGCAATCGCGTGCCTCGAGCATCCTGTCCACTGGTCCGGGTATGAATTCCTGCTCGGGATCGGGTATGGCGCTGCAATGGCGGTGTCGCTGGTGCTCATTGCAAAGAAACGTTATTTCGCCGGGACGGTTGGAATCTTCGGCGCAAGCGCAGTGTGCCTGTTCCTGTTCATGTTCATCTTCGCGCCGAAAATCGAGCAGTATGCGCAGGGCGGACCCATTGCTTTCTATCAAGTCCATGCCGGCGAAAACTGCTATGTCTGCTCGCTTTTCAAAAGCTATACCGATATTTTTTACAGCCGAAAACAACCGTACGACACCGCCGTCGCAAAAAGCTGGGATAAAAACTGGCTCCTGCACGGCCCGATCGACAAACCCGCCTATTTTGTTGCGCGGGTCACGCAGTCACAACCGTATGATGACCCTTCGCTCGGCCTTGTCAAGCTTGCGTCGGAATACGGGTTTGTGTATTACCGGAGGGACGCGCCGGGGAATATAACGGACAAATTGAAATAACAGGCTATCGTTCAATATTAATGATCATTTTTCGTTTCTGCCAACTCCCGCCGACGGCATTCGCCGTCACAATATATACGCCTTTCGGTAATTTGAACGACACATCATCCTGACCGGTGACACGGGATTCAACGCAATGGCCTGCAAGGGAAAAGATTTTTACGGCATGTGCGGAATTGTCCGGAAAACGGACCCTGATCCTGCCGTTGGCCGAAGAGACCGACCACATTCCGTCAGTGCGCTGTTTTGTCTTGTTGTCATAAGAGATAGCGCTTGGAGGACTCAGCGCTATTGCCAGCCTCAGCGTATCGAGCGGCAGGACGACCTTGTCGGATTCACTGTTCCTGAACACGGCGATGATGCTGTCATTGTTCCCCTGATACTGCAGGACACCGTCGCCAGGGTTCGCCACTCCGGAAACCTGCCGTTTGAATTTTGCTGAGAAAACATTGCCGGCCGCTCTTTGCAGATAAACGATCTCGTGGTCGATCGCATATCCCGATGAAAACGGCATTTTATTGTAAAGATTCACCGGAAGTCCCAAACCCGGGGCGCCGTCATACCCGTACTTTGCCGTGCCGGAATCGAACGTAAAATAAAGTTCCACCGAATCCATTGTTTCGGCTATATACGAAACAGGGGTGTCTATTGCGCCTAACGCATAATGAAAGCTCAAGGCGCGGTCCCAGGTCCAGATATCGAATGAATCTCTTGTAGGATTCCACGCGCTGCTCCCATGGGGAAGGGTCTGGATATTATAATTAATATAAAGCATCGTATCTCCTACCAAGACATTGTTCTTGTAGAAACGATACATGAGACTTACGTTGACAGGAGTAATCTGTCCGGTGAGCGGAATCAACTCGTTGAAAACAAAAGCGGTGTCGCCGCTCCGCATGGTCGCGGTTTGGCCATTAACGGTGATCTGTTCGGGCTGCGTTTGGCTCGGCATTACGATTATGCTCCACATGTTATCGATGACTATGTAATTCAGAGGGGAATTGCATGACCAGTAATTGCTTCTCTGTGTGCATCCGCTGTCCGGTGGTTCGCTGAGATCATATCCATTGACTCGAATATTGCGGGTCATGGTATCAATCTCGCGGAGGCCAGGGCTATTCTGAAGAGTTGCGGTGCCTGGAAAAAATACGGTAAAGGTCGTTGGGTCATTTTTAACACTGTCGCGGAAATACCACGTTGCTGCCCCGCCCGGCGCATTCGCCTCGCCGTCAGAAAGGAAAATTACGTATTGACTGCATCTGCTGGCTTTAGCCGACGCCATTGCGCATTTTACCGCATCAAATCCAGCAGTAATATTACAGCCTTGCCCCCTGAGGGCCATGTCTGTGGGCTGATAGGTCAGACCGACATATTGGTTGGCGCCGGTATCATACGTACTTACCGCAAGCAATGATTTAAGAATTTGATAACCGGTTTGATTGCCATAAGCCGAATAAACGCTGTCTAATTTGAGAAGCGGAACATACGCGCCCTCAGCCTGGGCGCCGCATGTGGCGAAATATGGCCTGTCACCGGGATCAAAATAGAGATGGGTTCCGAAGACGGCCATACCCACCTCGACGCTCGGGAACTTGGCCCGCATCGAGTCGATATAGGCACTTGCAATAGAAAAACGGAGGCCGCTGGGATCGTTACCGCTCGCGCCTGACATGCTGCCCGAATTATCAATCGTAATAAATATCGAGGGCGTTTCACTGGTAATGATAGTCGTATCCCTTCTTGTCTTCGCGAAGAACATGCCCGACAGGGCAGCCATGGTATCGCTGACATAAACCGTCCTGTTGTTAAGAAGCTCAGGGGTGCCCCGGAAGCAGAACTCCGCTACCCGCTGCGCGGATGAATTTCCAATTGTCATCACAAGTATTACCAGCACAACCACTCGCAGAACATCGCGGCCCGCCCTTTTCCCTCTCATAAGAATTCCTTTTGAAAATTGACAGCGTCTAACAGCCGATGTTCTCCGCCTTGTCTCCACTTAATAATATAAGGGCACTTTTGATAATTTGCCATTTTTTTTGCAAATATTTTTTACAGCCCCACGCTTTACATACTTTATTATATAGGATCATACAGCAATTCGTTCTTCTTAAGTACTTGCATTATATTTGTCAGTACTTCATAATAGGTAGAAACCATGAGACCAAAGCCATCTGCAACAAACGACACACCGGTCTTTGCCCTGACCATGGGCGATCCGGCAGGAATCGGGCCGGAAATCGCGCTCAAGGCGCTTGCGTCAATAAAAACCCTTCGGGACTACCGCGTTGCAATCGTCGGCGATCTCGCTGTTTTACATCAGGCGGCAAAATTTGCGAAAATCTCCCCTAAATTCAATGTTGTCGGAGATATCCGATTGTCGCTGCCCGGGAAAATCAATGTCCTGGATTTAAAGCAGATCACTCCTGCTGATTTTACTATAGGCAAAGTATCTGCCGCGTGCGGCAGGGCGGCATACGCATATATCATGAAGGGGATCGAGCTGGCAAATGCCGGCATTGCGGCAGGCGTTGTCACCAACCCGATCAACAAGGAAGCGCTCAAGGCTGCAGGCATAAATTATCCCGGTCATACGGAGATCTTCGCACACGAGGCCGGCGTTAAAGATTATAGCATGCTTTTCTTTCTCGACGGCGTGGGTGTGGCGCACGTGACCACGCACTGTTCGCTGCGCCAGGCGATCGGCCTGATCTCAACGGAGCGCGTGCTTTCGAACATCCGGTTGCTTGACAAAGCGATGCGACGGCTCGGCGTGAAAAAACCCCGGATCGCGGTGGGCGGCCTGAACCCGCACGCAGGGGAGAACGGCCTGTTCGGCGACGAAGAGGTGCTGCATATTATCCCGGCAGTCAAGCTGGCGCAGGCCGAAGGCCTTGACGTGCAGGGGCCGTTTGCTCCGGACACGGTGTTCATGCGCGCGTTCAGAAAAGAGTTCGACGGTGTGGTCGCCATGCTTCACGACCACGGCTTCGTGGCGCTCAAGTCGCGCGACTTCGAGCACAGCGTGAACATCACCATCGGCCTGCCCATCATCCGCACGTCGGTCGGCCACGGTACCGCATTCGACAAGGCGGGGAAAGGCACTGCTTCGGCCGAAAGCCTGCTCGCCGCCATCAAAGCCGCATGGTTGCTGTATAAAAACAGAAACATTGTTTAAAGTATAAATTCTTCCGGAACCTTTGAATTAACCGCAATGAGCAGGCCATTCCTTGATGTAAATTTTATCTGTTCCGAATGCAGCATGAGGCAGGGATGGCTTTTCTGAAGGTTCTTGTCGCCGTACAGCCGGTCTCCCACGATGGGGTGACCGATATGATACAGGTGCACGCGGATCTGGTGCCTGCGTCCGGTCACGGGATACGCGTGGAGCAATGTACGATCGTCAGTCCTTTTAATCACTTCATAGTTCGTGCAACTCGGCTTGCCTCTCTGTTCGTCAACCCCCATTCTTCCTGAACCGAACTGCCGTATCGGTCTGTCGATGAACCCCTTTCCCTCTTGTATGGTCCCGTGGACCAGCGCCCGATAGGTTTTACGGACGTTTCTGTTGAAAAATACCTCGTTCAGGTATTTGTGGGCCTCCGGGGTTTTCGCGAACAGCATGACGCCGCCGACCTCTTTGTCAAGTCGGTGGACAATAAAGGGTTTGCAGCCGAGCTGTTTTTCAAGCATTGACAGGACAGTCTCTTTGGCCAGGTCCCGTTCCGGGATCGAAGCCACGCCGGCGGGCTTATCAACGGCGATTACATCGTCATCTTCGTAGAGTATTGGGATCATAATAAAAAAATAATTTCATTTAAGTAATAACCAGAGTATTTTCATTTATTATTAGCAAAAAGGCTTGTGGGTGGCGGGTGTTTCGCATAATGGCTTGAAGACGCAACGGTTCGACCGATGGTTTTGTAGGGGCGATTCATGAATCGCCCATTTTGTAAAGTAGAGACGCACGGCCGTGCGTCTCTACGCACCGACCCCGAAGGGGGCAGGTCCAAATAGTAAAAATTTAACGAAAATATTTATTGCTGGAGGTACTCTTAGTATGACTGAACGGCTTATTATCATCGGTTCCGGCCCTGCCGGCCTTACGGCCGCGATCTATGCGGCGCGCGCGAACCTGCAGCCCTTTCTCATCGAAGGGTTTCAGGAGGGCGGCATTCCGGGCGGGCAGCTCATGATCACGACCATGATCGAGAATTTTCCCGGTTTTCCGGAAGCTATTGAAGGGCCGAAGCTCATGGCCAATATGCGGGAGCAGGCGGTCCGGTTCGGCACGCGCATGGTGGCTGATGACGTCACTGACGCCGATCTTTCCCGGAGTCCGTTCAGCATCGCTACTGCCAATGACGAGAACTACGCTGCCAGCGCGCTGATCGTGGCATCCGGCGCAACTGCGCGGAGGCTTCCGCTTGACTCTGAAAAAAAACTCTGGGGTCGCGGCATTTCCGCGTGCGCTACCTGCGACGGCTCTCTGCCGGTCTTCCGGAACAAGGAACTGGCGGTCATCGGCGGCGGCGACACGGCCATCGAAGAGGCGCTCCATCTGACCCAGTTCGCCTCAATTGTTTTCCTCATTCACCGGCGCGGCGAACTGCGGGCAAGCAAAGTGATGCAGAACCGCGCAAAAACCAATCCGAAGATCCGGATTCTCTGGAACAAAACGGTCGAGGAGTTTACCGGGGATAAAATGCTGAAAAGCCTGAAACTGCGCGACACGGTCACCGGAGAAACCACAGAGCTCGCAGTGGCAGGCGCGTTCGAGGCCATCGGCCACATTCCCAATACCGGCTTTCTGAAAGGAAGGATCGCCACGAACGACCTCGGCTACATCCTGACCCTGCCCGGATCAACCCGCACGAATGTTGAAGGGGTTTTCGCGGCAGGCGACGTGCAGGACCACAGATACCGGCAGGCCGTCACTGCCGCGGCAAGCGGCTGCATGGCGGCAAAGGAAGCTGAAGACTGGTTAAGGGATCAGGGTTGTGAGTGTTAAATTAATAATATTTTTTCGTTCCGGTTTGATTCAAACGGGTTATGTATAGGCGCCCCGTTTGCCATTTTTTTCAGCACACAAAGCGGCACTTCTCCGCTCACCGCAAGCGTCCAGTACTGTTGCAGTTTTGCATAGCCGATTCGCCTTACGGCGAAAGGTCACGCTTGCGTTTCGCGGGCCGCGCGTGTGCCTGCAAAACAGCACACGGAGCGCCAATCCCAATGGTTCAAGAAAATTATTTGTTTTCCCCCGGGGTTTTAGGGGCGGAGCCCCTAGGAGAAGGGGTAGCGGAAAACGGCGCGATTTTTGCGCCGGTTGAAGCGAGGGGAAGTCTTTCCCCGATAAAAAATTTAATGAATTTATTATTAATTATTCTACGTACTTATTTTCACCCTTTACAAGAAGGTCAAGAAATTGCTCCTGTTTTTTTACCGTAAGGAGTTTCTTGCGTATATCCTCGTAGGACATGATGCGGGAAAGCGACGAGAGCACCTGCATATGATCGGATGAAGCATGTACCGGTGAGACGATCATGAATATGAGATGTACCGGCTGGCCGTCGATTGCCGTAAAATCGACGCCTTTCACTGACCGGGCTGCAGCCATATACACCCGGTCCACCGTTTCGACCCGCGCATGCGGAATGGCGATCCCGAGACCAATGCCGGTGGACATTTCAGCCTCGCGTTCCAGGATTTTCCGGAAGATGAGGTCATGGTCCTGAAGGTTATTTATAGCTGCCAGGAAACCGGCCATTTGCACGATGGTATCGTTTTTGTCCCTGGCCTGAAGGTCTATAATGATGCTGTCTTTGTTAAGGAGATCCCTGATTTTCACTTTTCCGACCCTGATTGCTCTTTAAGCAGCTGTTCGCGCTGACCGCGTATCCTTCGCTGCTGTACGACAATGCCGATACGGCCGATAAGCCACAGACCGATGCCTGTTGCGGTTATTCCAAAGGCGATTTTTTCAAGCACTATATTTTTATGCTGCATCTTGATATACATGATAATTCCAACAGCACTCACCGCAAAGCCGGTAAGCATGATTTTAAAGCTCTGTTCCAGAAAAAATGCAGCTATTTTTCCCATTGCCGCCATTCCCACGGTTTAAAGATTGGGGTTAAATATGGTATTTGACCTCTCAGGAATCAAATGGCCGGCTTCCTAGCCGGCCCCTCCGGGTTCTCGGCTTGCTTGTTGCTTTTAATTATACGGTTATCAGTACGGGGTGGGTCGATCCGGGCAGTTGGATTAATAAGTTCCTGCCATTTAACGAGATCGACTGATCCGAGCTTCTGTATGATCCGCTGAATTTCTTCCGCATCTTCTGCTTTAATCCTGATTTCAAGGCTGTCTTTTTCGAAATAGGGGCTGGCCTGAAAAGTGACTTTAGACGGATCAGGGTTGATCTGCCGGGCCTGTTCGGTCCACATCTTTTTTGTCGCTGAATACAATGGGAAGCGCAGGTCATGGGCAAGGTCGTGGATTTTGGCAATTTTCTGGGGATTGTTGAGTTTTTTATCTGATAGAATTGAGGCAAACGGCAATGACGCAAGAAGATCAATCAAGGAAATTTTTTTGATAAACGCAATCTCCGGCAGCCACTCGGCAAGCTCGCGCTGCATCTGGCGCGAAAACTGCAGCGTGGAAAAGAGGTTTAAAAGCGTTCCGGCATCGGTTTCTGAAAGATGGTTGATCTCAGGCGCTACGGTCCGGTCAAGCGTTCCCTGCATCACGGCTTCAATGAGCCATGGTTTGCAGGAGAGAAGTTGTTCATACTCATGGCGTTCGTTAGAAGGCAGGCGGAGCATTTCGCTGTGTTTCAGGTACTCTTTTTGTTGAAAGTTGGATTTGAGCCAGCCGAGGAAAAGAAATTTTTCGCGCACGTGGAGCTGCCGGTTGGAGTTAAGCCCGATCCTCAGGAGCCCGGCCCCGGTTGAATCCATTTTATCCTCAATAATTCCGCATGCGACATCTGTTTTTCTGCGGGTCTTTAGAACTTTATAGCGTTTGCAGCCATCAATAATCTCATACCTGTCATTTTTCTTGTACACGATAACCGGCAAAAACAGTGAAAGCGATTCCTTGTTGATCGGTACCTTGTCATCAAAAAGCTCGCCGGGTGGTACAAGTTTATTAATTGCCACCTGCGCGATTTTCAGTTTTTTTTCAGCCGTACTGCGCGATGATTTTTTTATACCGCTCATGTTCTTTCACGTTCCCGCGTTTTTTATATCCTTGTGCCGCTATGTGCGCCCGCGTGAGCAGATTTTTCCTGGCAAGCGCATTCTGCTCCTCTGTTAAAGCGCCACCTGCAAGCAGATCAGCCACGCTCCGGATCCTGAACCGGTCAAGCACCGGTACTGTTGTCGAGAGCTGGTCTGCATGGCCGCCGTATCTATTAAGAAGATACTCCTTGATAAGCCCAATCCGGTATCTGCATGCCACTCTGAGCCAGAGGTCGTAGTCTTCGCATGCCTGAAACGACTCATTGAAGCCGCCCATTTGTTCAAAAAGCGTGCGCCGCAGCATGACCGACGACGGCGTGATCATGCACCGCTCAAGGCTTGCGGCAAACAGGTCGCCCTCGAATTTTTCATGGGTTTTTGGCGGATTGACCCGCCTGCCGCGCCTGATCCAGATTTCTCTGGTCTGTACAATATGCATATCCGGGTGCTCGATTGTCCAGCGCACCTGTTTTTCGAGTTTTTCAGGCAGCCACTCGTCGTCAGAGTCGAGAAACGCGAGCCACGGCGCAGAGGTCGCCTTGACTCCGGCGTTTCTTGCCGCAGAAACGCCCCGGTTTTCAGGAATTTTGAGACAGCGCAGCCGCGGATCACTGTTTTTAAACAGAGGCAACTCTGCTGTTCCGTCGGTCGAACCGTCGTCAACCACTACAAGTTCATAGTCCCGGAACGTCTGGCCGAGGACCGATCTCACCGCTCGCTCAACCAGCGCAGCGCGGTTATAGGTCGGGATAATGACGGCGACAGTGGGAGTCATGCTGTTAAAATAAAAGAGGTATTTGAGTTGTTGATTTTAAGTGAGAAGACAGCTTGACAGTCCCCCCCCAAACGGATGTTTGTTGCTTGGCAATAACCTGACGCGGGGGTGACTGGGCTCGGCCATCCAAAAAATTATTTTATTGCTTTTTTCGTTGTTTGCTCTTGAGGTATTTCTCTATCATCGCAAACGCCTTTTCGCGTTCGCTTTCCGGAACAGCTTCAAGCCGTTCAACAATTTTCCATAAATTGTTTTTTTTGAGGCCGCCGCCCTTTCCTTCGCCCGTATCGTAAAGTGCGTCGGGCGTGGTCCCGAGCGTTTCGGCCACTATTGGAATAAACGCGCTGGAGGGCAGTCGATAATTTCTTTCATAGGCCGAAATGACCTTCTGGCTTACACCGGTTTTCCTTGCAAGCTCAGCCTGGGAAAGGCCTTTCTCCTTACGCAAGTTCCGTATGTTCCTGCCGATGTCGGATCCACGATCTGTCATATAAGAGTCCCCGCGAAAAATATTGCCGTTATCGCCTTTTTGTAGTATTTTGACTACTATAAGGCGATAGCAGCGTTTTTTTTAAACGGGATTTACCGAGTACGGCCACAACCCGAACGACGATGCAGAAAAGACAGGGTATGGAAACGGTTACACGGAACAACGCACATCTTTCTTCACTCTTCCGGTGAGGAAATGAATGGACATTATAAAAATATATCGGAGAAAGATACGGCGCGAGCAATGATTAAACGGTACGGTGCATACAACAAACGCTTAACGAGGGGATTGGGGTGATATCACGCCCTGATTTTTCAGAAAACGCGATCGTGATCGTCGATGACACGGAAGCGATCGCAACCTGTGTAAAAACTTTTTTGAACAGCGAAGGATACAACGAAATAGAGAAATTCGACTCACCCCGGAACGCGCTCGACGAAATACGGCTACGGGGATGCCCTGCCGTCATCATCACCGACTACCAGATGCCGGCCATGACCGGCGGCGCCCTGCTTCAGTCGGTTTTACAAATGTATCCCCAGGCCAGAGGGTTCATTATCACCAGCTACAGTACGGTCCCTGACGTGGTTGCGGACCGGTTTCCTGTTATCAGAAAAGATGATCCCGATTTCTTCAGTCAGCTTCTTCGTCAGGTGCGGGAAGAGCTGGCATCCGGGGATTCCTGCCTATGAAGCTCGACTGATTTTATTGCAAGATCACCTAGTATTCCGATGGTTTTAAAAGTGTTGATTTGACACAAACCTCCCGATAGTTGTATACTTTAATTAGTTCAGCGGGAGGGGATTATGAGAAAGTTGTTTCTTCTTGCCGGTGTTTTTCTCCTTTATTCACTGCCCGCGCAGGCA
>JBEKUX010000008.1:0-74742 GCA_049514575.1 Chitinispirillaceae bacterium | reverse complement strand
CCGGGTTTTTCATCATATGAGGCAAGTGAATTGTTCCATCCCTGCTGGAACGATTTGCCGGCGCTCTGGATCTTCTTCATCCCGGGATATGAGAGATCACTGGGTTTGCCCCGGTCAGGCGACAATGGGATGCAGGTCAGTATCAAGGCAGCAAAAAAAATAATACTGCCTTGACGCTGATCTATCATGATCATTTCCTGTTTTAACCGCTGGCAACAGGATAAATCCTGCCAGAATATTTAATCCTTACATTCTATAAATTAAATATACGTTTATCTGGATACCTCGGCGTATATCGTTACAAAATAATTTTTCTATGTCAGGATATCGTTTGCTCCGGGGAGCGAATAAAAAACCGACAGCAATGAAAAAAGCGGCAACTTCATATAAAACTTCAAACTCCGATTGAATAGTACCACCCCCCATTGGTTATTTTATCAGGTCGATTTTTCTTAAATATTAGCGCTATTCATTCGTATTTAATAGCTAAAATAGTATATATGTTATTCAAACTATCGAGTACTGCTATGCGTAGATTTTTTTATCAATTATTGATCATGTTAACCTTATTTCAGGCCGCTGACTCCGCCGTAATCTATTCCACGGTCAATCAACGCGAGCTTTCGGTCGGCGACCGGGTCTATTTCACGGTCACTGTAATGGTGCCCAAAGGCGCAGCCGTCGTTCCGCCGGATCCGGCAAGCAGCTTCGGATCGCTGGTCGTAAAAGAGTGGAACAGCAAAAAATCCCAACTTGCAAAAGCGGACAGCATCTCTTTCGACTATGTGGTAACCACGTATAAGGCCGAAAATTGCACAATTCCTTCACTTTCCTATATGGTTGAAAACGGCACGGATCACGATACACTCAGGACCGAAAGCATTCCGCTTGTTGTGGTTCCCCTGTGCAGAACCGACAGTGCGGACATCATGGATCTTAAGGTGCAGCAGGTGACCGGAAAACAACCGCTTCTGTGGCTGTGGCTTCTGCTCGCAGCCGTGATGTTGACCGTTGCCGTTATTGCCATTCGTTTCTTTCTCCGTAAACTGAAGAAAGCCCCTCCGCCGCCTCCACCGATACCTCCCTACGAAGAGGCTATGCGGGCGCTCACGGCGCTTGATGCAAAACAATATCCGCTCAAGGGAATGATCAGGGAATATGCTTTCGAACTCTCCGAGATCCTCAAGCGCTATATCGAACGGCGGTTCGGCACCAATGCCGCCGAGTTTACTACCGAAGAGATGCTCGCCTGGCTCGGGATTTCACCGCTCGACAAAGAGTTGAAAGCCTCAATGGAGTGGTTTTTCCGCGCTGCTGACCCGGTCAAGTTCGCCAAGTTCCTGCCGGACCGCAACATTGTAGGCCGTTTCGGCGTCGAAGTGCGCGGTTTCGTTGAAGCCACCAAACCGCCTGCTGAAAGTGAAAAGAAAAATTCCGGCGAAGCGTCCGCTGCAAGCGGAGGCGCACCATGAGGCTTAAAGATCCGCAGTTTCTCCTGCTGCTCATTTTTCTGGTTCCGATGGTGTGGGTCTACCTCCGCCGCGAACGCACTTCGAGGCCGTCCGTGCGCTTCTCCGATATCTCTATTGTAAAGAAACTGCGGCCTTCCGCGCTCATCCCTTGGCGGCACCTTGTTTTCGGACTTCGCTGTGCGGGGATCTGTCTGCTCGCCGTGGCGCTGGCGCGGCCGCAGCTCGGTCGCTCCGATTCAGAAGTCACCACCGAGGGCATCGACATCATGCTGATCCTCGATGTATCGCAGAGCATGGAATCGCTCGATTTCAAGCCTGACAACCGGCTTGCCGTGGCTAAACGAACTATCAGCGAATTCATTAAAAAACGCGACAGCGACCGGCTCGGACTTGTCATATTCGCGGCCCGCGCCTACACGAAATGCCCTTTGACCCTCGACCATAACGTGCTCAGCCAGTTCGTGGACGACATCGACTTTACCGACTTCAGCTACGCGACCGCAATCGGCACAGCCATTGCTACCGCCGCGAACCGGCTTAAAGACTCGCCGGCAAAAAGCAAGGTGATGATCCTCGCCACGGACGGTGCGAACAACGCGGGAGAAATCCCGCCCCTCACCGCTGCGGCGGCGGCAAAAGAGCTCGGCATCAAGATCTACACCATCGGCATCGGCCAAAAAGGAAAAGTGCCCATGCCGGTGCAGGTGCAGGACCCCTTTTCGGGCCAGGTGTTCAAACAGGTGCAGATGGTCGAGTCGGATCTTGACGAGCAGACGCTCGTGAACATCGCGGACGCGACCGGCGGTAGATATTTCCGCGCCACCGACGCCGAAAAATTCAAAGACATCTACGATCAAATCGATAAAATGGAAAAAACGGTCATTAAAACCAAGGTGTATGCGT
Source organism: Chitinispirillaceae bacterium (assembly GCA_049514575.1). Classification (GTDB taxonomy): domain Bacteria; phylum Fibrobacterota; class Chitinivibrionia; order Chitinivibrionales; family Chitinispirillaceae; genus BOG-1184. Next base: position 72,367 of record JBEKUX010000008.1, on the reverse strand, counting down.
CGTTCGACGAAAAATTTTATTCCTGGCTCTGGGCCGGCTTTGTGCTGCTGCTGCTCGAATACCTGCTGCAGCACACCCGTTTCAGGCGGATTCCTTGACCGCAGGTATTTTTGCCGGGGAAGTGTGAAGATAATGAGAGGAATTTTTTTCATTTATATGTCCCCTCCGTCTCCCGAAGGGAGCGTGTTCAAAATGCCCCCGTGGGGGGACAGGGGGGAAAGAAAATTTTGATTTACTACACCACCGATTGACGGATAAACTATGCGATTTGGAAACCCCGAACTGTTCCTCCTGCTGCTGTTCATACCGCTTTTCATAGGATTTTTCCTGTGGGCTTATCAGCAGAAGAAAGCCGCGCTCGCCCGCTTTGCGGGAGCCAAACTTATCGGAAAGCTCATCCCGGGATTTTCATTTCCGCGGCAGGTGATTAAATGGACGCTTTTTATCGCTTTTTTCTTCTTCCTCGTACTTGCACTCGTACGGCCGCGTTTCGGCGTGAAAATGGAACTGTTCGAACGTCGCGGCATCGACCTCATGGTGGGCCTTGATATTTCAGAAAGCATGCTGGCAGAGGACATTGCGCCGAACCGGCTCGACCGCGCCAAGCACGAAATCGTCAAACTGCTCGACCTGCTCAAAGGCGACCGGGTGGGGCTCATCGTGTTCGCCGGCGAAAGTTTCGTGCAGTGCCCGCTCACCCTCGACTACGGCGCGGCAAAAATGTTTCTCGAATCGGTATCGACCGGCTGGGTCCAGATCCAGGGTACGGCAATCGCCGACGCCATCAAACAGGCGACCGAGGCGTTCCGGTCAAAGGTGCACAAATACAAGGTGCTCATACTCATCACCGACGGCGAAGACAACGAAGGCAACGCAGTCGAAGCCGCAAAAGCCGCAGCAGCAGAAGGAATCGTCATTTACACGGTCGGCGTGGGTTCCGAGTCCGGCGTGCCGATTCCGGTGTCGAAGGGCGGCGGCACCGTCATATACAAAAAGGACAAAGAAGGCAACCTGGTCATGACGCGGCTTGATCCGGTAACGCTTGAAAAAATCGCCATCGAAGGCCACGGCAAGTATTTTCATGCCGGGACCGATCTTGACCTTTCGCGCATCATGGCCGAGATAGAACGCATGGAGAAAAAAGAACTCGGCAGTTCCCAGCTTAACATCTACGAAGAACGATACCAGATTTTCCTTTTCATTGCACTGCTGTTGTTGCTGATGGAATTTTCCATTCCGGAAAAAGTGAAACACCGGAAGGAATGGAAAGGGAGGTTTGAATGAAAAATAATATTTTAAAATGTTTTAAGTGGGGAAGTCTCCCCCTCGCTCCAATCGTCGCAGACCGACGCGCCGATTTTCGCTACCTCCTCGGTGTTGTCAACCGGCATTTCATTGTTGCAACACCCGTCGTCTTCAGGTTCCTCACTTTGTGCCGCCAATCATTACTGTTTGTAAACTACCGATTAGTAGGTAAATTTTATCTCCCCATTAAAACTCGAAGCCGCTATCGCCCGCATTTCGCGAGAGATAATGGCGTGGTAACTCTAACCAATAAAGGGCCCCAGGCCAATCCAAAAGAATTAATCTTTGTATTGTTGCTATTAATATTTTCCCCTTCAACAACTATTTTCGCCGACGAAGTATACTCGAAAAACAGGCAGGGCAACAATCTCTATCAGAAAGGGAACTACGAAGAGGCGCTGAAAAAATACGACGACGCGCTCCTTGTGGCTCCGACCGATACGCTCCTGAGAATGAACAGGGGTTCAACGCTCTACCGTCTCAACAGGCTTGATGAGGCGGACAGCGCCTATGCCGGCGCGATTTCCGTCAAAAACAAATGGAAGCGGGCCGATGCCCATTACAATCTGGGAAATATCCAGTTCAAAGAAGGAGATATGCTCATGCAGAGCGGCGGCCAGGGCGCCGGCGAAAAATTCAAATCCGCGCTCCAGAATTACATTGCCGCGCTCGACCTCCGGCCGTCCGACAAGGATGCAAAATGGAACATCGAATTGACACAGCGGAGGATCAAACAGCAGGAACAGCAGCAGAAAAACCAGGATAAACAGGACAAAAACAAGGACAAGCAGGACAAAAAACAGGACCAGAATAAGCAAAATCAGAACCAGGACAAAAACAATAAGCAGGATAAAGATAAAAATCAGAACGACCAGAATAATAAAGACCGGAACAAACAGGACCAGCAGAAACAGAATTCAGAAAACGATAAACAACAGCAACAGCCGCCCAAACCGCAGCCTCAGGACAGCAAAGACGCCATGAAGAAAAAAGAGGCTGAACGGATCATCGCGCAGTTCGCCGACGACGCCGACACGCTCAACAAGCCGCCTAAAAAACAGGGCTTCGGGCTGCGGATGCATAAACCCGAAAAGGACTGGTGAGCACATGCCTGCGCCGCGTTTCATGTTCGCTGAATGGAAAAATACGGGCACAACGATACGCGGCTCCCTGCTCGTAACCCGCCGGATGGGCGCGCCCTGGTTCGTCTTCAGCCACGGTTTTACCGGTCACCGCCTGGGGCCCGGCTATCTGTTCGTTCAGCTGTCACGTAAACTCGCCGAACTCGGCATTTCGTCCCTGCGGTTCGATTTTTCCGGTTCCGGCGAAAGCGAAGGCCGGTTTCAGGACATGACCATTGACACGATGCAATCCGATCTCCTCTCTGCGGTGCGCCTCGTGCGGAAACGCTATAGCCCTTCTTCCGTGGTCCTGCTCGGTCACAGTCTGGGCGGCATGATTGCGGGCCTGTGCTGCGCCCGGGCAAAGCCCGACGGCCTGGTACTGCTGTCGCCGGTGGCGAACCCGCAGGGCCTTATCATGCGGCGGAAAGCGATCATGGAGGCAGGGCCGAATACTGCAGGCTATTATGAAAACGGCCCTCATGAGATGGCGCTTTCATTCCTTGACGGACTTAAAAACATTGACCCGGTGGCCGCCGTAGCAGACCATTTCAAGGGGAAGCTGCTGCTCCTGCAGGGCGACACCGACGCCTCAATTGCTGTCAGCGAGTCGAGTCGATACGTTCATGCGGCCCTGAAAGCAGACATCGAAACGGTTTCCCATGTTCTCAGGAACGCCGACCATAATTATGCCTCGGTCTCCCATTTTAAAACGGTCTGTTCCATGGTGACTTCATGGGCAAAGGAGCGTTTTCTGTGAAAACGGCGATTTTCGGCGCGGCCATTATACTTGGCGCCGTGACGGGTTTCGGCGCCGTCACGAGGTTTACCGCCACCACGGATCACACCAATGTTGCGCCCGGCGACCAGATAACGATTTCCGTCGAGCTGGTAACCGACAAATCGCTTAAAAATCCTGCGGCGCCGGCGGTTTCCCCGAATGACGCATTCAGCGTGGTCCGCACCGAACAGAACCAGTCCAGTTCGACCTCGATCCAGATAATCAACGGCAAAGTTTCGAACACCAAGGAAGTCCATTACCAGTTTAACTACGTGATCACCCCGAAAAAAACCGGTTCGTTCACGTTTCCGGCGCTGCAGGCCGTGATTGACAATACGCCCTATTCGACCGAACCGATTATTTTCAATGCCGCAGCTCCTTCGGCAACGCCGGTAAGGAACCCCGATATCCGCGTTTCCCTCTCTCTCAGCAAGCAGCAACTTTACATCGGCGAGCAGGCGCTTCTTACCCTGAAAGTACTGCAGCGGGGCAACTCCCCGACGCAGATCGACCGGGGGTTTAACGGTGCGGTCGAGGCGCTTGAGAAATCCTTCGGCAAGGATTTCTCCCTCACGCGGCTTTTCTCCAACCAGGTGACCCAGAGTGCGGAACGGGTAAACGGCGAAATGTGCCGCACCTTTACCTTGCGCTGGGCGATCATTCCGCTTGCCGGCGGCACGGTCTCCGTACCGTCGGTCCCTTTCGAATATGCCGAACTCAGGCAGGTGCGGCGCCGGGGCGGCGGCGACCCGTTTTTCGATGACTTTTTTAACAACGATTTCTTCGGGAACAACGTGCAGGCGGTTTCGAAGACCGCGTTTTCGAACGAGCTTGTCATACGCGTCAAGGAGCTGCCGCCAGCCCCGGCCGACTTTTCCGGATCGATCGGTAGAATAAGCCTTTCGGCGGCCGTCGATCCGGCAACGGTTCCTGCCGGCGAAGCCGCAACGCTTAAAATCGGGGTCGCGGCCGCAACGCGTCCCGGCAATGTCGCTGAAATTCCTGTTCCAAAACTTCCCAATTGCGAAACATTTACCCCGGAAAAACACGTCCAGGTCGATACGACCCCGAACGGCATTGCCACGAAAAAATCCTACAAATTCCTGCTGATCCCGCAGCAGGAGGGACCGCTCACGATACCGCCGATCACGCTCTCCTATTTCGACCCGTACGAAGGCGTGTACCGGACCGCCTCCTCTGGCCCGCTCTTGCTCACCGTGACGCCGGGCAAGGCGGGTTCGAAACCGCAGACGCGGTATCTGACCCAGGAGGAGATACATCAAATCGGGACCGATATCCGTTATATAAAAACCGATGCGAAGCTGCGCAGCGTTTCTGAAAAACCCTACCGTGACCCGGTCTTTTTCCTCCTCTACCCGTTGCCGTTTGCGATCTTCATCATCGCGCTGCTCTACCGGCTCCAGTCGAAGCACCGTGAAACACATGCCGCACTCTATGTGCGAGCCCGCGCGCTCAAAGCGGCCCAGAGGGAGTTCAACCGGCTGCGCAAAGCGGGATCAACAATCCGCACCGATCAGTTTCTCGGTAAAATCGCTGAAACCATGGAACACTACATCTCTCAGAAGTTCGATTTTATCGCTACGGGCCGGACGCTCGAGGAACTCAAGAATGAGCTTCTGAGCCGCAACGCGGGTCCGCAGGTCGCTTCTGACCTGACGAAATTCATCGAAATCCTCGACTCCTACCGGTTTGGCGGCGCGACGTTCGACGAATCGACCCGATCGGCGGTGCTCGACCGTGCCATGACTTTTCTGGCAAGCCTTGAAAAAGGTTCGAAGAAAAACATGACCCTTCCCGCTGCAACTGCTGTCGCCATGCTAATGGCGGTTATGTTCTGCTCTGCTCCGGCATTTTCCGCTCCTGTCAACCTATGGTTCGAGGAAGCAAACCACTTCTATTCGAAAACCGAATATGATTCGGCAGTTTCTTATTACGACAAGATTGTATCGGCCGGCACCGCATCGCCGGAGGTCTACTTCAATCTGGGCAACGCTTATTTCAGATTGAAAAAGCTCGGACTGGCCCGTCTGTGCTACGAAAAGGCTTACCGGCTCGATCCGACCGACAACGACATCGCGGCCAATATCAAATTCGTATCGTCCAACATCGTCGACCGTGTGCCCGAACCTGACCGTGGTTTCATCGAGACGGTGTTCTGGCAGCTCCACGTTCTTATGCCGCTGCGTACCCAGCTCTGGTTCTGTTTCGCACTCCTGTTTGTCATTTCCCTCCTTGCCGCAGCCGCGCTCTACTCCGCCGGCAACAGGAGGCTCTGGCTCATGTATGCCTCCACGCTCATAGCCATCATCCTGGCTATCAGCGGTATTTCAATGGCCGTTAAAATCTACGATGCGGAAACCAACGCCTATGCGATCCTGCTTGAACCGTCGGTTGACGCCAAAAACGAGCCCGAAGGCGCCAAGATACTGTTCACTGCGCATGAAGGAACCAAATTCCAGATCCGGAAAACCATGGAAGGCTGGTCGCTCGTAAGTCTGCCGAACGGCGCGAGCGGGTGGGTGGAAAACAAATATTTAGGGAAAATATAGAATAAAAAAATGGCGGGGGAATCCATGAAAATCGACGCGATGGATGAAAAAACCGTAAATGCGATGTTCGAGACAGTTCCCGTTGAGATCACGGTGATCGGCACCGACGACAAGGTCGTTGGCTGGAACAAGCACCGCAACCGGCTCTTTTACCGGCCCGAAGCATGCATGGGCATGGATTTCAGGGAGTGCCATCCGCAGAAAAGCCTTGCCCTTGTCGAAAAAATCGTGTCAGAGATGAAATTTGGAAAGCGCGACAAGGCCCGGTTCTGGATCGACATGCCTGTCGATACGGCGAGATGCGTGCGGCACAAGGTACTCATCGAGTTTTACGCGCTCCGCGATACAACTGGCGATTATCTCGGGTGCATGGAGTGCACCTCGGATGTGGAGGAGATAATGCACCTTTCAGGAGAGAAAAGACTTATTGATGTGGCATAAATTTTAATATTCAGTAAAGCGATTTTAGTGCCGACGCTTTTTATGGGTTTTTGGCAAGGTTGCGGAGAATGGAGGTGGGCTTTAAATATGTTTCTAATTCCTTATACGACAATTCAACACAACAATCAAAATCCATACACTGTATAACATTTGGGAAACCAAAGTAACCGTGTATTGTGAAAATAGCTATACTATCGTGTTCAAGGAGGAACTCGTCATTATCATTCAAGCCATTGCACGCAGAATCTGGTAGCATAAAATATTCATCAAGGGGTTTCATTTCTTTTTCCTCTCCACGGAATATCTTAATCCATTCTGCATCGGGAATGCGTTTTCGGTTCTCAAGCAATTGCTTCTTGCATTCCGCGCATGACCTATCGTCAAGAGCAGCCGTTTTATCAATGCGTATTTCATGGGGTAGAGATATCTCTTTGTTGGTGGTTAAGTCAAACGTATGGAAAGATGAATGCATGTCAGGATAATTCGCCCCTCCTGAGGACCACCACCTTGTACTGATGACTAAAAGGTTTTTTTCAGCGAATTGGATTGTAATCGTCGACTTACTACCATCATAATTCTGAGCTGTAAAATTATCCACTTCCGCCTGTAATGAGATGCCGCTTTTTAAAACAAGTTTATCCGCTCTTGGTATTTTAGCGAGTTTTTTATATGCAGGGTCCGTTTTATACAATCTGACCGATGCTGAATCGCCTTTTTTTTTCTTTTTCCACTTGCCCTTTATGCTGTCCCCGAAATCGGTACAGGTAAAAGTGCCTGTTATTTTCTGATTATCGTCTTTTTCAATGAGGTCAAACCTGCTACCGGTCTTTGTTCCAGTAAGTATAATACTGCTTCCATATTGTTTGTAAAAGTACGTGCCGGTTACTGTCCCATCCGAAGCCGGAATTACTAAATCAACCCACACAGGTAAGGTGTATACAATATTTTCAATATACCCCTCATACGATTGCGCTTGAATTTCTGCGGCTAAAAAAAACAGTGCAATTAGTATTGTTGATTTTTTCATCTGCTTATTCTCTATTGTGATTCATTAATATAATTGCCTGCCCTTATTTGAACTGCTGAATAATATAGACGCTTCCCTCCCCTGTTTCCGCTATTACTGCCGCTGTCCGTCCAGATACTATTTTCATTTTCCGCAGTATAAAACAGAGAGGACACTCTATGGCAGGACTTTACCGCTTCGGCATCTCCCTCGAAAAACCGCTCATCGACGCGTTTGACAAACACATCAGGGCGCGTAACTATAAAAACCGCTCAGAGGCGATCCGCGACCTGATCCGCGAGGAGCTGACGCGGAAAAAAGTCAGCGAGGGCGGTGTGGTGGCGGGCGCCATCGTCATGACCTACGACCACCACAAACGGGAGCTGGTCAACAGACTGCTCGACATCCAGCACGATTTCCAGTCCCTCATCATTTCTACCCAGCACGTTCACTTAGACCACCACCACTGTCTTGAAATAGTGGCGGTCAAGGGCCGCGCGCGCGAAATAGAAAATCTGGCCTTTTCGATCAAATCGCTCGTTGGAGTAAAACAGGTAAGTGTGAGCGTCGCCACTGCCGGCAGATAAAAAAAAGGGCGGCACCACGGCCGCCCCTGCATCGGAAGATTGTTCCTGTCTATTTCACAATGGCCGTATTGATGGTTAACTCGGCCTTGTCAGGATGGTTGGTTTTAATGACCGTCTCGCCGTTGATCGTCTTTTCCTCTTTGGGCGGATAGATGGTCAGCTTGAATATATGATAGCCATCGGCGCGGATTGAATCACTCGGGGCCCAGGTATACTTGAGAGGCAGGGGAATCTCGGCACGCCATTCGGGCGTATTGGGTTGAGCAGGCATCTTGAAAGCCACTTCAGTCACCTTGAGGTCCGCCTTTTTCGACGCCAGAACAACGGTCTTGAACTTGGAAGTATCTCCTCCGTCAAGATTGAGATAGGTCTCGGAAACTTCGATTGCCCCCATGATGGTCGCCTCAATGGTGAGTCTGACGCTCGGTTCATTTTTGGCGTTTGAAGTCACGGTGATGTACTTGGAAATCGCGCCGCTGTGATAGTTCGCGATGTTCACCGAGGCCTCGATCTTTGCCGTTTTACCCGGAGCGATCAGCGAATCGTACTTGACCACGGTGCAGCCGCACCCGGGCCGCACGTTGGTCAGTTTCAACAGGGTGTCGCCGATGTTCTTCACATTGAACGTCGCGTTGATTTTGTCCGTCTTGCCTTCAGTCACGTTTCCGCACTTGAAGTCTTTCGTATCGAACTCGATCTTGGGTCCGGCAAAAAGGGACGCGGCGATTATGGGTACCATCAGCACAACTGCACGGTTTTGGTAAGACATGACAACCTCCTGATTATTGTTCACCAGCTATTAATATATTATAAAATACATCAATGTAAAATACATCATCCAGACCATTGATTGCCGTTTTCCGCGGTTAAAAACGCTTCTGAAAAAAAGCTCGAACAACCTGCGGTTGTCCCGAATTGCAGCAACATATATTCATTCTTAGAGGAGGAACTATGGCCAGTGAAACAAGCGATATGAATTTTAAAAGTGATGTGATTGACTCTCCGGTCCCCGTTATGGTCGATTTCTGGGCACCGTGGTGCGGACCATGCCGGATCGCGGGTCCGATTATCGACCGCGTCAGCGAAAAAGCGTCTTTGACGGGTAAAGCCAGAGTGTATAAGCTGAATGTCGACGAAAATCCCCAGGCGGCCACCCAATACCGCGTAACCGGAATTCCGACCGTCATTGTATTCAAAAACGGGCAGGTTGACAAAACACTTGTCGGCGTGCAGGAGGAACAGGTATACCTGGATGCGCTCGGCGTGTAAAAGGAGAAAAAATGTTTTTTCATCGCACAACGGCAGTAACCGCACTCCGCACCTGCGTTCCGGCAGGCGGCTGTTCCGGGAAAAAAACGCCGGCTAAAAAAGATACCGCGGCCCTGCAGAAAAAGAGCGGCGACAAATGACCGGCAACCTGAACGTCCTCCTTGTTTTCGGCGCCGGCCTTGCGAGCGTGCTTTCGCCATGCGTGCTGCCGGTCGTACCGATAGTCGTTACAGGCTCGGAAAGCGATCACCGGCTGCGGCCCATCATGATTGTCGCAGGACTCATGGTGACTTTTATTACAATGGGTATCCTGTCGTCGCTTTTCGGCACGATTATCGGCCCGCGAATGGTCTTTGCGAACAAGATTGCCGGCGCGGTCATAGCACTGTTCGGCCTGCTCCTCATATTTAATGTCAACGTGTTTGAGCACCTGAGTTTTTTATCGCAGTTTGCTCAGAAATCACGGGGAAAGACCGGCGGCTTTCTTCTCGGGCTCTCCCTCGGCATTATCTGGATCCCCTGTGTCGGCCCCATGCTGTCGGGCGTGCTGTTTATGGTTGCCGTCCATAAACAGGTACTTGCCGGGAGTTTCTACCTTTTTATCTACTCCCTCGGCTTTGCCGTCCCCATGCTCATCGCCGGATACGCTGCGCAATTTTTCCGCAACCGGTTCAGAAGAATCGGGAAATTCCCCGCCGTCGTGAACATCGCGAGCGGCCTCATTCTTTTCGCTTTCGGCGCTATTATTTTTTTCAAGGGAACAGTCAGTTTCGGGTTGTGAAAAATCCACCCTACGGCCGTTCTACGAATAATGCAATTATCCAGACCTAAAGGCCTGCAAGGAAACAATTGTCTAAAGACCTGTAAAGAAATGATTGTATTATTTCTGGCAGGTATTGTTTTCGGCAGGTAAGGCCTTTATGGAGATTGAGAGGACGCATGCCGGCCATCACTTAATTCTTATCCTTCAACAGATCCCTGATTTCAGAAAGCAGTTGCTGGTCTTTCGTAAGCGCAGGGAGCACAGCAACCTCCTGCTGCTTCGACTTCATTATCCATCCAAGAAACTTGACGATGAAAACAAACAGCACCGCCGCGATAATCAAAAAATTGACCACCTCTCCGATGAAGAGACCATAGGGTACCTCTTTTGCACCGACGGCGATTTTCCAGCCGAGATATCCCTGGTTGCCGGGCATAAGCAGGCCTATTGTCGGCATGATGATGTGTTTGACAAGCGAGTCGATGATCTTGCCGAACGCCGCGCCGATTATGACGCCGACCGCCATATCGATGACGTTGCCCTTGAAAGCGAACGCCTTGAACTCATCGATCAGCGAAAACGCTTTTTTCGCCGGGTCAATGCCGGACATTTTCTGAACAGGATACATAAAATCCTTCCTTTCTTATGTGTTATAAGTAGCTATTGTATATAACAGATGCCGTTTAAAACGAGTCCTTCGGTGCGCCTCCGCCTTCATCCGGAAACGCCTTTCGTTGTTTTTTCTCCAGCTTTGTCCACAACGCTTTAAGCGAATCGTTTTCCCTTGTTGTCCATTTCGCTTTTGCAATATGTCTTTTGGCCGTGGCAATGCGATCTTCCATGTCAGGGTGCGTTGATGCCCAGGTAAAAGCCTTGGGAAGACCGCCCTGGGATTGCAGCTGCTCCAGAAGCCTCACCATGCCGTTCGGGTCTATGCCGCGCGACATGAGCAGGTCTGCTCCCTTGAGGTCCGCCTCCTTTTCCATGCCGCGCTGATAACGAAGATTCTGAAGCTTGTTTGCATTGCCGATAAGCACGGCCGAAAGACCGGAAAAATCACCGAACAGGACTGAAACAAACGCGTAGGAAGCAACGCTGCGTGCCATCATTTTTATGGTATGGTGCAGCTCGACATGCGCGTACTCATGGGCGAGGAGCGCGGCCAGGGTTTCATACCCGCTCATAAGGGCGATGATCGAGTCGTAAACGACCACGTACCCGCCGGGAACGGCAAAAGCGTTTGCGACCTTTTTCTTCACCAGGACCGGTTCGAGGGGAAATGTACCTGCAAAATCAAGCTCGCGGCAGAATGCACGGAGAGTTTCTGTTCCGGCCGTGTCAACATTCTCCTTATCAAGTATTTTCTCTATAAGCAAGAATCCTATCTTTTTCTCAACCGATGCGGGGAGGTGCGCGGCGACAAACAGCGATACGGTTGGCAGTGCCCACAGGTAAAGACCAGCGACAGACGCGACCAGGAGCAGCGCTACGAATGTCAGGCGGCCCCACCCTATGTTCCGTGCCCAGATATCAAGGCGTCCCGGAATCCGCGGCGAAACAGCCTGCACATCTATTTTCCGTAGTAATTCCGGATCATTGATCTCAAGCGTCGCGTTTCCGCTGTTTTTTAAATGAAGCAGAAAACGCTCTTTGGACAGTGCTTCCACCAGCTTGATATCCGCGATTGCTATGACGAGTTCGCGGCCGAGGGTAAACCGTTCTTCGAATTTCAACTTCAGCTCGGACCAGTCAAGCAAGACCTGTACCTTCCACGGTTTCGAGGTGACGCCGTCGAAATAGATGCCCGGCACAGCAGTATGCGGGCCGATACCGGACCGTTCCGAAGTTCCGTTCATGGATCAACCGAACATTATCCCGGCATCGACATCCAGCAGGGAACCCAGCTCTTCACCGGAGGCTCCGATTTTGTCAACGGCTCCCTGGACCAGGGCATCAGGGTCAAAATCCCCGGCTACTTCGATATTTTCGGCAACAAGCCGCATTCCGCGCATCAGGACCCAGGGCAGGCCGAGACCGAGTGTTACAATGGTAAGGCCGATCGAAATAATTGAAAATTTGAAGTATTTGCCTGCCGTCATGGTCGCATAAAAGGACGACTTTTTCCCTTCCTGGTCTACCTCGATATTCCCCCAGAGAAAGTTGAAGCGGTTTGCCGTGAACCAGAAGCTGTAAATCCCAAGGGTCACGATAGAGAGTATCACGCCTTTGACTACTATCTCGAAAAGGTCGCCCCCCTTACCGGTAAACTGCAGGCGTACGTTGCCGAAGCTGATATTGCCTAAAAGAAGTTTCCGCAGCTTGACCTGGAAAAATACCGTATACAGTCCCAGAGTAATAATAAACAGCGGCACTGCCTTGAGAAAAAGCATATAGAGTTCTTTGAGTGTCCCGTTATACCTGAACCTGATACCGCGCCACGAGGTACGTGAAAAACGGTAACGCATGCTGCCGTAAAGGACAAGCGGGATAAGAAGGAATATTCCTGCGTACGCACTCAGAACCAGCACTACTGACGCCACCCGATTTTTAAAAATACCTGCGAGGAAAAACATAATGATGAAAACACCGAAGATACCGAGCGCTTTAAGCATGCCGATAAAAATCTCTTTGCCGGTACCATGAAAGGCGAAACGGCTGCCCGCGAATTCCATATTGCTGTAAATGTATTTACGCGTTGCCGCCCGCGCCCAGGCCCAGTAAATCCCCAGGGTGATGATCGTAAGGAACGCCTGCACGAGCTTCAGTTTGAAAAATGCAAACCCCTCTCCGTGGAACGATATCTTGAAGCTTTTCGCTTTACCTGTCTCGGCATACCCTGCATCTTTAACCGGCTCGCTGCTCATAGGGCCGCTCCTTGGATGAAAAGTGGATGGGTTGGTTGCAGACTTACAGTAATCTAATAAATGTCCAATCGTCAAACGTACATGCAATGTTTACCGTTATGCCGGACTTCAATTTTTTCTGGTCAGGAGGTTTTGCAGTTATGTTGTAATGCGTTTCCCAAAATCGGAAATTTTCCCACTATACTGTCTGGACAATATACCCGCTGTATTGAAACACCGGTTTTCTTCGATATTTTTTGCACTCAATCTGGCACGGTTATTGCGTTACTTTCTCTTTAGAATAATGAAGCATCAAATTCAAGGGGGCTTTATGGCAAATCAGACATGCGATACGAAATTTAAAAAAGACGTTTTGAAATCTAAAGTCCCGGTTCTGGTCGACTTCTGGGCGCCGTGGTGTATGCCGTGCAGAAATGAAAAATCAGTCCTGGACCGGATCGGCGAAAAAGCGCGGGTATATACCTTGAATGTCGATGATAATATGCGTACAGCAATCCATTACGGCGTTACAAAATTGCCGACCACTATAGTTTTCCGGAACGGGCGCCCGGAAAAAACTATTGTAGGGACGCAGCCGGAACAGGAATATCTGAAGGCACTGGGCCTTTGAAGCGGGCCCCCTAGACTACCGAAGACATGAATGCAGCATGACGATGCAACGTGCTGACCTCATGAAAGTGCAGATGGTTCTCGCGAAGTGGTTTGTTCTATCCTCGGATGTCGTTTTTTAACCAAAGTTGCAACTATTGCCGATAAAATTAACAACACAAGAAGCGTTGTAATGATGGAGGGGCCTGCCGCGCAGTCGAACCGCAGCGACGCTTCGAGGCCGGCAACGCAGCCGAAGATCCCGAACAGCCATCCGAACACCACCCGCCGAACCGTGCCAGCCGTGCAGACAATGGCCGTTACCGCCGGTATGGTCAAAAGAGAAAAAATCAGCAGCACGCCCGCCACCTTGACCGACGACGTCACCACGATACCGAAGGTGGTATAGAAAACAATGTCCCACCACCAGAGCCGGTAATGCTGGCGGTCCGCGGATTCCGGGTCCTCTGAAATCAGGAACAACCGCTTGTAAGACAACAGGTGGACAATTCCGACTGCGACCACGATCGATCCGAGCACCGCGACATCGTGCCAGGAAACCGTGAGGATGGTCCCGACCAGCATCTCCTTGATGTGCTCGGTGCCGGTTGCCGATTTTTCGAGCACTAACAGTGAAAGAGCAATCGCCCCGGCATAGGCGATGCCGATGAGAGCTTCCATGGGCACGACCTTCTGGCTCCGCCGCAGAAAAGCGAAGAGCACCGCACCGCCGAAGGTGAAACCGAGGCTCACGCAGAACGCCTTGAGCGGGGCATCGTCACCCCAGCCGAGGATCAGCGCCACGCTCGCGCCGAGCGCCGCGATCTGCGACAGCGAAAGGTCGACGAAAATGACCCCCCGCTGCACGATATGGTACCCGAAATAGGTGTGTATGCCGGCAAGGATCAGGCAGATGACGAGCGCCGGAAGCATGAACGGATAATGGAAGAGCATCATGGTTATCTGCCCCCTTCTGCGGTAATCAGTTGACTGACAATATCGTCGAAGTGGTCCAGGTACGAACCGGGCTTGACATCAGCGCACGACGGCGCGACCTTGAACACTCTCACGCCGGTTTGCCGGCTCAAGAAACGGGGTGCGTCGTCCGGAAAATAGGGTTCCTGCAGTATGAGCGGGACATGTTCCTTTTTGATGACTTCCACCAGACGGGCAAGGTGGTTCCCGGTCGGCGGGATGCCGGGAAACGGTTCCACGTGCTCCACTATGGCGCAGTCGAACGCCGCCGCAAAATAGACCCATGACGAGTGGTAGCTGATGAGTTTCCCGCCAGACAATGGCCTCATTTTCTCCTTCCAGCCGCTGTACCTGCTTTCACACTCGGTCTTGAAGCTGGAAAAATTGCTTTCGTATTGTGCGCTGTTCGAAGGATCGGCCTTTTTCAAAGCCTCAGCGATGTTCTGCGCTGCGATAATGCCGTTCCTCGGGTCGAGCCAGTAGTGCGGGTTGCCGAACGGATGAACGTCGCCCATGGACGCGTCCACGTGCACCGGTTTTTCCAGCACTGCCACGTTGTTCGAGCAATCGACCACCACGATTGATCCGTTCCGCGATCCGTCGATGATCGCGTCGGACCACTGGTCGAGGCCCAGTCCGCACTTCAAATACAGGGCGGCGCGAGAGACCTTGGCCATGTACGACGGGAAAACCTCAACGGAATGGGGATTGGAGTTGGCCTTTGCGATCGACGACACCTCCACTCTGTCGCCGCCGATGTATGCGGCAATGGACCCGAGGTCCGGCAGCGCAGCCACGATGCGGACCGCCGGGAACGCCGTAAAAATTAAAAACAGTAAAACAACTGCTGTCATGACCGGAATAGTTTGCGCTTTTGTCAACAACATGGTTTCTCCCTTGTTATATTTATGTATCATGCAGAACCTTTTTCTTTCCATTACAACAATCCTTTAATCCTCTGAATCATGCGAATCATGGTCAAAACTGGTGCGCTTTGTGCGGCCCCATGCTGAACAGCAGCTGGACCTCGACCGTGTTGTCCGCCCTCCCTGCCGCTGGCGTAAATCGTTCGTACGAGAGCCGCACGAGCGTACTCTCTTCGAGAACGGCAAAACCGATGAACGGCTTTATCGCCCAGTCGGATTTTGTCATGTCCGCCGGGTTCTGGTAACGTTCGTACAGTACCCCACCGTTGTACCGCGTGCGGTACTGCGCATTGGCGTACCCGTAGAACCCGTATCGGTCATCGCGACGGACCGCGCCCGAGGAATCGGGCAGGTCGGCCGCTTTGTAAATACCCTCTCCGGCAACCGTTATGGCCAAGAGCGGCGACAACGCCATTTTCGCCTTTGCGTCAACGCCGAAAACCGCGGTGTGCGAGCGGCGGGCCACATCGTTCGTCCCGTCGGTGGCCGACAGGCCGATATCGATTGACGCGGGGTCAATGATGAATGAGTTGGACAGATGAGAAAGCCAGGCGATTGCCGTCCCCGGGTCGTCCGGATGGAACGAACTCCCCTGGAGCGCGTCGGCCGACAGGGTCACGCTCCAGTTGTCGGTAACGGGGACAAGCGTCGAGGCCTGGACCGCCGGTTCGTCGAAACTCTCTTCTCCGGGCAGGAGCTTTGCGGCGCCGGGATCAAGCACCCGCGGCGTCCGGATAAAAGGATAGGCGTGCGGATGCGCCTGATTGAGCTTGCCGAAATCGAGCCGGAACTTCCCGGCCTTTATTGCGAGGTTAAGCGGCAGTCCGCGCACCATGGTCGCGTATGCCTCCTCAACATCCATGACGCCATTGGCGTCGATCGACAGGACGAACATGCCGTTGAAATACGGGTTGAGCGCATCGTCCAACACCAGCTCGGTCTCCCCTAACGAAAGGGCGGCCTTCCGGGCCGCCGGAGACTGGCTGTCGTCGGTATAGGTACCGAACAACTGCCCGATAGCGGAAATGTTGGGGTTGGTGACGCCGGCAAAGGTCTCAGCCCAGGAAATTGAGAGAATAAACAGTAAATATCGCCGCAGAAATCGCGACATAGTACGCTCCCTTTGTATGGTGGATAAAACAACTCCGGTCAAGCAACGGAAAACCGTTACCGACCGCTTGTTTTAAAACTGGAAGCAAGTATTATGCCGAGGCCGGCGGACCGCGGGTCAGGTAAACAGGAAGGCTTATCCGGGAAAATGAAGTCTCTTGACAAGGAATCGTGCTGGTGAGAGCGACAGCAATGATAATGAAACAGAATACTATTGCGACATCCGCAGGCTGGCCCTGTACAGCGCACATCACGCACTCTTCGTGCTCTGCGCCGTCCGCATGATGGTGCAGCGGTAATATAAAACCGAGATAGCAACTGAAGAAAAGGGCGCAGGCAACGGATAAAATATTCATCCGTTTGCTGAATCTAAGAACGGATAGCGGCAGACGGTGTATCATTGCAATACTAAATATAGCTTTTCCCTGAGGCAATTACGCATATTGACTAACGTACTATCGACCACAGCAACGCCCCGTTAAGCACGACCACCGTGCCGCCGATCGCCCAGAGGAGCGCCTTCTGGGTAGTACTGTTGCGATAGCCGCCCATCACCTTTTTCGATGACGTCAGATATATCTGCGTAAAAATCGTGAAGGGCAGCTGCACGCTCAGTACTATCTGCGATACGATAAGCGCCTTGAACGTATCGGTGATAAAAAAGATGGCGACCACCGCAAGAACAAGCGTCAGCCCCACACCCAGCCCGGTGTGCCAGTCGCGGATGTGGTACGACTCGCCCGTCATTCCGGCCACAATGGTGCCGCCGGCGATGCCGGCAGTGACGCACGCGGAAATTCCGGCGCACAGCAACGCGACCGCGAACACCGCTGCGGCAAAATGTCCGAGCAGGGGCTGCAGCAGCCGCTGCGCCTGCTCGATGCCGGTCACCGGGATTGCATGCGTAAAGAAAGTCGTTGCCGCAAGCAGGATGATTGCGCTGTTGACCGCCCAACCGATAATCATGGCGACCAAAGTGTCGAGAAACCCGTACTTGAGATTGCAGGCCAGTTCATTTTTTTCAAGGCGGTTGCATTCGCGGCTCTGGATGATCTCGGAATGCAGGAACATGTTGTGCGGCATGACGACCGCGCCCAGCACGCTCATGATCACCGGGATCGACCCCAAAGGAATACGCGGCACGAACCAGCCGCGTACTGCGCCGGTCCACTGGACATGCACCATGCAGAGTTCTACGATAAACGACAGGCCGATGAGCGCGATAAAACCGATGATCCACCGCTCGATCTTACGGTAAGAATTGGAATAGACCATCCAGCCCACGAATGCTGCCGACAGTATGGAGCCGATTCTGAGGTCAAGACCGAACAGGAGGTTGAGCGCGATCGCCGAACCGAGCACCTCTGCAAAGGCGGTCGACACCGAGGCGACAACTGCCGTGCCGAGCAGCGGCCGAGAAACCCACGGGCTCAGATGCGTATTCGCGGACTCGGCAAGACATTCGCCCGTCACGATGCCGAGACGCGCCGCATTGTTCTGCAAAACGATAAGCATGACCGTCGACAGCGTTACCACCCAGAGCAGCGCGTACCCGTACTGCGAACCGGCCGCCAGGTCCGATGCCCAGTTTCCCGGGTCGATGAAGCCGATGGTCACGAGAAAGCCGGGCCCGATGTATTTGATGAAATCGAAGGCGCCGGACCGCAACGGCCGGTCATGGAAAAAGATTTTTGAAAACGAAGGGAGTTTCATTGAACTCTTCTATTCTTTGTTAAGTTTTTTTTACATGCATCGCATACCCCGTACAAATTCATGCGGTGGTGCCGGGGCAGGAACCCATGCCGTTTCATGAGCCGTTCCTGCAGCCGTTCGATCCCGTCGTCCACCACCTCTAAAAAACGTCCGCATTCCGTGCATATCAGATGGTCGTGATGTTCGTGATTGTAGTTGTGCTCGTAGCGGGTCGTTCCGTCGTCGAACCGGATCTCTGAGCACAGACCGCTTTCGCACAGCAGTTTCAATGTCCTGTAGACGGTGGCAAATCCAACGGAAGGATGTTTCTTCTTAACCGCGGCCCATAACTCTTCAACGGTCAGGTGTTTCTCGATGCGTAAGAATGCATGGAGTATCCAGTCGCGCTGCTCGCTGTGGCGGAGTTTTTTTCCGGCAAGAAATAGCCGGAAGATGTCTGCTTCTTTCATGAGGATTTTCCGCTAATTGAAAATGATTTTCATTATCAATATACATCAGTAAAATGGAAATGTCCAGGAAAACGAATCGCTTGGTGGCGCGAGGAGCTACTGTTTGATATAGTAATATTCGGTTGTCGAATATACGATCGAATCCAGCGAACCTGCATGAAACGACGTGTCGAGCGTGGCAATATAAGCGTTTCGTTCTTGGATGCTGTTGAAGGTTCGACTCATCGCCACGCCTATTGACGGTGAGTAATAATAGACAGTTATGGCCGGATAATCCAGCAGAAGCTGATTATTTTGATCTAAGGTGAATGCTAAATGCAGTGCCGTGGTGTCGCTCGTCGGGATAGATGAGGAAATCGTTGAGTCATGAGCAGTATAGGTTCCTTTATAATGGTCGGGAATTATGTTGCTATATATTTTCAATGTGTCTTCTGTTAAAAAGGACAAAAAATTAAAATAACCGAAGTCCGTTCCCAAGTTGGCGATCGACGCGGAATCGCCATACAGGGTACCGACGGTGTCTTTGGGTTTCTGCGAAATGGTTATACGCTCCATCATTGCCCCCACGATCTTCCAGACCGTGCCGGTGACATTAATCGGCGAAGGGCCTGCGGGATTATTGCTGTTCTTACTGCACGAGAGAAAGCACAAAGCAGCCAATACAATGAACCGATTTTGCATTAAAAACCTCCCCGGACATTTTCCCCTTCGTGTTGTTAATATACAACATTTTTTATCAGTGCATACTTGCAACACTTTCCGCCGATCGATGCTCGACAGCTTTATTGTTGCCGCATAAGTAGCACGATTATTATTTTTATGCCATTAATATTTTTAATCTTACCTGAAAAACAATAACGTATGCACATCCCCGACGGTTATTTAGGGCCCATCACCTGTGCCGCAGGGTTCGCGGTCATGGTCCCGGTGTGGGCTGTAGCGTCTGGAAAAGTTAAAAAGACGCTGAACGCCAGGCAGGTCCCGCTGCTTGCGATCGCTTCCGCGTTCTGTTTTGTCATCATGATGTTCAACGTGCCGATACCGGGCGGAACTACCGGACACGCCGTTGGCGGCGCGCTTGCCGCGATCCTTCTCGGCCCCTGGGCCGCCTGCATCGCCGTGAGCGTGGCACTCGTGATCCAGGCGCTCCTGTTCGGCGACGGCGGCATCACGGCGATCGGCGCGAACTGTTTCAACATGGCGTTCGTGCTGCCGTTTGCAGGATATGCTGCATACAAGTTAATCAGCGGTAGAAGCAGCTCAGTATCATTAAAGAGGGCTGCCGCCGCAGGTTTTGCGGGATATATCGGCCTCAACCTCTCCGCTCTTACCACCGCAATCATGTTCGGTATCCAGCCGTACCTGCATCACACAACATCAGGACAACCGCTCTACTGTCCCTATGGACTCAAAATCGCGGTACCCATGATGCTGGGCGGACACCTTCTGCTTTTCGGATGGATCGAACTGATAGTCACGGCTCTTGTAGTCAGATTTCTGCAGAAGCAGGAGCCTGTACTTTTACAAGTAACCGGCGGAAAAACTCCGGCGAAATTATGGTTAGGGCTCGCTGTGCTGGCACTGCTTTCGCCCCTTGGGATATTTCTGCCTGCCAAACTCGCTGCAGGTACGGCATGGGGCGAATGGGGAATTGGCGAAATAAAAATTCTTACCGGCTATCTGCCCCAGGGCATGGAAAAACTCTCCTCTCTGTGGAACGCGCCCCTTCCGGGGTACGCTTTTAAAGGCAGTGGACAAAACTCCACCGTCTATATAATTTCCGCGCTGATCGGCATCGCGCTCTGTCTGCTGGCCGCGTACAGCATCGGAAAATTTCTTGCGGATAAAAATGGCTTTATTGAACGCACACTTCGCGGAACGGTTTCGCTGCTCAGTGAAACCGTGGCTTCCGACACCATCGCATCGCGGAACGGTTTTCTGCAGAAGTGCGACCCCCGCCTTAAAATCGTTTCTATACTCGCCCTGCTTGTTGCCGTACTGTTCTCCAGAAGCATTATACTGGTTGTTATTCTGTATGGTGTTTGTCTGGCGCTCGCTGCACTATCGTCAGCAGGGCTCGGTTATTTTCTTAAACGAACGCTGCTGTTCATTCCACTCTTTGCGCTGGTCATCTCGCTGCCGGCGGTCTTCAGCCCGATCACGCCGGGTGAACCGATCGCCGCTTTTACGCTCCTGTCCCGCCATTTCGCCATCACAAGACAGGGTGTCGATACGGCGCTGCTTTTTTTCATACGCGTACTGACGTCCGTGTCGTTCGCAGTACTCCTCGTGATCACCACAAAACACCATGTTCTACTTAAAACACTCCGGATATTCAAAATACCCCGGATCTTTATCATGACCATGGGCATGAGCTACCGGTATATCTATCTTCTGCTTGACCTGATCCAGAACAGCTTTACGGCAATAAAAAGCCGCGCCGGGTTCGTTACCTTACCGAAAACCGGCAGACGGATTGTCGCCCTGAACATGGCCGGACTGTGGCTCCGCTCGTACCGTATGCACGGCCAGGTGTATGATGCCATGGTCTCCCGCGGCTACGCCGGCGAACCTGCGGTCCTTGATGAATTCCGCGCCCGTAAGGGCGATTATCTTTTTCTGTTTACCTCATTTTTCATACTGATCGGTACTCTATGGCTGAACCGCTTTTTTCACTGACCAACGTGTCGTTTTCGTATCCCGGCGGCATTCCCGCGCTGTCCGATATTTCGCTCGCTATTAACAAAGGCGAACGGACCGCGTTCATCGGCGCCAACGGTACCGGAAAATCAACGCTGCTGACACTTCTGGACGCACTCATCTTTCCGAAAAAAGGAACTTTGCGTTTCGCCGGCGAAGAGATCACGCAGCAGAGCATGAACGATACGGCATTTCAGCGGAACTTTCGTAAAAAAGTCGGGTTCGTGTTCCAGAACCCGGACATCCAGCTCTTCTGCCCCACGGTCAGGGAAGATATCCTTTTCGGCCCGCTCCAACTCGGCATTCCCAGGGATGAACTGCTGTACCGGTTCGGCCGTACCGTGGAGCTTCTGAAACTTACTCCCCTGCTCGAGCGTTCTCCGCACAATTTAAGCCTCGGCGAAAAGAAAAAAGTCGCTATAGCGTCTGTCTTCGTAATCGAACCGGAGGTTTTATTGCTCGACGAACCCACGGCCGGGCTCGATCCGCAGACCATGCGCGACATCATCGCGGCGTTCCAGCACGCGCACGAAGCAGGAAAAACCGTGGTCTTTGCCACGCATGACCTTCATATTGTGGAAGAGATCGCGGACACCATTCACGTATTCGGCAGCAGCCGAGGGATCAAAAGGAGCGGGACACCCGAAGAAATCTTGTCCGATAAAGAGTTCCTGCAGAAAAACAACCTCGCGCACATCCACGTGCACAGGCATGTACATGCCAGTCATATGCATGAGCATTAGTACATTAAAAAGCGGGCAATAATTTTATTAAAAATGTTTTTTGGCGAAGGCTCTTACGGAACCGGATTTGAGGTACTTCTCAAAGTTAATGGCCTTGGTTTTATCAGAAAAGCCAATAACCGTCGTTAGTTTCCACGGAAGATATTTTGAAGTATAAGGAACCTGACCGGAATTATGCTTTTCCAACCGGCTATTTACATCCTCTGTTTAACCTACGTAATACCGGTCGCTGTTCGATTCAGACTTCAGAACGTATACATACCAATTCATAAATTAAAACATCCGCTTCTCTGTCTTCTGGCCTCCAGACTTCGCTTCTACACTACGTTGCGAAGCCTAATAATACATCTCCCTTTACACTTCTGGCCTGCCAAGACGAAGCTTCGCCATGGAAAAAAGAAAACCGTCCGCCTTCGCGCTATGCGCTACGGCGTAACAGACTTCGCTTCTACACTACGTTGCGAAGCGAAGTCTGGAGGTGAGGGGAATTGAACCCCTGTCCGAGAAACTATCAACATGAGCCGCTACATGCTTAGTCCGTCGTTTGATCTCGCTCTCCCGCGCGCCGGTGGACAGGCTCACGGAAGCGCCAGTGGCGGTGATCTCACCTGCCTGATCGTCACCCCTCAGGCAGACCAGCACCTTGGCTGCTCACGGCAGATGAAGTGCGCACCCGCCGCGAGAAGCTGCCTTTAGTTAGGCAGCCATTGCAAAGGAATAGTCCTCGGCAATTATAATGTCATCGGATGATTTACGAGGCCGACCGATGATCCTCGGCATGCTGCTCGCTGTCTCCTGTCTCCCGTCGAAAACCAGTACACCCCCAATGATACGCTGAAATAGGCATTCAGCTTTAAAAATATATGAAGGATAGAGCGACTGTCGGGTTTGACAAAAATGTCCCGATATAGCTATATTTTCCTGTAAAGAAATCCTGCACATTGAAAACGGAAACAAATTAATGGCGCATGAAAAGAGAAGTGGCACTGACACCCGCCCGCTTCTGGAAAAAGAATTTTTCTATTTGCTCCCTCTGCTGTTTGTCTATGGCGGTCTCATTATCGCTTTTGCTTCGCGTACTTTCCAAGGCGATGAACCGCGCTATGCGGAGTTCGCTGTCCGTCTGTCCCACGGGTACTATTCCCCCCCACATGGTGACGTCGAGCTGTGGAACGGGCCAGGCTATCCGCTTATTCTGTTCCCTTTCGCGCTTCTGAAATTACCGTGGCTAGCCGCAAAGCTGTGTAATGCTCTCTTTCTTTTTGCGGCCGTTCTCTATTTTTACCATACTCTGAAACTATATATCAACACACGTCAAGCGCTTGTCTTTTCCTTCCTGCTCGGCCTCTACCCGCCGTTCCTGAGGGAAGCGCATCTCCTGATGACGGAAAACCTTGAGTTCTTCCTGATGTGCGGGTTTATTTTCCATTTCTGTAAACTGCAGGGCGACGGGGTCAGGAAGCCCCGTTTTCACTTCCTATTAACCTCTTTATATTTAGGGTATCTTGCCTTGACCAAGATATTTTTCGGTTACGTGCTGCTCGCCGGAGCGTTGCTGTTTTTTAGCCTGAGTTTATGGCGTTCCAGATTCAGAAAGATGTGCTTTATTTACCTGTTCGGCCTGCTTTGGTGTATACCATACCTCCTGTACACCTACTCCATCACCGGTAAGGTTTTCTACTGGGGAACTTCAGGTGGATTGTCGCTCTACTGGATGTCTTCTCCTTACAAAGAGGAACTTGGCGATTGGATCTCTCCATACGAGGTACCCAACCGTCCGGAACTGGCACGGCACCGAGAGTTCTTTAACGCCGTTAGTGCCCTTACTGAAGTCAAGCGAGATAACGCATTCAAACGGCAGGGCATGGATAATATTAAACACCACCCGAGGAAATTCATCGTCAACTGGGCGGCGAACGTCGGCCGGTTACTTTTTTCATACCCCTTCTCGTATACCCAGCAAAAATTATCGACATATTTCTACATCCTCCCCAATATATTCATCGTGGTCCTTTTCGTCTTGAGTTGCATCCCGGCATTTTTACGGCGTAAATCACTGCCCGACGGGATAATTGGACTGTTCTTTTTCGGTGCAATCGCGTTTGGAGGCTCCACCCTGGTAAGCGCCTTCGACCGGCAGTTTCGTCCGCTTGTTCCTCTGCTACTACTGTGGATTGCGTATGTGTATATTCGTGTGCTGAGAGTAGAGCTGCACCCGGAGTCACCTGTTTCTTCTGGATCCTGATTCCCTACTGTCTTTTCTTTCTACTATGCCGATTCCCTCACTATAAACTTCGTCGGCAATTCCTTCTCCTTGACGCCTGACTCGCGGCCCTCTATTTTGTCAACTATCATATTGATCGCATAGTCGCCCATTTCGAGCTTGGGCTGACGAACCGTGGTGAGCGTCGGCTCGACCACTTCCGCGGCCGGGAGGTCGTCGTACCCGACAATGGCCAAGTCCTGCGGCACCTTTCGTCCCTGTTTCTTGGCTTCCTTTATGATGCCGATCGCGACCATGTCACCGGCAGGTACAAATACGGCCGTGGCCCCCGGCTGCAGCGCCATGATTTTTTCAAACGCGGCGACGCCGTCGGCCATGCCGTCGTCATCCACCGTAATTACGAGTTCCTGACGGAAAGGCATGCCGTGCGCGGCAAGCGATGCCTTGTATCCCGTAAGCCGTTCGTCCATGGGAAGACCGGGCTTGGCGCTGGTCACACAGGCAATAACCGAGTGCCCCTTACCGGCAAGATAATCCGTTGCGTCCCTGGCGCCCTGTCCGTTATTCACGTAGACACAATCGATGGCCGTTGATTTACGGGCCACGACGATGCTCGGTACGCTCTCCTGACTGAAAATCGTTATTTCCTCGTCGGTCACGGTCGAACTGATCAGGATAACGCCGTCGATCCTCCGTTCGCGCGCCAGCCGCTGGAACAGCTGCGCTTCGCTCTCCTTCTGTCCGATGGTGTCGAAGAGCAGCACCGTGTAATCAAGGTCGCGGTTGGTGCTCTTGATGCCCTGTAGGACGCGCACCACGAACGACGATGCCAGGTTGGGAACGATCACGCCGATGGCGTTGGAACGGCTGGTCGCAAGGCCCCGCGCAATGACGTTCGGGTAATAATTGAGCTCTTTGGCGATCTTGAGCACTTTTTTGCGCGTTGCATCGGAGATATTCGGTTTGTTGTTGATCACCATTGATACGGTGGCCGATGTCACACCGGCCCGCATGGCGATGTCTTTAAGTGTCACTGGCATACGAATCCGTTCCTTCCTGCAGATGGTTAAAATGGCGTTTGAAGGGTAAGACATACCGCCCGGTTTCCGATCACCAGGTCCGGCTGTATTTTCATTTTTTCGGAATATTGATGTAGGTAGGCGTCCACGACCGCGTCGAACACCGAGTACCCGTAGAAAAAAATGGAATACCACAGGTACATATTCCTGTTTGTAAATGCACGGGACCGGGAGCTGCTCCATCTCTCGGAATATACCTGGGCAACCTGCTGCGTCACCGAATCTGCGTTCCGGGCTTTCAGGCGTCCGTAATTGTCTTCCGCCTGTCGCATGAGCCGATGGCTGTTATACGCCATGAGTCCCAATGAGATCTGCCCCATCATGACCATACCGGCCTTGGAAAGGGCCCCGTTGTACCATTGACCGAGTCCGAGGCCTGGAACGGCTGCAAGAAGCGCCGCGGTTCCAGGTTTTTTCTCCTTCGAATTATTGAAAAAATTCGAACTTCCCATCGCATCCAGGATATTGAAAACGTAGCCCCCTGCGGTCCACGTAAGGAATTCATAAGCGGAATAACGGGACTCGATCGCATCGTGATGGGATAAAAAAGACTCTTCCATATCGCTTGCCTTGACGACAGGGTTCGTATCCGCAGATGCAAATGATCTGTATTTTTTTTCATCCGCATCACGGCTTTGCGCTGTTATTCTCCAGAAATTTGCCATTGACCCCAGAATCGCTTCCATCCCGATAAAAAACACCGCCTTTACATAATGCCTCGTATAAACCTGGCCAGCACCCGGCAGGATGAACGATGCCGCGCCGGCAATGACCGGACTGAACCGCCGCAGCGAATCCTGTTGCCAGACATCGGCCTCCTGTATCTGCAGTTTACCGACCGATGAAGAATTCGAGTCGTTCCCCGCTCCCGGCGTCTGGGGCCAGAGCGAACCCACAACCACGAGTAAAACAACTCCTTGTTTATTTAACTTCATTTAACGCTTTCACGTATAATTTCATTTGAACTATACCGCTTAAATTACAATTTAATGAAAATTAAATTATCCCAAAGGCAAAATCAATGACAATTTAACAAGTTAAATAAAAATACCGATTCATTTTTTTAAGACACTATTTTATTTTCTAGTCCGAAATCTAAAATTCAATTCACTACTCTAGGAGAGGCAGCCATGCCGGACAACAAACAGTCACTGGAATTCCAGACCGAGGCAAAGCAGATACTTCATCTGATGATCCACTCCCTTTACACCCACAAAGAGGTGTTTTTGCGGGAGCTGATTTCAAACGCTTCCGACGCGCTCGACAAGCTTCGCTTCGAATCGCTGACCAATTCCGCTCTTTTAGGCGGTGACACCGAGCTTACCATCAGCATCAAACTTGACAAAAAAGCCAAAACGATTACGGTGAGCGACAACGGCATCGGCATGACGCGGCAGGAGGTCGTGGACAACATCGGCACCATCGCACGGAGCGGTTCCAGGGCATTTCTGGAGAAACTCACGGGTGACCAGAAGACGGATTCCAACCTGATCGGCCGGTTCGGCGTCGGGTTTTATTCGGTGTTCATGGTCGCCTCGCAGGTGAAATTGGTCACGAAGCGCGCCGGATCCGAAGAGCCGGCAATCGTCTGGGAGTCGGTCGGCGAAAAAGGCTACAGCCTTGAAGAAACTACCCGGGATGGCCGGGGCACGGACATCACGGTCTATCTTAATGACGAATCGGCCGACTATGCCGACCACTGGACCGTCAGGTCGCTCATCAAAAAATATTCCGACTTCATCGCGTTTCCGATCCGGCTGCCGGACGAAAAAGGCAAAGACGAGGTGGTCAACCAGACCAAGCCGATCTGGGGCCGCCCGGCCGCCGAGGTGACCAAGGAACAGTACGAGGAGTTTTACCAGCAGGTGCTCTCCGGGTTCGACAAGCCGCTCGCAACCCTGCACAGCAGGGCAGAAGGCGTCATGGAATATTCTTCCCTGCTCTTTATCCCCTCCGCTTCGTCATTCGACCTCTTTTCGCTCGAACGGAAGCACGGGGTCAAGCTCTATGTCAAGCGGGTCTTCATCATGGACAACTGCAGGGAACTGCTGCCCGAATACCTGCGCTTTGTCAAGGGCGTGGTGGATTCCGAGGACCTTCCGCTCAACGTTTCGCGCGAAATTTTACAGAAAAACCCCACGGTCGACCGCATCAGGAAGTCCTTAACGGGTAAACTCCTCGGCCGGCTCGAGGAAATGGCCGTTGGCGAGCCGGAAAACTACCGGAACTTCTGGAAAACCTTCGGTCCGGTGATCAAGGAAGGGATCCACACCGATCCGGAAAACAGGGAAAAACTCCTGGAGCTTATAAGGTTTCAGTCGTCCATGGGTACAAAAGACGACCTGGTCTCGCTTAAAACCTACGTCAGCCGCATGCGGCCCGACCAGAAAGAGATCTACTATATCACCGGCGAAAGCCGGGAAATCGCTGAAAAAAGCCCGCACCTCGAAGTGTTCAAGGCCAAGAGCATCGAGGTGCTGTTTCTGCTCGATCCGATTGACGAATGGATCGCCCCTGATATTTACAATTACGACAACAAAAAGCTCAAGTCAATCACCCAGGGCGACCTGGACCTCGGCGATCTGGGCAAGGAGGAGCAGGACGCGCGCAGGAAGGCCGAATCGACGTTCAAAAAGCTTTCGGAGCGGATTAAAAATATCCTTGCCGACCAGATCAAGGAGGTGCGCATCACGACTCGCCTCAAGGACAGCCCGGCCTGCCTTGTGTCCGAAGAAAACGCACCCGGCGCGCACATGGAAAAAATCATGAAAGCAATGGGACAGGAGGTGCCCGCCTCGAAACGGATACTAGAGATCAACGCTGAACATCCGGTCATTGTAAATCTCAACGCCCGCTATGAGAAGGACCCAAAGGACACGGAACTCGAAGAATGGGTGCGGCTGGTGTATGAAGGTGCGCTCATCGCCGAGGGCCAGATGGTGCCCGATCCGCTGGCGTATTCGAAGAGGGTGAATACATTGCTCCTTAAAGTTTCCGGGGGATAAAAACCGGGATTTGAGATGTTTCTGTTTGTAGAGACGCACGGCCGTGCGTCTCTACAATTGCCGTTGACGGTGGTTTAATCAAAATGTATATTAATGTGTATAAGGAGGTGTATTACTATGCGTACCAATATAGTACTGGAAGATAATTTGATGAAGGAAGCATTCAGGTATTCTTCAGCGAAAACGAAAAAAGAGCTTGTCCATGCCGCTTTGCGGGAATATGTGCGGAACCATGGCCGGCTGAATCTTTCCGATCTTCGGGGAAAAATCGCCTTTCATCACGGTTATGATCACAAGAAGATGAGAAGGGGCGACGAAACGTGATTCTTGCAGATACGTCGGTGCTTATCGATTTCTTCAAGGGAACATCGAACACTGCGGTAGCGAAGCTGGAACATATTATCTCCGCAAACGTTCCCTTTGGGATCACTACGTTTATTTATCAGGAAATCCTGCAGGGCGCCTCTACGGAAAAGGAATTCACCCATTTAAAGCAGTATCTTGACACACAGATATTTTATGAACTGCGTAACGGCAGGGAGTCCTTCGCCTCTGCTGCGAAAATGTACTACAAATGCCGTAAAGCGGGGATTACCGTGAACAGTACTGTCGATCTGCTCATCGTCCAGACCGCACTGGAAAACAACCTTGCTTTGCTGCACAACGATACCGATTTTGTCAACATCAAAAAGGTCGTTTCTGAGTTGAAAATTTTTTAAGGCCGTATTTACCATAGAGACCCACGGCCGTGCGTCTCTACAATCGGAGCGCCCAAATAATATATTGGTTGTCATGGGAACCATAGCCCTCATCACCGACTACGGCACGAGCGACTGGTTTGCCGGCGAAATGAAAGGCGCACTGCTGCGTATCGCCCCGGCAGCCGCGATCGTCGACATAACGCACGATATCGCGGCAGGCGATGTGCGGGACGCCGCATTTTCGCTTCTTTCGTGCTACCGTTCATTTCCTGCCAATACCATCTTCTGCATCGTGGTCGACCCCGGCGTAGGAACGGGGCGTGCCGGGATCGCGGCGGAAAGCGGTTCTTTTTTTTTCGTCGGTCCTGATAACGGCGTTCTCTCCTGGGCGCTGAAAAAAGAAGAAAACTTTTCGGCACGCCGCATTGAAAACCGGGAACTGCTGCCCCGGATCATCAGCAACACGTTCCACGGCCGCGATATCTTCGGCCCCATTGCCGCTTACCTGTCGGAAAAACCTTCGGGTTTTGAAGCGATTGGCCCGGTCATGCCCGGCATCGTGACCCTGCCGTGGCCCGTCATTGAACGTGACAAGGAACATCTGTCAGGCTCAATCATCCATATCGACCGGTTCGGCAATGCCGTCACCACGGTTGACGGCAGTTCATTGAAACTTCTTGCCCCTGCTCCGCAGAAAGTGCGGATTGTGAAGTACGGAACCGAGCTTCCTCTATGCGATTATTTCCAGCAGGTGCCGTCCGGCCAGGGCCTCGCCTATCTCGGCTCTGGCGGCTACCTCGAAATCGCCATCAACAACGCCAATGCAGCCGCTGTTTTCGGCCTGCATACAGGAGATAAAATAGAGGTTTTATAAATAGTTTAATGTATAATGTATTTTGAATGAACTACCTGCAGCAAGCTGCGAGGTATCCAAAACTCGCCTCTCCTCATTATCCCCTCTCCGCTTGCGGAGAGGGGAAGGACGAAGTCCAGGGTGAGGCGAACGCCGCAGCAAGCTGCTGGAAATTAGACCCAAAAAGATCAAAAGCTGTTCTTTTATCCTCACCCATAATAAAGGGGGCGCCATGTCATACCGCCGAATACTCTGTTCCGTAACATGCGTACTGTTTTCAACTGCGCTGTTCTTTCCCGCGTTCCCCATTGCCGGTATAGGCATTCAGTGGGGCTTTGACAACTCGCTCTCCATGCCGGACAAGGTCGGGGAACAGACGGCATTGAACGATCTTTCGTTGAATGTAAGCAGTTTCGGCGGCGCGCCTCCAACCGGCTATAAGTCGGTACTGAGCGGTGCGGACCTGCCAATCACCATTAACCGTACCAACTGGCAGCGGAACTGGTTCAACTTCGGCGGGAAAATATTTATTGATGTCATTCCGTTCATCAACACCGCCGAACTCTCGGTCAACTACGGTATGTGGGAGTATAATGGAAGCATCACTTATCCGACGTCGATCTCTTTTAATGGGCACCCGGGAACGAACATCAAAAACATTGCGGACATCCAGTATGCCACGACCGAAATCACCTCAGAAGCGCTCGGCCTCGGCAACCCCTTTGTAAAAAACACGCCGTACGCCAAGCTGGAGTTCGACCTTACGGCGCGGAAAGATTTGCTCAAGTTCCCGCCCGTGGTCAAGATATTCAAACTGTACGGGGGCGCAGGCCTGAGCCTTGATTTTGCCACCCCGCTTCTTTCTTCCGCCTTCATTGAAAAAACGCTCGGGACAACGCTTGCCGCAGTGCACGACGTCAACAACCTGCAAAGCGGCCTGTTCGGCCAGAACAACGACGCCATGGTAAAGATCGGCAAACAGTTCATGAAGGACCTCATGACGCCGCGCATGGGAATGCACTTCGATCTCGGGGCAACGATCAAGCTGCCGGCAATGCCGTTCGGCATTTATGTCGATGCCAGATACCTGATCCCGTTCGGGGACCTCGATAAAAACGTGGACGATCTCAAGGCTACGGGATTCTGCATCAACAGCGGGATTTCGTTTTCGTTTTGATAAAACGTAGCGTAGAGATGTAATATATTACGTCTCTACAAAAATCAGGAAATTACCAAAACCGAAGAGCCTTCTATGAACCAATTATGGGCGCCGTGGAGAATGGCATATATCAACAGAATCGACGGCAAGGACAAAGGGTGTGTTTTCTGCACAAAACCCAAAGGAAATAACGACCGGGAAAATCTGATCCTTCATCGAGGGAAAGAATGCTTTGTTATAATGAATCTTTTCCCTTACAACAACGGCCACCTCATGGTGGTCCCGTATGCGCATGCAGCCGATATCGGTGCACTTGACAAAAGTACTTCCGGCGAGCTGTGGGACCTCATCTGCCTTTCACGGAAAGCGTTGGCCGGAGCGTTTCATCCCGACGGGTTCAATATCGGCATCAATCTCGGCCGCACCGCAGGAGCGGGCATCGACAAGCACCTCCATGCCCACATTGTCCCGCGCTGGAACGGCGACACCAATTTCATGCCGGTGCTGGGCGATACGAAGGTGGTCTCCCAGGGACTCATCGAAACTTACGACGCGCTGCTCCCCTGCTTCCGGTCTACGGCCGGCACCTCTTCGGCCGCACCGTCTTCCCGGTAGCGCCACAGCCGCACTGCTGCGCCGGTCATGGTCGCGAAATTACAGGTACGCATCCAGGCGCCCGTGTTGCAGTAGACCTTGTCTCCCCATCTCGAAAGTTCTGCCCTGTGCGAATGGGACAGAAAAACAATATCACTCCCTTTATCAAGATATTCTCTGGCGTGCATGCGGTATTCGGCTATGCGCTCCTCGTTCATTGACCGGTCATTGTATTTCCTGCTGGTTGCGGAAAAAAAAGATGCCAGCGGGATGCCGATTGCCGGCGGCAGGAGACGGTAGAGCGCCTGGTTCACGCGGCTGCGCAGGATGCTCCGGAGCAGCCGGTACCCTGCGTCCTGCCGGAGAAGACCGTCGCCATGGAACAGATGCACGCGCTTTCCCTGTAGAACCGTCTCCTCATGGCCCGGATGCACGGTAATGCCCAGCGTGCCGGTGATGAACGGGCCGAAGGCGAAATCATGGTTGCCGGCAAAATAGTGGACCGGAATGCCGAGATCGACGAGGTTCCTGATCTCATGGATGACACTGAAATAATCGGGCCGTATCGCATTCCGGTATTCAATCCAGAAATCGAAAAGATCGCCGAGAATGTAAAGAGCTTCGGCGCGGTCCGTAAGGGTGCGCAAAAACCCGATGCACTGTTTTTCCCACTGGGGCGCTTCGGGTACCGGCGCGCCGAGATGGGCATCGGAAAAGAAATAGATGGTGTCGCGGGTCATAATTGCGTCTCTTTTATTAACAGCAACAAAAAAGGCGAACCCCGGTCCGCCTCATCATTATGCACAAAAATCAAGGAGTATGCCTCTGAAAGATGTCTCGCCGTGACGCTCACTCCCACAAATCGTCGGTATTGTCAAGATCGCTCGCCATATCCCTGAAATGAGCGTTCTCGTCGTGAAGATTGCCGAAGTTCAGCTCCCGCATCTCCTCCTCTTCCTCAGTGTTGTCGTCGACGTATCGTTCGTCCACGTCACGCAGTATTTCATCGGCATCAAACTGCTCGTCAAGAACCATCCGCATCACCTCCGTCCCCGGTCACTTTCGTGCCCCCTGCTCATTTTCGATCAAATAATAATGGATTCTTCTTTCCCTGTCAAGACTTTTTTTGAAAAACCAGTTCTGTCCGCCTCTCCGTGACACCGTTCTTTTAAATCCCTTACGGCTTCCTTATGAAATAAACGATCCCCGGAAAGGGTCTCTAAAACGAATACGTACCTCTGCGGTAAATAGTAAAGGGAAAATGTTGTGTGGATTGATGATGGTAAAACATGCGGAATATAACTTTTCCAGCCCTCTTCGCTTCAATTTTTTCTCAGGATATCGTCTATTTCCTGCCGCACCTTGGCGGTATACAGCGCATCTTCGAGATCCGTGGCGATCTGCCTGCTCTGCGACATGAGGTCAGCCCTCTTCTCAAGCAGGGAAAGATCCAGCTCCTTTTTCCGGTTTTCCTCACGGTGGATCTTGAGCAAAATGATACTGTGGCCGATCGCAACGCCTAACAGAAAGACGAATATCTGAATGAACCAAATGATGGGATGCAGGTCACTCATTCGTTATTCTCCCTCCGGTGCAGTCCGTTTTCCCGTTTTCTGCATGTTCATGGATAAATATATCAATGGAATCCGGAAAATGCAAATTTTTATTTGCCGTTTTTATGGTACCGACAGCGCATCGGTGTTGAAGTTCATCCGGTGCGCAAATTTGACAAGCGTCAGAAGCAGTACCCGCTCACGGCCGACAGCCCCTCCGGGCGCGGCGATCGTCCGCACGATTTCATCACGAAGCGCCTGTACGGGACCGGTAATGATCGGCGCAAACGCGTCTTCCATTTTATTTTTAGACACCGGGACCTTGAACCGGTCAATGATATTCAGAAGACACTCGATGCGGGCGCAGGTCTCGGCGGAGAGCCGTGCCGAAAGGATGGAGAGTTCCATGACGACGATCCGTTCTAGCAGCGCCGCGCTTTCTTTCAAATCGAAGGTGATCTTGAACTGTTGCCCCATTCCGGACAGATCATGGAGTTTTTCGGCGATCCTTACTTCGTCTCCACGTTGTTCCAGCTGGCGCACGAGATGGTTCCACTGCTGTTGGTAGACAAATGAAAGCGGCGCCATGCAGTACAGCGGAAGCGGAAAATTGAGCCGGGAAAGAAAATCGAGCTCCTGTTCGTTTTTCTGCATCCAGGCCGAATATTTCGAATAGGTGTCTTTGAATATATTCTGATGGATATACTCGGCCATGGTTTCGCGTGATGTCTGGAAAATATCCATGAGCGTAAACGATTGCGCGGCAGTATGCTGCATCCAGACGGTCGGCTCAATGGAGCTTGAGAGTTTTTTCCCGAAAGCGTCCGCCGCCACCACCCATCCCCTGACTTCGGCCATCGCGCGGTGAGAAACGAGCACGGCCCACCGGCTCTGTTCGCCGTTCAAAAGGTTTTCCAGCGACACCTCAAAACCGTGGTAGGAAAGGTGCCCGCTTTTGACCGCGCACAATTGCCGCAGTCCGGTATCGATATGAAACAGGCGTATCTTGTCGGACCCGATAAAACTTATGGTTTTTTCGACTGCAGCGGTAAACGCCACTATCTTTTCGTGCGCAAGGAAAGGCAGTATTTTCCTTTCGACAAGCGTCCTGCCCGTGGCGCCGGGAACGTTGCTCTTCGCCTGGTCAAGGACGGCAGTAAATTCCTGCAGCAGCTGCTCTCGCCGCACGTCCACACCGATTCCCAGTTGTAAGGCACGGATGCCGTATGCCAGGTTCTGCACCGCTTCAAGGCCGCCGATGTCGGAAAAAAACCAGCCGCACGAGGTAAATGCATAGAGTATATACTTCTGGGCCTCAAGCAGCTTCCGGATCGCCATGGCCCTTTCTCTGGTAAATTTTAAGCCCCCGGAACGCTCGTCGAGAAACCGTATGAATTTCTGGAGTGAAGGGTCGTCGATCACCTGAATGTAGGCGTCTCGGAGTTCCCACGGTGCAAGGCGTTCGGCGGAAATCACCGATTCATACTCCCGGTCGACGCTTACCTGCAGCTGCTGCAGCGCAGCACGTAAAGGAGCGCGCCACCCCTGTTTCCACTTCGGCTCACCGCCGGTTGCACAACCGCAATCCCGTGCCCATCTTCCCACCCCGTGAACACAACTCCATGATGTCCCCTCGCCGAAAGCGTCCTTGAGCGACACTTCGCGGCGAGGCGGGTTCTTGGCGAGGAAATACCCGAAATTGACCGGTACGATGTTGAGCCGGGGTGCAATTTTTTTGAAAAAGTAGGCAAGGCACATGTCGCCGAAAGGCTTATGATGGCCAAACGTTTCTCCGTCGGTCGCAAGGATGACCGCCTGATCTGTCGATGCATTACCGTCGAAGGACGCATTGATCCGGTTCCCGAGAACATGCGCGTCTTTAAGCAGGTCCCCGAAACCTGCCTCGCGGGAAAGCGCCGCATCGAAAAAGAAAACGTCAAGAAAACCGGGGATGCGGTTCCCGGCCCTGTCGGACGGATAGATGCGGTAGGCCTGCCGTGTATCAAGGCCCGACCCGGCCGGCGTCCACTGCGCATTGCCGTCAAGCGGCCGGAACGCCTCCGCCTGCGCGGGCGACAGTATCACAAACCGGATATTTTCCTCGATAAGACAGGTCACGGTCTCCATGTTGATCGCGGTCTCCGCGAGCCACATCCCTTCTGGTTCGCGCTTGAACCGTTCGCGGAAATAATGCCTGGCCCAGCGGATCTGTGTCAGCTGGTCTCGCCGCGACGCGAGCGGCATGATGACATGATTATAAACCTGCGCGATCGCATTGCCGTGGCCCTCGAGGGCCTCCGCGCTCGACCTGTCCGCTTCCACGATGCGACGCACGGTCCCGATGTGCCGCTGTTCGAGCCACGAAAAAAGTGTCGGCCCGAAATTGAAGTTCATGGTGCGGTAATTGTTGTGGATATCGATGATCGCGCCATTAGCATCGAGCAGGCGCGAATAGGCGTTCGGGCGGTAGCATTCGTCGTGGACACGTTCGTTCCAGTCGTGGTACGGAGCAGCCGACTCCTGCGTTTCTATGGTGTCAATCCATGGATTTTCCCTCGGCGGCTGGTAAAAATGCCCGTGAATAATAACGTATTTTTTCATAATAGTAATAATTATTAAAATATATTCAAAACTACTACTTACTCTTTGCCTTCATTTCTGCAAGCTCTATTCGGGCTTTTTCCGAAAATACGTCACCGCCGTAATCCCTGATGATACGGAGTAAAAGGGTTTCGGCCCGGTCCGCACTGCCGGTCCGGAGCAAACTTTCGGCATAGAGGAAAAGGTATTCCGGCGAATCAACTTCCGTACCTTGTTCCTGAAAGAGCGGCAGTGCGGCCGCCGTGTCTCCCTTGACAAGAAATTCCTTGATAATGCGGACCCGCAATGCAAGTTTCAGGTCGGATGGTATCGCCTGTTCCGCAAGCCGCTGCACGGCATGTTCCGGCTTGCCGGTAAAAAGATCATACTCGATATGCGACCAGGCCGACAGGGCTTCAGGAAAGCGCCGGAACAGCTGCAGCCGGAAACGACAGTCCAGTATTTCTTTCGCGCCCGGCCATGAAGCCGCCACCGGAACCGTATCCAACAATGCCGTCAGGTCCCCGCTATCGCCGTTAAACAGCAGTGTGCGGACTTTCCAGAGCATCGTTGCATCCGGATGCTGCACCCATTCTGTACAATATCTCTTTGCCAGTTCCAGCGCACTCCGGGTGTCGCTGTTCCACAGGCACTGCCGCAGTTCGAGCGTATCGCGGCTGAATGAAGCGGGTAGCGCCTTGATGAACGCTTTCGCGTCAGACATCCTTCCGGACTCCTGGCACAGGGCCGCTGCATCGATCCTCCTGCTTTCATCAGAAATGCCGGACCGTTCGAGCCATGCAAACGCCGAATCGCTCTTGTGAAGCTTCAGGTACGCCTGATATATGAGCCCTGCGGCGCCCGCCTTTACCCGGGCGCCGCTGCTGCGGTCGTAAACGATTTCCGCAGGAAAAACGGCCCCGGCATACTGTCCCCGGATGAACCGGTCGCGCGCCATATCCAGAAGCCGCTGCACAAGGATGGCAGAAGCGTTTGGAACGGCGCTCAGCATGTTCAGCTCGGCCTCTTCCATGCCATGCCTCGCGAAAAAATCGGCACACCAGAGCTGGATTCCGAGTGTGTCGATGCCGCTCCGGCTGAAAACATCTTTTTGAAACGCACCAACCGCATACGCCATTGAATCAGGAGGAGCATTCTCAAGAAGTTCGCTGAGCTGGCCGAAAACGACATTTTTTAATTGCGGATCCGTTGCCAGGATCCTTCCAAAGAGCCCGGCGCCCCCGGCGTACCGGCTGAGTATTACCCTGCAACGCGCCCACCGGCGCAGATTTTCAAGGTTCAGCGCCTTGTATCTGTCAAGTATCGTATACAGCGAATCCGCTTCCCCGGGTTTATTGTTTTTTTCGAACCGGTTGATCTTTTCGAACAGAAGGAGTTTCTGCGATGGCGCGATGATTGCGACGATTGAATCGGGGGTATTGGCAGCAAAACTTAATAATGAAATTATCAAAACAATGATTAATGCAAAAAAGAATTTTTCTGGATATCGTGCCTGAAATCGCACCATCTGACCGACACTCATGTAACGACCTCGGAGGAAAAACTTACAAAATAAACACGTACTTGTTTTTTTTGCGTGAGGCATACGGTTGTATTCCGTAGGGGCGATTCATGAATCGCCCATTGTGTAGAGACGCACGGCCGTGCGTCTCTACTTAGAACTGCAGGCGAAAAATTCTATCAACTCTTTCTAATATTTATTCTAACGTGTTATTATTCCCCACCTGCACATTCACCCGTCCCCAGCTTTTTATATCGTCCTTGTTCCGGGCCCACTCGAGAGTGAGCGTGCCGGCCTTAACCGGGAGCCGTATTCCAAGACCGTAGCCGAGGAAATTTATCCGATCACCCCACTTCACCGTGGTCAGCGACTGTGCAAAACCGAATCCATCGTCACAAAAAATATATGCCGATCCTCTGGCGCTGAAATAATTAAGGAATTCAAGCTGATCGTAGGCAACGGTCCTGAATGCAAATCCCGGTTCATTCTCCATATACCCCCGCACCGAACGATATCCGCCGACACGGTATAGTTCAGCGTCAACGAGGTTCGGTTCATCGGAAATGAGGTCTTTGGAAACGATGCGGAAGTGAACGGCCTGGTGGCGCCAGAAGGGCGCATGTATTCCTCCGGTGAACTCGACATGCGACCGGGTATAGTTCCGTTCCCGGCCGGCAATGCCGCCTCCAACCGCGAGCGAGAGTTCGCTTGAGAATACCCCTTCCCTTGGCTGCTCGCGAAA
Organism: Chitinispirillaceae bacterium; assembly: GCA_049514575.1. GTDB lineage: Bacteria > Fibrobacterota > Chitinivibrionia > Chitinivibrionales > Chitinispirillaceae > BOG-1184. The sequence goes on along the minus strand of JBEKUX010000008.1, from coordinate 34,444 downwards.
ACTGCTGAGAAGAAACTCAACGCCGAAGTACCGCCACGACTGGCCGGTCGAATCCATGGTCGTTTCGCTGCCATTGATGGTAAATCCGGCATTCCAGTTATTCTGGATCTCGTCAAGCACCGATGCAGCACCGGAAAGGTAACCATAGCTGTCCTCGTGTACCTCAAGGCCGAACGAAGCGGAAACGGTCAGCGGCTGGCCGAGGAACCACGGCTTTGCGGCTTCGACATGAAACTTCTGGTAGGTCTTATCGCCGGCATAGAGGAGCGATGCGCTTTCGCCGGAATGGAAAAGATTGAGTAGTGAAAATGTCAGGTCACCCTGCAGGAACAATGCTCCGCCCTGCTGGGAGTTCAATCCGAGCGCGCCTTCAATCCCGAGCCCGGTACGGTCTTTCACATAAAACGGCACTGACACATAGTCAACGTCCCGGGGAGCGGCGGAATCGTTCCTTTCGCGCAGCTCGGGAGGAAGGACGGCAATTCTGCCGACATCCGTATTTTCAATATACTGGCGCCGTCCCAACGCCTCCTGAGTGGCTTCGATCTTTCTGCTGTCAAACACATCGTTTTTTTTTACCTGAACATCATGCAGTAAAAGCGCGGGTTTTGTTGACCGGGCGCCGATGAGCCTCGGATCTGCAAAAAAACATTTGCGATCCGTACGTATGCCATAGGTAACACTCAGTGTGTCTGCCGACAAAGACGGGGCGTGCACCCCGCTGTCGACAAACGGCGAGATCGACACGGCGATGGTTGCAAAAGGATACCCCTTCTCAGCCAGGCGACGTCCGATCTCCGCAACCCGTTCCCTGATTTCACCGGCATCGTATTTTCGCGGATAGGAAACCGGAGAAAGAGAATCAACGATGCCCGCGACCGCCCCGGAAATCTTTTCGGAAGCGATTGTTGCGCGTTTGCCCGGACGCACCGCCCACCGTTTTCCGGGCAGCGTGTCCCAGCGCGCATTGAAAAAACCCAGTGAATCAAGAAAATCGCGGACACTGCGGGAAGGCTGGACCGTATGGCGCAGTGTAACAAATCGTTCCACCTCGTTGCACGACAGAACCGTTTTTGCGCACTGGCAGGAAAGAACCGATGTGTCGCCTGTCACAATCCGCGCCTCACGCGCCTCGCGCGCCTCGCGCGCATCGCGCGCATCGCGCGCAGCAAACGCCTCAACAATGGACGTCTCGGCGGTAAACGAGGGGAAACAGCACAGACAAACTGAACAAACGAACAATCCGAGGGACCTGATAAAATGCTCCTCACTGTAAAGGGACGGCAGGCCTGCAACGGCTACCCGCCCTGTCGACGCCTGCGCTCGAGCATCTCCTTCCCCTTCACCGAATATTTTGCAACCGGGACCTCTTCCAGCCGTTCGGCGGAGATCTGCTCGCCGGTGACCTTGCAGATGCCGTACGTGCCTTCTTCTATCCGTTCGAGGGCTTCGTCGATCTCTTCCAGATATTTCTGCTGCCGTTCGGCAAGTCCCATAGAAAACTCCCGGCCGTATGAAAGAGAGGCGACATCGCCCAGATGGTAGGTATAGCGCGAATTCTCCCCGGACGCATCGGAAATGGACTGTTTGAGGTTGTTCTCCTGCAACTCGCTCATTTCTTCAAGCACTTTGTTCTTTTCCACGAGAAGCTTCGCCTTGAAACGGTCAAGCTCTCGTTTTGAAAACTTCGGCAATGGCCTCTTTGCCGGCTTCGGGACCGGTTTCTTTACCGGTTTCTGTTTCGCTTTCTTTGCCGGCTTCCGTACGGATTTTCTGGCCGGTTTTCCGACGCGCTTTTTCTTTGCCGACTTGTTCATTTGCCCTCCATCAATAAAAACCGCTGTTTAAGGAAGGTGGTAAAATAGATAACGAACACCACTGTATCAACATTAATAACCTGATAAAAACTTCGCTTCAATTCGCTCACCATCACTGCCGCTCACTCCTTTTATATATACCATTACGATGAGAGAGGGACAACTGATTAATGTAATGAACAGAAAAACATCTTGATAAAAACTGGTAGCATTAAAAAGCCTGATCTATTTTTGAACTGTTTTCCAAAAAAATTAATAAAAAAACATCAGATCGTTGCTGCTATGACCCGAATGGAACAGGCAAAAGCCGGAACAATCACCCCGGAAATAAAAAAGGCATCACTACGTGAAGGAATGACGCCGGAAAAAATGCGCGCCGCCGTTGCGGATGGAACCGTTGCTCTGGTCAGGAATAAACTCAGGACAATCGAACCCATGGCGCTGGGCGCCGGAACGCGCATAAAAGTCAACGCGAACATCGGCACCTCCTCATCGAAATCCGACATCCGGGAAGAGCTCGAAAAAATGCGTGTGGCGATACGGCATGGCGCAGATGCCATAATGGACCTCTCGACCGCAGGCAACCTCGGCGCAATCCGTAAGGCGCTTCTTGAAGAGTGCACGGTGCCGATCGGCACGGTCCCGCTGTATGAAATGGCTGACGTGGCACGGCAAAAGGGCAGATCGATCCTCGACCTCACGGCCGACGACATGTTTGCGGTCATCGAATCCCACTGCAAACAGGGGGTCGATTTTCTCACCCTGCACTGCGGGGTGAATTGCCAGACCGTGGCCCGATTCAAGGAGGTAAAACGCCTGGCCGGCGCCGTGAGCCGGGGCGGCACCATCATCATGGAATGGATCCACCACAACAAGCGCGAAAATCCGTTGTACGAACAGTACGACCGGCTTCTCGCTATTCTTGCGGAATACGACGTAGCGGTGAGCCTCGGCGACGGGTTCAGGCCCGGCGCGATTGCCGACGCGACCGACCGCGTGCAGATCGAGGAACTGACCGTCCTCGGCGAGTTGGTCAAACGCGCATGGCAGCGCAACGTGACCGTGTTCGTCGAAGGGCCGGGACATGTGCCGCTCAACCAGATCGTCACCAACATCCAGGTGCAGAAAACGCTCTGTAAGGGCGCGCCGTTCTACGTGCTCGGGCCGCTGGTCACCGACGTCTCGCCGGGATACGACCATATTTCCGCCGCGATCGGCGGCGCAGTTGCCGGCATGGCCGGCGCCGACTTTCTCTGCTACGTGACGCCCGCCGAACACCTGCGCCTGCCGTCGGTCGACGACGTCCGCGAAGGGGTCATTGCTTCGCGCATTGCGGCCCATGCGGCCGACATTGCGCGCGGGTGCCCTGGAGCGCAGGAGTGGGACGACTCAATCTCGCGTGCAAAGATCGACCTCGACTGGGAACGGATGCTTTCGCTCTGCATCAATCCGGAAAAAGCGCGGCAGTACCGCGCCTCCCTGCCGCCGCAGGGCGACGGAAACCTGTGCAGCATGTGCGGGGAGTTTTGCGCTATTCGAAGATCAAAGGGAATTAAATAATTATGGCCGTTTCCCTTGTTTGTAGAGACGTAGCGCCTAAAGGCCTTATAAGGATAACAGAGTTATACTTAGAACGGCGCTACGTCTCTACGGCAAAAAACCAGACCCCCCCTTTATTCCCCAATACCTGAACAGATGCGTCTTCTTCAGGAAACGTTTTTTCTTGTTTGTGGCCGTGCGATAGGGAAAGCCTGGGCTATATCTATTTTTCTTAAAAAGCTTTTTAAATTTATATGTTTTTAGGGCGTTCAGCCGAACGCCCCTACAAATTATCAAATATTCTCTTTTCTTCTGTTTCGAACGAGACAGCCGTTTGACAGGCCCCACACACACAGATGATTGTCGCTTGGAAATGAAGGCTCCGTCTGCTTAGTCCTGCGGTGGCTTCGCACGTGGGCCTAGCAGATTTACAGCATCACTCCGTTCTTGCTGTCAAGGCTCAGCCATCCAAAAATATATTTTCTATTTTTATGACCTCTTATTGTATTAACGCTGCCATTCCCTCCGACCACTACGAAGTATTGATCGCGCAATGCTACGGTCTCGGCATGCTGGGGTGCGAAGAGCTGAACTCGGCGGAAGGGATACAGGTTAAAGTTTATTTCAAAGATGAATTATCCGCACGGCACGCCGTAAAAAAACTGATCGAAACCGGCCAATCAACAAATATCTCAATAGAAAAGATCGAAGACAAGGACTGGAACGCCACGTGGCGGGAGTCGATGAAACCCGCAGGGCTCGCGGCCGGATGGTGGGTCTCCCCGCTCTGGCTGCCGCCGCCGAAGAGTGCGAAGCACTGGATAAAAATCGAGCCAAAGATGGCGTTCGGCACCGGCCACCATGAGACCACGCGGCTTGCGGCCCGGGCCGTTATCGCGCGAAAGCGCCGGCTGATAAACGGACGGGTGCTTGACATCGGAACAGGTTCGGGCGTTCTCTGCTTCGTCGCCGCGTTCTGCGGCGCGCACTCGTGTCTGGGAGTGGAAATCGACGCCAATTGCCGCGAAAACCTGGCGGAAAATTATCGGCTGAACAGGCCTTCGGCGTGCAGAATCGAATTTATCATCGGAAACCTCGACGGCCTGAAAAAACGTGACCTTTTTGATCTGGTCGTCATGAACATGATCCTCACCGAAGCTTCTCCCCTGCTCGACACTGCGGCGGCCCTGCTTAAACAAGGCGGGATACTCATCTGGTCAGGCATCCTGATTGATGAATTTCAGAAGGCCGTCACTCTCGCAAAAAAATCAGGCATCGTCTTCACATCGGAAACAAGGGAAAACGAATGGTGGTGCGGTGAGTTCATGTCCGGGTAATTGATACAACGGCTGGCATTCAAAGCAGGGACCGAAGGACCTCTTTTATTTCTTCAATGGTGTAGGGCTTGTTCAACCGCGCAGAGAAGCCGTAGTGCTTGGGGTCGGCCATGACCGGATCGTCAGAATACCCGCTTGATACGACGGCTTTAATGGCCGGGTCGATTTTGAGGAGATCCTTCACGGTTTCCCTGCCCCCCTTGCCGCCGGGAATGGTGAGGTCTAAAACAGCAATGGTGACCGGATGGCCGGAATCTTTTCCTTTCTTGACAATACGTATCGCCTCGCCGGCATTCGGTGCAGTGACCGTCGAGAACCCCATTTTCTCGACCATTTTCGAAACAATGGTGAGAATGGGCTTTTCATCGTCCATGATAAGGACTCTTCCTGTCCCTTTGAACTCCACCGGCAGCGCAATTTTTTCATCCGCTGCTTTGTCCTTGGATGCAGGAAGAAATACGTGGAACGTCGCTCCTTTACCGGGTTCGGATTCAACCTCTATGGTACCGTTATGCCGCCTGATAATGGAGTATGTGATAGCCAGCCCCAGTCCGCTCCCCTTCTGTTTTGTTGTAAAAAACGGATCAAAGATACGCGGCAGGATCTCTTTAGGAATCCCGATCCCCGAATCTTTAAACGATATTTTTACATAATCGCCGTCCCGCAGAATGGGTGGCGGGCCGGATTCGGATACGCCTTGTCCGACCGTGACGTCGCTCGCGGAGATGGCAATAGTTCCGCCCGCAGGCATGGCCTGCTGCGCGTTGATCACGATGTTATCGATCACCTGGCCTATCTGGTTCTCATCAACACTGCAGTGCCGCAGATCAGGGGGAATCGAGAACACGCATTCGATATTCGATCCGCTCAACGCGAACTTCGTTGTGTTCCGGATAAACGGACTGAGCGAGATGATTTTCTGCACAGGCGCTCCGCCCTTGGAGAAGGTGAGCAGCTGATGGGTGAGCGACCTGGCCCGGTCAAGGACCAGCATCGCCCTTGTAAGTGTTGCCAAAGCCTCCGCATGGTTTCCTTCCGCGACAAAAATGCGCGCCAGGTCTAGATTTCCGAAAATCCCTACGAGCAGGTTGTTGAAATCATGGGCAATGCCGCCGGCAAGCACGCCGATCGATTCGAGTTTCTGGGCGTTCCGCAGTGCCTCTTCGGTTTTCCGTTTTTCAGAGTTGTCCCGCGCAAAAACCAGCGCGCTGTCTTTATGAAGGAACTGGATCGGCACTGCCGATACCTCTGCGGACACGGTTGATCCGTCGAGCCGCAGATAAATTATTTCAAGGGTCGGGTTCGGCTTCCGCTCTTCATTGATATAGCGGATCCTTTTCTGCACCAGGTCGCGGAATTCGGGATGGATACGGTCAAGGACCGGAGATCCAAGGAGCTGTTCCGCGTAATCGGCGCCGAGCAGCCTGCAGGTCGCTGAATTAACATAGGAGAAGGTGCCTCCGGTCTGCACGAAAACAGCGTCCGGAGCGCCTTCGATCAACTGTCGGAATATCTCTTCGCTCTCGCGAACGGCCTCTTCGACTTTCTTACGCTGGGTGATATCGCGGCACAGGGTCAGAATCCGCTTCGTCCCATCGACAATTTCCACCGTTGCATCGATCTCGATATGCACGATTGTTCCGCCGGGGCCGGCATAATCGATCTCGAAATCCCTGATATACCCCTTTCTGAAGCACTCCTCGACGGCCATTTCGTTCTTTTCCTTCGCGTAGCTTGCGGTCCATTCGATTACGTTTCTTCCGCGTATCTCGCTGAGATCACCGTGGCCGCTGAGATGGACGTATTCCCGGTTTGCATCGATCACATATCCTTTTTCGTCAATGATTACATAACCGGTACCGGTTGATTCGACCAGGGCACGGTACAAATCCTCGCTTCTCAGCACACCTTCTCCCGCCTGATTGCAGCTGTCCGGCCGCGGGCCGGCATTGGAAGCGTTACTGTTATCCGTTTTATTGGTTTTCATGGGCATGCCGTTCGCAAACTTCAGTATTTCAATATGTCCGAGCAGTACCTTGACTCTATACCGCAAATTATACTATCTCTCCGTTCGGTTTTTATAAATATAATACGCTTTCCCTCTAATCACCCTGCCGATGCTCTGGTAATTAAAACTCTTTACTTCAACCGCAAAAAACAATATTATTTTGGCTGTATGGTTTTTATGATCGATGCCGATTTCGAGAAACAGATCAGCGGAATTCTGGACTGCGCGCTTGCAGAGGACCTTGGTCCGGCCGACAGAGGGGGCGACTGTACCTCGAACGCGCTTTTTTCTTCACGGGACATCGGCTGCGCCGTTATCAGGAGCAAGGAGAACGGCGTTCTATCGGGCGCGTATCTCCTCGCACCGCTCTTCTCAAAGGTCGATCCGTCAATTTCGCTCACCGTACTCCTGAACGACGGCGCTCCACTCACGCCCGGCGCCGATATCTGCCGGTTGCAGGGTTCCGTGAGGAACATTCTGGCCGGCGAACGGACCGCGCTGAATTTCCTGCAGCGGCTCTCGGGGATCGCCACGCTCACGTCGCGCTATGTCGCCGCGATACGCCACACGGAAGCGACGCTTCTTGACACGCGCAAAACAACGCCCTGTCTGCGGCGGCTCGAAAAATGTGCGGTGCGTCACGGCGGCGGCATGAACCACCGCTCCGGCCTGTTTGATATGATCCTGATAAAAAACACGCACGTCAGACAATGCGGCGGCGTTACCGCGGCGCTTACTAAAGCGCTGCGCTCCCGGGGAACGGCGAAAAAACCGGAAATCGAAATCGAAGTGCAGAACGCCGCCGAGTTCGCGGAAGCACTTGTCCTGCATCCCGACCGTATCATGCTCGACAATATGAGCGTCGAAGACATCCGCGGATGCGTGGAAAAGATGCCGAAGGACGACGTTATGCGCGTCGAACTTGAGGCGAGCGGCAATATCACGCTCGACACAATCGCGTCGGTCGCGGAGACCGGTGTGGATTTCATTTCCTGCGGGGCTATTACCCATAGCGCCCGGGCGATGGACATGCATTTGCTTATAGTAAACGAGTGACGGCCACTCCGATACCATTCCAGAGGATCGTGCAATGAAAGCGGCTGCGCTGACAGGGATACAACAAATTGAGATTCGAACGATCCCGGTACCCGCCCTGACCCGTACAAACGATGTTCTCATTAAAATGAATGCCGTCGGGGTATGCGGATCGGACATCCACTATTATACCGGGGGAAGGATCGGCGACCAGATCGTCAACTATCCTTTCACCGTAGGACATGAAGGCGCCGGAACCGTGGAACAGGTCGGGAATAAGGTCGTCCGCGTGCGGCCCGGCGACAGGATCGCCATAGACCCGGCCGTTTCATGCGGTCACTGCGATCAATGTTCCGCCGGGCGGGAAAATACCTGTAGAAATCTCCTGTTTTTAGGGTGCCCCGGCCAACGTGAAGGGTGCCTCAGCGAGTATATCGTACTTCCTGAAAAGTGCTGTTTTCCTATAACCGATACCATGCCCTTTGAACAGGCGGTCCTCTCCGAACCGCTGGCGATCGCCCTTTATGCGGTCGAGCAATCCCCTGCGCTTCCGGGGGCGAGCGTGGCAGTACTGGGTGCCGGTCCAATCGGCATGTCCGTGTTGAATATGGTGAAGCTGAAAAATGCAGGCGCAATTTTCGTAACTGATGCGATAGAGGAACGGCTATTATTTGCAAAGCGTTACGGCCCGGCATGGTGCGGAAACGTGCAAAAGACCGATGTGGTCAAAGAGATCTCGGAAAGAGCTCCCCTCCTTCTGGATGTTGTCTATGAGTGCTGCGGAAAACCCGAAGCGCTGCTTCAGGCGATAGAGCTGTTAAAACCCGGAGGCACGCTTGTCATCATCGGAATTCCCGACATTGACAGCATTTCCTTTCCGATGCATTCCCTGCGAAGGAAAGAAATCACCGTTAAAAACATCCGCAGACAGAACAAGTGTACCCAAAAAGCAATAACACTGCTGGATACTGCGCTTAAAAAAATCGACGCACTTGTCACCCATCGTTTTCCGCTTGAACAGACGCCGGAGGCCTTCGATCTCGTGGCAAATTTCCGCGACGGGGTCATGAAGGCTGTAATAATTTTCCCTTGACCGTCCCGCATCCCCTTTGCAGACGCAGCGGACAACTTATGGTGAACTGATATATTTTGTACCTGAGACGTCGTTCATAGGTATCGCGTCAAACCTTAACCAAGAGTTAAAAGAATCCGGCGCTCCGACATGCTCCCTCACTCTCTTCATAAACTCCCGTTTGTCGAACGTTTTTATTCCTATCACGTGACGGCATCGACGAACGATATCGCGCGCACCATGCGCGAGCTCCCGCGCAAGGGGATATTCATCGTTCAGGCCGACCGCCAGACCGCCGGCCGCGGACGGTCGGGCGCGTCGTTTTTTTCCGATACCGAAGACGGCCTGTGGGCCAGCATCGTCACCCCCATCGGTTCGCTCAACGAGCATTTCGTGCACAACCGGGCGCTGTCCCTCGCCATCTGCGAAGCCGTCGAACGGGTGACTGAAATCCCGAATGCATGCGCCATCAAGTGGCCCAACGACATTTACTGGGGCAGCCGGAAACTATGCGGCATTCTCCTCGAAAACCATACTGCCCGCACCGACATTCTCGTGATCGGGTTCGGTATCAATGTCACGGTAAAAACCGCTGATTTCCCGGCTGACATTCAGGCCATCGCGACATCAATTTTCATCGAAACCGGAAAACGCTACTCCGTTTCGCTCATCCTGGAAAAAATCATCGAGCGTTACAATTCGAACCTGATTGCCGATATTCAAAAAAAGCACTACTCCTATTCCGGCCGCCTCTTCGGCCTCGGGCTTCCCGCAGAAATCGACGGCAACCGGGGCATTTTTGCCGGAGTGGAAATTGACGGAAGGCTGAAACTCAATATTGGCCGTGAATCAAAACATTTCCTTTCGGGCCATCTGACATTCCCGCCGGCGCCGGAGAGCAACAATGTCTGATCGTGTCATTGCCGTCGACATCGGCAGCACGCGCGTACATGCCGGCATAGTGGACACAGGCAAGCGCAAGCCCGCCTGCCTGTTCCGGATCGACTTCCCCTTGTCAGAAATGAGCAGGCGTTTGCCGAAGGCTTTTGGCAAAGTCAAAATTAACGTTCCGGCAATTATTGCCGGAGGACGTAAAGGGTATGCGAAGAACACCGCCGGAATTTTGAAAGGCTGCGGAGTCGTTTCAATTACAGGTCTCAAATGGCTGCCAAGCCTCCCCGTGCGGTTCAATTATGACAGGCCCGAAACGCTCGGCGCCGACCGGATCGCCGATGCACTCTACGCGGTCACCGTATATCCGGAACGCAACGTCATCATTATTGATTCAGGTACTGCCATAACCGTTGACGCGGTGAGCAGCAAAGCCGAATTCATGGGCGGCGCGATCCTGGCAGGTATCGAAACTCAGCTTCGCGGGCTGCATGCGGCGACAGATACGCTCCCCATGGTCGAGATACCGGGCAGGAAAATCCCTTTTTTAGGCGGTTCTACCATCCAGTGCATCCAGGCAGGGACAACGCACGGCACAGCCGGAGCATTGAACCATCTGGTATGTAAATACCGAACATTGCTTGGCGGGAAAAGCATTGTTCTTGCTACCGGCGGAGGATGGCACGTTACGAAAAAGCTTGTAGATTTTAAATTTATCGAAGTTCCCGATATGACATTGATCGGCACGGCGCTGTACATCAGATTTTAAATCGCAGGGACAGGTTCCGAACCTGCCCCTGCGTATTCCTGCATTTTTATTCCTGCAATTTTTTTATCACCCGCGGAATGGCCTTCACCACATCGCCCGCGATGACCGAATATTCGCTGAGTTTCCTGCCTGCCAGCGTTCCGGCTTCGCCGTGGATGGCTGCGCCGAGGATAGCGGCGTTCACGGCCGAAGCGCCCTGCGCCAGAAGCGAGACGATGATGCCGCTGAGCACATCGCCGCTCCCCGCCTTTGCAAGAGCGGAATTCCCGAACGGCAGGATATAGGCGTTCCCTGCCGGGTCCGCGACAATGGTGGGATTTCCTTTCAGCAGGATTGTCATCCGGAACTCCATGGACTTTTCTTTTAATCTGTCAATCACTGCAATCGGCCCGGGCGGCAATTCCCCGAACAGACGCTGCCATTCGCCACTGTGCGGCGTGATGATCAGCTCGCCTTTATGCGACCGGAGCTCTTCCGCACGGCCTTTGTAGGCATTGATGCCGTCAGCGTCGAGAACGATCGGCAGTGTGCAGCCCGACACGAGCCCGCGCACGAGGCCGGAGGTTTCGCTCTCGTGTGAAATTCCCGGCCCCATGCAGACCGCCTGCATGGATCGTGCAAGTTCCAGAATTTTCTGAAGCGCGCCTGTCGAAGGCGTCCCCGCGGTCGTTTCGGTTACCGGGTGGATTACGGTCTCAAGAAGCCTGCGGGAAAGCGCCGGCACAACAGACTCCGGCGCCACAAGGTGCGTCATACCGCAACCGGTCCGCATGGCAGCCCTTGCGGTGAGTATCGCGGACCCGGTCATGCCGCGGGAACCGCAGATAAGAAGCGCAAGGCCATGGTCGAACTTGCTGCCTGCGGGTTTCCGGCGCGGCAGCAGTTGCCGTAAATCCGCCCGGGCCGGAGAAAAAAGTCCTGGAGCAGACGATTTCGTTCCCAAAGGTTTATCCGGGTAACCGAGGTCCTGAATAACCAGTTTTCCTACGTGGTCGCGGCCCGGATAAAAATACTGGCCGATTTTAGGATACCCCATTGCCACGGTCATTACGGCCTTGATGCACGGCGTGCCCGGTATGCCGGTATCGCTTTCGAGCCCCGAAGGGCTATCAGCCGCTAAAACCGGTATGCCCGATCCATTGATCGCATCGATCGCCGCTGCGTATATCCCCTGCGGATTGCCCCTGGCGCCGGTTCCGAGCATGGCATCAATAATCAGCCGGTAACGCGTCAGATCAGGAAAATCTCCGTTAACGCCCGGAACCAGAAAATTCCCTTTGCCTTCCGCATATTCATTGAACGCGAGCCGCGCTTCATCCTTGATCTCATCAATTTTACAAAGGGAAATACACATGACCGGGTACCCGGATTCACGCAGAAGCCGTGCGGCCACATACCCGTCGCCGCCGTTATTGCCTCTGCCGCAGACCACGCCAATTTCGCCGCTGTCGGCGTCCGGCGCCAGGGTCCTCGCCGCCTCGAAGAGGCCTGTTCCGGCCTTGAGCATGTATGCATAGCCCTTGGACTCGTCGCCGCCGATGGCCGCATCATCAATTGATCGCATTTGGGAAACTGTTACGACCGGGACCATGTTCTCTCCCTTATTTTTTACTTAAAGCAGTAAAAAAATAATAATATTTCTTTTGCTAAAAATATTTTACATAATATACTATTTCTTTCTTTTGCTGAAGGCTTTATACGGGGTGGCGGGTGGGCAGCGACTTTTCAGATTTAGAGCATTCTTTACCCGCACCCCCAAGCATTTCCCCGTGTTAAGAAAAATCCGTTTTTGCGTGAGGCAGACTCCCGTCGGGAGGGTGGCCGCAGGCCAGTCGCGAAGCGACCGACCAGAGGGTAGCCCGGAGCCACGCCGACCCCGCCAAAGGCGGGGGCACGGCCAAATAATTATTAATTTTTCACCCCATACCCTCCGCACCTGCGGAGCCTTCAGCCAAAAAATATATTTATTGCAAATATTAAAATACCGGGGAAACAACTATTAATGTCCCGTCTCTTCATTGCAATTGACCTGCCGGAAAGAATAAAAGACGATATCACGGCGACCTATGTCGCGCTGCCGGGCGCGCGGTGGGTGGATGAAGCGCATCTCCACCTGACCCTGCGTTTCATCGGCGAGGTGCCCGGTGATGTCGCCGAACGGGTCGCCAATGCGCTGCGCCCGGTTTCGGGCCCCACTTTTTCACTCACCATGAAAACCGTCGGTTTTTTCCCGCCGCGCAGGGAACCGCGCATCCTGTGGGCGGGTATTGCTGACAATGAAGAACTCATGCGTCTGCAGGCGCGCATCGAGCGTGCCATCATGGCCATCGGCATCGACCCTGACACACGGAAATTCCATCCGCATGTGACTGTTGCGCGCCTGAACGGCACCCCTTCACACAAGGCCGCCCAGTATGTCACGCACCACAGCCTCTTCGCCACCGAGCAGTTCTCGGTGTCCGCGTTTCATCTGTACGAAAGTTTTTTGAAAAAAGAAGGGGCGCACCACGAAAAAATAGCAAGCTACGAATTACGAAAAGAAGTAATGTAGAATCTATTTCAAATATTTTTCACTGAGCGCGTCGAAATAGGTACGGAGCGCACTCCGATAGGAATCGGGAAAATTCCCCTGGAACGCTTTCTGCCGCAGGCGGTGGAAAAGATCGACGTCCCTGGAAAATGCGCCCGTCTGCGTGTGCGTTCCGTCATCGAACGTCTTATCCGCAGTGCGCGACTTCCATTCGTCCTTTCCTTCGCCTTCCCGGTGCATTGAGAGCGTGGTTTCGAGCATGCGGGTCAGGAACCGGTCCTGGCGTTCAGTAATATCTGCTGCCGGCCTTTCGCGCAGGGCCGCGGCAAGCCTACGCGCTTCCTCTTCAAGCTCTCCAACCCTGCCGCCAAGACCCTCCCCGGCCTCTTTGCCGTACTTCTCCGAAAGTTTGTTTAATTCATCGGCGATAGCTTCCTGCGCCTTCCGCGCCTCCTCCATACCCTGCCCCTCTGAGCTTCCGTTGCCCGTTTGGCTTGTCATGCCCTGTCCCTGCGACCCGGCCAGAAGCTGGCGCAAAAGTTCCGCAGTCATGGAATTGATGGCGGCCTGCCGCCCCGAAAGTTTCCGCAGACCGCCCATCATGCAGGAACCGCCGGAACACTGGGAATTTTTCCTGTTGTCAATATCGGAAAGAGCGGCTAGAAGCGAACCGGCGAGCAACCGCAGTGCGGTACCGCTGCCCGCCATCGCTTCATGTCCGTCACCAGAGCCAAGCGCCTCAAGGACTTTTTCGGACGCCCCCATGGCGCCGTTAAACCCCTGTCCGACCGACATCATGTCTTCCGGGGCCAGCATCGAGAGACTGTCGGCCCCCTCTTTACTCTTTCCGAGTGCGTCCCGCAAGGCCTGCTGCGAACGTGCTTCAGCGGCCGGATCGCGCAGCGCACCCTGTTCCTGCTGCAGTTCCTCCTGCCACTCGGCCAGCATGAGGGCATCGCGGGAAAGTGATAGCAGCCTTTCCCGCTCATGCTCCATCCGCAGGTCTTCCTTGAAATTCATCATCTGCATCAGGTCCTGCGAAAGGGAAAGCAGCGCCCCGCTCATCCGGTTCATTGTTTCATTCGAAGGCAGGGATGATTGTTCCATAGTCTGCCGCATCGTGTTCTGCAAAGAATCGATCTGCGCCCGTGATTGAAGCGAATCAAGTTTCGCCGTACCAGCTTCCGGCCCGGACCTGATGTCCCGTGAAAGCCGCCGGATCTGATCGAGCAGTTCTGCCTGGCGCGACGCTGCCGCCGCATTCCGGTTTTCGCTGCGCGAAAGTGTTGTCTGAAGCCTGGAAAGCTGTTCGGCGCGCAGTGCAAGTTCTGCGAGTTTCCGGTCTTGCTTCAGCATTTCGAGGAATTTCAGCGCATTGTCAAGCTGCTCGCCGAGGCTGGGCAGCAGCGCATTGACTTTTTCAACCGCCTGCCGCAGTTCCCTCATGGAAACCGGCTTGTCGAGGTCCTTCACGGCAAAAAGCAGGCTGTCACCGTACTCTTTGACCAGTTCGTCGACGGCGTCGCGGACCTTGTCGAATTTCCGGGCAAGCTCTTCACCGACCGACCCTTGCATTTTCATTGTCTCGATATTGTCCCGCAGGGACTGGAGCGACTGGCGGAGCGAATCGGCCTGCGCTTCGAATGACTCCTTGACGTCACGAAGTATCTGTTTCTGCTCCCAGGTGAGTTCCTTCCGGCCGCCGTTCATGGCTTTTACGATATTTTCGAGACGTCCTCGCAGGTCTTCCTGTTTGCCGCGTATTGCGCCCATGGTCTTTTCCGCAGACGATTCTTTTTCCGCTATCTGCCGGTGGATCTCTTCAAAGGTCGGTATCCTGAAAGCGAAGGTATCTGAAAAACCTCGTTGCGGTTTTTCAGAGGGCTTCGTATCAGTGATTTCCGCCCAGTAGAACACCGTATCTCCGGGATACAGCGACAGTTCGGTGAGATGCCAGATGAATAAGGTGCGGATAAGCGGAGGTGCGCCCGGTTGCGAAAGATCCCGTTCGCCGACGCTGTTTTTCCGCTCGCCGCCCAGCCGCCATTTGAGCGACAGCGAACGTATGCCGATGTCGTCCACGCCTTCAACGGCGAGCGTCTCGACCTGCTCGGGCTGCAGATCCTTGCTGAATCCAGGCTTGACAATCTGAACCGTCGGCGGCTCGTCCGGAATGGAGCCGATATGAAATACCGGCAGTGAGTCGCTTTTCTGGCCGAGCGTATCCGCGAGTATGAAAGTGTAATTGCAGGGCGCACCGATCCTCAGCTCGCCCGACGCCGCCGACCCTTGTACGTCAAGTTTCAGGGAATCGCCGCGTCTGACCGTGCCGGGCGCAGGAGAAGCGGTCTGCAGCACGAGACGCGCCTCGGAAAGCCGGTCCGATTCGACGGCAATGCGCGCAATCGACCCTGCATACGCTTCAAAGTTGCCTTGACCCTCGGGCAGCGCGTGTGCCGCCCGCTTCGTATAGGGGGGCGGCCGGACAGTAACGTTCAGTCGCAACAGACGGGGTTTCGGCACAACGGTCACGGTATCGGTTTGAAGCGGCGTACTGCCTAACGTAAATCGGTATACGAAGGTGTTTTTTACACTGTCAAGACGGCAGGCAAAGGCGCCGTCCGGACCGGGCCGGAGCAGTTTGGTTGACAGGCGCTCTCCATCGAGTGTAACAATGGCGCAACGGCACGAGGGAAAATGCGCGTAATGCGCGTAATTCGCGTATGCGGATTTCGGAACGACCCTGAGATTCACGCCCGCGTTCATCGGCACAGCGATCGTTCCGGGTGAAACCGTAACGTCGGACCGCGAAAATCCCGAAAACGGGAGATTCCAGTAATCAAGAAGCCGCGGCGAGAGATGATTCAGAAAGCACCATACTCCAAGAACAACAACCGCGGACCCGAACGGAACTGCATATCGCAGAGGTTCCGGCGACTGCGGGTATCCGGCGAGCTCGGCCGCGGCCCGTCCGCATGCCTGCCGGGTGAACGGATTGCCACGGGTCTGGTCATTGTGCGCCAGCTCAAGAGAGATGGACAAAAAAGGAGTCTTGACCGCCGACCGTCGTTCAATGGCCCGTGCGACCGGCAGCAGTCCGGGCGCCCGCACTGTCGCTGCGATAACCATATAGCCAAGGACAAAAAAACCGGCGGCGAGGAGCGCCGCATCGAAAACAAACGGCAGAACGGTCCACGGGAAAAACGTGAAGACGATCTGGAGCAATGCCAGTAAAGCAAAAAACAGTGCGCCGGTAATCAGGGTGACCCGTGCGATCCGTTTGAAGATAAGCCTTCGCCGGTAGCGAGTGACAAAACCGGATAATGTAATGCTGTTTTCTGGCATAGATTACGGTGACCGCTGTGACATCGTTGTTGATTACAGAGTAAAAATACAATGGCCATTGGTCAGATGGAAAAATGTAATTCCCTGATACCTTAACGCGGTCGTTAACGTGGGCGTTGCTGTGGTAGAGACGCAACATGTTGCGTCTCTACAAAAGAGAAGGGGAAACGCCAACGGCGTTTCCCCCATAAAATGATAAAAATTATACCGGTTACGCCTTGATTATCGGCCACTTCTTGTTCCACCAGACCAGAAGCACGCTGGCGATGTAGATCGTGGAATAGGTTCCGAACACCACGCCGATCATCATGGCGAGGGCGAAATCCTTGATTGTTTCGCTTCCGATGAGCCAGAGAATGGTCACGACGACGAACGCTATGCCGGAGGTGATGATCGTACGCGAGAGTGTCTGGTTTATGCTCAGGTTGACAAGCTCAATGAATGACTTCCCCTTGAGCCCCAGGCGCATGTTTTCGCGGATCCGGTCGAAAATTACGACATTGTCATTCAGCGAGAATCCCATGATCGTGAGCAGCGCGGCGATGAAGGTGAGTGAAAACTCCCGGTTCAGGACCGAGAAGAAACCGATGGTGATGATCACGTCGTGGAAAAGCGGAATCACTGCCGCAACGCCGAATGAGGCCTGGAACCTGAACCAGACGTAGATCATGATGCCGATAAGCGCCATCAGCACCGCAATAACCGCATCACTCTGCATTTCGCCGCCGATTTTCGGGCCGATCGCCTCAATACGCCGTACATTAAAGCTGTTATCGGGCATGGCTTTTGACAGCGCCTCGCGGATCTCCTTGCCGAGAGCCGACGCTTCGGCATGCTTCCTCACGACGATCAGGAGTTCGTTGTTCTGTTCCGGCCCGATCATTTTTATCTCCGAGCCGGTATAGCCGAGCTCGTCGACAATCGACCGGATCCGTCCGATCTCGTTATGAATCTGCTTATCGAATTTGAGCTGCACCAGCGTGCCTCCGACAAATTCAATGGACCAATTGAACGGCGCACTGGTGGTCACCCAGTGATAGCCGATCGAAACAAAGGTCAGAACCGTAAGGATAAGCGAAAATGCGATCGCCCACTTCCGGTACTCGATGAATTTAATCTTCGTTTCCTTGAAAATCCGCAACATAGACGTTCTCCATGGAATGAATTAGATGCTCAGTTTCTGCTTGTTCTTTCCCACAATGATGTCCTGCGGCACCCGCGTCACGTACAGTGCCGTATAAAGGTTGCTCAAGATGCCGAGAATCAGCGTAATGGCGAATCCGCGGATCGAACCCGTGCCCTTCCACAACAGGATAAAGGAAGTGATGAGCGCGGTCAAGTGCGAGTCGATGATCGTCCAGAATGCCATTTTATAGCCGGCTTCTATGGCGGCCCGCGGCGTTTTGCCGGTACGGGACTCTTCACGGATGCGCTCAAAAATGATGACGTTCGCGTCGATACCCATGGCGAGCTGCAGGATGAGTCCCGCGATACCGGGAAGCGTCAGCGTCGCATTGAGCATGGCCATGATCGCAAGAACGGCAAGGATATTGATAGCGAGCGCCGCCAGTGCGATCGCTCCGCTTATCCGGTAATAGACGATCGCGAACACAATGATAAACAGCACCGCGATCCAGCCCGCAAGCGCTGCTCTGTCAATCGAGTCCTGACCGAGAGAAGGCCCGACGGTCTGCTCTTCGATAATCTTGACCGGCGCGGGCAACGCCCCGGCGCGCAGCACCACGGCCAGGTTGTTCGCTTCCGTGAGGCTGAAATTGCCCGTGATTTCGGCCCGGCCGCCGGAAATTTTCTGGATAATGCGCGGCGCAGAGAATACCGTGCTGTCGAGCACGATGGCGAGGAACTTATTGACATTCGCGGCCGTCACTGCGGAAAACCGACGCGCCCCCTTGGCGTTCATTTCGAGATCCACCTTCGACCCGCCTGCCCGCATACCGCTCGGATCGATATTGCCCCGCGCGTCCTTGATCGCATCGCCGCGCATTTCGGGCGAGCCTTTCACATAATACAGCGTACGGTTCAGTGCGCCTTCGGCGTGCATCGTATCGTGGCCCCAAAGGAATTTATTGCCCCCGAGCCCCGCTCGCTCGAGCGCTTCGCGCACGTCCCTGCGCGCCATGATGTCGTTCACCCGCGCGATATTCTCCATGCGGACCGCTATCTGGTCCTGGCTGCCGACAAGAAGGTCCTTGAACGACGTGGCTTTGGATTCCTCAAGTGCGGTCGTATCGGTGGTGTCCGCTTTTTTCGTCGTGTCTTTTCCCTTTTCGGCACCCTTGAACAGCTTTTCAGCCAATGCCTGCTGCGCCTTTGATTTCTGCGTCACCGTATCGCGCGCTGCCGCCGCACCGGTGGTGTCCTTTTCGATCTTGCCCGCCATTACGTTGTCGATGACGTTGATCGCGTGTTCCAACTGCAGCGGTTCGCGCAGCAGCATGAACTCAAGCTGCGCCGTACGGCCGATGATGTTCTTCGCCGCCTCCTCGTCCTTGAGACCGGGCAGCTCGACAATGATCCGGTCTCGCCCCTGCTTCTGGACCGTGGGCTCGGCGACGCCGAGCGCATTGATACGGTTCTCGATCACCGTGAAGGCCCGGTCAAGGAGGTCCTTGTCCTGTTCTTTGTCAATATTGGTCCGGTCGATCTCAAGCACGAGCCGCATGCCGCCCTGCAGATCGAGTCCCAGGTTGACGATTCTTTTGAGAATATTCGGGTGTGTCTTTACATACTCTTCACGCTGCGGGACCGATTGCGAGTAATAAATCATGGACGGAACGAGGAAATACACCAGCAGGAGCACTGATGCCGCCACGACAAGCAGACGCATCGACGTCTTTTTTTCCATAAATAATCCGTATCCTTTCTGAAAGACACGCCCCGCGCACCGGCGCAGGCGTGGTCACCTACTCGAAGCAGTTGTCACGAGGCGGATTGAACAGGCGACTTGTTCTTGAGGTACTCTTTTACCTTTTCCACGATATCCTTGGGATTCTGGGGCTTTGTCAAATACAGATCGCATCCGACGCGTTTCCCTTCCATATAATCGTGTTCCTGATTGAGGGCGGTAAAAAGGAACACGATAATGTCCCTCGTCTCAGGGTTCTTTTTCACCCATTCGCACACTTCAAAACCTGTCTGTCCGCATAGAATGACGTCGAGAATCACGAGATCAGGCTTCTCCTTTTGAATGACCGAGATCGCCTGGCTCGCCGTGATCGCCTCGTAAACGCTGTATCCCTCCACCTCAAGAAATAACCGTAAAATCTTGCGTATCCCCGGCTCATCGTCCACAAGCAAGACACGATATGGCTTCTGTTGCATCGTACAACCCGCTTTCCCTTCCCGCACGAGACGTATGATGGGATATTACGATAGTAGTGAAAGATAAATTTTCCAAGGCTGGCTATGCAATGAAATTATACGATACTATTTGAATTCGGTCCATCAATGATAGTACAATTAATCCAACACAAACTCACTCCATGCATGCGATGAATCAACACGACGCTTCAAGCACCACCGCCCGCCTCGAATCTGAAATGGATTCATTGCGCAAGCGTATAGCGGACCTGGAAGTTAAAAAAGCGGAATACGAATCCACCCACCGGAAGCTGGCTGACAAGGAAGCCTTCAATTTCGCCCTGTTTCAGTACAATCCCGTACTCACCGTGGTGGTCGATAAAGAGGGCCGGGTCATTAAATCCAACAGGGCGAAAATCACCTCGGGCGACCGTCTGCCCGCTTTAGGTGATATCATGTACCGGGACTACGCTTCACACCATGAAATCGATATGTATGGAAAACTCAGGGCGTGCATCGCTTCCGGAAAT
This sequence comes from Chitinispirillaceae bacterium, assembly GCA_049514575.1. Lineage (GTDB taxonomy): Bacteria > Fibrobacterota > Chitinivibrionia > Chitinivibrionales > Chitinispirillaceae > BOG-1184. Next base: position 14,250 of record JBEKUX010000008.1, on the reverse strand, counting down.
CCCGGATCGTTCCCGGAACTCCGTTACAGAAACAAGGTGCTGTCAGTCACCATTTCACCATTCCCTCAAGGCGCCATTATAACCTCTCAGGACATCACCGACCGGAAAAACGCCGAGCAGGACCGCATCAAACTCATTGAAAAACTGCGCGCGGCGCTTGCCGAAGTTGAGACCTTGCGTGGGCTTCTTCCGATCTGCGCTTCCTGCAAGAAAATCCGCGACGACAAAGGGTACTGGAATGATATCGAGGCTTACCTGCACAAGTTCGCGCACACGCAGTTCACCCACACCATGTGCCCGGAGTGCGTCAAATCGCTGTATCCGGACCTATGGGAAAAGATGGAGAAGAAGAAAGAGAAAGTCGCGAATAATTAATAATCAATAATTTTAATAAATTCTTTGGGCGCCTCCCCCGTCTACCCGAGGTAGACGGGGGTCGGTTCTTCTCCGGGCTCTCGACTTCGCGACCCGGTCTGTCCTGCCATGCGGTGTGAAACACCTGTGTCAGGAACAGACTTACGGCTTCACTTCGTTTCAGCCGTTACCCTTCGTCGCCCCTGGCGCGAAAAAAATCAATTTTACTACTTTACATCCATTGTAGCTATCTACAGCGCCAGTATATTTTTCTCATTCCGATTCAAACGATCATCGCAGGGCGTTCGAATCAAATACAGCGGAAACAATAGAAACCCAGACAGATCATGACTGCAAAACAGCCCCCACTACAGGACATAAAAGAAAGCCAAACCCTTCACGGCTTCAAAGCAGAGCGGGTCGAGTCAATTCCCGAGATTCACGCCACGGCCTATGTATTCACGCATGTTATAACCGGCGCAAGGCTGCTGCACCTGTATAACGACGATCCCGAGAATCTTTTCTCCATCGCATTCAGGACGCCGGTGCACGACGATACGGGCGTTCCCCACATCATGGAACATTCGGTGCTCTGCGGCTCGAAAAAATTTCCGGTAAAGGATCCGTTTCAGGAGATGCTTAAAGGCTCGCTCCAGACCTTCCTGAACGCCCTCACCTACCGTGACAAGACCGTCTATCCGGTCGCCTCGCAGGTGGAGAAGGACTTTTTCAATCTCGCCGATGTCTACTGCGACGCGGTGTTCAGGCCGCTCCTCACTCAAAACACCTTTTATCAGGAGGGATGGCACTTTGAAGTCGGGGACGATGCAAAGCCTGTCGGCATTAAAGGGATCGTCTATAACGAGATGAAGGGGGTTTTTTCCGATTTCGCAAGTCATGTCTCCCGCAGAACACTTGCCGGCCTCATGCCCGACACCACCTATGCCTTCGAAAGCGGCGGCGACCCGGAACACATTACTGACCTCAGCTACGAAGAGTTCACCGCTTTCCACCGGAGGTTTTATCATCCGTCGAATGCTTATTTTTTCCTCTATGGCAACATTGCCTCGGAAAAAACGCTGTTGTTCCTTAACGACAGCTATCTGGCCGGATACGCCGCTGCACCGCCGGACTCTGCAATCCCGCACCAGCAGCTCTGGCAATCCCCCCGGGTTCTTTCAATCGAAGCGCCGGCGCCGAAAGAAGACGATGGTACCTCTACCGCGCTCCTTATCTGGATTTTCGGCGAAAGCAGCGACCCGCTGTCCGTGCTCTGCGGCACCGTGCTCAGCCACTACCTCCTCGGCACCGAAAGCTCGCCGCTCAAGCGTGCGCTCATCGATTCCGGACTCGGCGAAGACCTTGATGACGCGTCCGGCTTCGGCATCGAAGCGGTGCAGAGCGTCTTTACGGCCGGACTGCGCAAAACGAAACCGGTCAATGCTGAAAAAATGCAAGGGATTGTGCTTGCCGCCCTCCGGGAACAGGTTGACAACGGCCTGAACAACGACCTCCTTGAGGGTGCATTGCGCCAGGTGGAGTTCCACCTTCGCGAAGTGGACGGCGGCAACTTCCCCTACCACCTGCGGCTCGCGGACCGGTGCTACAACTCATGGCTTTACAACGGCGATCCGCTGGCCCATCTTGCTTTTGAGAAAACGCTGACTGAAATCAAAAAACGCCTGAAAGCCGGGGATACCTTTTTCAGGGAAACAATCCTGAAAAACCTGCTCGAAAACCCTCACCGGCTGCTTGCCACCATCATTGCTTCCTCTGAAAAAGGCAAAGAACTCGAACTGCAGACCGAACGGCAGGCCGCGGGGCTTTCCTCGTCCTTTTCTCCTTCCGACATGGCGCGCTGCCGCGATCTCACCCGCGAACTCATCCGACAGCAGAACACGCCGCCTTCGGCAGAAGCCCTGGCGACCCTGCCGCGCCTTGCCAGAAGCGACCTCCCGCCGAAGGGGTTCGACGTTCCATGCACTACCGGCGCGATTGCCGGCATTACTTTTTTCGGCCATCCTATTTTTACTTCAGGTATTGTCTATTTCGATATCGGGTTCGATCTGCGCAGCGTACCGGCAGATCTGATACCGTATCTGCCGCTCTACCTTGAACTTCTTCGGCGGTGCGGGGCAGGAACGTTATCCTACGAACAGATGGCAACTCGTGTTGCGCTTGCCACAGGCGGCATAGGCGCTTCCTCGTTTGTGAGGACCGTGATCGGCTCGCGCAACGATCTTTTTTTCCATGCGTTCATGCACGGCAAATCCCTGCTGTCCCGCTTCAGCGAAATGCTTGCTATTCTCTCTGATCTTTTCACAAAGCCGGACCTTTCCAACACCAAGCAGATAAAGGACATCCTGCTCGAGGAGCGCAACAATCTCAACGCCTCGATCATCGGCTCGGGTCACCAGGTTGCCACGCTTCTGGCTTCGTCCCGGCTTTCGCATTCGCGGCTTGTCGAAGAGAAACTGGGCGGCATGAGCCAGCTCAGGTTCCTCGACAACCTCGCACGGAACAACAACATCGGCGAAATAATTCCCTGCCTCGTTCGTCTGCACTCCTTCGTGATCAATAAAAATGCGGCCATCGTCTCAATGACCGCGGACGAGCCTGAAGCACTGTCCGGGAAAATCGCTTCTTTTCTGGAAACCCTTCCCGGACAAAAAGTTTCTCTGCAAACGGCTGCGCCGGGGACCGATTCGTCTTCCGCGGCGCAGGGGATCGAGATTGCTTCGGCGGTCAACTTTACGGCACGCGCGTGGAAGCTCGACCCGTTTACGCCGGACGCATACGGGCTTCTTTTCCTCATGGCGCGTCACTTGTCAACAGGCTATCTGTGGGACAAGGTGCGTGTGGAAGGCGGCGCGTACGGCGGCATGTCGATGATGTCGATCGCACACCCGGTCTTTGCCTGCGCCTCATACCGCGATCCGAACCTCGCTGCAACGCTTGCTCATTTCGATAAAGGGTTGGCATCAATAGCCAAAGGCATTGAACAGGCTGCGCTCGATCAGAGCATTATCGGCGCCATAGGGCAGATAGACCACCCGAAACCTCCGCACAGCCGAGGCTTCGGCGAAACACTCGACCGCCTCTGCGGCTATACGCCCGAGGCGCGCCAGCGCCTGCGCGATGCCGTGCTTGGCGCAACGCCGGACAAACTCCGGAAAACCGCGCAGAAGATCCTCGATACGAAAGATTCGGCGGTCGCTGTTTTAGCAAGCGCGGCGGCGTTTGACGGGGCTGAGAAAGAGGGGCTGTCTTTTAATCGGGAACCATTACTGAATATATCCCCTCCATCTCCCGAGGGGAACGCCCCAAATGCCCCCTTCGGGGGATAGGGGGGCAGATTTAGTATTTTCGTGATATTCTAATTCAAGGAGAAAGGGCATTTTTTAATGGACAACCAGACGCTCATTGCCAAAGCGAAAGAATATCTTTCCGTCGAACAGGACGCCTTTTTCCGCACGCAGGTTGAAAAACTTATTGCGGAGAACAACATTACCGAACTCAATGACCGGTTCTATACAGACCTTGAATTCGGCACCGGGGGCCTGCGCGGGGTGATCGGCGGCGGGTACAACCGCATGAACTCCTATACTGTCAAGCGCGCCACGCAGGGGCTTGCCAACCACATCAAAAAAAATGTGCCGGACATTTCCGGGGCCTCGGTGGTCATCGCCTATGACTCGCGGAACTTCTCCGATGTGTTCAGCCTCAAGGCCGCGCTCACGCTCTGCGCAAACGGCATCCGCACCTATCTTTTCACGGGCCTGCGGCCCACGCCCGAGCTCTCGTTCGCGGTGCGCCTGCTCAAGGCCACTGCAGGGATCGTCATCACCGCGAGCCATAACCCGCCTGAATACAACGGCTATAAAGCATACTGGAGCGACGGCGGCCAGGTGGTGCCGCCGCACGACACCGGCATCATCAAGGAAGCACGCGCAATCACGGGCCCGGTCGCTGAAATGACAAAGGAGATCGCGATTAATAAGGGACTCCTTGTCATGATTGATAAAGAGGTGGACGAGCCGTTTATCCGGATGGTGAAAGGCCAGAGTTTGCGACCGGCGCTCGTCAAAGAACGTGGCAATAAACTGACGGTCGTCTATACGCCGCTCAACGGCACCGGCGCCATGCCGGTGGGCCGCGCGCTTGCTGAGCTGGGCATCAGCGTGACTTTTGTGCCGGAACAGCAGAACCCTGACGGCAACTTCCCTACTGTCAAATTTCCCAATCCCGAAGAAGCTTCGGCAATGAAGCTGGCCCTCGAACTCGGGAAACGGAAAAAGGCCGACCTGGTCATGGGGACCGATCCGGACGCGGACCGGCTCGGCGTGGCAGCGCCGGAGGGCCAGGGGGATTTCAGGCTCATTACCGGCAACGAGCTCGGCGCACTCCTCCTCGACTATATACTCAGCACGCGCAAAGAGCTGGGCACGCTCCCGGAAAACGGCATATCCATAAAAACCATAGTCACCACGGAACTCCAGCGCCTTATCGCGGAAAAATTCGGCGTCCGCTGCATGGATGTACTCACCGGGTTCAAATATATCGGTGAAAAAATCCGCGAATTCGAAGCAATGAAGGCGGGCCCGGTTTTCCTGTACGGAAATGAGGAAAGCTATGGCTATCTCACGTCAAGCGATGTCCGCGACAAAGACGCGGTGTCGGCCGCATGTCTGACCGCGGAACTGACGCTCTATCACCTGAGCAAAGGAGGGACGCTCGTGGACCGGCTCAAAGAGCTCTGGCAGGAGCATGGCTATTTCAAGGAAACCGGCATCTCCGGTTATTTCAAGGGCGAGACCGGGCTCTCGACCATGGCCAGGCTCATGGAAACGCTGCGCAACAAACCGCCCCTGGCCTTTGCTGGGCTCGAAGTAACTGCCGTCAAGGATTATAAAAACAGCACGACGACAGCGGTCAAAACCGGCACAAGGAAAAAGGACATCGATCTGCCGTCCTCGAACGTGCTCCAGTTTCTGCTCGCAGACGGCAGTCAGGTCACGGCCCGGCCCTCAGGCACTGAGCCGAAAATTAAATTCTATATCTCATGCCGGAGCGCTGCCGGTACGCCGCTCGAAGCCGCTATTGGCGGGGTACAGCGGAAAATCGACGCGATCAGCGCGCAGATTCATACGCTTATTGACGAAGCGTAAGTATGCATCTGGTTTTAATGAAGAGTTGGATGGACTGTCTGGAGGTACGAGGACCTGCCTTTGCCGAAGCCGGCTACGGCGAAGGCAGGCGGGTTTGCATTTTTCGCAAGAAAAATGCTTTATTCATATTCCATTCCGTCGTTCCGCAGTGCCGGAAGGCAGCCCATCCGACTCTTCATGCAGAAAAGTGAATTTTCAAAAGTATTCATTAATATGGTCGACAAAAAATACCCGAAATCCGATACGATCCGAGAACGGGCGCTGCACGAGCCGGACGAGTCTGCGCCCGCCGCAACCGGTCCTGACGTGCAGCAGCCAGATGCCTTTATCGGCAAGACGATCGGCAACTGCCAGATCCTGGAACGGATCAACGAAGGCGGCACCGCCTTCATATACCGGGCGCACAACACCAGGTTCGACCTAGACCGGGTCGTCAAGATCCTGAAGCCGTCGCTGTCCGACGAACAGGACTTCAATGTCCGTTTCAAGCAGGAGGCCCAGCTCGTAGCGCGTTTCGACCATCCAAACATCATGCGCGTGTTCGATACCGGCGAAGTGGGCGGTTATTTTTACATCGAAATGGAGTATATCGAAGGCCAGACGCTCCGGGAATACATTATCCGCAACCCGCGTGTTAACGAACGGGAACTCCTCTCCATCGCCCAGCAGATCGCCAGCGCGCTCAATTACGCGCACAAACTGTGGATGACCGGATCAGGCAACGAAGATATCCAGGGCGTCCTGCACCACGACATCAAACCCGAAAACATCATGATCACGCCGGGCAAGCTCGTCAAGCTCATGGACTTCGGCGCGGCTCAGCCGCTCAACATCTCGTCACAGATGCAAGGCATGATCGTGGGCACGTTCCACTATATGTCGCCGGAACAGATTTCCGGCGCTGCTCTTGACACACGCAGCGACTTCTTTTCCGTGGGCATCGTGCTTTACGAACTCGCCACAGGCCAGAAACCTTTTGCAGCCCAGAATCTCACCGAGCTCATCAGCGCAATAAAAGCGAGTTCGTACACCCGGGTGCATAAACTGCGGCCGTCAATCTCGGCAGTTACCGAAGAGCTCATCGACCGGCTGCTGTCGCGCGACCCCAACCACCGTCCCGCATCGGCAGAAGAGATCCTCGAAGCCATCGACCACTGCATCAGCTCATACTCTTCGTTCGGGGCAGGCAGAAAAGTCAAAATCCCGTTTACCTTCAGGCGGCACTTCGCCGCTTTTTCGCTCGTGTTCTCCATCGCGGCGCTGGCGCTTTCTGCCATCGCCTTCTGGCGGAGTCTCTCTATACAGACGGCTGTACCGGCATTCAACGACTCGTCCGCCATGCCGCTCCTTGATCTTGGAAAATTGAACGAACAACGCGAGCAGTGGAGCGATGCGGTCGACGCGTACCAGCGCGTGCCGTCGATCGAAAAAGGCGGGCTTGCAAACGAGTACCTTGAGGCCCGGATCCGCATGGCGGCCGTCATGATCAAGTACCAGGGGCAGTACAACAAGGCGAGGAAAATCCTTGAGGAGCTCAAGGACCGCTATTCCGATCCTGCAATCGACGCCTATCTCGGCCGCGCCTATTTCCACCTCGGCCTGTATGCCGAAGCCGGAGGAAGGTTCGAAAGCGCACTCAAGGCCACGGCCGGCTCGGTCATCCCTTCAACACAAGGTTTCAAACAGGAACTTCTCTACTACAGCGCCTGGGCCATGGACAAACGTTTCGAGGTCGATCCGAACAACAACGCGCTCCTTATCGATGCGGTCAAAGCGTGGAACTACTACATCGAATTCTCCAAGTGCTCCCCGAAAACGGCCGATGAGGAATGCGCGTTCGCTTTCAAGCGGCGGGCAGAGCTGTCGAAGTTGAGTAAAAATTATTGATATGCCCACAGTCGCCCTGCAAAACTTAGGCTGCAGCAAGAATATGATCGACGGCGAACGGATCGCGCATCTGTTCTGTGCCGCCGGTTATAAAGTGGTGCTGGAATTCGCCAAAGCCGACGTGATCGTGGTCAACACCTGTGCATTCATCCGCGAAGCGCAGGAAGAGGCGGTCGAGGCCATTCTGGAATTCGCCGCATTGAAAAAAGACGGTAGATGTCGAAGACTTATCGTCAGCGGCTGTTTTTCCGAGCGCTACCGCGACAAGGTAACGAAACTGTTTCCGGAAGTCGATCTGTGGGTCGGTGTTCATGATTGGGAACAGCTTCTTGCCAGGCAGCTCAATCCCGCCTCATTGTCCCCTTTCAAAAGAGAACTTGCTGAACCGATTGCCACGCAGTACCTGAAAATCGCGGAAGGGTGTTCGCACTCCTGTACCTATTGCGTGATACCGCGCCTTCGCGGAAAATACCGCAGCAGGCCGGTCCGCGACATCATTAACGAAGCGAAATGGCTTGAAGAAAAGGGCGTCCGCGAACTGATTATCGTTGCGCAGGACACCTCGTTTTACGGGAAGGACATCGGCACGAGCCTTGTAAAGCTCCTAGAAAAGCTGCTCAAAACCACTTCGTTCCCCTGGCTGCGCCTCATGTATCTGCACCCTGCGCACGTCGATGACGCGCTGCTGCGGCTCTTTGCGAGCGAGAAAAGGCTGTGTTCTTATTTCGACATGCCGCTGCAGCACATCGCTGATCCGGTACTCAAAGCCATGAACCGTTCTCCCCTGTCAAAAGGCCTGCGGTCGCTTATTGCTAAAATACGGAAGGTCGTTCCCGACGCAGGACTGCGCAGTACTTTTATCCTCGGATTTCCCGGAGAAACCGACAGCCACTTCAAAGATCTCCTGCGCTTCGTTGAAGAGATAAAGTTCGACCGGCTGGGCGTGTTTCCCTGGTCGCCGGAAGAGGGCACCAGGGCCGCAGGCATGCCGCACCGGCCGCGTTCATCAACGGTTGACGTGCGCTGCGAAACACTCATGCTCATCCAGCGCGACATCAGCCGCAAGGCGCTCAGCCGCAGGGTCGGATCAATAATGGAGGCTATCGTCGAAGGGCCTTCCGAGAACCGCTCCTATAGCTTCCGTGGCCGCACACGCTTCGACGCTCCGGAAATTGACGGTAATGTTTTTATAAAAAATCATCGGTGTATCCCGGGAACAATCACTAAAGTAAAGATTACAGGGTCAGGCGATTATGATTTAATAGGAGAGCCAATACTATAATTCTTTCTGGATTAGCCTGACCGTCTATGAATAACACTGTTATTCAAATAAGGCCTTTAGGGGCTCTTTATTGGCTCCCAGTACTACGTCATTATCTCCCGTGCAATGCGAGCGGTGATGTCTTCGATGTTGAAATTTTTGGGAAATTGGGAATTATATATAATTTTACCTCTATACCTCCAGTAAAGTATGGGATACAATAATCGCTACAACAAAGCAACAAATGCCACGGCGTTTTCTGAAAGGATGTCATCCCTGAGGGGGTAGCGGAATACCCGCCCAAAGCGGGTAAGGAGCGAGGGGGAGACTTCCCCCAACAAATAAAATTATATTCACGGTATGCCTACGTATGAATATGAGTGTGAAAAGTGCGGCTATGTTTTTGAGGAGTTTCAGAGCATCACCGCTGAACCGCTGAAAAAATGCCCCAAGGCAGGATGCGGCGGCACGGTTCACCGCCTGTTCTCCGCCGGAGCCGGATTTCTTTTCAAAGGGAGCGGGTTCTACAGTACCGATTACCGCTCGGACTCGTATAAAAAGGGTGCAAAATCCGACAGCGGCTCAACGTCAAGTGCCGGGACAAAATCCGAAAGCGGTCCGTCTTCGAAACCGTCATCATCCGGCAGTGGAAACGCCTCTGCCCCATCGAACCCTCCCGGCAAGAAAACTGATCCTTCAACAAAGTGATCCAGAATGTTCATCGATGAAGCGGTAATTCATGTAAAAGCCGGCAATGGCGGCAACGGCTGCCACGCTTACGAACGGCAGCCGTTCAAGCCCAAGGGCAAGCCGGACGGGGGCGACGGTGGCCGCGGCGGACATATCTATATCGCGGCATCATCGCAGATCCATACGCTTCAGGACATGGCTTTCAAGCAGCACTATAAAACTGAACGCGGCATGCACGGCAAGGGTTCTTCAAAAACCGGCAAAACCGCCGAAGATATCACTATCGCCGTGCCGGTAGGGACCGTTATTTACGATGACGAAACGAACCGGATCATCATTGACTGCGTTGACGAAGGAAAACCGTTCCTTGTTGCCCGCGGCGGCAGGGGCGGCAGGGGCAACAAAGCGCTCGCGAACCCGAAAGATAAAAACCCGGAGGCGGCCGAAGCAGGCAGGCCGGGCGAGGAGAAGCGTCTGCGGCTCGTGCTCAAAGTGCTGGCCGATGTCGGCCTTGTAGGAAGGCCGAATGCCGGCAAATCGACCTTTCTCTCGCGCATCTCCCGGGCCCGGCCGAAAATCGCCGACTATCCGTTTACCACCACCGAACCGCACCTCGGCATCGTTCCTGCGGGTAAAAGCCATACCTCGTTTGTCGTGGCAGATATTCCGGGCCTCATCGAAGGCAGCCATAAAGGCAAAGGTTTAGGTATACGGTTTTTGCGCCACATCGAGCGCACCCGTGTGCTCGCGGTTCTTATCGATTCCACGTCGGCTGATCCGGAAACTGAAGCGGCAATCCTGCTGAACGAGCTCTCACAGTACAGCGCAAGCCTTGCGGAGCGGCCCAAATGCCTTATCCTCACGAAAAGCGACCTTCTTTCTCCTGAAAAATCCCTTGCCGTGCCTGCCGGCTGGCTCTCGATGTCCGCGGTCACAGGTGACAATGTAGAAACAGTTGTCCGGAAACTGGCCGCAATGGTGGAAGAAACAAGAAAAGATAAATAATTATATGGGCGCCTCGGCTTTGCCGTCGCTCCTCATCTGCGCTTCCTTCCAGTCGGTCTCATCAGTTCCTCGGCATAACCATGCCTCGTCCCTGATAAGACTGGCGATATCACTTCCGTTCATGCCGCCACGCTCCGTCCGAGCTGGCGCAAATTAACCCATCTATCGTTTTTGTATATACTATTGGGAGGGCTGTCTGGAAACCTTTGTGCCAAACGCCGGATTCGCGACCATGAATTCTTTTGGGGTGTAAGTGAAAAAAGTGGTTGATCGTAGCACTAAAAGCGAATCCGCAGCGGTCTCACAAGGGTTGGAAGGCAGTCCTTCCAATAGTCCCAAAGTCATAAAGATTTATTATTTTTACCAATCGTATTTTGCAGCAATTGGGAACCGCCGTCCCACACCGAACGCCTTGGGCGTGACTTTCAGGCCCGGCGCCGCCTGACGCCGCTTGTATTCGCTTCCCGCAATCGCCGTGCATACCCATCGGACGGTTTTTTCCTCAAATCCTTTTTTTGTCAGTTCGAGAAGTGAATCCCCATTCTCCACGATTCTTTCCAACATGGCATCGAGTTCCGGATAAGGGGGCAGCGTGTCCTGGTCGGTCTGGTTGGGCCGCAGTTCCGCAGAAGGCGCTTTTTCAAGCGTTGCTGAAGGAATGATTTCCCGGCCTGAGGAAGAATTGATAAAACGGGCGAGCTTGTAGACCATCCCTTTGGGCAGGTCGGAAATTACGCTCAGGCCGCCGTTCATGTCGCCGTACAGGGTACAGTAGCCCACGGCCAGCTCGCTTTTATTTCCTGTAGTCAATAGCAGGTGCCAAAATTTGTTCGAAAGCGCCATGAGCAGCGTACCGCGGATGCGCGCCTGGAGGTTCTCTTCGGTGATGCCCGGTGTTGTACCTGCAAAGGTTCCGGCAAGCGTTTCCAGAAATGTCCTTCGGAGTTTTTCAATGGAAATGACGTAAAACTTGATACCGAGGTTTTCGGCAAGTTTTCGCGCGTCAACCACGCTTCCTTCCGATGAATAACGCGACGGAAGCGCAACACCCCAGATATTTTCCGGGCCGAGCGCTTTTGCGGCCAGCGCTGCGGTCAGCGCCGAATCCACTCCACCGGAAAGCCCGACTAGCGCCTTGGAAAAACCGCACTTTCGGGCATAATCGCTGATACCGAGTACGAGCGCCTGGTAAACCGCTTCCAGCGTATCGAAGTCAGGCAATGCGAATGGTTTTCCCGGTTTTTCAGTATCAACGATGAACGTCGATTCCGTAAAGGCCGGACCTTTGGCACGCAGCATACCCCTGCCGTCGAAAAACATGCTGCTGCCGTCGAATATCAGGTCGTCGTTGCTGCCGACCTGATTGACATAAAGAAAAGGTACCTGGTGCCGGCGCGCATGTTTTTTCGCAAGCGATGCGCGCAGGTTTCCCTTGCCGAGGTGGAAAGGCGAAGCGGCAATGTTGATAAGAAGGGTTGCGCCTTTTGACGCCAATTCCGCTATGGGGTCTCTCTTGTATAGTTGTCCGGTCCACAGGTCCCGGTGGTTCCATGCGTCTTCGCAGATGCTTATGCCGAGGTTTTCTCCCTTGAACCTGAACGTTCTGACCTTCTGCGCAGGATCGAAATAACGGGTCTCGTCAAAAACGTCATAGGTGGGCAGCAGCGTTTTGGCCTGCTGAAACACTATCTTCCCTTTCCGGATGAGCACCGCGGCATTGTAAAGCCGCTTCCCGCGGGACAGATTATTGGGCAGCGCCGTACCGACAAGTATGCCGGTCTGCGGATATTTTTTAGAACAGGCACAGATCGTTTTAATCGCCTCCTGCCCGTTCCGTATGAACCAGCGCTGTTCCAGAAGGTCGCGCGGCGGATATCCCTGGATGAACAATTCGGGGAAAACGACGAGGTCTGCGCCTTCTTTTGACGCTGCGGCAACTGCGCCGCAGACGCGTTTCGCGTTTCCAGTCACATCTCCCACCAGAGGATTGTATTGACAGATTGTTATTTTCATAGCATATGGTTCATCGCAGAACAATAAACTTCTCGGGGAGGAGTCACCGAAAATTGCCTCGCTCTCTGGGGACCCCCGACCTGCGGCCGCCCCCTATGTTCGCTCGACAACCCCGGTGACTCCCCCCCTTTTTTCAACAGTCATGAGAAAATAGGCTTACCAACTCTATCGGCGCAACTGCCCAAACTACTTTCAAATAATAAGTGAGATGCCCGTCATTTCCGTCGGTTTGGGAATGTCTAAAAGCTCAAGCATGGTCGGCGCTATATCGCAGAGCTTGCCGCCGGTGCGGAGCTTGAAGGAACCGGCGCCGATCACGCTCAGCGGCACCGGATTGGTGGTGTGGGCGGTCATGGGCGAACCGTCTTCGAGTCTGGTCTGTTCGGCATTGCCGTGATCAGCGGCGATGATGCAGGCGCCCCCCTGACGTCGCGCGGCCTCGACCACGTCGTGCACGCACGTATCGACCGTTTCGACCGCCCTGATGATCGCGTCGTAAACTCCGGTGTGGCCGACCATGTCGCCATTTGCAAAGTTGCAGATGATAACATCATATTCTTTACTGTTAACGGCTTCAACAAGCTTGTCGCGCACCTCATAAGCGCTCATCTCGGGTTTCAGATCATAGGTGGCGACCTTGGGACTCGGCACCAGAATGCGGTCTTCTCCGTTAAACGGCTCGTTGCGCAGACTGTTGAAAAAAAACGTCACATGGGCATACTTTTCGGTCTCCGCGCACCTGAATTGCCTGAGGTCGCGGGCAGCGAGCACTTCGCCGAGAATGTTCCTGTTTTCGACCTCGGGATACGCTTCCGTAAAGTTCCCGTTATCGTAATAGTGCGTCATGGCGATGAAGCACCGTACCGTAAACGGACGGGCGAACTGCGTGAACTGCGCAGCAGGCTCCACCATCGCTTTGGCCAGTTGACGGGTGCGATCGAACCGGAAATTGAAGAAAATGAACGCATCGTTTTCCAACATGCCTTTGTAGTCGATGACGCGCGGTTTTATGAACTCATCGCCCTCCCCTGCAGCGTAGGCGTTCCGCACCGCTTCGCGCCAGCCCATGACTTTTTCTCCCTCTCCCTGCATCACCGCCCGGTAGGCGCGCTCGGTCCGCTCCCAGCGGTTGTCGCGGTCCATGGCATAGTAGCGTCCGATAACGGTTGCTACGCGGCCCACGCCGGTCTTTTTAATGCCTGCTTCGAGAAGGGAAAGGTGTTCCTCGGCCGACCTGGGCGGCGTATCGCGGCCGTCAGTGATCGCATGGATCACCACACGGTCGAAATGCTGCGCTTTGCAGAGTTCCAGGAGCGAAATGCAGTGGCGCGTCACGGCATGCACGCCCTCCTCCTGGATCAAACCGGCGAGGTGCAGCGTGCTTTTATTCTCTTTAGCAAAATTAATGGCCTTGTGAAACGCCGGGTTCGTGAAAAAATCACCGTCGGAAACCGATTTGTCGATACGGGTCAGGCTCTGATAAACAATGCGGCCGGCGCCGATATTGAGGTGACCCACTTCGCTGTTGCCCTGATATCCGGCAGGCAGCCCTGCGCTCAGGCCCGAGGTTTGGATAAGAGTGGTCGGGAAATTCTTCTCGTACTCATCGGTAAACGGCGTCCTCGCCATGAAAATGGCGTTCGACGGCTCATCCTTGCCCTTTCCCCAACCATCGCGGATAATGAGGCATAGCGGCCTGAATTTCATGATATGTAAGCTCCTTGATGTTAATTCTTTATGTGCTAAAGGCTCCGCTCCTGCGGAGGGTGTCGGGTGCCTGCCTGCCGACCCGCTACGCCAAGCGTTAGCGTGGCGAGAGCCTCGGCGCAGGCAGGGGCACCATTTTTACAGATTTAGAGCATCCATTACCCG
>JBEKUX010000007.1:0-132614 GCA_049514575.1 Chitinispirillaceae bacterium | reverse complement strand
GATACCGTCAGCATATCTGGTACTACTTCAACTCTCAATTCCGTCACCTATGGAAACGGTGCATTTGTGGCTGTAGGGAATAATGGCACAATTCTCATCACTTCCTCCAGTACCGCTGTCAAGCAGGTACAAAAATCATCCTTGCTTGCATCGGTCTTAACAGTCCAGGCTCGCAATTCCCTCCTCACCATTTCTTTACCTTCCGCCATGCTCGGCAAGTCCGTTGATCTTGCGGTGTATTCCATTTCAGGCCGGGAGATAATGAGAAAAAGGGTGAAGAGCAATGCTGAGAGGTTCACTATTCCCGTAGGTTTTTCCTACGGTTCGTATATTCTGGTCGCAAACGACGGCAGCCGGAAGACAAGCGTGAGGTTCGTGGCGGTACGGTAGGGGAAAATACAGAAGGGCGACCCGATGGGTTCGCCCCTACAAGTTATCAATCCATAATAATTTTTATTATTAATTAAATCTTCACGTCTCTTCCGCCGCATGCCCGTTTGCCGCCACAGCCCCGACCGGCGCTGTGGCCTGTTTGTTCGCCTCGGCTTCAAACGCGTCGAGGACCGTGTCCTCGATTTTTTTCCGGAGTTCGTTGGTGACCGGATGAGCGAGGTCCTGGAAGGTGCCGTCTTTCCTTCTCCTGCTCGGCATCGAGACAAAATAACCCTGCGAGCCGCTTATTACCTTGAGTCCCCGCACGACAAAAGAGTTGTCGAAGGTGATGTTTGCAAAGGCTTTCAGCTTCTCCTCATTGGTGAGTGTGATGCGTACTTCCGTGATTTCCATAACGTGCCTCCGTGGTAAAAGGATGGGGTAGTTCCTCTGTTGCCGGAAACGCTGCTATTGTCTGCAAAGTCTCCGGCCCGGCACTCGTTTGCAATATATATAATTGGAAAGAACGCGGCATATTTTGTGCCGTAGAAAAGCGATTGTTTGCCGAAAGAGAGGTGGGAACTATTATTTTATTTTGTTGTATATTTTTTTAGCACTATGGGTCTAATCCCCCGCAGCTTGCTGCGGCTTTAACTCACCTCTCCCTTCGGGTTTCCCCTCTCTTGCAAGAGAGGGGATCAAAGGGTGAGTTGCATATTACGGAATACCATGAAGCAGAAGAAAAACAAGGATTTACTTTCACTTGTTGAATTTTCGCCCGATGAGATCCGGGCCATACTTGCGCAGTCCATGAAATTCAAACGCAACCGGCTGCGCGACCAGCGCGGGATATTCGCCAATAAAACCGGCGTGCTTATTTTCGAAAAGCCGTCGCTGCGCACGCGCATCACGTTCGAAACGGCGATCCATGAGCTTGGCGGCCATGCGATCACCCTGACGTCAGACATGGTGGGGATCGGAAAACGCGAGACCCCGGCGGACGTGGCGCGGAACCTTGAGCGCTGGGTGCACCTTATTGTCGCCCGGACCTACAGCCATTCGACGGTCGAGCAGCTTGCGAAATACAGCTCGATTCCGGTGATCAATGCCCTCACCGACACCTTTCATCCGTGCCAGGCCCTGGCGTTTGCCATGACCCTCGACGAGCACTGCGGCGGAAACGGGAAAAAGAAGATCGTTTTTATCGGCGACAGCAACAACGTCTGCAATTCGATCATGGTGCTGTGCGCGAAGCTGGGATTTGATTTTACGGTGGCATGCCCGCCGGGATACGAGCCGGAAAAAGCGGTGTGGACAATGGCCGCGGACATCGCGAAAAAGAGCGGCGCTCAGTGCGCAATGACGCATGATCCTGCAGCCGCCGTTACCGGCGCAACCGCAGTGTATACCGATGTGTGGACCAGCATGGGGCAGGAAAAAGAGTCAGAAAAGCGCCGGAGCGATTTCGCCGCTTTTCAGGTCAACCAGAAACTTATGAACCGTGCACCGGCCGGGGCGATCGTCTCGCACTGCCTTCCGGCGCACCGCGGCGAGGAAATTACCAGCGACGTTCTGGACTCAAAGCGTTCGGTCGCTTTTGACGAAGCGGAAAACCGGCTTCACGTCCAGAAGGCAGTTATCGTTCACCTGTTTTCGTGATCCAGAGGATGGCCCCATGAGCGAACCACGCGTTCCTTTCGGCATCAAGGCACTCGACAAGATGATTTCCGGCGGATTGATAAACGGTTCGGCGAACCTGCTTGAAGGTGCGCCCGGGACCGGTAAGACGACGCTCGCCATGCAGTTTATCTACAGCGGCATCACCCAGTACAAAGAGCCGGGAATCATCATTACCTTCGAGGAGTTTCCCCAGCAGTACTATCACGACGCGCTGCAGTTCGGCTGGGACTTCAAGAAGCTGGAGGAAGAGGGCTCCCTGAAAATCGTTTTCTCTGACCCGCAGACCGCGCTTGACGAATTGTGCAAAATGGACGGTCAGTTCGTGACCATGATAGAAAAAATGGGCGCAAAAAGGGCGGTGGTCGACAGCGTCAATCACTTCGAATCGCTTGCCGGCGACCCGCACGAGTTGCGCGAGATCGAACGAAAATTCATCAATGCGCTCAAGCGGGAAGAGGTGACGAGCATCCTACTGCGCGAGAACGACAACGTGCTGGGACAGGCCACCCAGGTGACGAGCAGGGTTCCGTTCATCGTCGATACCTATATGCTGCTCCGGTTCGTGGAGATCGACAGCACCATTGAAAAGGCGATCTGCGTCCTTAAAATGCGCGGCAGCGACCATCAGAAGGACATCCGGTGTTTTAAAATAACGCCCCACGGTATCGAGGTCGAGGCGAAATTCAGCGGCCGCGAAGGCATCATGAGCGGCATCACCCATTCGACGCCGCAGGACGCTTTTGTCAACGTATTCGGAAAGAAACGATGAGTTTTTTCACTACGATGCATGCCCAGATCGTGCTGTTTGCGGGGTACGTTCTCTGTTTTATCGTTCTGAACGTGATCGCATTTCTGATTTCGCTTTTTTACCGGAAGAAATTCCACCACCCGTCACCCCGCTGGGGTTTCATCGCCGCAATCGCCTGTGCATTTTTATCCTGTGTACTGCTTTCCGGGGAAAGGAACGGCCCTGGGGCATCTCAGAGCATAGGGCTGCTGTCCCTTGTGGGAAGCGCACTCGCGTCGATATTCAGCACGGCGCGCCTGTTTTACGTTATGCAAAGGATACGGAAGTAAGCTATGGTTGATCTTGCGGCCATGATCCTTTTCGACGAGTCGGTCATTATCAGCATGCTCATCCTTGCCTATCTGAGCAGGAAGATGGGTGATGCGCTTAAAATCAGGCCATACTGGGTGATCCTGTATATGGCGGCGGCGCTCGTGGCTGCGGCGTGCGGCATTGATATCATGGCAAAAGCGTTTTTTTTCACCGCTGCGCCGCTCGTATCCCTTGTTATGCGCGGTTGCGCCGGGGTGGCTGCGGTCGGCGTTTGCCTGCGTTACTGGAACTGGCTCTTTTCAGAATTTTTCGGAAGTTAAAGGAGGTAGGCTATGGCAGGACGGAAGAAAATCCTGGTCATTGAAGACGACAAGGATATCGCCGATCTGGTTAAACTCGTACTCGAAACGGAAAATTTCGAGGTGGAGTCGGTGCTGAACCCGGAATCGGCGTACGAGCAGGCAAGATTGTCCCGTCCGGATGCCATCATGCTTGACCTTCTGATGCCGAGAATGGACGGATGGACCATCTTCAAGATAATCAGGCAGGACCATACCTTCGACAATGTCCCGATCGCGATACTCACGGCCAAGTCCCAACAGGTCGATCAGATGGTCGGGCTGCACATCATGAACGCGGACGCATACATTACCAAACCGTTCGGCAAACAGGAACTGATTGACAAAACTTATGAGCTTATCGGAAAAAGAAAACAACCGCCGGATTCTGGTGGTTGACGACGAGGCGGACGTTCTTGACTTCCTGAAGATGTATCTGGAATCACTGGGGTGGGAGGTCACCACTGCGCCGTCGGCCGGCGAGGCCGTGCACGAGCTTGAACAACGGCCCTATTTCTGCGTGCTGACCGACATCGCCATGCCCGACATGGACGGGTACGAGTTCATGTGCGCGATCAATGAAAAGCATATCGCTTCAGAGGTCGTGCTGATGACCGGTTTCGGCTATAATCCGGACCATACGCTGGTAAAAATCAATAAGACACTCCGTTATCCGTGTCTCTTCAAACCGTTCGATCGGGCCAAGGTCGCGGAAACGGTCCTGCAGGCATGGCATGCGTATAATGGTTCCGCTCCGGCAGCCGGCACCGATCAATCTCCGCCGAAGTAAGCCGGGCCGCGGATAAATCCATGCAGAGCCAGAATATTATCATCAAGGGCGCGCGGGAGCATAACCTCAAGAACATCACGGTGTCGATCCCGCGCGGAAAGTTCACGGTGATCACCGGCCTCTCCGGATCCGGCAAGTCGTCGCTGGCGTTCGACACGCTCTATTCCGAGGCGCAGCGCCGGTTCGTCGAATCCCTCTCCGCGTATGCCCGCCAGTTCCTCGGCCTCATGGAAAAACCCGATGTCGATTCCATCGAGGGGCTTTCGCCCGCGATTTCCATTGAACAGAAAACCTCGGGACACAACCCCCGTTCGACCGTCGGCACGGTCACCGAGATCCACGATTACCTCCGTCTCCTGTATGCGCGGGCCGGAACGCCGACCTGCTGGAAATGCGGGCGCGTGATCGCCAGCCAGACCGTGCAGGAGATCGCGGACCAGATCGTTTCATTTCCCGCGGGCACGCGTTTCCAGATCCTTTCGCCGGTCGTATCGGGGCGGAAAGGGGAGTACCGCGATCTGTTTGACAAACTGCAGAAGGACGGCTACGTCCGGGTGCGCCTCGACGGCGGCGTCCGCTCGCTTGCGGACGAGATTAAAATCGACAAAAACAAAAAACATACGGTCGAGGTGGTGATCGACCGCCTTGTCGCGGGCCACGGCATCCTGCCGCGGCTCACCGAGTCCCTTGAAACCGCGCTCAAAATGAGCGCGAACGGGACCGTGCTTATCGACCGTATGGATGGCGGAGCGGCGCCGGAGGTCTTCTCCGAACGCCTTGCCTGCCCGCACTGCCATATCAGCATCGACGATCTCAGCCCGCGAATGTTTTCATTCAATAACCCGTTCGGCGCCTGTGAGGCGTGCCACGGACTGGGGTACCTGATGGAGATCGATCCGGACATTGTCGTTCCCGATCCGGCGCTCACCATTGGCGACGGGGCGATCGTACCGTGGAATGCCGCCACGACCATGGGATCCTGGAACCATCAGATTCTTGTTTCCGTCTGCAGCCACTACGGAATTCCGCTTGACCGGCCCTACCGGAATATAAGCGAGAAACAGAAAAAAATACTGCTCTACGGGTCCGGCGACGAACGCATCAGGATGCGCTGGGAAGCGCGTTCCCGGCTCGGGCACGGCGAGTTCGTGCGGGAGTTCGAAGGGGTCGTTCCAAGCCTTCTGCGGCGGTACCGCGAGACGGCGTCTGAGGAGGTGCGGCGCTGGATCGAAGGGTTCATGACGCAGCGCGGCTGTCCGTCGTGCAGGGGGATGCGGCTCAAGAAGGAGAGCCTTGCGGTGCTGGTCGGCGGCAGAAACATTGCGGCGCTCTCCGGCATGCCGATCGACGCGATAAAAAAGTTCCTTGTCGAGGTCGAGCTTAACGAACGGCAGACAAAAATCGCGGCGCCCATCGTGAAAGAGATCAAACAGCGGCTGGATTTCCTCGCCAATGTGGGGCTTTCGTACCTCACCCTGTCGCGGACCGCCATGACCCTGTCGGGCGGCGAGTCGCAGCGCATCAGACTCGCCACGCAGATCGGCTCGCGTCTCACCGGGGTCATCTATATCCTCGACGAGCCGAGCATCGGCCTGCACCCGCGCGACAACGGGAAGCTCCTCGACACGCTGCGGAACCTGCGGGACCTCGGCAACACGATCGTGGTGATCGAACATGACCGCGACACCATGCTCGCCGCCGACCATCTGATCGACATCGGGCCCGGCGCCGGCGTGCACGGCGGACATATTGTCGCCGAAGGCGTCCCTTCCGCGGTGGCCAGGGACACCGACTCATTGACAGGAGCGTATCTTTCGGGAAGGAAAAGCATCCCTCTGCCCGGTAAACGCCGGCCCGGATCGGGCGAGTACCTCACGATCAGGGGGGCTTCGGGACATAATCTGAAAAATATCGACGCCTCATTTCCGCTCGGCATGTTCGTGTGCGTGACCGGCGTGTCCGGTTCGGGAAAAAGCACGCTCATCAATCATACGCTTTATCCTGCACTGGCGCGGGAACTGTACCGGTCCCGGATGCAGGTGCTCCCGTACGCTTCCATGAGCGGCCTGAAGCACATCGACAAGGTGATCGATATCGACCAGTCGCCCATCGGCCGTACACCGCGCTCCAATCCTGCCACGTATACCAAGACGTTTGAGGCGATCCGCGATCTTTTCGCCATGCTTCCGGAAAGCAAAATACGCGGCTACCAGCCGGGACGTTTCAGTTTCAACGTCAAGGGAGGGCGGTGCGAGACGTGCGAAGGGGACGGTGTACTGCGCATCGAGATGCATTTCCTGCCCGACGTGTACGTGCAGTGCGAAGCGTGCAAGGGCAAGCGCTATAACCGCGAAACGCTCGAAATACTATACAAAGGGAAAAATATAGCCGACGTGCTCGACATGACGGTCGACGAAGCATTGCAGTTTTTCGACAAACTGCCGGCCATCAAATCGAAGCTGTCGGTCCTTTCGCAGGTGGGACTGGGCTATGTCCACCTCGGCCAGGCGGCCACCACGCTTTCGGGGGGCGAGGCGCAGCGCATCAAACTCGCCGCCGAACTCGCGAAACGGGCAACCGGCAGGACGCTCTACATCCTTGACGAGCCGACGACCGGTCTCCATTTCGAGGACATTCTTATGCTGCTGGTGGTCGTGCAGGAGCTTGTTGACAGGGGAAATTCGGTGATCGTCATCGAACACAACCTCGACGTCATCAAGTGCGCCGACTATATCGTCGACCTCGGGCCCGAGGGGGGAGACGCGGGCGGGCGTATCATCGCTTCAGGAACGCCGGAGGAAATAGCGGGGAATCCCCGGTCAGCGACCGGGAAATATTTAAAGTTGTATCTAAAATAATAACTTTAAATAAATTTTCATTGGCTAAAGGCTCCGCTTTTGCGGAGCTTCTGCGGAGGGTATCGGGTGCCTGCCTGTCGACCCGCTACGCCAGCGAGTTAGCGTGGCGAGAGCCTCGGCGCAGGCAGGGGCACCGTCCATGTAGATTTAGCGCATCTGGTTATCCGCACCCGCAAGCATCGCCAAGTTTAAAAAAAGTGATATAAGGCAGTTTTCTTTTTATTTAGATTTCAATACCACAGGGTTTGTGGGTGGGGGTACGCAGAAGTTCAGACCTGCAATAACGGTGCCCGCCCCACACCCAATCTGGTGTCTTTAGCTCAATAATTGACGTTTATTACTAATTATTATGAACAGAACCTTTGACGATACCGCGAAAGAAGAGATACGCCTGCGTGCCGACATCGCTACGGTTGTCGGCCGGTATGTCAAACTCAAGCAATCCGGGCAGACGCTCAAGGGCCTGTGCCCCTTCCATAAGGAGAAGACCCCTTCGTTCCACGTCAACCCCCTTCGGGGTTTTTTCCACTGTTTCGGCTGCGGCAAAGGCGGCGATGTTTTCAAGTTCCTGCAGGAAATCGAGGGAATAAGTTTTCCGGAAGCGCTCGCCATGCTGGCAAGTGAGACCGGCGTCACACTCACGCCGGCGCGCGAGCTGCCGCCGGACGGCGGATCGGAAACCGCCGCAGTGCTTTCCAAGACCGCAATGATCGACATCCACCGGATGGCCGCCGATTATTTCTACGCCCAGATCAGGAAGCATCCGGAGGCTGTCGATTATTTCAAATCACGCAACCTTGCCGCAGAGACGGTGCGTGACTTCAAGCTCGGCTATGCGCCGCCAGGATGGTCGTCGCTCATTACGTTTGCGGAAGGGAAAGGCATTACGGTAGATGCACTCGTCGTCTGCGGCTGTGCGGTCAGGAAAGAGGACGGGGCCGCCTACGACCGGTTCCGCGACCGGATCATGTTCTCGCTTTTCGACCTCTCCGGCCGCGTGATCGGGTTCGCCGGAAGGGGACGCGACAAGGAATCCACGCCCAAATATCTGAATTCCCCTGAAACGCCCCTGTACCGGAAAAAGGAGTTCCTCTATGGACTGAACGTGACGCGGCAGTATATCAAGGATGAGAAAACGGTTCTTGTCGTTGAAGGATACATGGATTTTTTAACCCTGTATCAGGCCGGTATCCGCAACGTGGTTGCCACGTCCGGTACCGCAATGACCCCTGAGCACGCGCATATCCTCAAACGTTTCGCGTCGCGGGTCGTGCTCGTATTCGACGGCGACGAAGCCGGACAATCGGCTGCACAGCGCGGGGTGTTTACGCTTGCGCCCTTTGATCTCGACGTTTCCGTCCTCGTGCTGCCGTCCGACGAGGACCCTGATTCTTTTGTAGAGAAGCACGGCCCGGATCCTTTCCGTGCGTTGCTTGCCAAGGCCGCGGGGGCGAATGAGTTTATTATCGATAAAACCATTGCGGCACATGGCGGGAAAACACCCCGCGGCCAGAAAGCGGTGATCGAAACCCTTGCGCCGCTTGTTTCATCAATGAGTAACGAAGTAGCCAAAGGGCGGTTCAAGAAAGATATTGCAGACCGGCTCGGTATTGCAGAAAAAAATGTTTACAATCTTCTGCCGAACCCCAAGGGAGGTGGCAGGAAAAAAATGTTTTCTCTTTCCGATGAAGATTTGTATCTGTCATCCAAGGAGGGTCAGTTCCTCCACCTTCTTTTTACCCAGCCTGCTCTTATCGCCGAAGCACGCCAATATGTTGCGCCTGATACACTTACGGATGGTATATCCGGTGATATATATTCACTGATGCTAAAACTCTACGATGAACGCGGGAGTCTTGATGGTATCCTGGACCGTATGGATGACAGTGACATACAGCGCCTGATCTCCCGCATGCTCGTAAAATCGGCACGCGAACAAGATATTCACGAAGAACTGGTGCAGAAAATAATTTACCTAAGGAAAAAATTTCTTAAATCAAGAATTAGGGGTAATAGAATTCTTTTAGAGTCGGAAAAGGATTCATTAAGTAAGGATGCGTTGGTGCGTCAGATGAATGAGGATATGCGGCAGATTAAGGATCTAGACGAAAGAGAATAATGATCAGGAAAAAAGAGCAGGAACAGGACGCTTTCGTTGTCGACCGGACCACGGCCAGGCTGCGCAAACTCGCAGCGCTCCAGGGTTTTGCCACCGAAGCGCAGATCGAAGAGGTGGCCCAGACCCCTGTTGAACGGGCGCGCGTCCATAAAATCCTTGAGCAGGAAAACATCAGGATAAATTCTTTTGTCAAGGAAAAGGAGTCGCCGCTGTATGAACGCCGCGTGCGCCGGATGGCCGCCGCGCGCAAGTACCCCCATTATACCGATCCGACGTGGGTCTACCTCAATACCGTCGGCCGCGTGCCGCTCCTTTCCCGCGGCGAAGAGATGGAGTACGCGATGCAGATGGAGTATGCGCTGGGAAAGCTTCTCGACATGGCATTCCGGTCGACGGCCGCCCTCGAAAGTCTTTTCCGCATCGCAGAAGAACTTCGAAACAACGAGCTGGAATGCATCGACGTGCTTCAGGTGGAGGAAGAGCAGCTGGAAAGTAAAGAGAAGGTTGAAAAACTACGCAGCGAGTTTTTAAAAATATCTTCCCTGATAAAGCGGAAAATGACCGTTATTACGAACATCGAGGACGAGATCGTTGCCAGAGGCGACAGGAAAAACAGCGCTGCGCAGAAAAGCAAGGTGGTTGAACTGCACGATGAAATCGTCGCATTATGCCGCCAGCTGAAACTCAATTCCAAACAGACGGAACTCATTCTCAGCCACTTCAAGCAATCAATCACCGACCGCAACGAGACCGGAAAACTCGAAGAATTCAAGCATTGGGAAGAAATGCACAACCAGGCGAAATGCGCCATCATCGAGGCGAACGTTCGTCTGGTGGTCTCAATCGCCAAGAAGTACGTCATGCGCGGGATGGAAATCATCGATCTGATCCAGGAAGGGAACCGCGGGCTCATCAAGGCGGTTGAAAACTTCGATTACCGCAAGGGGTACAAATTCAGCACCTATGCCATCTGGTGGATCCGTCAGGCAATTTCACGCGCCATCAACGACAAGTCCAAAGCCATCCGCATCCCGGCCAATACGCTTGATCTTGTCAATAAAACAGTCCGTCTGTGTAAACGGTGGGTATTGGAATACGGGTATGAACCGAGTCATGAAGAGCTTGCCGAGGCCCTCGACACTTCGGTCAGTAAAGTCCAGATGGCGCTTGAATATGCGCTTGAGCCCATTTCGCTCGATATGGAGATCGGCAGTGACGGCGGCTCGACGGTCGGCGAATATATCGAGGACCCGACGGCGGAAGACCCGTCGCAGCGCATTTCCTTCATCCACCTGCGCGAGCAGATCAAGCAGGTCCTCGACTCGCTGGCGCCCAAGGAGCGGGAGATCGTCGTGATGAGGTTCGGTCTTGACGACGGCAGGATCAAGACGCTCAAGGAAATAGGGGAATCGTTTAATATCTCCCGTGAACGCGTGCGCCAGATTGAAACCAAGGCCCTGAGCAAGCTGAAGCACCCGAGCCGGGTCCATCAGCTACTGGCGTGGCGTGAGGAACGGAGCGAAGCGTTCAGCAGCGCCGAAGAACCGGCATAGTTTTCCATCGTTTGATTTTTTAAAAACCAACCATTGAAAGGGGCAGTGCGTTATGGCCTCTAAAGCGGAAGAGTGCACCATCAATTATGAAGAGGACGGCATCCTCGTTGTCAAGGAACTTGACAAGGTCGTTCTTTCCCGGGGTGCGTGGGCGACCGTATTGTTTAAATTCGTCCAATGGGACCGTGCAAAAAACGACTACAGTCCGGAGCGATATTCCATCAGGCGGTACCGGAAAATAGACGATGAATACCGTCAGCAGGCAAAGTTTACCATTTCAAGCAAAGATCAGGCTCAAAAAATTGTTGAAGCGTTGAAAAAGTGGATCGAGTAGTCCTGATAAATAATAATTTTCTTTTGTTGAGAGCAGTTGCTACGGCCGGTTCCACGGCATAAAGCCGCCTTCGTACATCCCCATCCCGTAACCGTTGTAGGCCGGATAATTAACTATAGAGAGGTTGAAATGGAACCGTTCCGACGGTTTCCATGAGAGGGAAACGTCGAAGGGAATGTTCTTGAAGTAGTTGAGCGACTGCATGTTCTGGGTCGTGAGGTTCTGATACGGCGAGAACGTGGAATAGATCGGCAGGCTGAAATTAAGGTTGAGCGTCACCGGTGCGGCGAACCGGTACTGCAGCATGGTCGAGTAGAAGCTCTGCGATTGCACGCTTGAGTATCCGCCGCCGCTCAGCATGCCGAAATTCATGCTGTGGGAAACGGTAAAGTGGGAAGGGTCGAACAATCCCTTTGTTTTCGAGCTGTCGCTGCTGCTCTGGTCGTAGTCGGCCTTTGTCTGGCTGAAAACCGGAGAAACGGACAGAACAAGCCCAAGAATGAAAGGCATCGTTTTAATCATAGAGACGCTCCTGCAGTAAATACGGATCAAAACAAAAAATAGTAAAAAAAACCGGCGAAATCGTCAAAAAATGCTTATTATTGATAATACATGCTGCGCAGGAGCTTTTTCCAGTAACTTTGCAGGGAAACGCTACTTTTCGGGGTAAGCGGAGAAATATTTTTATTCCAATTCCTTATACAGGAGGTTTTATGAAGGTCAGCCGGGTGATGTATGTTTTTCTTGCAACAGGGCTGTTGGCGGCTGTGGCATACGGCCAGTATCCGTTTTCGGACAGTTTTTCCAATGCTGGAGTGACTAATACAAATTGGCCAGCATCAAACCAAGTGCCGTCGGATTCACTAACGAGATTATGTGCTAGTGGCGTTTACACGATTACTAATCAACATAAAGACCAACTGTACGCAGGGTTCGTATACCATCATTTTACGACCCCCACAGCTACGTTCACCGCCTCGTGTGTTATTAATCGCAACTCAGATAGTATTGCTGCCGGAATGTGGCTATGCCTGAAAGTCCCATCTGCAGGGTATCCCTCCGGATATGTCTTACAGTTGAATGCAGTAGATGCATGTACCGGATATTTACTCATTTATAGATACGATACCACTGGGGCTGTGGCAAAGATTTTCGGCGCAGGATATCGTCAACAGAACCCATTGAATCCATCCGATACGCTTATGGTAAGTAAGCAAGGCAGCACGTTTACTATCTTCTGCAACGGTGTCTATATTGGCAGCTGCACCGACAATACCTTTGCTTCCGGGGATTTAGGGCTCGTAGTCCCGGGAAATTCCGCCGTGGCTTTCGACAATGTCCTGTTTACCAATCAGTTTACACAGGGTACTTTTTCCACTATAGTCGTCGATAAATTCAATAACGGTCGTATTGAAAAGTCATGGATTACAAGGGGGGGGTGTTCATATTTTGACGAGCATGATACCGTATTGGATATTTCCGTTCCTCCGCTTGTTCAAGCCAACTGCGATACCCGGCTGGCACCTTTCGATACGTTTTTCTCCCGGATGATCGTTTCATGGAGGAGTGGCGATTCGCTTCCGTATTACGGGCTCTATTTACGAGGACCGGACACGCTGAGCCTCATACCAAGGCTCTGTTTCGCAATCGAGGGCAATGGAAATGGCAGTGTTTTTCCAGATACATCCACAGTAGTTTATACTACTCCAATAGCCGGTCAGGGTAGGATTCATGGGAAGGGATTCTGGCAGTCCGGTATGCAGGATACTCTGTTTTACCAAGACACTATCGAGGTCTATAGAACGACCGGATCAAATTACTACTACATGAAGGTAAACGGGAATCTTTTCGATTCCGTTGCAACATCAAGCTTCCCATTTCCTCTTAACGGCGCTGGCATCTTCTGCTGGGGTGCCGCTTCGGGCGGTCAAAATGTTTTCGTCGATTATTTCTTTATCGGCCCCAGTGTGAGCAGTGGTGTGATAATGAATACTACCAAGGCCAAACGTATGATAAAGGGAATAAAATTCTCTCCCCTGACCAGCCGATATCTGTTCGATCCGCTCGGCAGGATTGTGGGCCGGAGGGACGCCTACGGCCGCCTTACGGGAAAGTTTCTGGCGCCGGGTTTTTATATAACGGACGAGAAAAAGAGCGGGATAATTATCAACAAGCAGGAACGATAGCGTCGGTGTCGGCTTTGCAGGAGTGCTATTTTGCCGCTCCGCCCATTTCCGAGATGGTCATCTTGAGCGCCTGGAAGGTTTCCTGGTCAAGGTATGCTCTAAGGAACGGTTGCAGCTGGGCGAACCGCGCGGACGCTTCGGCGATCCGGTTCTCACCAACCAGCACATAGATGTCTTCCGAACATTTCTGCGCACTGTCCCGCGGCGAGGTGGCGGACCGCACCGCGGCACCGGGAGCGCCAGCAGATTTGTCGCGGGCCTTGATTTTTGCGGTAATGGCATCGCGGACGTTCTGGAGGCGTGATATTTCATTTTTCTTGTTGTCAATTAATTCGTTCTGGGCATGTAATTCCAGTACGGCCGCGTCAAGCGCCTGTTTATAGTTCCGCTGCCCCGGGTCGTTACTGTTCTGCATGCTGTTTTTTGCGGCGGTCGCAAGAGCGAGTTCATTCCTTTTCTGTTCCAGGGCGATGCTGCGTTTGACTATTTCAGCATGGGCCGTGGCAAGGAGTTCTCCGTTGCGTTTATTTTCCTTGAGGCCGTCCTGGCCCGCCTTTTGGCGCTGGTCCTGAAGGCCGGTCAGGTCCTTCGCTTTTACCCCCATCAGGACATCGATAGTTCTTATCGCCTGGCCGTAAGGCTGCAGGGTGTTCGGAATTGCGCTCGCGATTTTTATGCTGTCATCACGGGCCCGGTTTAATTCGGCAGTGGCGTCGGCGAGCTCTTTCTGCAGACCGGCGCTGTTGTCGCGTTCCGCGGGAGCGGGAGCCGCTTTCTGTATAGATGCCCGGAGATTGTTGTCTGCGGAGGCACTGTCCTGCCGTGCGATATCACGCCGGGCAATGATCGCGGTGAGTTCCTGTCCCGCTATCGAAAGAAGACTGTCGTAATACCGTTTGTCCGTATCGAGCCGGGAAGAAGGGTCGGTATTCTGCGTATCCGTCGCACTGGTGAGCGCGTCCCGCACCGCCCGCAGTCTTGTCATGTCGCTTTTCTTTTTTCTGATTATTTCGTTCTGCGTCTGGATCTCCGTGGTCGCCGTCGTCAGAGCGTCCTTGTAGCTTCGCTGCAGCGGATCGACGCCGGCAGGTACCGCCGCGGAAAGCGAGAGCTCGTTATTTCTCTGGTCCACGGCCACGCTCCGTTTAACGATTTCATTGTGGGCCGCGGCAAG
Source organism: Chitinispirillaceae bacterium (assembly GCA_049514575.1). Lineage (GTDB taxonomy): Bacteria > Fibrobacterota > Chitinivibrionia > Chitinivibrionales > Chitinispirillaceae > BOG-1184. The sequence goes on along the minus strand of JBEKUX010000007.1, from coordinate 118,150 downwards.
AAGATCCGAGAGCCGTTTGCTTTCCTGTATGCTGTCCTGCACCGCTTTGTCGCGCCGGTCCTGAAGACCGGAGATCTCTTTTGTCCTGACCGAGATCAGGGAATCGATGGATCCGACCGACTGGCCGCCCGGAGTTGCCACGAGGGCAATGCTTTCCGCAACCTTGCCGCTGTCGTCGCGGGACCGGTTCAGGTCGGCGGACGCGTCGGCAACCTCTTTCTGCTTGGCGGCGATGACGTTGTCTTGTTCCTTGATGGCGGACATAACCTTCTGCGAAGATTTCTGCATATCATTTTCGGCGGCGATGCTGTCCTGCCGGACCCTGTCGCGCTGGGCGATCATCCCGTCGCGCTCATGTTCCGCAATACCGATAAGGCTGTCGTAATAGCGTTTGTCCCCCTCGAGCCGGGTAAAGGCTTCTTTTTTCTGCGTAGTAAGCTCGGCAATAGAGTTCTGTGCGTCCTCGATCGATCTGCTGACGGAGTTTATCTGGAGAGAGATTCTGTGCGCTTCGTCGTTTATGCGTCCCTGACCCGTACCCGCGAGCCGCTTGAGCGTGTCGCTCTGCGCCTGAAGGACATTGATTTCCCTGCCGTAGTCCGAAAGCATCCCTGCCAGCGATCCGAGGGCGGGGGACAGTGTCTTGACCTGCTGTTCCTGCTGCCTGACAAAAGACACGCTGTCCTGCCTGAGTTTCTCGCTTTGCAGCGAAAGGTTCGTGATATCCTGCTGTTTTGCCGCAACAAGGTTGTCGTTTTTTTTCTTTTCGGCAAGTGCGGCGGCATTTGCCTGCCGGTTTTTCTCCTGGGCCGCCGCGAGCGACTGCATGGTTTTGTCGCGTTCCACCGTGGAACGGTCGATGTCGCCCTGCGTGCGGACCAGCTGGCCGGCAATAGAGGCGCAATCGTTTCTGATCCGGTTTATTACCTCCATGGCGGCCGCATCGTTCTGGATGCTGTCGCGCTGAACTTTGGCGCGTCTGCCCGCAAGCGCGACTTTTTCATCTTTCTTCGCTTTTATCAGACTGTCGATTTTCGGCGATCCTGTATGTGCCGAAGCGGTAAGACTGGTGATGGTGTTCTGTATCTCCTGCAGGACCATGTTCAGCGAGTCGCTCCAGTCGGTCATCTGAATGACATCTTTTTTCTTTATCGCCAGCATGGTGTCGAGCTGTGCGATCCGCTGTCCCGAAGGGTTCTGCACCGGAGGATTTTTCCGGTCAAACGCTTCAAGTTCATGGCGGGCTTTATCGAGCTGGGCCGTTGCGCCGGCCGTTTTTTTCTCGATGGCGGCGATGGCGTCGTCCGTGAGCGAGGCTTTCTGGGAAATCGTGGCGCCGTGGATCTGCGCTTCTTTCTGCCGTAATCCCGGTGTGGAGGTGACGATCTGGTTCTGCAGCGCCTGCAGCGAGTCGAGCTCGTTCTCACGCTGTTCAACAAGCTTTTTACCGCCCCTTTTATTTTCGGCCGCAAGCTGGATTGCCTTATCGAGCGCATCGCGGGTCTTGGCAATGGCGCTGTCGACGCTGAGTTTCTGCCGCAGCGTCTTAAGCAGGGGTCTGTCGCGCGTGAGGCGTTGCAGGTCATTTACCGCATCTGTCAATGTCTTATCGTAGGGCCCGCGGAGCTGTTCGTACCGGGTCTGCGCCGCGCCCGCGGATTGCGCCAGCCGCTGCCGCTCGGCTGAAAGGGTATTGATGTCCGCATTGTTCCGGGCGATGCGTTCTTCAAACCCTTTTTTCTGCCCCGTTATGAGGGAGTAATTTCCTTTTATCTGGCCGATTTTCTGCTCTTTGGCGGCCTGGTCGCTTGTCTGTTTCTGTTCGGCCTGCCGGACAGCGATGTCGCAGAGCGTTGAAAGGCTGTCGAACGGATACATCTGCAGGTGATAGCGGCTGCGCTCGGATGAGATTCTGGCATCCGCCTGGAGAGAGTCCTGACGGAGCTTGTTGCGTCGTGTTGAGAAATTAGCGAAGTCGGAGCGCAGTGTGCGGATGGTGGAGTCGTATCGCGCAACCTGTGACTGCAGCTGGTTAATGGCGTGTTCTTCCGCCCCGGCAGGGACAGCGACCTGTTCGCGACGGCCGGAGAGCGTCGCGAGCTCGGCGGTCATGGCGGCAATCGTCGCATCGAGTCGTGCGATTTCCCTGTGCACATTGGCAATCTGTTCTCTGCTTTTTGCAACGATTGCGGCGCTGTCCTGCTGGTTTTTTTCATAACGCGACCGTACCCCCGACATCATGCTTTTCTTTTTCGCTATTGCATCGTCCAGGTCCGCCGCCTTTTTCAATTGAACCGATTGGCGCTGAACCAGGTCCGCAACCGCAGTGGCGCTGTCCTGGCGCATCTGCGTACGGACCGCGTTGAGCGAATCGAGGCGGTATTGCAGGGAATTGATGTTGCTGATAATCTCGTCAAGCGGCATGGACTGCGATGGCGGTCTTTGGACGGCCGGCCTTCCCCATGACGATGGAACGCCGATTCCCCCGATGCAGGCAGACAGAATCAGACAGAGAACGACAATACGTATCCGGTCCCCTCCGTTGCTGCAGAGTTTTATCTTAACCATTGGTCGACACGCCGCTCCGTGCATGAAATCAATCTCCGATGTCGCCTATCCCGACATTTAGGAATAATATTTATAATTATAACACTTAATTACACCATTCTTGACAATTATTCAGCCGAATCAGGTATCGAGGTGTCATCATAAAAGTTGCTTCACCGCCGAGGCAATGATTGCAATCCCTTCGGCAATAAGTTTCTCAGGTGGATTTGAAAAGGCCAGCCGGAAGCTGTTGTTTTTGGTTCCGTACGGATCAAAGGCGCTTCCGATCACAAAAGCCGCTCGCCGCTTGATCACTTCGTTGAAGACCGCTGTAGCGTCCATTGATTCGGGCATGGTGACCCACACATAGAAACCGCCTTTGGGATGCGTCCACGTGACGCCTTTCGGCATTGAAGCGGAAAGTGCATCGAGCATGATGCGCGCCCTGCGCGCATAGGCAGTGCGAACCGACGCAAGAAAAGGGGCCAACTTGCCTTTGGAGAGATACTCGTGGGCGAGCACCTGCGAGAGTGTGGGCGAGCATGCGTCCATCGATTGCTTCGCCATCTCGCATTTTTCAACGATTGCACGCGGGCCAAGAAGCCAGCCGAGCCGTAGGCCTGGACCGAAAATTTTTGCGAACGTGCCGACATAACAGATCGGTACGGGTTCTTTTCCCATTGCTTTGAGCGGGACGGTCAGCGGCTTGTCCCGTTCGTCAAAATAGAGCTCGCTGTACGGGTCGTCTTCGAGCAAAACCACGGTGCGGCCTGAAAGCGTTTCCAGCACCGCTTTTTTCCGCGCCTCGCTATAGATGATGCCGGCTGGATTCTGGAAAAACGGGTTCAGGTATACCATTTTGATCCGTGCTCCGCCGTTATCGAGTATTTTTTTAAGCCCGGCAACGTCGATCCCGTCGTTATCGAGCGGTGCCGCGGAAAGTTTTGCGCCATAGGACAGGAAGGCCGCCAGCGCCCCGATGAAACTCGGGTTTTCGGTCACCACCACATCGCCCGGATCGATGAATACCTTACAGAGAAGACTGATCGCCTGCTGCGCTCCGGTCGTGATGATGATCTCCTGTCCGTCCATGGGCAGCCCCCTTGACCGCAGATATTCCTTGAGCGATCCTAACAGAGGAGGATAGCCGGCCGTGGGACCGTACTGCATCGCGATCTGTTTTGCCTGCAGGGAAAGGCCGCCGTAAATTTCGTCAAGGACCGCAATGGGGAAAAGGTCGTTGGCGGGCATCCCGCCTGAAAAGGAAATGATCGACGGGTCGGCGGCAAGTGCCATCAGACGCCGTATTTCGGATGAACGCATGTTTTTCGCGCTTCTGGAAAATTCAACCATAATTTTTCCTCCCCGTAGGTATGGAAAAATATATCGCCTATATGAGCTTGGCCTGATGGGGCGGATGATGGCGGCCTAATCAAACAAAATAGTTAGTTGCCATGTTCCAATTGGTAACAAAATAAATACGTTAGGCCGTTTATGCCGTATAGCTCCGGCAATGCGGGACCAACGGGCCGATAAGGAGATCGGCGCCGGCTGGACGTTTACCGGGTGATTCGAACACGATGGTCGTGTCCACGTTCCCGCGGGGGAAGAAATCTCCGGCAACAAAGAGCCATTGCGGAGCAAGCGTTTTGCCGAGGGTAGCGAACAGATGAGCCGTGACCGTTTCATGAAAAGCCCCTACCATCCGGAAAGCATTCAGGTAGAGTTTCCAGGATTTCAGCTCGAGGCAGCGTTTACCGGGCAGATAGCAGAGGATTATCTTCGCAAAATCAGGATATCCGGTGCGGGGGCACATGCAGGTAAACTCCGGGAACACGATCCTGATCGCGCCGGTTTTCCCATTGAAAGGGCAGGGAAAAGTTTCAAGCCCTGGCAATATATTTTTTTTAACGGCTTCATCTAATAAGATGACTTTTTTATCCATAAGCATTAATAACTAAAAATATGTTCTGTCAAACAACATACCCAAATAGGTGCCTTTAGCAATAATAATGGTTTCATATTTTACGCGCTGTACCCTCCTTCCATTGGCCTTTGACGCGGAATTCCCCTTCGCTCGGCAGGCTTTTTAACTTAGTGCATCCTGCCGAACTCCACGCTTCGCGTGAACATATGCCTCCCTCGCTCAGGCCGCCAAAGGCCTCTTTCAGGAAATGCACAGCGCGTATGCAAACATCCCCCCCCCCCCTCAAGCGTCATAAAAAATGGATTATTATCTCTTTTTTTTAATTTCAATTCCACTGAAGCTTGAGGGTGGGGGTACGCTGAAGCTCAAACCTGAACAAATGGCGCCCCTGCCTGCGCCGAGGCTCTCGCCACGCTAACTCGCTGGAGTAGCGGGTCGGCAGGCAGGCACCCCACACTCAATCGAATATCTTTAGCCAATTGGGAAAAAATATTCCTATTATTTTCTAAGCCCGCGGGAACATATTTTTGAAGCACAATAAGGACGGTTTTTATGAATCTCAGGGAAAGACAGATCTCCGAATTCGAGCGTCAGTATCTTGACGACCTTACCCGCATCTCAATCGACTCGGGCACGATCGACCCGCAGTTGTACCGGAAATATAACGTCAAGCGGGGTTTGCGCAATGCCAACGGCACCGGCGTGCTGGTCGGGCTTACCAGTATCGGCGACGTGCACGGGTACATTGTTGACGAAAACGAAAAGATGCCGGTCGAGGGACGGCTGCGGTACCGCGGCATCGAGCTCGACGAGATCGTGCGGGGGTTTCAGGCCGAAAAACGGCACGGGTTTCAAGAAACGGCGTATCTGCTGCTCTTCGGTCATCTGCCGACGAAGGAACAGCTTGAGCGGTTTTCCGAGATGGTCGGCGCCTGCCGCGATCTGCCCGAGGGTTTTACCGAAAACATGATCCTTAAGGCGCCAAGTCCCGACATCATGAACAAGCTGGCGCGGGCGGTCCTTGCGTGCTATTCGTACGACAGCAATCCCGACGATATCAGCATAAAAAACGTGCTTCGCCAGTGCATAGAAATGATCGGCCGTGTTCCCACCATGGCGGCCTACGGGTACCAGGCGAAACGGCACTATTACGACAACAAGAGCCTTTACCTCCACAAACCGCAGGCCGGGCTCAGCACCGCAGAGAATTTCCTTTATCTGGTGCGGCCCGATTGTGCCTACACGCCGCTCGAAGCAGAAATCCTCGACCTGTCGCTCGTGCTCCATGCCGAACACGGCGGCGGAAACAACTCCGCGTTTGCCCTGCACGTGGTCACGTCGTCGGACACCGACACCTATTCGGCCATTGCGGCGGCCATCGGTTCGCTCAAAGGTCCGAAGCACGGCGGCGCCAATATCAGGGTCGCGGAGATGTTTGACGACATCAAGGGCCATGTCAAAGACTGGAAAGACGACGATGAGGTGTCCGCCTACCTATCAAAAATCCTCCGCAAAGAGGCGTTCGACCGGAAGGGATTGATTTACGGGATCGGGCATGCCGTGTACACGCTGTCTGACCCGCGCGCCGTCATCCTGCGCGAGAAGGCCGAGGAGCTTGCCGGAGAAAAATCGCGGCTCGATGAATATAAGCTCTACCGTACCGTTGAACGGTGCGCGCCGCACGTGATTTCGGAACACAAGCAGCAGTCCCGGCCGCTTGCCACCAATGTCGATTTTTATTCGGGTTTTATCTACAGCATGCTCAATATCCCGCGCGAACTTTTCACGCCGATTTTTGCGGTATCCCGCATGGCGGGCTGGTCGGCACACCGGATCGAGGAGATTCTCAGCGGCGGAAGGATCATGCGTCCCGCGTACAAGAGCGTGTCCGAGAAGGCGCATTACGTGCCGATAAATAATCGGAAATAGCATTTATTTTTATGACGTTTCCCTCGCCCGTAGAGACGCACGGCGGTGCGTCTCTACCCAGAAATCTTTCGTCCAACCTAAAAACCTACCGAATAATCATATTGACAGTAAATATCATATTTTGTATATTATGTATGCATATGAAAGATGCTCTACTGGACTATAAGCTACTTCAAAAATGGTCGTCTGGAATGGGCGGGGTTTTTTCAAAGGCCGATCTGGTAAATCTTTTTAACGAAAGCAATCCTGTCGTTCTGAACCGCCGGGTCGGCCGTCTGGAAAAGAGCCATGCCCTCAGCCGGTTTATCCGGGGGTATTATACGGCCGGGGATTTTGATGTGCAGGTGTTGTCGGCGCGGCTGAATAAAAATTCCTATATCAGTCTTGGTACCGTTCTCGCGCAGGAGTTGATTATCGGGAGCGTGCCTGCGCGGACGCTGTATGCGGTCAAGACAGGGCGCAGCAAGTTTTACCGGAAGGGCGGTTTTTCGCTGCAGTATCTCGGTATCGCCCCGCATCTTTTTTTCGGGTTTGAAAACAAAGACGGTGTGAACATCGCAACGCCGGAAAAAGCGTTTCTTGACGCGCTCTATTTTTATCAGAAGGGGCAAAAATTCTCGTTTAATATTTACACGGACATGACGCTCTCACGGTTGGACCGCAGAAAAATAGCCGCGTACCTGAAAAAATATAAAAATCCGCGTTTTGTCAATTTCGTGACGGGGTTCCTCAACGATGAACGTCAATAATCTTGACCCGCTGATGGTCATGGTCATGAACCATTTTGCCGACCGGCTGGCGAACTATGCGATAGTAAAGGGCGGCATGGAACTGCGGCTCGCCGATTGTCCTCGTTTTACCAATGACCTTGATTACGTCTTTGTCCCGTTTTCTTCGAAAAGAGACCTGAGGGACATCGTCGTCAGAACCCTGCAGGAAATCGCAGGTGTCAGGGTGACCAGCTCAATTAATTCCAAATGCCTGCGCTGTATCGTCGAATATCAGAACCTGAAACTGCAGATCGAAATCAATGCGGCAAAAGAGTGTCCTTCAATCGAGATGAGCACCGCACCGCTGGCACGCGCAAACCGGCAACAGGGACGGATAATAAGGGCCATGCGCTTCGATCACGCCCTGGCGCATAAGCTTGCGGCATGGAACGAGCGTCGCCTGATGCGGGACATGTATGATATTTATTTCCTTGTTGAAAGGCTTGGTATTCGGCCTGATCTCGGCGTTTTGAAACAGCGGCTGTCAGCCACCGAAGTCCGTACGTCAGGCAGGACATCGAAAGTCAGGATGACGGTTTCCGATCTTTCCGGAAAATTGGATGAATTTATTGAGTCCGTGACACAGGAGAAAATAGAAAATGAATTGAAGGACTATCTTACCGCCGAGGAGATGGCAGGCCTCATGTTCAGGTTCAGGGTTGCGCTGAAAAAGCTTGTCGAATTCCTCGAAAGCGCCTGAAAACAGTGAATATCCTGCGGGAAACGATATCTTCACCTGTCAGTAAAAAAACGAGCAATTTCGGCGGTTTATTGTTAATTTAACCTTCGCCTCGGGCGACCCATAAAAAACATTTGTTTTGTATTTCAATCTTCCGCTCGTTCCCTGCCCTCCGCCATCTTCACGATTTTCGGGTCAAACCTGGCCAGGATTTCCACGAGGTCCGCCTGCGCGGACATGACCTTGAAGATGTCTTTATATACCATGGGCACCTCGTCGAGTCCGGCCGAGATGAGTGTCACGCCGGCCGCATCGAGCAGGCCGCGCGCATCGTTCCAGGTGAACTGCCGCTTTGCGGCCGTGCGGCTCATACGCCGGCCAGCGCCGTGGGCCGCGCTCATGAGCGCAGCCTCGTTCCCTTTGCCCTGAACCACAAAACCCGGCGTTCCCATTGAGCCGGGAATGATCCCCCGCAGGCCTGCGGCGGCAGGCGTGGCGCCCTTGCGGTGCACAATCACTTCTTTTCCGTCATGGAGTTCCTTCCAGGCAAAATTGTGATGGTTCTCAATGTCAAGGAGCACACGGGCGCCGAGGTGCGCGGCGATCTGCTCATGGATCAGCCCATGGTTTGCGGCAGCGTATCTGCCCATGAGCTTCATGGCGGCCCAGTACTCCTTCCCTTCATGCGAACGCATGTCGAGCCAGGCCAGGTGCTGGAACTCCTTCGGCAGTTCGCGGTGTTTCTGCATGGCCGTTTTGCTGTAACAGGAGGCGACCTTTGCGCCAATGCCCCGGCTTCCGCTGTGGCTCAAAAGCGCCAGATACACTCCGGGACCGAGCCCGGTTTCCGGTTTCTCAACTGTCAAAATCCCGAACTCCACGAAATGGTTGCCGCTCCCGCTCGTTCCGAGCTGGCCCCATGCCAGATCTTTATTCTGCAGAGTGACGGGCGAGACAGACCAGTCAAGATCCATGACCGGGTGCTGGCGCCTCTTCCGGTAGGCGGCGCCCACGCCGAACAGCGTTCCGCTGTTTATTGCAGTCTTAAACCGTTCCGGATCGCTTTGCAGGAGATCTGGCGGAAGGTCGAACACGGTCATTTTCATGCGGCAGGCGATGTCCACGCCCACCGCGTAGGGGATGACCGCGTCGCGCACCGCAAGCACGCCGCCGATAGGCAGGCCATAGCCCACGTGCGCGTCCGGCATGAGCGCGCCGCGTACGGCCACGGGCAGAGAGCACGCTCGCTCCATCTGGGCAATTGCATCTTTGTCAATATCAGCGCCCCAGATCCGGTATGGTGCCGCGGCCGAAGGTGTTTTTTCAAGATCGCGTTTTTTCATCCTGTACCGTATTTCGTTTCAACATTGACCCTGCCGCAATAGCGACGGACCGGGCACCGGTCGCAGCGCGGATTCCGAGGAAAACAGGTGTGCTGACCGAATGAGACGAAATAGGAGTTGAAGGTGGTCCAGTACCTGACCGGCAGATTTTTGCGGAGAAACATTTCGGTTTCAAGCGGAGTTTTTGACACAAGATAGCCTATGCGGTTGAAAATCCGGTGCACGTGAACATCAACGCATACCGCCGGCTTGTTGAACCCTAATGCCACAACGAGATTGGCTGTTTTTCTGCCCACGCCCGGAAGATTGACCAGTGCATCCACCGTGTCGGGTATGACGCCGCCGAAGTTTTCTTTGATAATAGACGGCCATTTTTTCAGATTACGCGCTTTTGCGTGGTAAAAGCCGACCGGATAGATCATTTTTTCTATCGTGGAAAGAGAAATTTTGTCAAGATCGTCGAAGGTATTGATCACCACGAAAAGCCGCTGCGCCGCGGTACGTGTAGTCTGGTCTTTTGTGCGCGCGCTGAGCATGGTCGTGACCAGGATCTTGAAAGGGTCTTTGGTCTGGGCCTCGATGAGATCGACCACCGGAACGCGGTTCTTCGCGAACTCTTTTTTAAGGATCCGGTACACTACATTGATATCGGTGCTGCAGCGCTTCATACCTCCGAAAAATTGTTTATGCTGGTGGAATAGTGCCAGAGTATCAGGAAATAACAGCCGACCTGAAGATGTCGTCCGCGGCAGACTGAGAAATTTGTATTCGTGCAAACGGTTAAATATTTTACAACAACCAGGGCAGGCGCCGAAAAAAATAAACATTCCGAAAGGAGCGGCAAATGAAAATGCGGCTTTTTAGCAGGACTGCAGGTATCGTCGTTCTCATTACTGCATCGGTTTTTGCGCAGGTGGGTCTGCAGGCCGGAGTCACTGCCGGGGTCAGCATGTTCAAACAGACTAACAGCGGCGGTGGAAATTCGGTTACCAGCGACACGAAAAACGGTCTGGTTGCCGGCGGCGTCCTGGATATCGTCATCATGAATCTGTTTTCAGTCGAATCCGGCATCGCGTATGAACAGCGTGGCGCCAAATGGACGAATGACATCGGCAATATCGAGGAGAAAGCATTATCGTATTGCATGCTGCCTGTTCATGCAAAATTAAAATACCGTGCTTTCCCCCTTATAAGCCCCTACGCACTTGCGGGTTTTAATTTCGGCCTGCTTTTGTCGGCAAAAAACGAAGTGACCGGTCAATCTACCGACATAAAAGACGGCTTGAATCCGATCGATTTCGGGCTTGATTTCGGCGCAGGCATGGAACTCGGCCTGCCGAAAATAGTGCCGTTTGTCGAGTTCGTTTATGATTTAGGCTTGAGCAATATCGACAAGAATGCCGGGGCGGACAATTCGCTCACGAACAAAGGCATGGAGCTGAAGGCAGGAGTACGAATCAAGCTGTAACACGTCCAGGGCAGGAGCGCACCCGCTGTAATGGAGCCCCACGGCCTTACGGCCGTGGTACCTACTATTGTTCGGCGGAATCCGCCGAAACATTTCAAGAACCTGCCTTCGCTAAAGCTACGGCAGGTCCGTCCGACGCATTCATCCCCGGGCTTACGCCCGAGGTCTTCTGCGTAGGCGGATAAAATCCCCGGTGGGAACCAATTCCCATGAGGATTTTTTATCGGCAGTACCTTCTGTTATCCGAGGTTCTCCGCCACAAACTTCCAGTTCACCAGTTTCCAGAACGCTTCCACATAGCCGGCCCTGTTGTTCCGGTAATCGATGTAGTAGGCGTGTTCCCATACGTCGCAGGTGAGGAGCGGTTTTCTGCCGTCCTTGAGCGGGGTGCCGGCGTTGCTCGTGCTTTCAATGGCAAGTTTTCCGTCACTGGTCTTGACAAGCCAGGCCCAACCCGATCCGAAGGTCGTGACCGCAGTTTTCGTGAATTGTTCCTTGAATTTGTCGAATGAACCGAAGTTCTTTCTGATCGCCTCGGCGACCGCGCCGGCCGGTTCTCCGCCGCTTTTCGGGGCCAGGCCCTGCCAGTAGAACGTATGGTTCCAGATCTGGGCCGCATTGTTGAAAATACCTCCGCTCGGCGACTTTTTGATGATTTCCTCGAGGGGAAGGCTCTCGAACTCGGTCCCAACAATGAGTTTGTTGAGGTTCGTCACATAGGCCGCATGGTGCTTGCCATAGTGGTATTCAAGGGTCTCCTTTGAAATGACGGGCGCCAGCGCGTCCATGGCAAACGGTAAAGCGGGAAGTTTATGTTCCATGAATCCTCCTTATTGTTATAGAGTAAAATATATCATGATTTACTTGTTATTAGTTTCGCTGTTATCGTTGCAACATGCTTCCCCTGAAATTTTGCCGCAGCCAGCTCGTTTGCGCTCGGCTGGCGCTCGCCTTTACCTCCGGCAATAGTCGACGCGCCGTAGGGCGACCCGCCCGTGATTTCGTCCATCCGCGTCTGCCCCTCGAACGCATAGGGCAGGCCCACGACAATCATGCCGTGGTGCAGCAGTGTGGTGTGAAAACTCAGGATCGTGGACTCCTGGCCGCCGTGCTGAGTGGCAGAGCCGGTAAAAACGCTGCCCACTTTGCCGATCAGCGCGCCCTTGGCCCACAGCGGTCCTGTGCCGTCGAGAAACTGCCGCATCTGGCCGCACATGTTTCCGAAGCGGGTCGGCGCGCCGAAGATGATCGCGTCGGCGGACGCCAGTTCGTCGATGGTGCATACCGGCACGTCCGGGAGGTTTATTATGCCGAGCTGCTTCTGCATCGCTTCAGGCAGCGTCTCCGGCACGCGGCGCAGTTCGGCTTTCGCCCCTTTTACCTCACGCACGCCTTCAGCAGCGGCTTTTGCCATACTGTAAAGATGACCCCATGCCGAATAGAATACTATAAGAACTTTCATAGCGTCCCTCCTTTTAAATGTTCAGGCTGCTTTTTTGTATAACGGATAAAATACCTCATCCACAAAATCCTTGAATTTCGTCGTCGCGTTCGGTTTTGCCGGGTTGAGTTTTGTCGTTGTCACCGCGCCGAGGCTGATCCCATGGGCAAGTTCCACGAACGATTCCGCCATGTTTTGCGACATCCCCATTGCAATCATGTTCTGTATCGCGTACTGGTCAGGCGTCTGGATGCAAGGCATATAGGGAATACCGATCTTGTCGCCGATTATTTTCGTCACCTCACGGTATGAAATGCGTTCGCCGAAAAGCTCAACGACGGTATGGCCCGAAAAATCGCGCTTTGCCAGAAGTTCGGCGGCCTTCTCGCCGATGTCCTTTGACGCGACCATGAGGATCGGAGCGTCGGGATCAATCGGGTTCACATTGATCTTGTTGTTTTTAATGAAGCTTACGTTCATAAGAGTATTTTCGAAAAAGTAACCGGCACGGAGAAACACCATATCGACGTCGGCAAGCGCGTCGAGCGCTTTTTCCACATCGTGAAGGCCGAGTACCGGCCCGGTGCCGGAATCGCGGTCCGCTCCGAGACTTGATAAAAAGACGATTTTTTTCAATCCCGACCTTTTTACGGCCTTGACCAATGCCTGTCCCATGGTATCGTAATAGTTCCTGACATCATCTGCGTCTATTTTCGGAGGAATAAGCGCATAGGCCGCACTCGCTTCCATAAAGGCGCCGGTGAGAAATCGTGCGTCCGTCTGGTCGCCGATAAAGGCCTCCGCGCCTCTTTCGATAAGCGGCTGTATATGTTCCAGCGAACGTCCTACGCACCGTATTTTTTCACCTTCGGTGAGAAGGATTTCAGTCGTTTTCATTCCGGTTTTTCCGCTTGCGCCAAGTATCGTCACCATAAGAGCCCCTTTCTTTTCATAACAAGCTTACTATGCCGTTACCAACGCAATTTCCGTTCCATGAGGCATTTTCTTGAAATATCGCAGGTTCCTGATGTGTAACCTTACTGATTATAGCAACTTCAGCAAAATTATTCGCGAATTCGAGAAAATGTGCTGGTTTAATCCAGTGTAAGCTTCTGCTGAACCGATGGGACCCACGATGGCACGGTATTTGCGAAATTTTTAGAACGTCATGGTTTTTAAAACACTTTTCATCAAGGAGGTTGTTATGGCCGGAATAAAGAGCGAGTTGGCCGGGATGCTGAACAAGGCGCTTGAACTGGAGCATGCGGCGCGTATCCAATATCTTGCGCACGCGGAGCTAATAAGCGGTTTGAACGCCGAACCCGTCATTGAGCGGCTCAAGGAAATAGCCGGGGACGAAGAGAAACATGAGCAGAAGTTCAGGGCGCTTATCGGCAGCTTTCTCGGCGGCGAGCCGAGCATGGGGATCGCGGAGACGCACCGGGCAACCGGGATAAATAAAATACTGGAGATCAACCGGACCAACGAACGCGAGGCCGTGGATTACTACAAGCAGATTTATAAAACCGTCATGGACCATAAGGCCGAACTGCATTATAAATTTGAGACCCTGGAGCATGAGATCAGGCACGTGATACTTGACGAAGAGGAGCATATAGCGGAGTTGTCCGTTCTTCTCGAATAAAAACTCCCGCAGACGGTACAGGGTAAGAAAAACGGCCGTAGCGGCGTGGTGTCACGCTGCAACGGCCGGATATTAAGATATCAAGCCGCTGTTGATCCGGTGTTTGCGACCGCGACCTGGGTATCGAGGTAGCGGATATGCATTACCTGGGACTCCATCAAGTAATCAAAAAGGACCCTGACCGAAGGAATAAGAACGGCCTTGGCCAGCTTCTCGTAAACCGCAAGCGTTTTATACTCTCTCCGGTAGGCGAAATCAAAAGCATTGTTCAGCGTGAAAAGCGGGTCCACTTCTGAATCGATCTCGGCTCCTTCCTGCGGAAAGTTCGGATGCTTTTTTTCCCTTTCGAAAAGGAGAGCGGCGTCGGACCGGTTGCTCTTCAGCCGGTGGGCCACCTCTCTTTTCCGGCAGGCCAGCTGGGAGAACAGGGTTTTCTGTTCGTCGAGACGGGAGTTTGCCGCTGCATTTTCATACTTTTCGGCATTATTGAGCGTATGATAATAGGCAAATGCCAGATATGCCTCCAGGATTTCCTCTTCGCCGTTTCCAACCGTCGCATGTCGAAGCCCGTTGAAATGCAGGTGTTGCTCGGTCGGCATAGCCTCTCTTGTCAAGATCATCGGAGACCACCTTTCTTTATATTAAAACGTGAACGTCCTCGATACTATATTTGCGTCTTTCGTATAGATGCATACCACGTTGGTGTTATCGACCGAGACGCTGAAATCCGCCGGTACCTGGATCTTGTTATCTTCACCGCCCATGCCCTTCAGAGTGATCGTAGACACGGTGGTTCTGGTGGAAGCATACGGGGAGCCGTTGATTACCGCGGCAACCAGTGATGAATCCTCAAGCTTCGTCGCTCCGCAGGCGCTTGCCACCATGCTGGCGATATTATCGGCAACATTTATCCGCGTGTCGCGGACATAACCCATGTACAGCGGAGTCGCCACGGCAGAAAGGACCGCGACGATAACGGCGACAACAATACCTTCCACGAGAGTGAAGCCGTTTTCATTTTGGCAGTTGCTGGTTCTCATATGCCCTCCTTTGATTCGGTCAATAGTAGTAATGAGCAAAGGAAGTGCCAGAACTTGCTGTCAATTAAAGCGGTTCAAATCGATTTGTTGCGGAAAAATTATTCCATATGTTTCCAAAAATGAAAATAGACGCACATTATTTGAATTAGTGAACGAATTTTTAAAAGGGAAAAAAGCGGGAAAAGTGAAAGAGAAGAATTTGTTTACCTCATGAAATGTCCCATCCAGAACATGAACACTATAGCAAGAACATGCAGTACCCACCACCCCGGCTTCCACAGCATGAATCGGTGCATTGCGCGCTCCTATCTCCAGAGAAAATAACCGGCAACATAGGCCGTTGTCAGCGAGAAAAGGTGCACCCACCACCAGCCCATGTTCGGATACCGCCAGAACCTTTTGTGCCGGGCGATTGCGTCAATCGCTTTGAGCATTTCAAGTTCGAACAGTGCTTTGCCGAACAGGAATTTGGTGAACAACAGGATGATATCCGCAAGTAATGTTCCGAGGAATATCGTTGTGAGCGTTACCTGATGCGGCAGTCTCATGAGCGATACATGGCACATGGTTATGGTACCGATGATGACGATCATGCCATTGACCACATAAGCATACGCCAATGTTTTCCTTGAAAAGAACATTGCAGGAAGCACAACAATGCTGATCAGGCCGGCGATGAAAGGGATGAGGTTCACCGGAGAATCGCCCGGATGGTGTATGCGCAGGTGCAGGAGCCAGCCGCCGAGCGATGCTGCCACGAGCCCGGCGATAAGAAGATTGCGTATATTCTGTTTCTGTGTCATGGCCGTTCTTTAAGGAGAATAAAGCTACTTGTCGATCACTTCCTTGATGGTGATGATTGTTCCGTTCAGCGTTGCGGAAAAGGTTTTCAAGTCTTTTCTGGCCGGTCCGTGAATGACCTTCCCGTTCGCGTCATACGCGGCCCCGTGACAGGGGCAGGTGATGACGTTGTTGACCGGCAGCGACACTTCACATCCCCAATGGGTGCATTTGGAAGAGAATGCCGCGACCGTAGTCTCCGATGATCTCGTTACGATGATCGGTTTCTTGGCATCATGAGGGTTCGGGATCTTTAATGCCCCGCCTGTCTGGGCAAGGGCCTTGTATTCCTCTTTTGTCAAATCCAGAGCAATCGGTTCCATCGCAACCGGTACCGATTTGCCCATGGCCGCCAGATTGGAACCGACGACCGGAGCGAGCACTGCGATTGCCGCCGCGCTTTTGCCGACAGTTGCGATGAATTCCCGCCGTGAAAAGTTTTTGTTTTCCATTATTCCTCCTCAGGTTTAGTCGGGCAGGTATTACACTTTGAATTAGGAATTTATTATACGCAAAGGCAGTGCCGCAACAATTTCGTTCAATATTTCTTATTCTACCGCGAAAACCGAGCAAAGTGTTTACGAAAACAAATGAGTTTTCCCGAAAATGCGAAAACGTATGAATTTCCCTGAATTTTCAGGCCGATATGATATATCTGGCCATTGGCATAACATTCGCTCTAATTCTAAAGATAAATTCCAAAAGGATCTTACATGAAGGCAATTGTCGACAAGGAAAAATGTCATGATTCATGAGGTGCGGCCTGTGCGCCGGTATTTGTCCGGAGGTGTTCACCATGACCGATGAGGGCAAGGCGTATGTTTTTACCGAATCGGTCCCTAAAAGCGCTGTCGATACCTGCAGTCAATCCGTAGAGCAGTGCCCGGTGGAGGCAATTAACGTCTGGGATTAATGTCTTTCTTAATAATAAATAATTCCATATACCTCAACAGAAAGGTTAGCTGTATGAAAAACCAAATTTCAAAATTACTTATTGTTTCGAGCCTTGCTGGCGCCCTCGTTGCTGTGTCCGGTTGTTCAAGTAATTCTAATTCCAATCCATACGGCATGGGCGGTGGTGGTGGTGGCGGACCGATATTTGAATCCGGAACAGTTGCTCCGGGCGGAAGTTTTTCACATGTATTCATGACCGCCGGGGTTTTCCCCTATCACTGCAAGTTTCATGGTTCGGTAGGCGGTGGCGGCATGTCCGGCACTATCGTTGTCCATACAGGTGATGCGCCCACCTTGGATACCATATTTATGACTAGTTCCTTTACTTTCTCTCCTGCCAAGGATACTATCGATGTCGGTGACACGGTGAAGTGGATCAACATCAGTACCATGGATCACACTGCCACGTCAGACAACTGAGTAATTGTTTTTCAACCAAGGAGGCAATTATGATCGTCGTAACAGGTGCAAGCGGCAAAACCGGTTCTAAAACCGCGGAGTGGATCTTGGAAAACAAAGAAAATGTTCGCGTTATCGGGCGGTCAGCGGAGCGGTTGCAGTCATTGGCGGCAAAAGGAGCGGAAATCATGACCGGAGACCAGGCTGATGCGGATTTTCTGGGCCGCGCTTTCAGCGGAGCTACGGCAGTGTATCTCCTTATTCCGCCGAAGATGGACGTGCCGGATGTCAGGGCTTATTATAATTCGATGGGTGACGTTGCGGTGACCGCAATCCGCAAGGCGAAGGTAAAGAAGGTGGTGTTCCTGTCCAGCCTCGGCGCTGAACGCAGCGAAGGAACAGGGCCGGTGCTCGGTTTGCACGATGTTGAGGAAAAATTACGTGCTTTGAAAGAAGTCGATATCGTTTTCCTGCGTCCGGGCTATTTCATGGAAAACACGCTCATGAACGCGGGCCTCATTAAACACCAGAGGATCAACGGCAACGCGGCGAGTCCCGATGCGCCGGTCCTCATGGTTGCAACCAGGGACATTGCCGCAAAAGCGGCGGAATTGCTTACGGCCCGGTCGTTCAAAAACCATACGGTGATTGAGCTTTTCGGACAAAGGATATCGTATCGCGAGGCGACAACCATTATCGGTGAAAAAATAGGCATTCCAGATTTGCCCTATGTCCAGTTCTCGGACGGCGATACGGTCAAAGCGCTCACAGGAATGGGACTTTCGACAAACATGGCCGCGTCTTTTGTCGAGCTTGCCCGCGGCATAAGCGCAGGGAAGATCACGACCACGGTCATCGATCCGCAACGGCCCAATGCGCCAACCGATTTCAGAAAATTTGCGGAGGATGTTTTTGTGCCTGTTTATAAAAACACTGTCTGAGAAAAGAACAGATGCATTTAACAAGTTGAATTTATAGGGAAGAGAAATGAGACGGAATCCGCATTTTTTCCATTATTCTTTCCTAACAAACAATGGTTTTTGAAAATGACACTCATTTTTAAAAAAGTAAGAGGAAATATTCTCTTCTTCCCGACTTCTGCGAATTACCTGAGCCGCCCATCCCCGGTCGGGAGTTGTTTTCCCCTATTTCTTACGATCGGTATCGCGGCCATAGGACTGACGAGCTGCAGGCAAAAAAGCGCTACGGCAGCAGCCTGGCCGTCTCCTACGGTCGAAATTACGGAAGTTTTGCAGCGAGACCTGCCTCTTTCAAGGGAATGGGTGGGGACAACTGACGGAATTGTCAACGCGACGATCCGCGCCCAGGTGCAGGGATATTTGATCAGTCGTGATTATAAGGAGGGGAATTTCGTCAGGAAGGGGCAGGTCCTTTTCCGGATCGATCCCCGGACTTTTCAGGCGGACCTTGAACAGGCCGAGGCAGCCCGTGATAAGGCAAAGGCGGACGTTGCCCTCAGTGAAGCACAGTATTCTACCGTTTTGGCAAACCTTAATCGTATCAGACCGCTGGCAGAACAGAAGGCCGTAAGTCAAAAAGAGCTGGATGACGCCGTCGGCGCCGAACGGTCGGCGCAGGCATCGGTGGTCGCCGCACAAGCCTCGCTCAGCGCTGCGCAGGCAACCGCTGACAGGGCTATGCTTAACCTCGAGTTTACAAAAATAATTTCCCCGATAAACGGTATTGCCGGGATCGCACAGGCCCAGGTTGGTGACTTGGTCGGTCCGCAGGAAGGTGTGATATTGACCACGGTTTCAACCATTGATCCCATGAAAGTTGACTACTCGGTCAGCGAACAGTTCTACCTTTCGTACATCAAAAAGTTCGTCAGCGAGGCTGCGGGCATTGAAAACGAGAAAAGTTTACAGCATGAACTGCTCCTTTCGGATGGGTCGATCTATCCGTTCAAGGGAAAAATTTCGGTCATTGACAGGCAAATTGACCAGCGGACAGGCACGCTGCGGCTTCAGGCGATATTTCCAAATTCGGATGGCGGGCTTCGGCCCGGTCAATTTGTCAGGGTCCGCGTTCTCACTGAAACCAGGAAAGGCGCGCTGCTCGTACCGCAGCAGGCCGTGATTGAACTCCAGGGAACCTATCAGGTGGCGGTCGTGCGTTCCGACAACCGAGTCGATATGCGCACGGTCAAACTCGGGCAGCGGATAGGAACGCTCCAGGTGATCGAGGAGGGAATTCACCCAAACGAAATGATCGTCGTGGAAGGAGTCCAGAAGGTACAGCAGGGAATTGCGGTAAATGCAAAACCGTTTATGCCCGGCGCCCAGGCCGAAAATGACACATCCCTCATGTCCGGAAAACCGGAATACAAGCCGGCAACGGGCGGGAGATAGCCGCCGTGTCCCGGTATTTCATCAATCATCCCATCGTGGCGATCGTCATTGCCATTATCATGGTCATTGTCGGCCTGGTTTCCATGACAGGCCTTCCGGTGACCCAGTACCCTAAAATAATACCACCTGAAGTCAACGTGCTGGCCACGTATACCGGCGCAGACGCCCTGACGATCGAACAGTCCGTGGCGACGCCCATCGAACAGCAGATGAGCGGCGTGGACGATATGAACTATATGTATTCCGTGAGCAGCAATACTGGCGCGATGCGGCTTACCGTCAACTTCGACGTAAAAAGCGACCCGAACACCGACCATATGCTCGCCCATCTCAGGGAGGCCCAGGCTGAACGGCAGCTCCCAGTTGACGTACGAGATCTTGGCGTCAGCGTGCAAAAGTCATTTTCGACGCCGCTGGTATTGCTGGCGCTTTTTTCGCCTCACGGCACGCACGATGCGACGTTCTTGGCCAATTATGCCTATATCAACCTCAACGACCCGATTTCACGGGTAAAAGGGATTGCCGGCATTACCGTGTTCGGCGCCGGCCAGTATGCCATGCGCTGCTGGGTACGGCCGGACCTGCTTGCAAAACTCAACATTACGGTGCCCGAAATCATTGACGCCATCCAGAAACAGAACACGGTAAACCCGGCGGGACAGATAGGCGGAGAACCAGTTCCACCGGGCCAGAAATTTACTTATGCAATTCAGGCGCAGGGGAGGCTCGAGACGCCGGAGCAGTTCGGCAACATCGTACTGCGCGCCAATCTCGACGGTTCCCTGGTACGGCTCGGCGATGTCGCCCGCGTTGAACTCGGTTCCCAGGACTACAACGTCAAGGGTCTTTACAACGGCAGACCGTCGGCCATTCTGTCCCTCTTTCAGCTTCCCGGCGCCAATGCCTTGCAGGCGGTAGAGGGCGTCAAAAAAACCATGGCCCGGCTCAAGAAATCATTCCCGTCGGATCTCGACTATGCAGTGGCGCTGGACACCACACGTTCGGTAAGCGAGGGACTGAAGGAGATCATACAGACGCTTTTCATCGCCCTGTGCCTAGTACTTCTTGTCGTGTTCGTATTCCTGCAGGGGTGGCGGGCAACGCTCATTCCCATAATTGCCGTACCGGTATCGCTTATCGGAACCTTTGCGTTTTTTCCTTTTCTGGGATTTTCCATTAATCCGATTGCACTCATGGGTATGGTGGTGGCCATCGGCCTTGTGGTGGACGATGCCATCATTGTTGTTGAGTCGGTGGCCCGTCATATTGATGAAGGAATGTCTGCCAGGGAAGCGGCCATTAAAACAATGGAAGAAGTGTCGGGCCCGGTAATTGCCATTGCATTGGTCCTAGCGTCGGTATTTCTTCCAACGGTTTTTATTCCGGGTATAACGGGCCGGCTTTTCCAGCAGTTTGCCGTTACCATTGCCATTTCGGTATTGCTTTCGGCGTTTAACGCCCTGACGCTCAGCCCCGCGCTGTGCGGGATTCTCCTTCGACCGAAAAAAACATTACCCGGGCCGCAGGGTTGGTTTTTCACCGGCTTCAACCGCGCATTTAAACGTACCACAGAAGGCTATGTCAATTTGTCCCGTACGGTAATCCGAAAGGCGGCAATCGGATTAATTGTCCTCTTTTCAGCGTGTATTCTTGTGGTACTTTTTGGTATGGGGCTACCAGGCGGTTTTTTACCGGAAGAGGACCAGGGGTATATTCTGGCCAGCATTCAATTACCCGATGCCGCTTCCCTGCAACGAACGGAACAGGCCTGCGTCGCAGTGGAGAAAATCATCATGAATACTCCGGGCGTCGAAGGCTGTACCACGGTTTGCGGTTTCAGCCTTCTGAGTCTGGTACGGACCTCCTACAGCGGTCAGTTTTTCATAAAGCTGAAAGAGTGGTCCAAGCGCAGATCCTCCGGGGAAAAAGCTAAAGCTATCATAGGCCGTCTTAACAGGGAACTCAGCCGTTTTCCACAAGGAAACACAATCGTATTCTCCCCGCCGGCAATCCAGGGCGTCGGTTCGGCCGGCGGCGTCACTCTGGTTTTGGAGGACCGCGCAGGCAAAGACGTCGGGTTTCTGGCTAATAATACGCGAGCTTTTGTTGCGGAAGCGCAAAAGCGGCCGGAGCTTTCACGAGTAAACGCGACCATTCTGCCAAGCGTGCCGCAGTATTTTGTGGATGTCGACCGCGATAAGGTCCTCAGCGAAGGCGTTGACCTCGCGCAGGTTTACGGAACGCTCCAGGCGTTCATGGGTGGAGCATTTGTAAACTACTTCAACCGCTTCGGCAGGCAGTGGCAGGTGTATGTGGAGGCGGAAGGGAATTTTCGTACGGACGTGGCGCAACTCGGACAGTTTTATGTGCGCAATTCGGGCGGCAACCCGGTACCGTTGTCGGCCGTGACCAGCGTTGAATCGTGTCCAGGCCCGGAGTTTACCATGCGTTATAACCTGTTCCGCTGTTCGCAGATCAATGCCCTCGCGGCACCGGGCTACACCTCGGCACAGGCTACGAAGGCTTTGGAAGAGGTCTTCAGGAAGACCATGCCCCCGGACATGGGGCTCGAATACATGGGCATGTCGTTTCAGGAACAGCAGGCGCGCCAGGGGGTATCGCCAACGGCGATTTTCTGCCTTTCGCTGCTGTTCGTGTTTCTGGTGCTGACTGCGCTCTACGAAAGCTGGTCATTGCCCTTCAGCGTGCTGCTCAGCACGCCCATCGCCGTATGCGGCGCATTTGCGGGCCTCTCGATGTTGGGTATGGAATTCAACACCTATGCGCAAATCGGACTTATCGTGCTCATAGGACTTGCGGCAAAAAACGCCATTCTGATCGTGGAGTTTGCACGAGGGGAATTTGCAAAGGGTACAAATCTGGTACAGGCTGCGCTTGCCGGCGCGCGGCTCCGGTTCCGTCCGATACTGATGACTTCATTTGCTTTTATTTTCGGTTGCGTGCCCTTGGCCATTGCCGGTGGCTCCGGTGCGCTTGCGCGGCGGGTGATGGGTATCTGCGTCATCGGCGGGATGCTTGCAGCAACATGCGTGGCGGTCTTCATCATCCCCATGTTGTTTTATTCGGTGGAAAAACTAAGGCGGGCTGGCACCGCTGTAACGGTGGTGACGAAGGAGAAATTGACTCCATGAGTAATCCGACGTTTGTCGCGATACTGATGGTCTTGGTCTGCAGTTGCGCCGTCGGCCCCAATTACCTGCGTCCGGCAACCGAGGTGCCGCGGTCGTGGCGCATCGAGGAGGCTGACGCGCGCCGGGATATCAACCTTGCATGGTGGGAGCAGTTCAACGATTCCGTATTAAACGGGCTCGTGGCCGCAGGTCTCAGGGAAAATCTGGACATAAGGATCGCCGCGGCGCGCGTCGAGGAATATTACGGCAGGTTTTTGACAACACGCGGCGGCATTTTCCCGCAGGTGAGCGCGGATGTTCAGGCGACTAGGTTCCGCAGTTCCCAAAATGGCCCGGTGCCCCTTTCTCCTTTTGGAAAGAACCCGGCGAATGAGTTCCAGGCCTACGGCAGCGCGGGGTGGGAAATCGACTTATGGGGAAAGTTCAGGCGCGCCACCGAGGCCGCCCGTGCCGACCTTCTAAGCACAAAGGAAGCTGAAAAAAGCGTGGTACTATCGCTTGTCGCCTCTATTGCCGGCGCATACATCGATTTGCGCGATTTGGACCTGCAATTGGACATTTCGCGCCGGACTGCAAAAAGCCGTGAGGAGACCTATGCGTTGTTCCAACTTCAATTCGACAAAGGTGCCATTTCGGAATTGGAACTCAATCAGGCGAAATCCGAGCTCGAACAGGCGCTATCGGTCATCCCTTATCTTGAAAAAAACATTTCCCAGCAGGAGGACGCTCTTTGCGTCCTCCTGGGACGCGGCCCAGGCCCGATCGCCCGTGGCAAAGAGCTGGATCTGCTTTCGCTTCCCGTGGTCCCGGCCGGGCTACCTTCCGAGTTGCTTGACAACCGGCCGGATATTCGGCAGGCCGAGTACGACCTCATTGCCGCCAACGCCCGCATCGGCGTGGCCCAGGCGTCGTACTTCCCCAAGCTGTCGCTTACCGGACTTTTCGGTTGGGCAAGCGCCGCCTTGTCGAATTTACTGATATCACCCTCCCTTATGTGGAACTATTCGGCCTCTGTGGCCGCTCCGGTTTTCCAAGGCGGCTCCCTGTATGGACAGGTGCGGACGGCAAAAGCGGTCAGGCAGGAGGCGGTATTTAATTATCAACAGACGATCCTGACCGCGCTTCGTGACGTTGAAGACGCCCTTATCGACGGGAAAAAAACAAAAGAGCAGTTCGATGCCCTGCAGCGCCAGGTCGACGCCCTGAGAAATGCCGCACGCGTGGCGCGGCTCCGTTTCGACAACGGCTATACCAGTTACATTGAGGTGCTCGACGCACAGCGCAGTCTTTTTTCCGCGGAACTTACCCTTGCCCAGATAAAAGGAATGATGTTTCAGTCGCTTATCAGTCTTTACAAGGCAATGGGAGGCGGATGGGTGGTGGAAGCGCAAAAAATGGCACGGTAAAAACAACCATGCCGCGGCGCGCTTCCGTTTGTACCGCCATTAGTCGGGAGAGCGGCCGGAGCCTCCTCGCGGGCAGCTTCCGAAAGCAGTCAGCGTGGTTGCTGCACGGCGCCGTTATAAAAGACCTCGCATTTGCCTGCCTGAACGAAACGTTTTGCCTTTTTGTAAAGATTAAAAATAGGGCCCGCAAGCGACTCGACCGCGCTCACATTGCCGGCACGAGGGCTGCCGAAGGGCCCGCTGATGGTTTGTTTAAATGTCGGGCATCCCTTTTCATCGAGAAGCGCCACCGTTACATCGTCAAATCGTTCGCTGACCAGGTTAAGTTTACCTTTCAGAGCAGCCCGGTTATGGAACGTCGCGAGGGCGCAGTCCGTTGCTTCGGCCTCACCGTCCCGTATCTTCCAGTGGGAAATAAATTGAGTGATGGCGCCCTGTCCTTCGTGGGCCTGATAATAAATGTCCCCGTAACGGTACCCTTTCAGCGCAACGGCACTGAGAGGACCAGCGATGAAGAAACCGGCCAGGTCCACAAGGTGGAACTTCTGGCTCGTTTCATACGATGCGAGGACTTTGTCTAGGTCCATGATATACATGACGAGATTATCGCCTCGGAGACCGAAAGCACCGTTCAGGTTACTCACCGGGAAACGCCCGTTTTTTTCTTTCATTGTGAGGGAGGCGGAAAGGTCGCATTTTCCGCCGATCACTTTTTTTGTGCGGAAGAGCTCCTCTATTTTTTCGAAGTCCAGCTTTGCTATCTTCACCTTGAGTGTATACGACGGGTCGTAAGCCGACCAGTCCATAGCAATTTCTCCTTCACCCTTTCCGCCGAAAACGTCTACAGTAAATGGTTTCAGGGAAAACATTCCCTTGTCTGCCTTGATGAGGGCATTGAAGTTTTCGAGCCTCAGGTCCTTTTGCAGAAACTCCTTGCAGCCGAAGCTCCCCGTGAATGCGACATTTTTAATAACACCCCCCGGACCATCCGACGCCGAAAAGTCCTTGATTGCACAATTGATTCCTTTCAATTCGGTTTTATTGCCGGTTGTCTCGTCACAATAGACAATCGCCCCATTGGACAGCTTGAGGCTGTTCAAAGCGAAAACCGGCCCCGGCGCCGTGTTCGACGATTTTTTACCAGGGCTTTCAAAATTATAGTTCCCCTCGGCGTCCTTTACAATACTGACAACTGGCTTGACAAGCTCGCAGGAAGTGATTTTAAGCTGTTTTCTCAGCAGGGGCGGCAGATCCGCCCGCAGCTTGAAACGCTCGATGGAGAGGATTTCACCTTTCTTGCCGGCGATATGGATGTCTTTTGCCGCCAGGCTGAAGGGAAAGAGAGCGAGCCGCATCTTCCCATTGATCCTGACCTCCAATCCGGTCGTCCCTGAGGCAGCGGTTTCGATTTCTGATTTATAGGAATTGATATCGAACAATAACAGGGCGGTGATTACGGCGATCGTGACCAGGGTCACAACGCCGCCGATGATCATCAGCGTCTTTTTTTGTACGGTCATGTGGTTTTCACTCCCTGATTGCGTATGCTTACCGCCACGTCTGCAGCTTGCAATTTCACCTAAATTTTATCGGCAAAAAACGTGCCAACTCCTTCGTACTGTTTTTTGTTCGGAGCAATTGGAAACAACTTTTTGTTGTTTTGGAAAAAGTCTTCTCAAAAACAAGAATTAACCCAAATTTTGCATTTAAAATATGATTATTCAAGAGAGAATGTCTGGCTTGATTATTGCTTGAATTACAACCAGATAACAGCCGCCGTATATCTGAATTAAGGATTGAACGCGATAATGAATTTCAGAAAGGAAAGTAGCTATGCTTTACACTATTGTCGTGGTTTTGCTATTATTGTGGCTTTTAGGGCTCGTTACTTCCTACACGATGGGAGGGTTCATTCACCTTCTTCTGGTGATCGCCATTATAGTCATCCTGGTGAGAGTCATTCGGGGCCAAAAAATTATGTAGCCATAAGAGCGCATTAACTCATGCAAAATGAGAAGACGGAAGGTATTATGAAAAAAACAGTGATTGCGGTCTTGATTTCAGCGCTTTTAGTTGCAGGATGCGCCATAGGGTTTATGGGAGGCCACCGTGGAAGAAATCTAATTATCGTGCCGGCGCTTCCGGTAACGGTCGAACTTGATGCCGACCAGTTCTACTATCAGAACGGCTATTATTATCATTATGATGGCAATATTTGGTTTTACTCTGAACGAAGAGAGGGGCCATGGTCACAGCTACCGCGAAGCCACTATCCCAGGGAAGTTCACTTTAGGGGTCATGACAATCGACAACACAACTGATGCAGGAACAAAGAAGAATAGCAAGTAACCAGCAAAGGAGGAGGGGCCATGTCGCTAATTTCTATTCTTATCACTCTCGTCATCGTCTGTATCATGCTCTGGCTTATTAACACGTACATCCCCATGGACGGGAAAATCAAGAAGATCATTAATGCGGTGGTGGTCATCATCGTGATACTCTGGTTGGTGAGTGCTTCCGGTGTCGTAGGTTCACTATCACACATGCGTATCGGAAGGTGAGGGGGCAGGCCATTCATTTTTTAAAAAGAGGGTTCTATGAAAGCATCAGTGGCGATGATCGGGATTGCGGTCGGCATTTTTTCGCTATGCGCGTTAGCGGCGGAAAATAAGGAATCAAAGCGCGTCGAGAGTGCAATTAATGTTCTCAAAGACATCGACTCCATTCCCGAAAAGACAATACCGGATTACATGTTCCAAAAAGCCCAAGGAGTTGCAGTAATCCCCAGTGTGTACAAAGGTGCATTTGTGATCGGCGGGCGCTGGGGAAAAGGCGTCATGTTGGTGCGCGGTGACAATGGAAGCTGGAGCAGTCCTAGTTTTATCACGTTGTTCGGCGGAAGTTTCGGCTGGCAGATCGGCGGCGAGTCAACCGATTTTGTCCTGATATTCAGAAGCAAGCGCAGTATTGAAGGGGTTGCTTCAGGCAAGCTCACCCTTGGCGGCGACGTGTCGGTTGCGGCCGGACCGGTGGGCCGGAATGCCGAGGCAGGCACTGATGTGCAATTAAAAGCGGAGATCTATTCCTATGCGAAAAGCCGCGGACTTTTTGCAGGGGCTTCCATTGAAGGAACGTCCCTCTCGATTGATAATGACGCCAATGCCACATTCTACAAGACAAAAGACGTTAATGCTAAAACCATTTTCGACGGCAGGATGGCCAGCGAACCTTCCTCCGCCCTGAAGCTCAACCAGGTTTTGACGCATATATCGCGAGGAAAAAAACGATAATAATATCCCTCCCCTCTGCGGCTCAAGACACTTACCTGCTATAGAGTGCCTTGAGCTGTGCCGACGTCGGATGGTCGGCGTAATACTCGCCGTTGGGCCCTAAATAGCCCTTATCGTGTTTGGTCAGTATCACCGATGTAAACCCTCCGTCCGAATTCGGCACGTTTACCACCGTGTCGCCCGGCCGGGCGATGACCTTGGGCTCTGTTTGCGGCTGCTCTTTTATTGCCGCCTGCGTCTTTGGTGCAGGGGCCGGCGTAACTGTGACATCGGGCGTTGCCGGCGGCGGTGTTACGACAACCATATTGTCCCCTGACGGTGTGTAATACGAACCGTCATAATAATAATATGAGACGCCGCCGATCACCATGGTCGGGCCCACGAACCAGTCCGGCCCGATGAAAAATCCGGCCCGGAAATGCCCATGGCGGTCCGCACCGTCCCACCCGCGATTATTAAACCCGCGTTCATGAAATCCGCCCATATGTAACCCGCTCCCGCGAAACCCACCTCCATGTCCTTCTGCAAATGCAGTTGCGTTTCCTGCAAGAATAATCATTATAGAGCCCAGAATTGCCCCTAATCTGTTTCTTTTTTTCCTGATATTCATAACAACCTCCTCTAAAAACCTATCCTTCTCAGGCACTTGGGCCTGATTCATATATTCACGGCCATCCGGCAGGTAATATTGTCTTTTTTCCTTGGACACACGACATGGAAGAATGTGATAAGAAAACTGTTATGGCACGTTTTTTGCGCATTTCTATAGAGAGCATATCTCCATTATTTCTAAGCCCAAAGATAGAGAGCAAAAAGATAGTGCCATCCCCTTTTAAGGGATACTTCCCGACAGAGAGATTGCCATGCTACGGATCGTGATTGTCCTTTTGTATTATGCCGTTGTTTTCGGGCCGGCAATTGTCGCCAGTCGTGTAGTCGACAGAGGGCTGCTGTTGAATTTTTCAATGACCAAGGCCGCAGACTTGGCCGCACTCATCGCTATCGCTGTTTTGTCCATGCAATTTGTTCTGTCGGCCCGGCTTAGGTGGATCGAACGGCCCTTCGGCCTCGATCGGATCATGCTGTTTCACCGTAGCATGGCAATTTTCGCGGTTGCCTTGCTCCTTATGCATCCGCTTCTGCTGGCTGCGGATCCTAACGGCAACGCCGGTTGGAAGCTTTTGTATGCATTCAGTTTTAGCGGCGAGAGCTGGAAAATTATGATCGGCAAAGCTTCGCTGATTATTCTGCTGACGACCGTAGTAGTGAGCCTTTTCAGGCTCTCATTGAAGGTTGAGTATCAATGGTGGCTAAAGATGCACAACTTATTCGCGCTGTGCATTATTTCCGGCGCGTTTATTCACAGCTTTTTGGTAGGTCCGCATATCAACGGAAATGCTCTGATGGTGACCCTGTGGATTGCTTATGCCTTAGTGGCGCTCGGCGCACTTTTCTATAACCGTTTTATCCTGGCGGCCACGCTTACGGCGCGGGCGTACCGTGTTACCGATGTCAAGCAGGAGACCGGTTCGGTCTGGACCCTCACCATGACCGCTCCCGGCAATGGCCCGGCATACGATTACCTTCCGGGGCAGTTTCATTTTCTTACTCTTTTCCGTTCTAACGAGACCCGTCACGAACAGCATCCATTTACCATATCGTCGAGTCCCGCCGACCGCGCCAGCATCAGTTCCTCGATAAAGGCATCAGGAGATTATACCGCCACGATCCATAAAACCGTTATCGGCGACCGTGCGGCGCTGCTCGGGCCATTCGGCCGGTTTTCCTACCTGCTCTACCCGTCCGAGGAAAACATCGTGTTTATTGCCGGCGGGATCGGTATTACGCCGTTTATAAGTATGGTGCGGTACATGCGCGATACCGGCGATATGTGTGACGTGCTCCTGCTGTATGGAAATCGCAGGGAAAAAGACATTGCCTTCAGGAAAGAATTGGAAGAGATCGCCGCCAAGGGGGTACCGCGCCTGCGGATGATCCATGTGCTGAGTCAGGCCGACGGTAACTGGACCGGAGAGAAAGGGCACATAACCGGCGAGTTGATCAGGCGGGAATGCAAATGCCTGGATGGCCGGGTCTTTTATCTGTGCGGTCCGCCGGGCATGTTGATGGGGCTGTTGAAGGACCTTAAAAAGGCAGGAGTAAAACGCGATAATATCCACTACGAACGGTTCGCAATATGAACTCATTGAAAAAGACAAAAGGGACATAACAAACGGACCCTAAAGAAAGGAATAAAAATCATGAAAAGCAATCCCTTGAACCAATTGGGAACATTTGGGCAGTCATTTTGGTTGGATTACATTCGGCGTGATCTGATAGTCGGCGGCGAGCTGCGGCGTTTGATCGAAGACGACGGATTATGCGGAATGACCTCGAATCCGGCGATCTTTGAGAAGGCGATTATTGACAGCCATGATTATGATGCGGACATGCAGTCCATGACGCTTGAGGGAAAGAGTTCTAATGCAATTTTTGAAGCGCTCACCCAGCGCGATGTTCAGATGGCCGCTGACGAATTCCGTCCGGTTTATGAAAGAATGGACGGCAAAGATGGGTATGTCAGCCTTGAGGTCAATCCTCATCTGGCGCATGACACGAAAGGCACCATAGAGGAAGCCCGCCGATTGTGGGCCGCCCTGGACCGGCCCAATGTTTTCATCAAGGTCCCGGCTACGGTTGAAGGGCTGCCTGCCATCAAGCAACTTGCCAGCGAAGGGATCAACGTCAACGTTACTTTGCTCTTTGGGTTGCCGCGTTACCGGCAGGTTGCGGAAGCCTACATCGCCGGCATCGAAGCGCGCCAGGCGCAGGGGAAATCCGTAAAGCAGGTGGCCTCGGTGGCCAGTTTCTTTTTGAGTCGGATCGATACGCTCGTGGATCCGCTGCTGGAAAAAATTATCGCGCTAGGCGGCGATAAGGCCGACCTCGCCGGAAAGGTGCACGGGCAGGTGGCTGTCGCCAGCGCTAAGATGGCGTACCAGATTTACAAAGAGATATTTAACGGCGGACGGTTTAAAGACCTGGCTGAAAACGGCGCTCGCGTCCAGCGGGTCCTCTGGGCCAGTACCGGCACAAAAAACCCGGACTATAGCGACGTTAAATATATCGAGGCGCTCATCGGACCGGACACGGTAAACACGATTCCGGTTGAAACCCTAATTGCTTTCCGCGATCACGGCGTTCCGGACGCCCGGCTTGAAGACGATGTCGAGCAGGCCAAAGGCATATTGGAACGGTTGCCGGAACTGGGCATCAGCATCGACGCCGTTACGCAGCAGCTTGAGGACGAGGGTGTTGAGAAATTCAACAAGCCGTTTGATAAGCTGATGAAGACCTTGGGTACAACATTGCCACAGCATTAAAAATAGGATAAAGGAAAATTGATTTGTTTTTCAGGACAACCCCTGAAACAGAGGAGGGGACCGAACAGCAAATTCTTTTAAGCTTTCGGTCCCCTATAAAAGAGGAACAATCCTGAAGATGTCGGAAGACGTGTTTTTTCCGCTTTGCACCACCCTTATTTCAGGAGAGCGGCATAGCGGAGGGAAATGTTCCATTATAATATCGAAACCGGAAAAACCTCCCGGCCTGTTCCTCCGAGACCCTGTATAGTGACATAATAAATGCCCTTCGACTGTATGGCGCGGTCAAGAGGTAACGTGTAAGTGCCGGCAGTCAGCGTCCGGTCCATGATCGTTGCCAGGGTGCGTCCCCGCAGATCCATGATGGACAGCGATACTTGCCGTGTGCCGGAGACATTAAACCGTATATAGGCTTTTCCTGTTGCTGTCCCGCCTATGATGGCGGTCCGTTCGACAGCCGGGGACGGTGAAATGCCTATGACCGCGGACGAGCTTGCTGTAAACGAACCAACCATGCCCAGTGAGACATGAATGGCACACTCGTAATTATACGTCCCGGCCACTTTTATAGCATAGCTGAAAGAGGTAGCGCTCGTGGGTCCAAAATTCCATGTCGCTGCGCCGGCCGGGACCGAAGTGGAGGTGGTAGTGTGCATGGTAAAATCACCAACCCATGTCACCGTGTCTCCGACCCTGGCGGTAAAAGAACTCGGTGAGAAAACCAGGCCCAGAGACCCCCCGAAATTGACCACCTGTGTGTGCGCCCAGGTATCCTCTCCTGCTAAAAGCATGATCGCCAGTAAGGCGCCGGCAAAAAACCTGCCTCTGCAAAAACATTTTTTCTCCATACTCCGCCTCCTTTATAAAAATGAGTTACTGCGTTTTTTTGAAACTCCACAGGCGTTTGATCATAAAACCGAACCTCATATATTTGTCTGCTACGCCCCGCATCAAATGGCGTGTACCGTTTTCCTCGG
This sequence comes from Chitinispirillaceae bacterium, assembly GCA_049514575.1. GTDB lineage: Bacteria > Fibrobacterota > Chitinivibrionia > Chitinivibrionales > Chitinispirillaceae > BOG-1184. The sequence goes on along the minus strand of JBEKUX010000007.1, from coordinate 86,588 downwards.
CATTTCCCATGAAAATGAAGAACTGGTGGCCGGGAGTGGTCATTTTAACGCCCAGTGAATAGGGAGTATACAGTTTGTTCGCATGGAGAAGATCGCGGTCCGCTTTGTCCACCACCGGGAAAAATTCCCCGTAAGCCGCGAAGTCGCCGTATACTGCCACATCGAGACCGATACCCAGGCCGAACTTCTTTTTGTCAAAATCATAGCCGCCGTCGACAAGGAACCTGCCGCGGTCGAGTATCGGATCGTTCTGCAGTGACATCTGCACGAAATAACCGGTTTTCCTTTTTTCCGGGTAGGTGAGGAGCGAGGAATAGGAGAAAATCTGTCCGTCCCCCTGCAGATGCATGAAAATCTGCGGCACGGCCACTGCATAGGCGGCTCCCGCGGCGTATTCGTAGTGCGAAAAACTGAAAAGTTGCGTATTATCGTACGAAACATATACCTGGGCGGTCCGCCAGACCACCGCGCGGGCGCCAATGGCGACATCTGCGCCGTCGGCGAGGCCGAACAACCGCTGTAACGCATAATTGGTCCCCACCGTGCCGCCCGCGCGGCCCCAGAACTGGTGCTGGAACTGCGCTTCGAGCGCCGGGGCCAGGATGGCCGTGGGCGCGTCCAAGTTGGGCAGGCTCCACTGATCATAGGCAAAAAGCGGCGATGCTGTTGCAATAAGTGCGAAGATAAAAAGAATACGGTGGTTCATCTATGCCCCATTTCGAAAAAAAAGTTTTTAAAAAAAAGTTTCTATCTAATTGTTAGTACTCTTCCTGGAATGTCTGTTTATCTGTAAAAGTATGCAAAAGCAGTGCCACACATATTCGGGTATCTTTTCCTCAAACAGGAGCATGCATTTCCTGAAATTGCGAATTACCTCTCATTTCCGCAAATTCAGCGGGATTTTGACGGCCATTACTAAACGCGTCGTTTACAGGAATTTGCTTTTTGTTATGACATCGGAGAAAATTTAGGCAACCCGTCGAGCATAGCAGGGATTGGCATAAGATTCGCGGACACTCTTAAGCATAACTATCCTGAGAAAGGAATTTCCGTATGACTGCGATTGTAGACAAAGAAAAGTGCGTCGGCTGCGGCCTGTGCGTCGAACTTTGCCCGCAGGTATTTGCGATGACGGAAGACGGCAATGCTGAGGTCATTACCGACCTTATACTTCCCGGCGCGGCCGCTTCCTGCCGCCAGGCGGAAGAACAGTGTCCGGTGGAAGCTATTTCGGTTTTCGAATAGGCGCATCAGAATTTGAAACTTGATTATTTAAGCCTTTTCCTTTCCCATCACTAACTAAATGTACGATCAATGAACAGCCCCCTCGGTCTATAGATTATTTTAACCTTCCTAAATATTATTTCCGGATCGTTTCACACAAACTTGAAACTACTATGAACTACAAAGACTATTACAAGGTGCTGGGGGTCCCTCAAACGGCGACCACCGAGGAAATCAAGTCGGCATATCGAAAGCTTGCCCTCAAGTATCATCCGGACAAGGCCAGGGGAGACAAGGACGCGCTGAACAAGTTTACCGATATCAACGATGCACATGAAGTACTCAGCGATCCTGAGAAGCGGAAAAAGTACGATCAGTTCGGCGCGGATTTCAAACAGTACGAGCAATCCGGCTCGCAGGCAGGAGGGTTTGACTGGTCGAAGTATGCGGCCGGCCGCAGCGGACAGGGGCGCCGGATGAGCGGCGAAGAGTTCGACTCGATGTTTGCCGGGGATGACAGCATCGATCTTTTTGAGCTGCTGTTTGGAGCGCGCAGCGGACGGCGGCGGGGAAGAAGGAGTGCTGCCGTCCAGGGCGAAGACCTCAATGCCGAGACCACGATTTCGCTGGAAGAAGCCTACCATGGGACTACGCGGCTTATCCAGATCGACGACCAGACGATCAAGGTGGCTGTTCCCAGAGGCATCGCCGACCAAAAGGTGTTGCGGGTCACCGGAAAGGGGATGGCCGGATGGGGCGGCGGCCCCAACGGCGATCTCTACCTCACAGTCAGGATCGCACCGGACCCGGAATTCCATCGCAAGGGTGACGATCTTCACCGCGAGATCCCGGTGGAATTGTATACCGCAGTGCTGGGCGGGAAAGTCCTGGTCAAAACGTTGAAAGGCGCGGTCAAGGTCGATGTGCCGAAGGAGACGCCGAACCACAAGGAACTCAGGCTCCGCGGGCTCGGCATGCCGGTCTTCGGTACGCAGGATGAGTTCGGCGACCTGTTCGTAACGGTCGACATCCAGATGCCGGAACATCTTTCTCAACAGGAAATCGACTTGTTCAGAAAACTTTCTGCATTGCGCAAATAAAGTGGAGCGATAATCGTGAAATAAACCGTTGCATTACTTACGTAGCTTCTCCAGCAGGCGATGACCTTCTTCTTTGAATTTCGCATCGCTGTGCCAGGCGTTCGGGCAGGATCGCATTTTCTCCAAAGCAGTGATTGCTTCCTTTTTAATGTCCATTGCGACAACGGTCCGGGCATATTCGAGCAGCGCTTCGACATTGCAGGGCGAAAGGTCGAGGGCTTTTCGCAGCGCGCGCTCCGCGTCTTCAAGCGTTCCGTGCGGCATTCCTCCGAGGAAGGCGCTGGCCAGTATCGACTGAAACATGCCGGCAGTGGCGATTTCACGGTAATAAATTCCAAGCACTACGTATTCCGGAGCAAACGACGGCGCAAGGGCGATCGATTTTTCCGCATTTTGATCCGCAATCCGCCCGAGCGCCAGCCGCTCTTTTCCATGCGTCAGATGGGACAAGTTCCCTGCAGCGACCGCTTTAAGGAAATAGGATTGGGCCGAGTCTGGATAACGCTTTTGCATGGTGTCGGCATAACGCAGTCCGGTACGGTACAACGCTCCAGATCCCGTATCGCTCCTGTCCTCGCCTGCATCCATGAAAGCGCGGGTCATTTTCATGAGCGCATCGTATCGCTCCGGGCATTGCCGGTATGCTTTTGTGAACCATTCGAGCGCCGAGCGGTTGTCGAAGCGCGCATACGCCGTATCGCCCGAATCAAGCAGCGCGCCGCACGGCAACTCCGCAATTGCACGGGTGCATAGGAACACCAATATCAGGAATGTCGGAAACTTAGGCATCATTATGGACAAAATCGTTCTTTTTAACAGTTTGTTTATTCTAAGCCAGCGCAAGGGAAGTGCTTGGTTTGAACAAAGTATACCGCAAAAGACATTCCGAAAATCCCAGCATGAAATGGCCTTATTCCGCGTAGAAAGCCCGTTTTCGCGAGGTGTTTAAACGAATCAGAGTGTCAGATGATTACCGGTTTTGCGAATCACATCTGCAGAAGTGCGAAAAGCTGGAACTATTGACCAGGAAACGCGAAATGGTTATTAATTCGGAGTCGACCTACAGCCTTGCCTCCAATATAAATACTCTCCTTTTTCTGAACCGTTATTAAACTGGCGTGATAATTGCTCCTAACAGGAGTGGGTTTACTCGGTTCAACTCTCAATTACTATTTAAAGAAAGGGGCCTGTATGAAAAAGTCACTTGGTTGTTCTGATCTGGGCATCTCCACATGCTCGTTTGAGGCGCGCAGCGAAAACAGCGTCGAGATCAAGGATGCGCTTTTCACACATGCGTAAAAGTATCATATAGCGAAGGAGAGTGAAGAATGAATGTAATAATTGACAATAAAAAATGTATCGGGTGCGGCCTGTGCGCCGGCATCTGCCCTGAGGTGTTTGCCATGACCCGTGATGGCAAGGCGTGCGTTGTTGCGGAAACCGTGCCCGATGGCGCCGAGGATTTCTGCGCTCAAACCGTGGAGCTGTGTCCTATGGAAGCCATCATGGTGTTAAACCGCGTTAACGCTTGATGAGCAGGACTGAAAAGCGAGGAAACAATGTTAAAAATAGGCGCGTTCTCTTTACTGAGACCAAAACTCAAACAGCCCAGGCGGCCTTTGCTGTGCCAGGTATCCCTGCGCGTGCACATCAGGACCGATGAGGAGTATCATTCACGGGCTTATGCGATCCGCGTTACGCCCGATACGACGGAGTTCCTGATCGCCGATCAATTTCATAAACTAACATGGATTGACATGGCCAGGGTTGAGGTTGTAGAATAGGTTGCAGCTACGGAAAAAGACATGACAATTATGGACATTCCTGCTGATCTCCCTGCTACACCGGGGGAAGAGACTGAAATCGAGCGGCTGGATGGGCTTGTCGCGGACAACGCACTCACGCTCGATCTGGTGTCCGCCCTTGCCGGGGACCGGCAGTTGACAGAATCGGAAAAAACGCTTATCGACGATTTCAAAAAAAGTCGCGCCGACAAATACTACTCCGACCTTCTCTATGCGATTACCCATCAGTTTTTCCCGCCCGCGGTCGCGGAAAACCTGTGGAACCAGCTCCTGAAGCACAAGTATGAGATGTCGTTTACCATGAAAAGGAACATCCGGATAGCGGTCGCCGCGCTGGATTATCTTTCGAACCTGACCGGCGAACTGCAGTCACCCACGCTCATCGACGAGACCCGCATGACCGCGATCGTCCAGCTGACGCTTCGTGACGGCCTGACGCGGCTTTTCAACCACACCACGTGCTACCAGCGGATCGAAATGGAGCTCAGCCGCTTCGAACGGTACGGCACCATTGTCTCGATCATGATGATCGACATCGATAATTTCAAGGAGATCAACGACCGGTACGGCCATGTTGAGGGCGACAGGATCCTTGCCGCTCTGGCCGGGGCCTTTAAAACCGAGACACGCGATTCGGACATCTGCTGCCGTTACGGCGGCGAGGAGTTCGTGGTGATCATGCCGTCAACCGACATCAGGGAGGCCGGCATTCTCGCCGAAAGGCTGCGATGGAAAGTGGAGCAAGGCATGCCCGGCGGCAGGAAGGTCACCATATCTATAGGCGTGGCCTCTTGCGACAGGGACATCCACACCTCAAAAGAACTCGTCGAAAAGGCTGATGCAGCCCTTTACGAAGCGAAAAGAAAAGGGAAAAACCGGGTGGAAGTCAGTGTGAAGGCAGTTTGAAGTAAACGGAAGTGCCTTTTTTCTTTTCCGATTCTGCCCATACCGTGCCGTTGTGGCGCCGGATGATGCGCTCTACGATTGCGAGGCCTGTTCCCACATCCAGGAATTCACCGCCGGTATTAATTCTCGGGAACGTGGAAAAGACCCCTTCGGCTTCCTTCATATCGAATCCGACGCCGTTATCACGGACATAGTAGACCGGTTCTCCGTTGTCAGTCTGCATGCCGAACTCGATCCGCGCGTCCGTGCGTTCCCGAGTGAATTTCCATGCATTTTCCAGAAGGTTTTCGAGCGCCTGCCGTATGAGCGCCTTGTCGGCACGCGCCTTTAATTTTTTCTGGACCACGATTTCGACCCGGCGGGCAGACTCTTTTTCCTGCAGTTCCTGCAAGACCTCTGCGGCGTGGGCGCTCAGGTCCACGGGCTGGAACCACAGCTCCTTGTGCGTGATATGCGAAAGAGTAAGAACTTTTTCAATGATCCGCTCCATACGCCCAACGCCGTCATCGAGCGACCGGAGCAGTTCTTTTCCTTTTTTATCGAGGGTTTCGCCGTAATCGTCGAGAAGCCTGCGGCTGTGTTCGCGCAGGACACTTACAGGCTTTTGCAGACCGTGGGTCACCGTATTTGAAATCGCTTCGAGATCCTTGTTTATCCCGGCAAGTTCAGCCGCCCTTTTGGTGAGATACCCGTTGAGCTCTTCGATTTTCCTGCGGCCCATGGTCTGTTCCGTGATATCGATGCCGGTGCCGATGACAAGCGATACTTTACCTGTCTCATCTTTGAGCGCCGAATTCGCCCATTTGATCCAGCGCAGCGAGCCGTCTCTTGTCACCCAATAATTCTCGAATTCCATCTCCGCAGTGACGGAACCGTCCATGATCCCGGCAAAAACTTTCTTGACCGGCTCTCGTTCTTCGGGAATCAGCAGGAAGTCCCAGAATGGCCGGCCCTTGACCTCTTTGAACGTATAACCGGTAACCTTTTCGCATGCGCTGTTGAAAAGCTGTATGCGTCCTTCCTTGTCAAGGCCCACGATGAGCCCGCCCGTGGTCTGGATCACGGCATCGCTGAAGTTGCGCTCCTCGCGCAACTTTTTTTCCGCTTTGTCGCGGGCGCTGCGCGCCCGGAGCGCCATTATTCCATAGGAAATGTCGCCGGCCAGTTCGGTAAGCAGGGCGACTTCATCTTCTGAAAACGGATCCGCCTCCTTCGAATAAATATTTATTGCACCGAAGGCCTTGTTTCCTGCCAAAAGGGGAAGAACGATCGAGGATGCGTACCCGCGTTTCAGCGCCTGTTCGCGCCAGGGCGCAAAGACGGGATCGATGAGCATGTTTCTGCAGATGCTCGGTTTTCCCGTTCGTATGGCCGTGCCCGTTGGTCCGCGGCCCCGTTCCGTGTCCGCCCAGGTGATGTTAAGCGTTTCGCAGTATCCCTCTTCAAAACCCGCATGGGCGACAGGCCTGACTTTTTTACCTTCGTCTTCTTCGGCAAAACCTATCCACACCATTTTATGGCCGCAGTCCGCCACAACGATCCTGCAAACTTTTTTCAAAAATTCCTGTTCATTTTCGGCATGCATCATTGCCTGGCTGCTGTTGCTGAGCGCCCTGAGCGTCCGGTTAAGCCTGTGGAGTTCCGTGTCCTGCAATGCGCCCTGTTTTTTATTCATAGTGACAACATTCAGCCATTGTACCCTGATGACAAATAGAGGTCATGTTTTTTATTTGAGCAGTGTTTATTGAAATCAATATCATGGGCAAACCGTGCGCAATAGCTATTGTGTCAATTAAGATTCCGGCGATGTGCAAAATTATGCAAGGCAAGCCCGTCACTCGGCAGGGGCAGGCAGGTTATATTAAGTTATAATCGTCTATCTCCCTGTAACGCGTAAAAAAATTCATTTATTTATGTTGACAGGTTTCTAATTTGGTGTTACGATAATAATGAAGGCGGCCGGGTAATTACCCATCTGATTAAAGTGGCGCAGGAAAGGACCGACAATATGAGCATCGATGCGAAACGCCATGACACGTATCAGGTGATCCGCCTGGAGACGGACATGCTTATGGAGTCCGACGAAGGCGAAGTGAAAAATACCGTGGAGCAGGCGCTGCGGGTTGGTATAAAGAAGTTCGTTTTTTCGGTCACCATAGGGTCGCTTGCCAACCGTAAGGCCATTTCCCACCTGCTCCTGTGGTGCAAGGAGACGATCTGGCGCAGTAAAGGGCAGCTGCTTTTTGTCGAAAAGAACAACGGGGGAGAGAGCGTCTTCGGCGCGCTGTGCGAGTCGCTGCATATTCCGGTGTACCAGGACTGCGAGACGGCAGTAGTAGCCGTGGCCAGAAACGGAAAGGGCCAGTTATAATTTTTTTGTGCTAAGGCTTTTAATAAAAAAAAACGTTTTGTTTTGGCTGAAGGCTCCGCGGAAGCGGAGGGTAGCGGGTGCCTGCCTGCCGACCCGCTACGCCAGCGTTAGCGTGGCGAGAGCCTCGGCGCAGGCAGGGGCACAGTTTATATAGCTTTGAGCACCATTTACCCGCACCCACAAGTATCCTTCAGTTAAGAAAAAAATATCTATAAATGTTTTTTGGATTTCAACGATACTCAAGCTTGAGGGTGGGGGTCAAATAAAGTTCATTCCTGCAATAATGGTGCCCACCCCACACCCCAACAGGTGTCTTTAGCCAAGGGAGAATCTTTTTGATTATTAGCGGAAGGATACAGATATTTATTAAATTGCTGAACTTTTCCTGTTATAAATATCGAAAAGCTCTTCCTTTGCCTTTAAAAATCCCTCGAAAGCAACAGGATCGAACAGGTTCTTTTCTTTCTGTTCCATGGACAATTTAGCGCAGGCCTTTTCAAAGTTCATTTTTGATCTGTACGGCCGGCATGACGTCATCGCATCGAGGGAGTCAGCGATGCCCAGAATGTTCGCGGCAAGAGGTATTTCCTTTCCCTTGAGTTTCCTCGGATACCCGCTGCCGTTGTACCGTTCGTGGTGGGCAAAGACGGTCTCGCGGATTTTTCTGGAAACGCTGCTGTTATCGCTGTTTAATATTTTCAGGACATTTTCCAGTTTTACCTCGCCCTTTAAGACGCTTTTGGTGATGCGGCCGTTGGACAGGAAGATTTCGCCTATCAGGGGATGGCTGCGGATGATTTTTTTCTCTTTCCCTTTAAGCGGGCCTTTTTTATTGAGTATTTCCTCGGAAATCCCTACTTTCCCGATGTCATGCAGAAGGCCGGCATATTTGCAGCACTCAATGGTTTCTTCGTCAAGTCCGAGGGTTTTGGCGATGCAGACCGAATATTCGTTGACCCGTTCGCTGTGCTGTTCCGTGTAGTGGTCTTTTGCGTTTAAAATTTCCACAAAGGACTGCAGAATCTCCACGAAGCCGTTTAAGTTAATCCTGCTTTTCCCGTTGTCCATCAGAGCTGTCTGGTTTTAAATAAGGTAAAAAGATTATCAATTACTGTTATAAATATACTTCACCTGCATACGATGATAATACTTTTTCTTCAGCCAATAAATCTACTTCTTGGCATTATATTTGCGTCGTTTCTATATTACAGACAGCAACAACGGAGGTCGGGGCGCAGCTGTATATGGATAATCCGGCAAAGCCAGCAAAGCTGGTATGGCAGTTGGCAGGAATCGGGCCCGAAGGGTCACCGTGGCTGGTCACCATATCCACAAGTCCCTTCAAGGTGGGCCGGTCTGCAATCTGTGTCTTTCGGACGAAAGCATCTCCCGGCACCATGCAGAGTTCTATCTGGAGGACGGCAGGCTGCGCATCTGTGACATGGGCAGCACCAACGGCACCTATGTAAACCGTCAGCGCCTGAAAGAAAAGGAAATATATCCGCTTTCGTCAGGTGATATGGTCCATTTTGGGGGACTCGAATTCAAGGTGATTCAGCGAGACACTGAAGAGGACCTGACGGAGCGCCGGGACCCGTATGTGGACAAGTTCAAGGAGATGCTGGAGAGCAAGGCCGTAGTGCCCCATTATCAGCCCATGGTAAAGTTTTCAGACGGTCTGATCGTCGGTTATGAATTGCTCGGCCGCGCCCATTTTACGGGTCTGCCGGAAATGCCGGAATTCATTTTTCCTATTGCAAAGCGTCTGGGCGAGGACGAGGAGTTGAGCGCCCTGTTCCGCGACGAAGGCGTTAAAAAAATTGCCCAGGGCAATTATCAAGGAAAGCTGTTCTTTAATACGCTTCCGAAAGAGTTTTATCGGCCGGGACTTCCGCAAGACTTGCTTAAATTGCGGCAGTCTGCACCGGACGTACATCTGGGGCTCGAGGTCAATGAAAATACGGTGTCCGACGTCCGGGCAATTAAAAAGGTGCGGGATTTTCTCAAGGAAAACGACATAAGCCTGGCCTACGATGATTTCGGCGCAGGGCAGGCGCGCCTGGTGGAAATCATACGGGTGCCGCCGGATTATCTGAAATTCGACATATCGCTGATCAGGAACATCGACAGCATCCCGGCTCTGAAAAAAATGGTCGGCGGGCTGGTTAAAATGTGCCAGGATGCCGGGATCACGACCGTGGCCGAAGGTATCGAACAGCCTGAGGAAGCGGAGGTGTGCCGGGAAATGGGCTTTGAACTGGCCCAGGGGTTTTATTACGGCAGGCCTTCGCCGACCCCGCCGGGATTCTCATAATTTAAAAGGATTACTGCTTTTCCAACTGGATTTGCAGATTCGTTGGCTTCTCCGTCGTAACTTGCACGGGTTCGGAATAGGATTCATATCCGTTGCGCTGGAGTATCAGGAAATGTTTACCTGCCGAAAGCATGATCGTTTTCGGGGTGAAGCCCCGGGATATCCCGTCGACGTAGATACTTGACTGTGGATAGCAGTAAATGTCGAGGATACTGCTCGTCTTTCCCAGCGGTTTGAGGTCTATCGAAACGGTTTTTATGGAATCTTTTTCAATCATGACCCCATCCTGATACGGTTCGTACCCGTCGGCAAGGGCGGTAACGACGTGGGGGCCCGGGTTCAATCGGACACCGCGCGTCAATTTCTCAAAAGAGATATTCTCATCGCCGTCAACGTAGACTTTTGCCGGAAAGGGAGTAACGGAGATTTTCAGGGTCCCTGTTTGCGGCGCCGAAGGTTTTTTAACCGGCTGTCCGGTGCCGGGTCCCGTGTTCTTGTTTTTTTTCGGACTTTCTTTCACGGCCGTGTCTTGCGGCCGAGGTGTGCTGTCAACGGAAACGGATGGCGGGTCGGCAACGGAAACCGGAGGCGGGTCAACAGCCAAAGACGGTACCGCTGTATGGCCGCTCTCCGCTGGAGAATCCGCAATACCTGTTGGCGGCGAACGGACGGGAGACAGTTGCGCTGCTTTCTGGTGCACCCAGGCCAGTAACAGCGATGGAGAGAATGTAGTACTGCTCTGAAGAATTTTCCTGACCGCAGCGAATGAACCGACCCCGCCCAGGAAAGTGATCAAAAGAATTGCAACGACCTGGGCCAGGGTCTTGAACAGCTTATTTTTTTTATGCGGCGCTGGACGGCGTTGATTGACCACAGGGATTCTTATGGTCTTTGCGTTCAGTGCAGGGGACGGCACGGCAGGGTCTTCCATTGTCGACGCAGCCTTGTCATTTGCGTTTATTTTTTCAGCTTCTTCAAAATGGGCGGCGGATTTCAACTCGTTTCCCAGCCCGAGATTATTTTCGCCTTTTCGTATATGGTAGCTAATCAGCACTTTTTCAAGTTCCGCGGTGGCAGCAAACCGGTCAATAAGGTACTTTTCGATCTCTTTTTCAATATCACGGAAGCCCATATCAAACAGGTAGTTCTGGATAGATTCGATTATCGGTTCCAGGGTCGAAAGACGGTTTTGAGGCTCTTTGATGAGGCATGCGCTGATACCTTCCGCAATATCTTCCGGCAGGGAAGGCACGATTTGAAGAAGATTCGTTTCTTTTTCATATCCAATGGATTGCGCGAGCTGGGAGACATTTTCTCCGGAAAAGGGGAGTCTGTCGCACAGGACCCGGTATAACAGAACACCTGCCGACCAGATGTCCCTCCTTATATCGGGTTCTTCGATTTCGGTATTCAGCCTGGGCCGTAAGGAGGCCGGAATCGTTTCTGATGTTATTTCATCATCACTATCCTGTCCTTCAACTTCCGCGGCCTGCTCGGGCGGCATATACGCAGGGGTCAGGAAAACGATCCCCTTGGCCGGAAGAGTTCCTGAATGAGCATTGATATATGAAATTCCGAAGTCAGTCAATTTCACCCTGCCCGTTGTTGATACAAGGATATTATCGGGTTTGACGTCACCGTGGGCGATACCCTGTTTGTGGGCAAAATTGAGCCCTTTTAACGCATGGAGAACGATCATCAGGCCTATTTCCTTGGGAAACGGCTCCCATGAGAGGAGCTGTTCCAGATTTGGTCCGTCGATATATTCCATCGATATGTAGAAAGAACCGTTGTCCTCGCCGAAATCGTAAACCCTGATGATGTTATCGTGGTCCAGCGATGCCGCGGACTTTGCCTCATTTTCGAACCTCTGGATGAGGCTCGCGTCTTTGAGAAGGTCGGGGCCGATTTCTTTGATAACGACGCTGCGGTTAAGAGAGATCTGTGTGGCGCGATAGACCATCCCCATTCCTCCCTGGCCGATTTTCTCGATTCCGGAATAGTCCTTCAATGAAAAGGCCATATTCTTCTTCCCTTCAATGCAAGCAGTTCTAACTGGCTTTTGCCCTATTAACCTGCAATTTGCGTGCCTGAGAGGGAAGATGATTGAAATTCACCCCCTCCGCTTTTAACACCACAACAGCCTGCCGCTGGCAGGCGTGAATCCCTTAAATAAGGGGGAGGAAGGGAAGGGGTGAATTAAATGGGGAAGTTACGTTTCAGCCTGTTCCTGCTTCGCGCAAATCGGGAGCCGTACCTCCACGGTCAGGCCAGGTGGGGGATCGTTATTGGTCATGGAGATCGTGCCTCCGTGCAATTCGACGATACGTTTGACAATGCTCAAACCCAGTCCGGTTCCGCCTTTCCTCGTAGAAAAGAACGGTTCGAACACCTTTTCAAGAAGGTTTGGCGCGACCCCTTTGCCCCTGTCGATCACGCGGACAACGGTTTCTGTATCAGCGAACGCGGTGGTCATTTCTACCGTAATGGGTTCATCACCATGGCTATGGTCGCAGGCATTGTCGATAAGGTTGAAAAAAACCTGCTGGAGCTTGACCGCATCGGCCTTAACCATGAAAGAATCTTTGAACGAGGTGAAATTCACGGTGCGGTTTTTATGGGACACGGAATGCCGCAGCGAATCGATTGCCGAACGGATTATCGGTTCGAGCGGCTGCGGGATGAATTCCGACTGCGTAAGCGGCTTGCCGAGTTCGAGAAGGTCTTTCATGAGCACCGACAGACGGTTTACTTGGTTTTTGATATGCTCGAGATAGGGGAGATGTTCGGGCTTGTCGCCGAGGTCCTGAAACAGTGCTTCACTGATCGCAAGGATGCCGTTGAGCGGGTTTCGCACCTCATGCGCGACACCGGATGCGATCCGGCCTAAAAGGTTCATTTCCCCCGCGATGCGAAGCTGGTCGTCCATGATTTCATGCTCGATTTCGTGGCCAAGGTATCGGGCGAAAATTTCAATGGAATGGATCTCAAGATCGTTGAAGGTGTGTTCCTCGGGGCCCAAGGCGCAGATGACGCCGATCACAACGCCTTCCTTGTCGGTAATCGGCATACCGATATACGATTTATAGTCATGTCCGATATCTTTCATTTCTTGAGGAAATAGTGCATTAAGCTTTCCCGAATACTGGCGGATCTTTTTTCCCCGAGCAACGATCCCGCAGGGGTGCGCTAAGACGGAAATGGATTTTCCATGCGAGAAATTGTTGTCCATTAATTGCGAGAAGGTGGTGAGTCTTCCTTTTTCAACCCGGCCAACTGCCGCGTACGGCAGATTGACAAGGTTTGAGATGGTTATGGCGACCTGGTCGAAAACGTTTTCGATCGACACCGAGAAGGTCGTTTCGATGGCATAAATCGATTCCAGCACCTGCTGGCGTTTTGCCAGCGATTCCTCGACCTTTGTCCGCTCGACGATTTCGAGTCTGAGCAGCTCGTTCGTGCCCTTGAGTTCCGCGGTCCTTGCCTCCACCTTTTTTTCCAGTTCCTGACTCAGCCGCTTGAGGTCTTTCTCGATTTTTTTCCGATCAGTGATGTCGCGCGCCACGTGTACTGACCCCATCATTTTTCTTTCCCGGTCGAAAAGCGGCGTGGTGCTGACCAGGAAATCACCTCCCAGCCTCTCTTCATGTATCTCCGCAGTGTGTTCCTTTCCGTCGCGGAGCATGAGCTGGTGCGGGCAGAAGTGAGGGGGCGCATCGGTCCCGTGGACACATTCATAGCAGCGCAGCCCTACGGCCTCCTGCGTCGAAACGCCCATTTTCTCGGCCATTGCCCTGTTTACGCGCACGATATGGTGGTCGCGGTCAAGAAGGGCGATCAGGTCAGGCACGCTGTCGAACGTCCGCTCCCACTCCTCCTTGGCGCGGAGTATCGCATCTTCGGCGGCCTTGCGCTCCGTGATGTCGACAAAGGCGCCGAGGAGCGCCGGCCTGCCGTCAAAGGTTATCGGCCGTACCGACGACAGTCCCCAGAACATGGTCCCGTCCTTGCGCTTGAACCTGGATTCATATTCCGCCACGGAGCCTTGTTCCTTCAGGAGGTCGAGGAGCCGTTTTCGTTCCTCGATGTCCCAATAGATGTCGGGCGCACTTTTGTCCAGGATCTCCGCTTCGGTGTAGCCGAACGCCTTCGTGTATGCTGGATTGACATATAAAAATCTCGCCTCAGGGACGCTGACCACGCCGATCCCGACCGGCGTGCTCTCGGCAATGGCCTTGAACCGCTCCTCGCTTTGACGCAGCGCGTTCTCGGCACGTTTACGCTCGGTAATGTCACGCAACACGACCACCGAGAACGTCTCGCCGCCTACGGTGTAGGTCGATACCCTCGCGTCCATGTCGAACTCAGTGCCGTCTTTCCGAAGCCCGCGGGTTTCATAGCTGGAGGGGGCATCTTCGCCCCGCGCCCGGCGGCGGGCGTTCTCCGCAACTATCGGCCGTTCGGAAGGTGCGATGAGGCCAGTGATCGGTTTCCCGATGAGGTCTTCAATAGAGGAGTAGCCGAAGAGTGTGAGGTAAGCGGGGTTTGACACGATGTGAATTCCGGCCTTCGATACACCAATGGCGTCGGTAGAGGTCTCGAAGATGGCCCGCAGCTTGGCCTCGTTTTCCCGCAGCGCCTTCTCGACCTTCTTGCGCTCAATGGCAAACTGAACGGCATGGATAATGGTCTGCCCGTCCGCATGGCCTTTTACGAGGTAATCCTGGACGCCGGCCTGCATGGCTTCCATGCCTATTTTCTCATCATCGACCCCGGTAAGCACAATGATCGGCACGTCTGGGGAGGCATGGCGGGCGCGTTCAACGGTACCAAGGCCGTTGCTGTCGGGCAGATTCAGATCAAGCAACACGGCATCCGGGTAGTTGCTTTTAAGGTGGTCTATGGCTTTTTGCAGCGAGGTAGCAATGCTCACGGAAAAATTGCTATCCCCGCCGCCCCTTGACAAAATGTTTTCCTGCAGGAGCGCCGCGTCCGAGGGACTGTCTTCGACCAGCAGGATCTGCAAGGTTTTTTTCGGAGCTTCGTTTTTCATGGTTGTAGCCTTTGTCAGGAAGATGACGGAGCCATTCTTACGCCTCACCCCAGAGTTCGTCTTTCCCCCTAAAGGCCTTATTTGGATAGATTGCTCTATTCAAAGAACGGCTCTCCACAAGTGGAGAGGGGAAAAAGAGGAGAGGCGTTCTTTCATTTCTTCCCCGGCAGCGTCACCACGGTCAGCCAGAACTGTTCTATGGACTTGACCACCTCGACGAAATTCCCGAAATCCATGGGTTTGGTGATATAACAGTTCGCGTCCAGCTTATACGACTGCAAAACGTCCTGTTCTGCGCGTGACGTGGTCAGCACGATCACCGGGATGATCATGAGCGACGGATCGCTTTTCAGCTCCTTCAGCACCTCCCTGCCGTCCTTGCGGGGCATGTTGAGGTCGAGCAGGATGAGGTCAGGCCGTGTCGCTTTTGCAAACTTTCCCTGCCGGCGCAGATATTCGAGCGCCTCGACGCCGTCCCCCACGCAGTTGAGCGTGTTCGCGATCTTGCCTTTTTTGAGCGCCTCCCTGGTCAGGGCCGCGTCGCTCGGGCTGTCTTCGACCAATAGTATTTCGGCGGGCCGCGCATCGGACGGTTTCATCACCTGTTTTCTCCTTTATCCGGGATGGTAAAATAAAACGTGGAACCGCTTCCGGGCGTGGATTCGACCCAGATCCTTCCGTTGTGGCGCTCCACGATCCTTTTGCAGACCGCGAGCCCGATGCCTGTCCCTGGGTATTTGTCCCGTGTGTGCAGGCGCTGGAAAATCATAAAGATTTTTTCGGCATATTGCGGGTCGATGCCGATGCCGTTGTCGGCCACGGCGAATCGGAAGCCGTCATCGAGGCGGTCGGCGCTGATGGTGATAACAGTGGCCTGTTCGCCACGGAATTTTATGGCATTGCCGATGATGTTCTGGAACAGTTGGGAGAGCTGCGCCTTGTCGAAATAAACGACCGGCAGATCGCCGGCGCTGATTTTTGCGCCCGATTCCGTTATGGCGGCGCCCAGGCGCAACATCGCCTCGTTGAGCGCATCTTTGGCGTCAACCTGCTTCGGCTCTGCGCCCCTGGTGTTGACGCGGGAATAATCGAGCAGGTCATCGATGAGCCTCTGCATTCTTTTCGCGCCATCCAGGCTGAAATTGATGTGCTCCGTGGTTTTGGCGTCGAGCGACCCTTTGAGGTTGCGCTTTATGATCCCCAGGAAGCCGGCAACGGCGCGGAGCGGCTCCTGCAAGTCGTGGCTGACCGCATAGGCGAACTGCTCCAGGTCCGCGTTGGACTTCGTCAACTCCTCGGTCCGCTGTTTCACCAGCTCTTCAAGGTGCTCGCGATAGTTGTCGATCTCGGCCGTCCGTTCCCTGACGCGGACCTCCAGGTTCTCTTTCGCTTCGCGCAGCGCCTCTTCCGCCATTTTCCGCTCCGTGATGTCCGTGCCCTGGGCAATGGTGGCGAGCAGCGTCGCGCCGTCTTCGGCATAAATATTGGCCGAGTTCCAGAGCGCAAGTTTTATCCGGCCGTCTTTACACAGAATAGGTATCTCCACCCATTCCCATTGCTCTCCCTTGAGTGCGCGTTCTATCATCTTCAACGAGGCATCGCTGCTTTCTTCCGGAAAGAGCAGGCTCAGGTCTTGGCCAAGAATTTCGTTCTCGAGATGTCCCGTTAACTTTTCGAACCCGCCATTGAACCTCGTGATCCGCATTTCAGGGTCCCAGACGATGATCGGCGCGTTGGCATAGTGGATCAGTTTATCGAGATAGTCTTTTGTCTCGCGTAGCGCCATCTCGGCTTTTTTCCGCGCCGTCACGTTCCGGAAATATCCGATCAGGCCGTCGACGCGGCCCTGCGTATCACGTTTGGGAACATAGGACCCTTCAAAAAATTGACGGTTTCCTTTGCGGTCGACAAGGGACGACTCCAGATGCACGGGCGTACCGGTCTCGATCACCCGCCGCTTGATTTTCGTAAGATTGTCCGCTTCGTCTTTCGACAATATGTCATCGTCGGTCTTTCCGATCATGTCCTTTTCGGTCAGCCCAAGCTGGGGGTTTACAATAAATAAATATCGCAGCTCGCGGTCCTGGACGAGAATGTGGTCCGGGGTGTTGGCTGCGATGGCTTTGAACCGCTCCTCGCTCTCCCGCAGCGCCTGCTCGGCCTTCTTGCGTTCGGTGATATCGCGAGCGGCAATTACATTGCCTATGTCTTTCCCGTCAGCGTCTATAAGGGTTGTAGAATTAACGTCCGCAGAAAAGTATGTTCCGTCTTTTCGGATATACCGCGCTTCCCCTTCCCAATGGCCGTCACTCCGCAGCTTCGATCTTTCCCGGTCGCGCGATGAGCCTTCAACTAACGGTTTCAGCAATTCTCCGGAATTTTTGCCCAACGCTTCTTCTTTTGTCCAGCCGAACATCTTCTCCGCTGCCTGGTTCCAATACGTAATCGTGAAGTTACGGTCACTGCTGAAGACCGCATCATGCACTTTCGATAATAATCGAGACTGAAAAGCCAATACCTCCTCGGCCTTTTTACGCTCGGTGATATCGCGGCAGCTCGAAATGAATTCAACCAGTTTGCCCTGCGGATCGAGGAGTATTGTCGAACGGACATCCACGGACACTTTCCGGTCGTCTTTTGTGCAATGAACGGCCTCGTACGTACCATGGCCCGCGCTTTTGATCCGGGCAACCACCTCTTCCATGGTGGCGCCGACATATTCGGTTTTGAGCAGCTCGAAGGACTTCCGGCCGATCGCTTCTTCGGCCGTCCAGCCGTAGAGCGCCTTTGCCGATTCGTTCCAGTAGTTGATGACAAAACCGGCGTCGAGCCCTATAACCGCGTCCTGGACAAAGAAGAGCAGGCGGGACTGGAACGCGAGCCGCTCCTCGTTTTTTTTGCGGCTCGTGATGTCGACAAAGGTGATCACCACGCCGTCGATCCGGTCTTCCTGTGTCCGGTAGGGGAGCGTACGGCGGATGTACTGCCGGTCGCCCACCTGTTCCTCGCGGGAGACCGGCGAAAGGCTGTGGAGCACTTTTTGAGCGTCGAGCGACAGGTCCGGCCCCAGGTTTTCATGCTCCAGTTCGGCGAAGGGCCTGCCGATGTCGGTGGGGATGAATTTCACGAGGCGGGTCATGGCCGGGGTAAACCGTTTGATCCGCAGCTCCCTGTCGAGGAACAGGGTCGGCACGTCGCTTGAAGCGATGAAATTGTTCAGGTCGTCGTTCGTGTTCTCCTGCTCTTCGACCTTGTCCTGGAGCTGCGCATTCACGGTGACCAGCTCTTCGTTGAGCGACTGGAGCTCTTCGCGCGAGGTTTCGAGCTCTTCGTTGGCCGCCTGGAGCTCCTCGTTCGCCGAGTGCAGCTCTTCGTTCATGCTCTTGAACTGTTCGATGGTGGCCTGCAGGTCGTCCTTCGTGTGCTGCAGTTCGGCTTCGAGCTGCCGGACCAGGGAACCCTCGGCTTCGGCGGCCGGTTCCGCCGTTTCGGGAAGGGCGGCGGCGCCTTGCGGCGGGGCCTCGAAAGAGACCGAAAAGAGCTCCTTGTCATCCGGAGTGTTTACAAGTGGGACGACCTTGACGATGACGGGCCGCGCTTCTTTCGCGCCTTCAGGGAGCGCCGCGCGCAGGCTGCCCGGCGCGCGGTCGCGGACCACCCGCGCCAGAAGGCGGCGGAGCCGGGTGCGCAACTGCCTGCCCGCGAGGTCGAGGAGGTTCTGCGTGGGCGCGCCGCCGGGCTGCGCGAGAAAATCGCCGGTGGGGCCGTTGTAATAGACGATCTCGTAGTCGCGGTTGATGACCGCCGCCGGCGGCGCGTAGTGTTCGAGGAGCGCCCGCTGCGCCGCGGCCCTCGTCTCATCATTGCCCGCGCCGTCAAGGGCGGGGAACGCCTCCTGCCGCGGGAGCGGATGGAGAGGGGAAAAAACGACGCCGTGGCGCCGGTCCGACCCTATTCTTTTGTAAATACGGTGCTTTTTGTTCCCCAGCGACTTGAACAGGTCGTATTGCCTGCCCACCGACTCGGCGTTACCGAGGAAAAGGAATCCGTCGGGCCGCAGCGCATAGTGGAACAGGGTGACGGCCTTTTCCTGCACCTCCTGTTCGAGGTAGATGAAAAGGTTGCGGCAGATGATGAGGTCGAGGCGCGAAAAAGGCGGGTCGAGCAGCAGGTTCTGTTTTGCGAAGACCACCGCTTCCCGCACCTCTTTATTGACAAGCAGCGATGCGCCGTTTTTGGGGCGGGAAAAGTAACGGCCCCGGTACTCGGCCGGAATGTCGGCGGCGGCGCTTTCCGGATAGCTCCCTTCGCGGGCGCGCTGCAGGGCCTTTTCGTTGATGTCGGTGGCGAAAATCGAGAGCGGGCGCGTTTTTCCGACAGTTTCCATCTGCCGAAGGAAGATCATTGCGGCGGAATAGGCCTCCTCGCCGGTCGAACAGCCGGGCACCCATACGCGCAAGGGGCGGTTCGGCGGCTCTTCGCGCAGGAGCCCCTGCACGACCTCGGTCTTCAGCCGCTCCCACGACTCGGGGTCACGGAAGAACCGCGTCACGCCGATCATAAGATCATTTGTCAATTGCTGCACTTCGCCGGGGTCCTTGCCGAGGAGCGACAGATAGCCGGCGACCGTCGACGCGCCCGCGAGCCCCATGCGGCGGAACACGCGGCGCGCCACCACGCTTTTTTTGTTGTGCTCGAACCGGTGGCCGGTCTTGTCCGACAATATCCCGAAAAGCGCCTTCTGCTCCTCTTCGTTCAGCGCCGGGCAGAGGTCTTTTTTGTCGAGGGCCGCGTCTCCCGCGTGGCCGAAGTACCGTCCGATGATGCCGGGCATGTCGGCGGGCGGTACGACACAGTCCATCTCATCGGTCGCGACCGCGCTCGATGGCATGCCGTTGAACTCCGCGGTGGATGGGTCCTGGGCCATGACCATGCCGCCCGCGGCCTTGATTTCGAGGAGCCCGCGCACGCCGTCGGTCCCTGCGCCCGAGAGCGCTATGCCGATCGCTCTGCCGCCGCGGTCGAGCGCGAGCGAGAGGAAGAAATGGTCGATAGGAAGGTCGGGACGCTCCCGCGCAGGCGCGCTCAGACGGAATCGGTTATTGATAATAGAAACGGAACGGCCGGGCGGGTTGAAATAGACGCCGCCCGGCCGCAGGACGGCGCTGGCGGAGATCTCCTCGAAGCGCACCTTCGGCAGGGCCTTGCCGAACAGGCGCGGCATGCCGCTCTTCTGTTCCGGCGACAGGTGCATGACGCAGACAATGGCGTACGGCAGATCTTCGGGCAATGCCGAAAAGAAAGCTTGCAGCGCCTCTATGCCGCCGGCCGAAGCGCCGATGCCGACGATCGGGAAATCGCGGCGCGGGTCAGACCGCGCGGGCCGCGATTTTTTTGCGGCCGGGCGGGAAGTTTTTTTTGTGGCCATTGGTTTGCCTTTTAAGTTTATCCGAATTTGCATTCAAGATGATAGCGGTAGCCCGCTTATGGTTCGACAAGCTCACCATGAGCGGAAAACTGCTGAAATACAGCAGAAAAGTCGCTCATGGTTCGACAGGCTCACCACGAGCGGAAAATATTTCGTCATATAAACCTGAGTTATCATACCTTTTTTACCTGTTCTCCGGCATGACCACCACGCTCAGCCAGAAATGCTCGATGGACTGGACCACCTCCAGAAACCGGTCGAAGTTGACGGGCTTCGTGATGTAGCAGTTGGCGTGGAGCTGGTACGAACGGAGCACGTCCTGCTCGTCCTTGGAGGTGGTCAGGACAACGACCGGAATGGACCGTAAATCGGGATCGCCCTTGAGTTCTTCAAGCACTTCCCGGCCGTCCTTGCGCGGGAGGTTTAAATCGAGCAGGACAAGGTCGGGCCGCTGCGACCCGGCATAGTTGCCCTGGTGCTTCAGGAATTCCATTGCCTGGACGCCGTCTTCAACGTGGCTCACTTCATTTGCCACTTTTGCCTGCTTTAACGCCGTCAGCGTCAGTTTGGCATCGGTCTCACTGTCTTCGACCAGTAAAATCCGGATAGGGCGGACTTGCGTTGCGCTCATTTGCCGTCTCCTTTATTTGGAATGGTGAAAAAAAATGTCGTTCCTCGGCCCGGCGTGGATTCGAACCAGATTTTTCCATTATGGCGCTCGACGATCCTTTTGCAGACCGCGAGGCCTATGCCGGTGCCCGGATATTTTTCCCTGCTGTGCAGCCGCTGGAAAATCATAAATATTTTATGGGCATATTGTTGCTCGATGCCGATGCCGTTGTCCGCGACGCTGAACCGCCAGCCCGCGTCGAGACGGTCGGCGTTGACGCGGATAAGCGGGGCCTGTTCGCCCCGGAACTTGATGGCGTTGCCGATAAGGTTCTGGAACAGTTGGGAAAGCTGCGTTCCGTCGACATACACGCTCGGAAGTTCGCCGGAACTGATTTTCGCGCCCGATTCCTTTATGCCTGCCTGCAGGCGCGATAATGCTTCGTCAAGCGCCGCCTTTGCCTCGGTCAGCACGGGTTTTCCGCCCCTGGTGCCGACGCGGGAATAATCGAGCAGGTCGTTGATAAGCGACTGCATCCGTTCCGCGCCTTTGACCGAATATTCGATATATTCCTGCGCCTCCATGTCAAGGGTGTTCCGGTATTTGTTTTTCAGCAGGCCCATGAACCCGGCGACCGCGCGGAGCGGCTCCTGCAAATCGTGGGAAGCGACGTAGGCAAACTGCTCAAGGTCCTTGTTCGATCTGGTCAGGTCATCGGTCATTTGCAGGAGAGATTCTTCGGTTTTTTTACGCGCAGTGATTTCCCGGTCCAACTCGTCGCGCGAAGCGGTTATGGTTTTTAAATCATGGGTCATTTTATCGAACGACCGGGAGAGCTGGCCTATTTCGTCTTTCTGGTCGGTCCCGAGTTTGTGGTCTAAGTTACCGCTCCCGATTATCGCGGCGCCTTCGGAGAGCCGTTTTATCGGCCCTGAAAAGGACTGGGCAATGGAAAATGCCATAATGCCGCTGAGCGCGAAAACAATGATAAGGATCAATAACACCAGGTTCCTTAAATTCGTCACGTCGGCAAACGCCTCCTGGGTATCGATTTTCGCGACCAGCCCCCAATCCATGGATGGAATATACCGCCAGGCCGCAATGACCTGTCTGCCCCGGTAATCGATTGCCAGTCCGGCCCCGGTTTTGCCCTGCACTGCCTGCTGAATGGGGAACCCTGAGGCATCTCCTATGTTAGCTTTTCTGGTAAGGGCCGATTTGGGGTCATGCCTGAGCGGGTTCAGGAATTCCACCTGATTGCCGGTTTTTGTTTTCCTTGCCACCAGGACCTCGCCGGTAGCGCCAAGACCGGTCACGTCCTGGATAAGTTTATAAACAGGGGTCATGTCCACCTCAAAAACGATGACCCCGATAAAAGCGCCGTCAAAACCGGCGGCCGGGGCCGCGGCCAGCATTTCGAACCTCTTGTCTTCCGTTGAATCGAAATAAATTTCCGAAAAGTAAACGCCTTTTTTCCCATGTTCAAATGCTTTCCGTTCGGCATTTATGCCCTTGGACAGATCTTTCATGTAATGGCCGGGCCTGTTCGCATAAGCGACCTTGCCGTCCGGACTGGCCAGCATGATATCGACCATCTCCGAAACCGACTGCATCTGCCGTAATTGATCGCCGAGCATTTTATCCGCGGCGGCAAACTTCGGATCCTCCGGTCGGCCGGCAAGCCGGGTCATTATTGGAAGGTTTTTCTGGATATTGTAAAACCCCTGGGTCATCTCAATGTCCCCCTTTAATCCGGCAAAATACGTCTCTATCCTGTCCGCCCTGAAAACAGCGAGGTCCTGGAGTTGCGTAAGGCGGTTGGCCTCCAAAGAATTTTTAAAGTTCGTGTATGTCAATGCGCTGACAAGGAGCAAGGGTATCGAGGCTATCGCCAGAAAGATAATCGTGAGTTTTGCTCTTATAGACATAGCAATCCTGTTCCTAATAACACGAACAGACCCGCAGTATGGAAGGCAATGGCCGAGTTTATTCCTTCTATATAATAATAAAGGACCGGCGCGCCCATGATATAGCCGGCCACGGCCACGGTTCCGATGGAAGCGACGACGAGGCCGATGGTCCTGAGTTTAAACCGGAGATTTTTTGTATTCACCATGGTTAAAATACCGGCCGTCGCAATCAATATAAAATTCACTATCGTCAGCACCGATGGCCGTCCGGGGCCCACGGTCTTTACCGCGCCTGTCGCGTCTTTAATAAACAATTCTTCAAGCCCTGTCCTTATTTTCAGAAGCGCGGAGAAAAACAGCGTTCCCATGAGAAGCATGATGATCAGGGAAGTTATGAAAAGAACGACCTGGGCATTGTCAAATTCACCTTCCCCGGCACGGACGATAAAATAGAGTGTGACGCCGCTTGCAACAAAAGCAAGGGCGGTAGTGAACTTCATGCTGACCCACGCCGGAGAGAGGCTTTTCAACATGCCGACATTGAATATCCACCCCGCCATGACCGCGAGCCCTGCAAGTGTTACAATAAGAGAAAGCGTTTTTACGAAACGGTTTGAAATGTTACTTTTCATTAATTACAAAATAATAAAGTCTTTAGCACATGAAGAATTATATTAATTCATGACAATGGACTTAATTCCCCGAAGCGTGCTTCGGCTTATGCCTCACCCCTGACTTCGTCTTTCCCCCTAAAGGCCTTATTTGGATAGATTGCTCTATTCAAAGAACGGCTCTCCACAAGTGGAGAGGGGAAAAAGAGAAGAGGCGGTTTTTAGCTACCTCGCAGCATGCTGCGAGCTTGCTGCGGGGTAGTTCATTGGAGATTGCCTTTAGCAAAAAACTATTTATATTATTGGTCACATAAGCTTTGCGTTAAGAGTAATTGTAGCTCCGGTCAATGCCCTGGAGACAGGGCAGCCGGCTTTGGCGGCCTGTGCTTTCTCCTGAAAGTTTTTATCGTCGATGCCGGGCACTTTTGCTTCGGTGTCCAGGGCAATGGTGGTGATCGAGAACCCATCGCCTGTTTTATCGATGCTCACCTCCGCGACGGTATGTATTTTTTTCGGAGGGAAACCCGCCTGTTCCAGCATCATGGCGAACGCCATGGAAAAACAGCCCGCAATGGCGCCGCCGACGAGCTCTTCCGGATTGGTCCCTTTGCCGCTTTCGAACCGCGATGCGAACGAATACGGCTCTTTAAAAGCGCCTCTGCCGAGTTTAATGGTTCCCTTTCCTTTCGAAAGGCCGCCTTCCCATACTGCTTCAGCTTTGCGTTGTGGCATAATTATATCCTCCCTCTTCGGGTGTTTAGCCGAGGTTTTTAGTAAACTGTAGATTAGAATAAAGCAAACGGTATGCCGCAGAATCATATAATTGTTTGAGATTTTAAAAATATACCTAACAGATTTAAAAACAATATGATAGATTAAGTTTTATACCCTCAGAATTTATCCTGTTTATATCCTGTTTCGCAATTATGAAATGATTGGTAGGAATGGCAATCATGATATATTTTCTCTATATCTCTTTTTAAATTGTATGGTTCGTAAGTCACAACAACACAACGGATACCTATCGTGTCTCAGAAATCTCCCCAAGTCCTGATCGTCGAAGATGACGAAGCCGCGCTGTTCGGCTATGAAAAATATCTCAGTAAAAACGGGTATGCCATACGAAAAGCGCCGTCTCTTACCGAGGCGAAAACAATCATTGCCGCCGAAACCATTGATGCGATTCTGCTGGATTTACGGCTCCGCGACGGCAATTCGCTCGAGTGGCTCCCGGAACTTAAACAGAACTATCCCGGCGTACCGGTCATTGTCATCACCGGATCGAGCGACATTCCCACGGCGGTAAAAGCGACAAAGTACGGGGCGGAGAATTTTCTTACCAAACCTGTTGAGATGGACGACATCAAGCGGTATCTGGACCGGAGCCTTGAAGTGGAGTCGCTCCGCCGCCGTAGCCTTGTTCAGCAGCGGATGGCAGGCGGGCAGGAGCCCTATTTCGGAACAAGCGAATCGATTGCGCAGCTTCTCGAACATGCAAAGGTGGCGGCCGACAGCGATTCGGCGATCCTCCTGTACGGCGAAACCGGCACAGGCAAGGGTGTTCTTGCCCGCTGGATACACGACCACAGCGGCAGAAGCAACGAGGTGTTCGTCGAACTTAACTGCTCAAGCCTTAAGGGCGATTTGTTGAGAAGCGAATTGTTCGGCCACATGAAAGGGGCGTTTACTTCGTCTATTAAAGACAAGGAAGGGCTCCTTGAGATGGCGGACAAAGGCACGCTGTTCCTTGACGAGATAGGTGACATGGACGTTGAAGTCCAGACACTGCTGTTAAAGACCATTGAGGAACGGTCGTTCCGCCGTATCGGCGAAAACAGGGTGCGGCACAGCGATTTCAGACTGATCTGCGCGACCAACCGCGACCTGCTCAAAGACACGGAGAGCGGACGGTTTCGGAAAGACCTGTATTACCGGATATGCGTGTTTCCGATCGAGCTCCCTCCTTTGCGGACCAGAGTAAAGGACATCTCCGGGCTTGCCGAGCATATCCTGACCGGTTTCGGCTATACGGAAATGCCGCTTTCGCCCGAAATTCTCGACGCTTTTTGCCGGTATTCATGGCCCGGTAACGTGCGCGAGCTCCGGAACATTCTGGAACGCGCACTCCTGTTTTCACGGAAAAAAACGCTCGAAATGCGTCATTTCACCGGGTTAACCATCTCTTCTGAAACCGGAACGCCGGTTTCAGAGTCAGAGGAAATCGATGATTTAGAAAAGTGCCTTGATGCCAATATCCAGAGAGTTCTGAAGAAATACGGAGGCGACAAGAACAAAGCCAGCAAAGCGCTGGGGATCTCGCTTTCGGCGCTCTACCGCAAGATCGGGAAAAAGGAACCGGAGTAATAAATTCAACAAATAGTATCTTTCTTTGGCTAAAGACACCTGCTTGGGTGTGGGGTGGGCATCGGCAGTGCAGCTCTAAACTTCAGCGGACCCCCACCCTCAAGTAGCTGTGGAACTGGAATCCCAATAGTAAAAATGATATAAGTGTATGAGATAAGAAACCACACCGCTGCCGGATGTCTCCGTCGGCTGGGTGCCCTGCCCGAACCTGCGTCAGCAGGTGAGTTGGGGCTGCCAGAGGAGATAGCCGGCAGTGGCGTGGGGTGATAACGTTACCCACTCTACATAAAGTCTTAATCAAATATTTTTTATATCAGGGGTTATAAGAATTCCGAAAGAAGCGGTTGAATGGAGATTTCTTCAATTGAGTGCTCAACCAAGGGCGGAATGGCGTTCAGGCCTGTTTTTTCCTCATAGGTGGGTTTCTCATTTTTATAAATGATTCCGAGCGGGATTTTCTCACCCCATTCGGCTGCTTTTTCATATGCGGCCGATTTATCTGCCGGGTTGTAGGATGCTGCGTCAATGGTATAAACCCGGTCGCGGTACCACGCAAAGGTGTTCAGCCGGTTATACGTAACGCACGGCTGCAGGACGTCGATCAGGGCGAACCCTTTGTGATGAACGCCCTGCACGATGAGCGCGGCGAGCTGGTCAGGAGCGCCTGAAAAACCGCGCGCGACAAACCCGCATCCGAGCGCAATGGCGATCTCCAGCGGCCGGACCGGTTCGAGCACCACGCCTTCGGTCTGCACCTTCGTCACGTACCCCTGCGGTGTGGTCGGCGAAGCCTGGCCTTTTGTCAATCCATAAATCTGGTTGTCGTGGACGACAACGGTAATGTCGAGGTTCCTGCGTATGTTGTGCATAAAATGGTTGCCGCCCTCGCCGTAACAGTCGCCGTCGCCGGTGGTCACGATCACCGTAAGCGCCCGGTTGGCTATTTTCGCGCCTGCCGCGGCAGGTAAAGCACGGCCGTGAAGTCCGTTGAAGCAGTTGCACCGGACATAGTGGGGCAGTTTTGCCGCCTGGCCGATACCGGACACAAGCAGAATGTCCTTCGGGTCCTTTTCCAGGAGCGTTATCGCTTTTGTCACTGCCGTGAGGATTCCATGGTCGCCGCACCCTGGGCACCAGGCGATTTCATCGTTGCTGCGAAGATCTTTGGGAAGCATGAGTTGTCCCTTTTTTATGCAATTGTTCCATGACCCCATCCACCGTAAAAGGCCGGCCGTCGTAGCGGATGATCGAACCGTCCGCGCAAATTCCTGTTTCCCTTCGAAGCAGTTTTTTCAACTGGCCTCCTGCATTATTTTCGATTGATATGATTTTTACGCCCACCCGGTTTTCAAGCAGTGCCGTTACCTGTTCCGAAGGGAACGGCCATACCTGCGACAGATGCACGAAGCCGACTTTTATGTCTTTACTGCCATCTGAAACCTCTTTCATCACTCCATAGGTAGATCCAAAGCCTATCAGTATCGTTGCCGCGCCGTTGAGATTGGCTGCAGTGGGCGGCACGAGATCATGTTGTAAACCTGACATCTTTCTTGAAAACCTCTTGTCAACCATGGCGGTCCTGGTTTTTGCGTCCTCGGTGATATGGCCGGTTTCGTCGTGCTCGTCGCTGTCGGCATAGACCGGGTCGTTTATCCACGACGGCACGGCCCGCGGAGATATTCCGGTTGCGGTCAGTACATATCGTTTGTAATCCCGGACGTTCTGTCTGGAAAGAATATAACGGGTGTTCGGCCCGCTACGGAACATTTCGGCTTCAACGTTGCGGCAGGAATCGGCAAGGTACTGGTCGGTCATGATAATAACCGGGATCTGAAACATTTCGGCAAGGTCGAAAGCTTTGACCGTGAGTTTGAATGCCTCCTCAGCGGTCCCCGGAGCAAACACCGCCTTGGCAAACTCGCCGTGGCCGCCGTGGATCACAAAGTCCAGGTCAGCCTGTTCGGTGCGGGTGGGAAATCCGGTTGCAGGCGCCGGCCGCTGGGCGACCACGACCACAAGCGGCGTTTCGGTCATGGCGGCGAGACTCACCCCTTCGGTCATGAGCGCGAACCCCCCGCCCGATGTCGCGGTCATTACGCGCACGCCGGCGAACGATGCACCCATGCACATGTTGATCGCCGCCATTTCATCTTCGGCCTGTTCGACCACGATGTTATATTTTCCTGCGAAATGCGCGACGTTTTCCATGATCTCAGTCGACGGGGTCATCGGGTAGCCGGAATAAAATTTGCACCCGGCCTGAATGGCGCCGAGTGCAATGCTCTGGTTGCCATTAATGAGTAAATCAGACCGGTTACGACCGCTGGTTTCTGCTTTAAAGACATCGGATGAAAACCGATCAATAGCCGCCGCATATCCTGCCCTGGCAGCGGCGATATTTTTTTCAATGATTTCAGCGCCTTTCCGGCCGAACTGGCGGTCCAGCATCTCTTCCAATATTTTGAAATCAAACCGTAGAATACCAGCCAGAGCGCCGCAGGCGACCGAATTGACGAACAATTCACTGCCGCCGGCCTGCCCTGCCAGCGAGTACAGCGGAACATCGAAAAATCGGTTATCATCAAGGGTGATCCCGTATTTCATTCTGTCCAGAATGATCATGCCCTTGTCGGTGAGCGACGGCCGGTGAAGCTCGACGCTTGTCCTGTTTAAGGCGAGAAGGATGTCCGCCTTTTCCCGCGGCGCAAGCACCGGCGAACCGGAAAGCCGGATTTGGAAGAAGTTGTTGCCGCCGCGGATTCGCGACATGTAATCCTGGTGTGAGAACAGGGACACACCGTTGTCCCTGCAGATTCTGCAGATAACATTTCCTATGGTCTGCATTCCCTGGCCTGCTTCACCTGCAATCCTTATGGTCAAATCCACTTTTACCTTTTCCGCCGTGGTTCGCCGGCTGCTTATAAAGAGGGCATACTCATTCCTACAGCTTCAAACTCAAGGAACGATATCTGATTTTGCACAAACAGGACGTGCGTCTTCTGCTGTTGTATCAGGAAGAGAAACAGTTCTTTTGTGGTCTCGTCCTCTTCCCGTTCCGCTAAACGTATATAGATATGGAGATCATTGATTTCGTTCTTTAATGCAAAACGGCAGGCATCGATCACGCATCCGACGGGTTTCATTTCCAGATCCATCAGATACGAAACCAATGAATCACCATTAGAACGATCATTGAATCCGGAAAAGACAATGGATTCTTCATGATAATACTGCCGCAGACGTTCGGTTTCATAACGCTTGAGTTCGGCCATATCGTGGAAGAAGGATCGTATCCCTACTCCGATGGGCATGCGCGACGCGTTTTCGTAGGATTCAGCTGCTCTCATACTCCGGCGAACAGCGAACTGCAGATAATCTTTGAAATAGGTGTTCTCCTCGGCAGATGGAAGTAGTTCATGAACTCCGGGCCATGTCGTTTCCGATGTTTCCTGCTCTGCCGCTGAAGACCGTTGCGTCATTGTTGTTACCATAAGAACCTCTCTTTCCGATAAAAACATATCATGAATAATCAGCAAGGGCTATGCCATACCATCAAAAGGATTGAAGTACAATAATCTTTTCCGCTGCATTGAAGTGGTTCCCATTATTAAGAAAATCATTCGCATAAGAGAGAAGGTTTTTTTTCGGCAAATTAAGTTTGAACAGCAAAGAATGCCGATATTCAGTCTCTTATTGGCAAAATAGTATATTTTTTTTATTTTTCATTTCAGGCATGATCATTGCGATGAATATATGTGCCAGGAAAGAAACGCTTAGAAAAAGGAAAAAAAATGGAAAGAATCCTGATTGTAGATGACGAGGAAGCGATACTCTTTGCCTTTAAAAAGGTACTGAGCGGGCCATCAATTACTGTCGACACAGCACAAACATTCGCAGAAGCCCTGAATCTCCTCCAGTTCAAGTCATATACTGCGGTCATTGCCGATCTGCGGCTTACCGGTGCTGAAACAAAAGAAGGGTTTGAGGTGATCAGGGAGGCTAAAAGAATTCAAAGCGACTGCCGTGTGCTCGTGGTCACCGCGTACGGAGGAAACGGCACTTGGGAAAAGGTCAGTCAGCTCGGCGCGGATTTTTATCTGGAGAAACCGGTTTCTCCTCAGAAGGTCAAAGAGGTGCTTCAATCACTCGGGGTTTCGTTTACCTGAAAAAGGGGAGAAGCAATGGATTTCCTTAATTTTGCCAAGGAGATTGAAACGCAGGGAATGGAACTGTACTCGGTTCTTGCTCATAAAACAGAGATCAGGGAATTGAAGGGCATATTCGCATTCATGGCGGCCCAGGAAAAAAGTCACTATGAACTGTTCGATGCATGGCAGAAGAAGGGCGAAGCGCCGACACTGCCGCGTGAGACGGTGGTGAGCAGGGCCAAAGACGTATTCAAGCAGATTGCCGACCATTTCTCGGACCAGAAATTTCTCCCGCCCATCAACTACGAACAGGCCTATGACCAGGCATTACTTTTCGAGAAAAAAAGCGTTGCACTTTACGAAGAATCGCTCCCGAAGGTCACGGACATCGGAAAGCAAGTAATGCTGAAACTGATCATCGACCAGGAAAAGGCCCACGAAAGTTTTATCTCCTCGCTCATGGAATTCCAGCACCATCCCGGAGAGTGGCTCGAAAACGCCGAGTGGCGCCACATGGATGAATATTGACCTTTGAAATCGACACAGGAAAGGACAGCGCGGTGAGAGCATTTATAAGCGACATACATGGAAACATCGAGGCGCTATGCGCGGTACTGAAAGACATCGAACAGCATGATGTCGAGGAGATACTCTGCCTGGGAGATATTGTCGGCTACGGGCCGGACCCGGAAGCATGTATTGATTTGGTTATGGAAAAGGCGAAAATTACCCTTATGGGCAATCACGACCATGCATTGATCCACAAACCGCTTGGTTTTAATCCGATAGCCGCTGAGGTCATCTACCTCACGAAGGAAATAATGGACCCGCAGAAACATCCTGAGAAAAAAGAGACCGATATTTTCGAACCGCATTTCTATACGTGCGGCCATGAAGGAGAAACGCCGCAATGCCTTCTCATGGAACACGCGAAAGATGCCCGATGGAAATTCATTGAAAATCTTCCTGACCGGCATCAGGAAAGCAGATTGCTCTGCGTTCATGCCACGCCGTTAGACCCCATTTTCGAGTACCTTCTTCCGGATCGGTTCGTCAGTGGTTGGAAACCTGAACGGGTCGCCCAGCAGTTCGGCGCATTCGAGGGACTGGCTTTTTACGGACATACCCATCTGCCCTGCGTGATCGCCGATGACCTGACCTGCAAATATCCTTCGGACATCGAGTGCCGGTTCGAGTTCGAACGGTCAAAGAAATATATAGTCAATATCGGTTCAGTGGGCCAGCCGCGTGATGGCGACAACCGCGCCTGCTACCTGCTCCTGGATGATGCTGCACGGACCATCGAGTGGCGGAGAGTTCCCTATGATGTTCAAACGACCGTACGCAAATCGGATAAAATGTGCGGGGAAGGCAATTGGTGCGGGGCAAGGCTTCTGGTCGGCAGGTAAAAACGGCTAACGTATTTGCTGTATAGTCATGGACAGTAATCGGCCCCGATCCTCATGGATCGGGGCCTTCTTCAGCCCCACCTCTCCTCCCTCACAGAGCAGTCGAACTCTTTGCTTTTCAGGAGCCGAATTTCAGATTACTGTTTGTGTTCCTGTTTTTCTTCGTCTGAAACGGGATCGTTGAGCCCGTCATTTCAGACCGTGCGAGCTCTTTTTCAGCCTGAAGCCAGTCATCGAGGTCTCTTCCGGATTTTCCGCCCCGGGATTTGAAAATCTCGTATGCCCTTTCGGCGATCCTGTCTTTCGGTACAGTTGATGTTGTCATGAAACCCTCCTTTTGTGGTTGATGGTTATAGTGCATGAAATTTCTCCCAAACGGGTTTGTTATGCTTCTTTAATCTCTGTGTCAAATTCCTCGAAGCTCTGCTTCGGGGGAGTTCATTGTTTTCTTTTATACAGACGCGCAATATACGTGCCAAAAAATAAAACACAAAAGGTCAATCCGACCCGAAGGTTAATAAATAGGCCGCATATGCCAAAAGTCTGTTGCTACCGGTAATATCAGTTCCGATCGAGGCAAGCAGATGGTCCGTCTTGTTAACCGTTAGTGTAAAACCGGCATCAAAGGCCACTTCGGTTTTCGGCGCCGCAGTGTTGATGAAAATTTCCGCGCCCGGCGTTATCGTTTTTGATAATTCACGCTGGAGTTCCCATCCGAAAAACCACGAATTATCGACCTCTTTTTTTAAATGGAACCAATAACCTCCTCCGCCATAGGTTGTCCAAGGTCCCCAGCTTTTCTGCACCCATAAGGGAAGGAAAACCTGCCAGTAACCGGCGCCAAAGCCATGGGAAGCATTGCCGAGAGGATATTCAACGTGAGGGAATGTTCCTACCTGCGGAAACGTGCTATCTTCCTCTATAAACCGATACTTCACGCCGAATTCGATGTCTCCGACCCCGAAGGCGACGTTCCCGGTTGACGGGGAATTTACCATAATGGGGACGATCAAATGCAGTTGCGTTTCAGGGAGTATTCCATAGTTGAGCTCGCCATGGGGCGCTGTTCCGGAAACTCCGGCCACGGATTTCGTAATCTGCGATGCGAAATAAATTTCACCGTGGTACTGCGATACGGGTTCCGGGTCGTCGGTTTGAAAAGGAGGGCCGGCTGAAATTGGAGATGTTCCGGCTAATAAAACAGCGAAAAGCGACCATTTTTTTTGAAAAGGTAATTTCATAAGGTACCCTTATTATTCCTCGTCTGTACTTGGTTTCGCAATAATTATGCCAAGGCTATTTAAAAGAATGTCCTTCTGCAAAATGATAAACCATCCGGAAACGAAACGATGCTAACAGGCAAAGAAAGCCATTGCAAACCATTCCCGAAACCGCAAAAACAAATTGCGTAAGCGGGAAAGAAATAAACAGTTGAAACCGCTTATTATTCTACTTTTATTGGTAAATTTAATATCGGCACGATATTTGTTAGCTATATGGATGCAGAAAGGAATTAAAGATGGTGAAAAGCATACGTTTTCTTTTGATAGTGTTTGTTTTTACTTCGGTCCAGGCCCAGGATACGATTGGGGGCGGAACCGAATCGTCCCGTACGGTAACCAGTCAGAATTCGGCAGGGCGGCAGCAGGGGACATTTGCGGATACAGCGTCCGGTTTGGGCAATGATCTTTCTTCTTACAACAGATATAAAAGCCTTGCGGGTGACGATTTAAAATTCAACAAGAAATATCCTTTATGGATACCTCTTGTCGATGTCGTCGGGATCAATGCCGTGATCAATCGGTTTGACCGGTATGTCCTCAACTACGATTATGTGAGAGTAAGTTTAAACTCGTGGGGGAACAACCTTCGGGCCGGCTGGCCGTGGGGGCCGGGCTGGATTTGGGACCACGATCCTTTCGGCAACAATTTTTTATTTCACCCTATTTCCGGCAACCTTTATTACAATGCCGCCCGTTCGAACGGATACAACCTGTACGAAGCGCTGCCCATCACCTTTTTCGGCAGCTATATGTGGAAGATTTTCGGGGAAAACGGAAAGCCGGAGCGGGAAGACCTGATCAACACCACGATCAGCGGCGTCTTTATAGGCGAAGTCACCTACCGTTTAAGCTCCGATATCCTTGATGACCGTGCAACCGGGACCGAAAGAGTGGTTCGCGAAATCGGCGCCGGGCTTATTGACCCTGTACGCGCGATAAACCGGCTTCTGCAGGGAAAAACTTCCAGGGTGACCACTAAAGAGGTGTATCAGAAAGAACCGATTGACATTAGATTGTCTTCCGGAACATATGTGGAAAACAGAGGTGCGCAATTTGGGACCGGAGACGTAAGCGGGATTATTGATGTTGATCTGAATTATGGTGATCCATTCGAAGATCAAACCCGGAAACCGTACGATTTTTTCAAAGCTCGGGCCGAACTCAATTTTGAGGAAGGAAAACCGGTACTCAACATAGCAACCGGGTACGGTCTTCTCTATGGAAAAAACGCGCATACCGGAGGGCTTGACATTCTCGCCGGCGCATTCCAACACTGGGATTATTATGATGATACCTATTTCGAACTGAGCACCATCGGGTTTGGTCCGGGCGTGATCTCCAGAATGCAACTTCCATCGAATTCCGAGTTTCGCGTCGATCTCCATGCCGCTGCCGTGCCGTTCGGCGGAAATACCACCCGGATCGGGCCCTATTCCGATACGACAAAAGATTATGATCTGGTCGGCGGAATGGAAGCAAAGGTGGAGAGCGCCCTTGATCTCTGCGACCGGGTGCGGGCGACGTTTAAAGGCTCTTTTTTCCTGACGCATACCTATGTCGGCAATGCACGGGACGGTTTCGCTAAAAGTAATAATAGGTTTTTTATGATAAACCCCGGAATTGAGGTCAGGTTTTACCGCAATCTCGGTATAGGATTCGAACACGTGGTCTATTACGATAACAGAGACCCGGACATAATCGATAACTTCAGCGGCAATTTCATAAGAACGGAACAGAAGATTGTACTGACCTATTATTCAGGAAATTATCATCATGGGAAGTAAGAGCTTATCCATAAAATAAAAATTTAAGTCGATCACTATAAACAAGGGAGGCATTACGAAAACCAGTTACCGTACTATCATCGTGTTTTTGCTGGCAGCCGGTTGTTTTGCAGAACAGGGGCAGATCAAATCTTTGGCAACCGACAGTTCTTTTCACGTATTTAATGTAAACCGCTGGATCAGCGGCGGGATCATCGGCATCGGGTTGTTGTCCGACTATATCATGGTGCCGAAGATCCTCGACAAAAAGAACCTGACCGACGCTGAGCTCGACGGGTTGAACAAGGATGTTTACATAAACAAAATCGACCATTGGGCCCTGGAACTTGACCCCTCACAGAGAGACAAATTCAAAAAGTATTCGGATTATCTGTCGGTGGCCATTTATGCTTCGGCCGGGTCACTTGTGGCTGACAGCCGTATCAGGCATGATTGGCTGGATATTCTCCTGTTGTGCCTTGAGACCCATTCCGTGGCCTTCAGCGCGTACAACCTGAGTTTTTTAGGGCCCACTTTTCAGAACCGGTACCGGCCGGTTGTCTATTACAGTACCGAACTCACCAAGGACCAGCGGAGATCGGGCAATAACCGGAATTCGTTTTACAGCGGCCACGTCGCTTCATCCACGACCGGAACTTTCTTTATGGCAAAAGTCTACGGCGATTACCACCCTGAAATGGGATGGACGAAATACCTGTTATACGGCGCAGCGTCGGTCCCTCCGCTGTTTCTCGGATACCTGCGGGTGAGATCGCTCGACCATTTTCCGTCCGATGTGGGCGCCGGATTCATAATCGGGGCAGTGTGCGGCGTGATGGTCCCTGAGTTCCACCGCATTAAAGACAGGCCGATTTCCATCGGCGCGTATTCTACACCGGACGGAGGCAGCGGACTGAGCGTTAAATGGGAGCCGCGGTCCGGAAAATAGCCCTGAAGATGCCTGCGGAAAAATAAACGTATGGCCTTTCTCCGGCGGGAAACAAGGGAGTGCGCGGTGCGACGAATATTTCCGTTAACAACTTTCCTGATAATCGGTTTTGCGTCACTGCTCTTTTCCCAGAACAAGTACGATTTTACCGAGTTTGAAAAAGAAACATTTGAATTTGTAAAACAGCCGCTTACCTGGGACGAAGGCGATTGGCTGAAACTGGGTTTGATCGGAGGCGCGACCGTACTGGCAGCGCAGGCCGACCAACCGGTCCGCATTGCGGTTTTTAAAAATCCCGGATACGGGTCAACGATCCCGATACAAATCGGCGGCACCTGGGGCGGATGGTTTCCCACGCCGATACTGGCCGTGGGATTCGGCCTGCATGGATGGCTTGATAATAATACTTCAACGAAAAAAGTCGGATTTGAAATAATGCAGGCGGTTCTGTACGCCGAGCTGGTAAAAAGCATATTCACCGTTTCTGTCGGCAGGGCGCGGCCGTACATGAATAAAGGGCATGCGGCCTTCAGGCCGTTCACCCTCCTTGATAGAAATTACCAGTCCTTTCCCGGCGGCCACGCTACCGCAGCATTTGCCCTGTCGACCGTTCTTGCAGGGAATACCAGTTCAATTTTTTTGAAAATATTAGCGTATGCTCCCGCCGTGTTTACGGTAATTGCGCGGACCTATCAGGATGCGCACTGGACGTCCGATGAGGTTTTCGGCTCTGCGATCGGTTTCTTTGCAGCAAGCTGGGTCGTTGACATTCACAAACAAAAGAACTCACAGGTCCAGATCATTTCGGTTTACCCGCCTGCCTTGAGCATTTCCTTCTGATTATCTTAGTACAAATAGTGGCGAAAGCAGAAATTATAGAGTATATTTTTAATATGTGCGAGCTATATAGGCTAAATATATATGACATATCTCATTATAATATAACGCGTTAAGTTAAATATTATAAAATTTATAAATATTATAAATAAACAACAATTTTTATTACCATTTATTCGTAAGCTATATGAGATGTGAGGGTGTGAGTGTAAATAAATGAAGAGGGAGGAAAAGGGTTAGACTGTGCTGAGAGTTAAACGTATAACTTGCTATTTAACCGAATAAATTTAAATCGGAGGTTGTTATGAACTTGACAAAAAGAAACCTATCCATGATGACACTCTCGTGTCTGTTGGTTCTCTCACCGGCGATTACCGGTCCTGCCTGTGCCAAGGATCAGATAGAAAATGCGGGCAACATTATTCTCTATGCACTTCCCGCAGCCGCGGCCGCAGTCGCCTTGTACAAGAACGACCTTCCGGGGTTATGGCAGTTCGGGCTGTCTGCAGCGCTCAGCCAGGGGTCTACCATGGGACTGAAATATTCCGTTCATGAACTGAGGCCAAACGGCAGCGATTACCTCTCTTTTCCTTCAGGCCACTCTTCGATGACATTTACCGCCGCGGAGTTCCTGCGAAAGCGCTATGGATGGGGATACGGAATTCCTGCATATGCGCTCGCAACATTTACGGCGTATTCCAGGGTCGAATCGAAGAACCACTTTATCCACGATGTTGCGGCAGGCGCTGCTCTCGGCATAATCAGCAGCTATATTTTCACGAAACCCTTCCACGGCGTGACGGTTACGCCGGTGACCGATGGAAGAGGGCTCGGCGTTGTGGCGAGCGGGACTTTTTAAACAGTGGGAAAAATAACGCCAAATCAACGGTCTATTTTCTTATGCATAATGCGGGATTAAAAGTTTGAGGAGCGAATAAAAGGCATGTGAGATATTCCTGACAGCAAAATCCCCCTACACCTTGTCACCTACCCTCGATCCTGAACAGCCGTGAATCATGCCGCGGCATTCGTCCGAGATCGAGATCGTCGCCCGCCGGGACGATCCGTTCGCCTGATCGGACGTCAACCAGGACATTGAGCCCGCGCACGTACCGTCTGAGAGTTGATATATCGAACCGCCGCCGTGCGCCGGCGCGGAAATTGAAAAAGGCGACGTATCCCGCCGTATTAAAGAAAATCTCGGGCATTTCGCCGTTCATCGCGTCGATAGCAATCGCCCGTCCCTGAAAGCACTCCTTTGAGACCGAATCGATAAGCGCGAGGTCGCGGAACGAGGGTTCCGTGAGGGCAGTGAAATCGTCGGAATAGGTAAGAAGGCCGCCCGAGACGGCGATCGCGTCCATTTGTGT
Organism: Chitinispirillaceae bacterium; assembly: GCA_049514575.1. GTDB lineage: Bacteria > Fibrobacterota > Chitinivibrionia > Chitinivibrionales > Chitinispirillaceae > BOG-1184. The sequence goes on along the minus strand of JBEKUX010000007.1, from coordinate 49,133 downwards.
TGTCCTCTCCGCGGGTGTGAGCCACGTACCGGTGTCCCGGACCATGACGCAGTCCGGATCGTTGAGCCAGAGGCGCTTGTGCATCGGACTGCGCACCATGAAGTTGCGGAGCGAGTTGCGTGTTCCGACCATGGCCCCGGTCCGCAGGAGCTTGCCCGACAGCTTTATCCAGAAATTACCCGTGTCCGGACCGACGCGCATGGTATCGACAAGACCGATACCTGCCGACAGGGGCATGCCGCAGCCCATGATCACGACATCCTCGCCTGCTTCCTCCCTGATGAGCCGCATACCGGACTTCAGGACCATGCTTCGCGATAGTCTGAGCTCATGGTGTGCCGCGCCGCGGAGACAGGCCGAAAAGAGGAAGTCGCACTTCAGATATTCGAATCCCCAATCCTTCACGACAATACGGATCACCTCCCTGATGTACTCGGCGAAACGCGGATGTGTGATATCGAGACCGTAGTAGAAGCATTTCCACGTCGGATTATAACCCGCCTTGAGGAGTTTCCCGTACTCGTCCTTGAGCAGGTATTCGGGATGAAGGCGGAAAAGTTCCGAGTTGCGCGCGGCGGTGAAGGGCGCAAACCATAAACCGGGCCGCATTCCGGCCGAACGCACCTTGTCGGCGATCTCGCGCATCCTTCCTTTAAACTCAGGGCTCTGCTCAAGCCAATCCCCGACAGCCGCCTGCCAACCGTCATCGACAAGGAAGAAATCTAACCCGAGCTTCCGCGATCTGATCGCATTGAGGTTCCTGTAAAGGACATCGGGGTCGATTTTGTTGTGATACTGATACCAGGAGCTCCAGCCGCGGTGGTTCCGCAAGGGCGGTTTGTAGCGTATTCGCTCCCTGATTCCCTGAAAATAGGATTGCTCGACTTCGGGCCTCGAGCCGGAAAGGAAGACGATGCCGTCCAGGGCAAGGCTCTCGCCCGGCTCTATCATCTGTCTACCAAAATCATAGGTGAGCTCGAAGAAACTGCCGCCGCCGTGCCGCTTGACGTTGAGCCTTATGTAGAAAAACTGATCAAAGGGCGGCTCCTGGCCGACGAGCATGGAACGGCCGTCAACGAGGTCCGTGATCACGGAATACATCTCTGAGGAGAGGTCGCCCGGCGTGTTCGAGGGAAGGTTGGCCATGTTCGACGTGGTGAGGGACACGAGCTTCAGAAACGGCCTGAGCGGTTTTTCGGAAATACGGTACGACCGTGCGGTGGACCACGATTGGTAGCCGTTGCGCAGGAAAGCGACACGCGACGGGGTAAAACCCTCGAGAAAGCGTCCTAGTCCGCCTTCGGTTGGAAATTTGAGCCTCGTGATCCGGATCGACTTTTGACTCAGGTTCCTGAGCCGGAGCTGGTAGCGCGAACCATTATCGAGCGGCTCATGTCTGCCCTTGACCTCGATCCATACATTGCTGTAGTTGATTTCATCATCGTTGCCGCCCTTTGCCTCGAGCGGGAAAGTGTGCCGTTCGATGCCAAACTTGAGTTCAACTCTCGCTCTTGGGAACATTCGTGAAAGTGACTCGTATTTCACCTGCTTCATGCGGCTGTCCTATCCTTCAACTGAAATTTGCTGCCTGGCTTAAAATAATTGTGGTTATGCTATCGGATGGTTCTCGATTACTTCTCTGTATAAATCTATAAGTTGCCTGCGGATTTCATCCTTATCAAACTGTCTGAGCAGGTTTTGGGATATCGTAATTGATTCATGTCGGAAGTTTTGATCGAGAGTAATTCTTTTTATCACGTCGGCGAATTCTTCTATGGATTTCGCTTTCAAATAGGGATACCGGTACAGCCGGGTATATTCCGGGAGGTCCCTGTAGATGACCGGCAGACCTGCTGCCGCAGCTTCGATGGGAACGAGCGGGCTGTTTTCCTGAAAACTCGGAAACAGCAGGAGGTCCGCTGCATTGTAAATCAGCGGGATCTGTTTTAAAGGAAAGCTACCCGCAAATTTAATGCGGGGGTTTGAATCCTGGGCGGACGCGATCCGGTGGTTGAGCCGGGCAACTCCTTCTGTCAATGCCCCGAAAGGCCTCCCGCCTACCCATACAAAAGTGAGCTGCGGGAATTGTCCGGCGATAGCCAGGAAATCTTCCACGCCCTTTCTGGCTTCAAGTTGGCCGACGCCTAGCACCACAAAGGCATCCTCGGACACGTTCAGCAACCGCCGGCCCGCGGCCCGTTTTCGTGATGTGGGGTGGAACTTCTCGGCACGGATCGGATTATTGATACGGACGACCGGAGTCTTTACTTTCAGGGAACGTATCGCCTCTTCGACCATGGGCGAAATCGCGATACACACGTCCGCGAAGGAGTAGACGCGTCTGAAGTACCACCGTACGAACGGCATGAACAGCCGCCACGCCGGCAGCGATCCCTTTATCGAATCCGGGATCACATGCACCGTGATGATTTTCCTGCCGCGATACCGGCGCCGTAAACCTTTCCAGAAAAAGTAGGGGCCGTACGAATGCGTATGCAGCACATCGCCCCATCCCTCCTGGTTGACGACACATTCGATATCGTCGCCTTTTTTCAATAAATCCACGCAGTCAACGAACGCCGTGTGCACACCCTGACCCTTCATGACGTACTCTGTCTCGGAAATGACGTGGATGCGCATACGGGGTTCGTTCATAATTCTTCGACCATAATGGTGAATGACGGAATCGTTGTCCTATTCGAATTTCATCATTTCAAGGATGCCTTGAGCGGGCGGCTGCCCGGGCGACGGCGTTACCTGCGCTTTGTAAAACCGGGTGACCGGATTTCCCACCACCAGCTTGATGATGGTACCAAGAACAGGCCCGAGGTCGTCGATGATGGAGTATCGGTCCAACTCAAGCTGGCTCGTTATCCTGAAAGAACTGTCAGGCGAGGAAATAACGACGAACCTCCCTTTTTTTCCGTCAACCATATGCGATCCGGAAGAGACCTGCATGTTGGTAACCGGCTGCGCTGTTTGTTCGTTGTCTTTCCATATCCAGCCGGCAACGCCGCAGGTATCATTAAGCGGAAACCTGAAGTTGACCAGGAAGCGACAGCCCGATAGACACCCGTAATAGTAGACCCAGCCACGGGAGAAATCCTTCGGATATCCAACGGAACGGGAATCGACCAGTATGCCGGAACCGGAAACCAGTTTTTTCGTTCGTCCGGGCAGACAGATTGTGGCATTCAGTCTGGACCAGGGGATTAGCATTTCATATGTGTAGAATGTGGTTGAAGATTTTCCCGAGAGAAGAGGTTTTTCGCCGCTGACATTGATGGTAGATGGTATTTTAACCGGATTGGGCGCCACATCAAAAGATAGAGTCACTGTTGCGTTCCCGAACACCATTGTGCAGATGGTCGAATCTTTTTCCTGCGCTAAACGGCAATGGCCGATCGACAGTGCCGGGTTTGGCGTATCCGAATAGTTCCAGTCGGCTTTACCGAACCGCTTGGAAGCTTTCCAGCGGTCTTCTCCCGGATGCAGCACCAGAATTTGACAGGCAGCATTGCTGTCCCTGAACCCGATGTTGGTCACCATCATCTCTGTCTCAATAAAGGTTTCATCATCAAGAAGGGCGCTCAGTTTGTAGGCTTCACAATAGCTCCCGTTGGCAAGAAATGCCGGTTTGAACGGGTGATGATAATTTTCAGCCGCTGCATAGAGTTCACCGCGAAAGAACAGAATAAAGCCAAATATCAGAATACCTAGTACTCGTATTGTAGAGCTATAAGTCACAAAAACACCCCCTACGCTCACCTTTTTGAAAAGGCCGTTATTTTTTCTTTATGTCCGGCATTACTCTGATCTGCCGATCCTCGTAAGATTTGTTTTCCGCAAGAAATATGCCAATACTATGTAAATAAATAACCCCTTGCGAATATAATTATCCGAAAACGGAACAATGAAAACAGGAAAAGACAATATATTCCCGAAACCGCAAAAGCAATTTGCGTAAGCGGGAAGTGAGTAATCAAATAAAACCGATTATTCTTCTATTGGTTGTTAAATTCGATAACGGCACGATATTTGTTTGAAGTATAGTCATAGTTGTTCAATAAGCACCATTGGATCAAGAAAGGAGATGCGTATGGTTCGCAAAGCGGTCATTACCTTCACGCTTCTTATCGTCATGTTTCTCACCTCGTTTTACCTGGTACTGGCGGCGAATAAATCGCTGGATCGGACAATGGCCGCTGTCATGAAAAAAGACGACATTACGGTCACGGCAACTCAAAAAACGTCACCACTGTCCTGCATTAGTGAAAAAGACATTTCTAAAAAGTAGAGAATGATAAAAGTTCCGACGCCGTCAATAAAACGGCTGCGTAAGGTGGCTCACGGGACGACTCGGTTCAGTCGAACCGCTGTCTGCTGAAACAGGCAAATTATTAAAGGATTACGGGAATTGAATATGAAAAACAAAGTTACCATTTTAATTTTAATAACCACCGTTTTGCCGGTTAGACCGACAATCGACAATCAAACCGTTTTTTTCCCCCCGTATTGTGTATCATCCGTTGTTAATCGATGTTTTTCAGAAGAATTAATCCTGAAAAAAGAGCTCCCGGATATTGATTCCCTGATTAATCGTATTAATTTTGAAGGAATTTCCACTCAAAATCACGTCATCGGTCTTGAAATGTCCCTGGCCATAAAACACGGAATAAATCCGATTATCATCATTTCGCTGGCAAAGATCGAGTCCGGCCATTCGCCGACCGCGGTCAGTACTGCCGGCGCGATCGGCACCATGCAGCTTATGCCTGAAACTGCAATAAGGGAACTGAATGTAGATCCTTACTCAATAGCGGACAATATCGAGGGCGGAATACGCTATCTTAAGAGGCTTATTCTGCGTTATGGCGGGAACCTGACCCTGGCGCTTGCCGCGTACAATTGCGGCCCTACGATAATAGACAAAGAGCAACGCGTACCGGAATACGCCGAAACGAAGACGTTCCTCCAAAAGTTTGACAGGGAGTATAGACGATGCATGATGCTGCTTTCGAATATTCCTGCTACCGATCCCTTGCACGATATTTTTTGGTACGTCGCTGATCCGAAGCATATTTTCCACTGGAACGGAACTTCGTATATAATCGGCCGCTCGACTGTGTTCATATGATCGATGATCTGTATGTGTTGTTAGCAAAGCTCGGATTCAAAGAACCGCTCCATTCGCCGATCACGCATATGCCGATCGGTCTTGTCGTCGGGGCGCTCATTTTTTTCCTCGTCGCCGTCATTTTCAAGAAGAAAAACCTCATCCTGACCGCGCGGCATGCGTCGATCCTGGCGTTTATCTTTGCGTTCCCGACGATACTCTTCGGCGTGATGGACTGGATACATTTTTATCATGCCGCGCTTTTCACCCCGATCAAGATCAAAATGGCGCTCGCCGGAGTGGTACTTGTCGTGCTCGGCGCCGGCATCATCCTCGGCAGCGAAATCAAGCTGCACACCATGACCATGACCATTCTGTACGCTGTGGCTTTTTTCGCGGTGATCGGTCTCGGTTATTTCGGTTCAGGGATCATTTACGGACGAGGTCTCGGGATAAAGCCGCCAAAGCCGTCCGCTGCCGTTTCCGCACCCCGCGCCGCCGACAACCTTGCGGATTCGGGTCGCATCAGGAAAAAAGCGGATACCGCAGGGAGGGAACTTTTACCTAACCCAAGCAAGGGACGATAAGCAATTATGAATAGCCCTTTTCATGTCAGAACCGCACCTTTCTGTTTTGCATTCGCGCTCATCATTATTTTTACGGCGGATAAATTTCCCCTTTTCGCGCACGAAGGGCATCACCACCTGGTAAATGCGGCTGATACTCCTGCGGCCGGCATTGCCGCTGATTCCGACGCCATGGGCATCGACGAAAAGCTGGGGAGCATGGTCCCGCTTGATCTTCCGTTTATCACCGAAAAAGGGGACACCGTCCGGCTGAAGGACGTGCTGAAAGAACCGACCATTCTCTCTATCCTCTATTACAAATGCCCGAATGCCTGCAACACGCTTATCATGAACTTAGCAAATGTGCTCCGGTTGATTACCGACAAACCCGGGCCTGCGCCGAATATCATCACCATGACCCTGGACGAGCATGAAACGCCTGCGGACGCGATGAAGGCGAAAACCATCGCTTTCGAGACTCTCCAGAAACCATACCCCGCGGACCATTGGCATTTCCTTACCGGGAGCGCGGCAAGCATAAAAAAAACGGCCGATGCGGTCGGGTTCAGATTTGTAAAAAAAGGCGACGAGTTCGACCACCCGCTCTGCCTCATCATCCTTTCGCCGCAGGGGAAAGTGACCCGCTACATCATGGGCACCGATTACCTTCCGATCGACATCACCATGTCGCTCATGGAGGCGTCGGCCGGCACGGTGCGGCCTGCCATAGCGCGGATCCTGCGCGCCTGTTTCAGTTACGATCCGAAAAGCCACCGGTACGTTTTTAATATCCTGCGGGTCAGCGCTACCGTGATTTTTTCACTTATCGGCATATTCATCGTCTATCTGGTCATTTCAGGAAGAAAGCGCCGTGCGAGGAGACAGCGGTGATGGCCGGGCATGGAATTGAGGCGCGCGAATATGTGCCCTACTTTGCCGAAAAAGGGAAATATCCAGGGGTTTTCGGCTGGCTCCTTGCCACAGACCACAAACGCATCGGGATACTCTATCTTGTTTCAATAGCTACCTTTTTCACCGTGGCGGTGATCATCGGCGTACTCATGCGGATCAACATGATCCCCGGGCACCGGATCATGACGGCCCAGCAGTACAACGCGATGTTCACGCTCCACGGGATCATACAGATATTCCTTGTCGTTATCCCGGCCGTGCCCACCATTTTCGGCAACTTTTTCCTGCCCATACTGATCGGCGGCCGGGACATGATCTTCCCCCGGCTCAATCTTTTCACCTGGTACCTCTATATCACCGGCGCGCTCCTGGCCCTGGTTTCGGTGTCGTTCGGCGGCGGCGCGGTCGATACGGGCTGGACTTTTTACGTGCCCTTCAGCCTCAAGACCACGGTGAACGTTCCGCTCGCGGTTTTTGCCGTGTTCATCTTGGGTATGTCGTCGATCCTGACCGGCATCAACATCGTCACTACCGTACACCAACTGCGCGCACCGGGCATGGGTTTCTTTAAAATGCCGCTCTCGGTGTGGGGCTTCTACGCCACCGCGTGGGTGCAGATCCTCGCGACCCCGATCATCGGCATCACCATGCTTCTCGTGGTCATGGAGCGGCTCTTCGGCATCGGCGTTTTCGATCCGTCAAAAGGCGGCGATCCGCTCCTTTACCAGCACCTTTTCTGGATCTATTCGCATCCTGCGGTTTACATCATGATACTTCCGGCCATGGGCGTGATCTCGGACATTTTCCCGGTCTTTTCGCGGAAGAACATTTATGGTTATAAGATGATCGCCTTTTCAAGCATTGCGATAGCGAGCGTCGGCTCGCTGGTCTGGGGCCACCACATGTACGTGAGCGGCCAGAGCGACACGGCAGGCGTCATTTTTTCGCTGCTCACCTTCCTCGTGGCCGTGCCGAGCGCGATCAAGGTGTTCAACTGGCTGGCCACCATGTATAAGGGGTCGATCCGGATCGAGCCGCCGTTCCTCTACGCGCTTTCGTTCATCTTTCTCTTTTCCATCGGCGGTCTTACCGGGCTTTTCCTCGGCGCGCTTTCGCCCAACGTGCAGCTCCATAACACCTACTTCGTGGTGGGCCATTTCCACTATGTCATCTTCGGCGGCATGGGGTTCGGCCTGTTCGCCGCCATCCACTACTGGTTTCCCAAGATGACCGGCAGGATGTACGACAAGCGACATGCGGTGGTCGCCTGGCTGGTACTTTTTATCGGGTTCAATTGTTTCTATTTCCCGATGTTCCTCCTCGGATGGCAGGGAATGCCGCGGCGCTATTACGATTATCTGCCGCAGTACAGCGACCTGCACCAGGTCGCCACCATCGGATCGTTCATCATGGTTACTGGCCTCATACTCATGGCGGCAAACCTTGCGCGCGGCCTCTTTACAGGGAAGAAGGCGCCCGCCAATCCATGGGGAGGGGCCACGCTCGAATGGACCTTGCCCTCGCCGCCGGCGACCGAAGACTTTGCGGAGATCCCGACCATCACGCGCGGTCCCTATGACTTTTCCACCATAAAGGCGGATACGTGAGCGCGGGGAATGAGAAGGGTTCCGGCGGCAGGGTAGGGATGTGGCTTTTTATTGCCACCGAGATTTTGCTTTTCGGCGGGCTCTTTCTTCTCTATTCCATGTATCGCTTTAAAAATCCAGCGGATTTTCACGCCGGATCGCTTGAACTCTCCCGCTTTTTCGGCACGATCAACACTGTATTTCTTATTACGAGCAGTTTTACGGTCGCTCTCGCGGTGCTCTCGCTCCGTGAAAACAGGCCGAAGAAAACAGGGCATTTTCTGCTTGCCACCATAGGCTTTGCCGTCGCATTTCTTGTCGTCAAGGCCTTCGAGTGGACCGCGAAGTTCGAACACGGCCTGTATCCGAACGCCGCTGTCCTCATGGCACGGCCCAAGGGCGAGATACTCTACTTCGGCCTCTACTACCTGATGACCGGCCTGCACGCGGTCCATGTGATCGTGGGGATCGGCGTTCTTTCGGTCATGCGCATACGCGTGGCGCGCGGTACGGTGACGGCCGACCATCCTATACTGCTTGAAAACGCCGGTCTTTACTGGCATTTAGTGGATATTATCTGGATTTTTCTGTTCCCGCTTTTCTATCTTATCACTTAGGGGTTCTCATGAACAGCAGTGAAAGCCGGACTGAAGCGGGAGTACGTGTTTATGCCACCGTATGGGCGGTCCTGATGCTCGCCACGGCCGTAACCGTGACCGCGGCAAGTTTACATGTTCCCAGAGTCGCCATCATCGTCTGCCTCGGGATTGCCGCGTTCAAGTCCACGCTCGTGTTGCTTTACTTTATGCACCTGCGCTACGAACACCGCCTGGTGATTAAACTCGCGGTCCCGATAGCGGTTATTGTTCTTGCAATATTTATCGGGCTTACCTTTTCGGACGTGATCACCAGGTAAGGAGGAGATCAACCGGCTATGGCAACATCGACAGGGGTGGTTGACGGTGCTCTGATCTATATCCTCGCGCTTTCGGTGCTTCTTTTTTTCCTTATCGTGTTTTTCATGGTCTATTTCCTTGTCCGTTACCGAAAGTCGCGCAACCCGGTCCCGTCCGAATTGCGAGGCAGCCCGTTGCTCGAGGCTGTCTGGGTCGTCGCGCCCACACTGCTCGTGACCACGATGTTCATCTACGGCCTCACAGGTTTCCGTTTTCTGCGCGCCGCGCCGGCAGGTTCCATCGTCGTAAAAGTGCATGCACGCCAATGGTCATGGCTTTTCGAATACGCTAATGGAAAAAAGAGCCCGGATTTGATTGCTCCGCTTGGCAGAAATATCCGGTGCGAACTTATCTCAGCCGATGTCATACACGGGTTTTATGTGCCGGCCTTTCACATCCAGCAGGACGCGGTACCCGGGCTTAAAACCGAGGCATGGTTCAACGCGACAACGCCCGGCAGTTACTACATCCTCTGCTCACAGTATTGCGGCAGAAAACACTCGGCAATGATCGCGAGGCTCATCGTGGTACCGCCGGACCAGTTCGACGCTTGGATGCAGGGAAAGAACATTTCGTTTACCGGCGCGGAGTGGAAGAACATGCCTGCCGGAGAGCAGCTGCTCTTTGAGCGCGGCTGCATGTCGTGTCATTCGCTCGAAGGGACCAAAATGGTCGGTCCGTCCTTCAAGGGCCTCTTCGGTTCCACGGTCACGGTACGGACCGATGGAAGGGTACGGTCCGTGGTTGCGGACTCGGCCTACATCCATGAGTCAATCGTCAACCCGGGCGCAGATGTCGTGGACGGTTTCCCGAACACCATGCCGCCGGGCAGAGACGTGGTCTCGGATTCCGAGATCGTGGAGATCGTCAAATACCTAAAAACACTCAAATGACATCGCAAAGCACGCAATGGAAATCGCTCCCCGCGCTCCTGCGCTATAAACTCTCGTTCGCGGTCGCGTCGTCGGCTCTTACGGGGTTCATTTATTTCAGCGGCAGATTTACATGGGACGCATTGTTTGCGTTTGGCGGCGTGTTTTTTCTTTCCGGCACGGCATCGGCGCTCAACCAACTACAGGAACGGGACGCCGATTGCCTTATGGAAAGGACGAAGGAACGTCCTCTGCCATTGAACCTGCTCACCACACGACAGGCAGTGTTCATTGCCGCAGCAACCGGACTTGCCGGCCTGCTTATGCTCTTTCTGAAAACGACGCCGGTCGCTGCGGGCCTCGCGGTTTTCAATCTGTTCTGGTACAATTGCATCTATACGCCGCTCAAGAGAAAAACCGGTTATGCGGTCCTGGTCGGGGCTTTAGCTGGCGCGCTTCCTCCCATGATAGGATATATTGCCGCAGGCGGGTATGTAACGGCAAAGTGCATAGCAATTTGCCTGTTTATGTACCTCTGGCAAATTTCTCACTTTTTACTTTTGCTTTTTATGTTCAGGAAGGAATACGAACAGGCCGGTTTTCCGACTGTCGCAGTAACGATGAATGCTGACCGTTTCAGGGCCGTTTTTTTCATCTGGATATTGGGTACGGCAGGCAGTACGCTGCTGTTTCCCCTTCTTCACGTCATTTCCGGCGCGGTTCTGATGTCGGCGTTGATTATCGGCAACTGCCTGTTTGTTCTTTATTTCTACACCACTATTGCCCGGAGCAACAAGGAATTCGGTTCCGGCCTTGCGTTCCGGTGTATGTACCTTTTCCAGGGATTTATTTTCACGCTATTGATCGTGGGATCGATTTCCCGTGCTCCTTAATCAACTTAGTGCATGTGCATCTCTTTCATGATCTCAGTGACGACGTTCTTCACCGCGATCTGGAAATGCGCTTTCTTTCCATTGACCGAGACTTCGACTGCGTACGATCCCGAAGGCATTTCAACGTTGTTGCCGTAGTGCGTGGATTCCTGGCCTTTCCCGATCGCCTGCATCACGACAATCGGAACGTTTACGGAACTGCCTGACAATTTCCCAGTGTCGTCAAGCGGCTGAAAGTTCATGTCCACTTTCGCGTCGGTTATTGCTTTCCCGGTCTTTGCCTTGAACACATGCACGACAAGGTGGCGGTACCGGAGCGAATCCGCGGCCGGGGCGACCGGAGCTGCGCCGCCCATGATTAGCATTCCGTCCGTGGGATGCTTGGCCGCTGCCTCATCCGGTGTAAAGAACGGTTCCGCGGGCATAACGTGCAGTTCGACCCGCAAATGGCCGATGGTCGTGTCTTTCATGACGTTTTCCGCCTTTACCGGGAATGTGCCGGCAATAACAATAGCGACTGGCAACAGGATCGAATAAGTACGCATACCTTGACCTCCCTTTGGGTTGTTTGTAAGTTTCAATTTTTTATCCCGGAAACTTCGAATTCAGGATGCTTGAACCGAGTAGGCCTAAAAGCGTGGCGCAGCCAAGGGCCGGAAGGCTCAACAGCGCCACAACAATAATGGGTGCGGGAGAGGCCAGGGACTTCGACTGAACGACCGCAAAAATGCCGCATGAGCAGAGGAAAAACAGTACCCCCCAAATCATTTTTTGTTTCAGGATCGGCGTGGTTACACGGCGAAAACGGATTTTTCCGTCCAAAAGACCGGTCAGGAACGCGCCGATAATTACCAGGGGCAATGCGGTACCAAGGACGGTGATTGCAGCAATGACCGTGGCCCGGGCGCTTCCGTGCACGGCAAGCGCGATGAGCGACAGCGCAAATATCGAAACGATGAAGGCCTGCGGAAAATGGACCAGCACCGGGTGAAGGTCGAGCGATAAAATTCGCTTTCGCTTCGGCGATATCTTTTCGATGTACGGTTCGAACATTTTCGCAGCGACCCCGCATGCCGGGCATTTGTCCCTCAGTTTCGATTTGTCCATGATAAAACCGCACGATTTACAAATTACCAGTTCCGCCACGACAACCTCCTTCTCGAAATGCTTCCAGAGACCGGAAATTAATATAAATGGCTGCAGATCATAAAAACTATGATGCCCCTCCTCCCTGTTCAGGTGCCCGAATGATAGAAAAACAGAAGCAAGGAACATACCATAAAAACCGTTGTGAGGGATAAATCTTGGCGGACTTTCGCGGCATTGGGAATCGCTTTCCATTACTGAGAAACTATCCTGTTGTCCTCCAAGGCCATTATTATGAAAGATATGGCATATTTTTTGCATACTTTTTAAGATTGTCGTGAGGAGCATTTTTACCGCAGCCCTCATATTTAACGATTCATTACAACAACTTTCTCAAGATACGATTTAAGAAAGGAGCCATGCAGTATGCAAAACCAAAGTATCAGTCGCAGGGCGTTCCTGGAAGTTTCGGCCGTTGGTGCAGCTATCGTCGCGTCCGGGGCCTTGCTCAGGACATCGGCAGCTGACAGCAAGGAAGAGAAAGCCATGAAACTATTCGTATGTTCGGTGTGCGGGCATGTTGAATTCGGCAGTGCGCCTGACGCGTGTCCGGTCTGCCACGCCCCGAAGGAAAAGTTCAATCAGAACGATGACCTGTTCACCGATGCGGCATCCGCTGACAAAGGCGGAGAGGCGGCGCACACTCCGGAAATTTCAATCGTTAAGCATTCGAAGCTGATCAAGGAGCAGCCGGTCAAGGAGGTCGTCGTAAGGGTCGGAAAAGTCCTGCACCCGATGGAAGATGCGCACCATATCCAGTGGATCGACTGTTATGTCGACGACCATTATGTATCCCGGATATTCCTGACCCCGGGCGTAAATCCCGCAGTCAATTATTATCCGAAAATGAACGGTACGAAGGTCAGGATCGTCGAACACTGCAACCTGCACGGTCATTGGCAGGCTGAACAGTCTCTGTAGTAATACCATCGGCCTGTTTGAGGAAAAAGAATAATTACCGGGTGACGATTACCGGGGATCAATTCATGAAAAAACTCATGCTGATAGCTATGGCGGCCATACTTACCGGAACGGCGGGAGCCCAGGTCATGACGAAAGAAATAATTTATAAAAACGATTCTACGACTTTTAAGGGGTTCGTTGCCTACGACGCCAAAGCCAAGGGAAAACGCCCCGGTATTCTGGTCGTGCATGAGTGGTGGGGACTCAACGACTTCATCAGAGAAAAAGCGAAAGACCTGGCGGCCATGGGGTATGTGGCTTTTGCACCAGACATGTACGGCGAAGGCCGCAACACCACCGATCCGCAGGTTGCGGCTAAAATGGCGGGTGAAGTACGGGGAACGCCCCGCATGCGCGACCGGGTGGTTCTTGGCCTCGCGACCTTGCTCAAGCAGGAACAGGTGGATCCGAAACGGGTCGCTGCCATGGGTTTCTGTTTCGGCGGGACCGCATGTTTGGAGTTGGCGTACAGCGGTGCCGGTGTCAAAGGCGTGGTTACGTTTCATGCCGGCATCGTTTCGCCAAAGCCCGAAGATATGAAAGCCGTGAAATCAAAATTTCTTGTCCTTCACGGTGCCGACGATCCCTTTACGCCGCCTGATTCCATAGCAAAATTTCAGGAGTCACTGCGCAAGGCCGGTGTTGACTGGCAGATGATTTACTTCAGCCATGCCGTTCACGGTTTTACCAATCCTTCAAACGGGAGCGACAATAGTAAAGGTCTGGCGTACAATCCAGCCGCCGCAACCCGTGCTTGGATGTATATGCAGGATTTCCTCCGCGAAATTTTTGAAGCGGCAGGACCTGCGGCCGGATCAAAATAGACATCAAGGAAGGGAAATAAGGTATGCATTATCGGCTCCTCGGAAAGACCGGACTTTATGTGTCGGAACTCTGCCTCGGTACCATGACGTTTGGAGGTAAAGGGTTCTGGAAATCGATCGGCACGCTTTCCGCTTCCGAGGCCGAGACGCTCATGGGCACCGCGTTTGACGCAGGCGTCAATTTTATCGATACGGCGAACGTCTATTCGGAAGGCGAAGCGGAAAAGCTCGTGGGTGCTGCGCTCGCTGCGTTGAAGCGGCCGCGCGATCAAATCGTTGTAGCAACGAAAGTGCGCGGTCGTATGGGGCCGGGTCCAAACCAGATCGGCCTGTCACGAAATCATATTCTTTCGGCGGTCGACCAGAGCCTTCGGCGCCTGGGCCTCGATTATATCGACCTCTACCAGATTCACGGCATGGATTACGATACTCCCATAGAAGAGACGCTGCACGCACTCGATGATCTTGTCCATGCAGGCAAGGTGCGGTATATCGGTTTCTGCAATCTGCCTGCCTGGGTTGCCATGAAGGCCATGGCCTATAGCGACGCCCGTGGTCTTGCGCGTTTTATCAGCGCCCAGGTGTATTATTCGATCGCCGGACGGGACATTGAACGGGAAGTGGTGCCCCTTGCAAAGGAACAGGGACTTGCTGTTTTGCCGTGGAGTCCGCTCGCAGGCGGACTTCTTTCGGGAAAATTCGATCTGGAGCATCGCGGCCCCGAAGGGGCGCGCCGCACGTCGTTCGATTTCCCGCCGGTCGACCGGGTGCGTACTGCTGCGGTACTCAAGGCGATGCGTCCGGTGGCTGAAATAATGGGTGTTTCTGTCGCCCGTGTAGCACTCGCCTGGCTCCTCACCCGGCCGTTTGTTACGAGCGTCATCATTGGCGCGAAAACTCCGGAACAGCTCAAGGATAACCTTGCGTCAAGTGATGAGCATCTTGCTCCGGAACATATTAAAACCCTTGACGAAGCAAGTGCGCTGCCTGCCGAGTATCCGGGGTGGATGCTCGACTGGCAGCACCGCGACAGACGGCCGTAACGCAGTTAACGGCATTGGTCAGTTCGGCTTTTTATCAGGAACCGCCTTCAGGATCTCCTCATCCGTCGGCATCCCGCGTTTCGTATAGACGATTACGCCCTGCGGGTCGATCACATAGACCGTCCGCTTTATAAACAGGCCGCCGCCGCATCTGTACCGCTTCGCAGTTTTCCGGCCCTCGTCGATAAGCAGAGGGAACTGGAAATTGTAGCGTTTGACGAATTTTCGGTGCGAGGCACTGTCAGCCGGGTTCACGCCGAATACTTTCACGTTTTTCGCTTCGAATCCCGCATAATCGTCACGGACCGCGCAGAGCTGCTTTGTGCAGCCCGGCGTCTCGTCACCCGGATAAAATATGAGGACCACGTAATTTTTGCCTGAAAAACCGCTCAAACTGACCGTATCGCCGTTTGAACTGACAAGTGAGAAGTCGGGCGCTTTATCGCCGATTTTCAGCATAGAATCTCCTCCTGCAAAAAGTAAGGTGAAACATACCGCAACTATCTGACATACTCTGACAAAGGACATTTTCATATAACCTCTTTCTATTGATTCACTACGATTGTAATGGCCATTCACTGCTGCGCCATTTCCAGAAGCGCCATATGGTGCGGATCGTATTCCTGCCACTCCTTTTTTCCATCGTCCGGATGCATGACTGTAATTACCCGGTTGGCCACGTCAATGGACTGCACGATGCCGGGTTGAACCAGAAAAATGCGCGAGTCATCGGATTTCAGCAGCAAAAACCGGATCTCCCACGCTTCCGTATCGATCAGGAAGTCCAGAATGGTTCCCACACTTTTATGGTCGTCGGATTCTACCGCGCAGCCTTTCAGAATCCATGTTGACCGAAGGTGCGGGTCTTCCTTCCACTCAGCGGAAGGGGCAGGTGAGACATACTGGTGCATTCCCCATAATGCTTCCGGAATGAACGGCTCCTGCATCATAAACCGGCTTTTCAGATCTTCTATATGAATTCCCATCGGCAATATGGTGTCGGAATCCGGGCTGTTACGGATTTGCTCTTTTGTCGTTCGGGCCTCTATGAATTTTTTCCGCCAGTCCGCATGGCCGAGCAGGTCCGGCAGAAGCAATACTTTACGGCCCGGCAACCAGTGCCCGATGTCGACTACCGTATGGTAAATTTTCCATGTCTGGTCGTTAAAGTAAAAATCGTCGATACGGCCAAGCGCGCCGTCTGCCGCATGGATGCCGAATCCCCGCAGCGAATTCGCCATGATCAAAGGCCTGATGTTTTGCATAATGTCCTCCTTTTCCCGTTTCATGTATTCATGGTTGCTCTTTACTGATTAACAAGTATCAAAGATCATGCCAGAAACCTGTTATTTTCAGTGCAATGGTATGGGATTTGCTTTTTTTAACCTGCAAATGAAAAAACACGGGTTTTCTGGAGATGATCTGCTTCGCGACCCGATCGCGCAATTTCTCCGATGGTATGCGGAGGCGTGCGCCGCAGATCGTTTCGTGTATAAAAAAAATGATGAAAAATGGAATCTGTACCGTCTTTCACCTTAATCTGTTCAGGAGGAATTGATGAAACCCAGAGGCCCATTAATGATTGAACACCGGCTGATCGAAAAAATGCTGAAGGTGGTTGAAAAAGAACTCGCCTATATTAACAAAGACAGCGCCGTTGATACTGTTTTTATTGATACCGTGGTTGATTTTATCCGTATGTACGCCGACCGGACGCATCACGGCAAGGAAGAAGACATCCTTTTCAGGGAACTTGAAAATAAAAAGTTGAAAGATAATGATCTTATTATGATGAAAGAATTGATTGATGAGCATGTTCAGGCGCGGAAAGCGGTAAGGGAATTGGTCACTGCAAACCAGAACTATCGTAATGGCGATTCAAAGAGTACTGAGATTATTAAAGAAAAACTGGGTTTTCTGGTTCGTTTTTACCCGGAACATATTCAAAAAGAAGACAAAGTATTTTTTCCCAATACTGAACGATACTTTACCGGCAAAGAGCTGGATAAAATGCTTGCAGACTTCCGGGAGTTTGACCGCAAAATGATCCATGAAAAGTATGGGAAATTATACGAAGCGCTGGCGGAAAGATGGTGAAAGGTATCCCGCAGGAAGAACGATGAACAAGCCTCATTTCTGCACGGATAATTTATTATACTCTCTCTCTATCGACATTTTTACCGAGAACATCTCCCTGAGAGATTTCCATGAAACTCAGCGTTCCCTGTACCTTTGCACCGGACCTGATCGACGAAATGTCACGCTTTTCCAGTGTAGCTGAAGTTTATGGCCGTCTCGAAAACGGCTGGATCGGCGGAGGCAGGACCTCGTACACGCTCCGGCATGCATCGAACAAGACCTTTGCCGCCACGCTGGATGCATGCAGAAAACACCGCATCGCATTCAATTATCTGCTGAACGCGGCGTCGCTTTACGGAACGGAGCAGACCCGTAAGGGCCAGCGCAGGATCAGGAAAACACTCGACCTGCTTTCAGAATCCGGCGTCGAGCGGCTTACCGTTGCGCTTCCGTACCTGCTCAGACTTGTTAAATCGAAGTATCCGCACTTTGCGGTGAAAATCGGGGTATTTGCGCAGATCGATACGGCCGAAAAAGCGCGGCGATGGGAGGCCATGGGAGCGGACGCGCTCTGCATCAGCGCCATTTCCTGCAACCGCGATTTTAAGACGCTCGGGACGATCCGCGCCGCGGTCGCTTGCGACCTTCAGCTCATCGCCAATGCCGCCTGCATCCCGTCGTGCATCTACGAGCATACGCACATGGACCTGCTTTCCGCAAGCTCCCGGAAAAACGACCCGCTCCGCGGGTTCTGCATGGACTACTGTTTTTTGCAGTGCTCCGCCTTAAGAATAAGGCAGCCGGATTTTTTTCTGAAGTCGGTCTGGATCAGACCCGAAGACCTGCATCTTTATGAAGCGCTCGGTTATTCGTGGTTCAAACTCGTGGAACGGAGCTGTCCTACCGGCCTTCTGCTGCGCCGCGTTGCCGCCTACGATGCGCGTTCGTTCAACGGCAATCTCTGGGAACTTGTGGCGCCTGTTGCGCAGGTACCGTGCAAGGAAAATACGCCGTTTCCGGTCCTGCTTCGTACCGTATCGGCCATGGCAAGGCCGTGGCTAGCCAAGCCTGCAAGCCTGGCGGCAATCGCTTCGTACATATCCGATGTCTTCATCGACGACTTTTCGCGCGAACGTTCCCCGGTATATATCGACAACCAGGGCCTGGCCGGGTTTCTCGAAGGGGTCGTGGAGCGCGGCTGCTCGCCCGCCGCATGCGCCTGCGACAAATGCGACTATTGCGGTTCCTGGGCAAAAAAAACGGTTCGTCTCGACGACGGCTATCGGGATAAGGTACTTGCCAAAGCCGCATCGCTTGATAAGGGATTGCTGTTGGGAACGCTCTGGAAATAATCGCTTAATCCGGTTTTGAGAGCACCAGCGCCGCATTGTGGCCGCCGAACGCAAACGATTGCGACACCGCATGGTTGACGGCAAGGCTTCGCGCCGTGACGACGAAGTTGAGGTCACGGACCGGATCGGTCAGGTTGGCGCAGCCGTGGATTTTCTGGTCGCGTATAGAGAGCGCCGTTACTGCCGCTTCGATCGCGCCTGCCGCGCCTACCGTATGGCCGATGAGCGATTTGGTGGTATTGATGGCTGGCCGTTTTCCGAACATGCGTTCGATCACGCCGGCCTCAATCTCGTCGTTCGCAATCGTGCCGGTGCCATGTGTGTTGATGTAATCGATAGCTTCGGCAGGGAGGTGCGCGCCGGCAAGGAGCGTGGCGAGCATGGCTTCGATCTCCCGCGCCGACGGGTCCATTGCCATGGCGCTGTAAGCGTCGAACGTTTCTGCGTACGCCGTAATCTCTGCGATTGGCGTGCCGCCCCGCGACAGGGCACGGTCGAGCGACTCCAACACAAGCACAGCGCACCCTCCTTCGGCGAACAGGAAACCGCTTCTTTTTTGGTCGAACGGGCAATTGGCCGCTTCGGTCTTGTCGCAACCGGTAACCAGGGTCCGGGCAATATCGAACGCCCTGAAAATTCCTCCATACTCGTCGGCCAGATACTCCACGCCTCCGGCAAGCGTCAGATCGAGCAGGCCGGTGCGGACCGCCTCAAACGCGCCTCCGATTGCCATGGTTCCCGCGGCGCAAGCGCCACCGATCGTGCGGTTCGTGCCGTTCAGTGAAAATTTGATGCCGAGTGCCGCTGACGCTCCGTTCGGCATGGACATGGATACAGCGAAGGGGTTGAATTTCGGAGCGCAACGTACAAACGGGAATTCCGGCGCCGGCTCACGGCCGTCGCGCTTCAAGGCTTTTTGGAGTGGAAAATACAACTGGTGTCCTTCGTTGGCCGCGAAACTGCAGATCCCACCCATGCCGGTGCCGAGGAAAACACCCGAGCGGTTCCGGTCGATATTATTTATTGTAAACGTATTTTTTTTCTCGTCGCGCAGTTCCGGTGTAAACCCGGCATGGCGCACCGCCTGCCACGCGGCGGCAATCGCGAGTTTTGCCGTCATATCGAGTTGCATGGATTCGGTGCGGGAGATCGGATAGGCCGGCCAGTCGATGGCCGGCAACGGCGCATAGAGCTTCGAATAGGGGGTGAAGTAAAGCAGCCAGTGTTCGGGTATCCGGGCCGCCGTCGCCTTACCGGCAAGCGCACTTTCCCAGAATGCGGCCGTATCGCGGTTGCCCGGAGCGACAATGCCGATACCGGTGATGACGACCCTGCGCCCGCCCTGGTTCACGACGCTGTTTCCAGGTGTTTTTTGATGAACCTTACCGCATCGTTCACCGAAACGACCCCGGCATCGCGGTCGTCGGGCAGCGTGGTCTTGAGCTCCGCATCGAGCGCCATGAATAGCGCTACCAGATCGAGTGAATCCGCCCCAAGGTCATCTTTGAACCTGCTTTCCGGAGTGATTTTTTCAGGGGGAATACGAAGCTCTTCAGCGGTCGCCTTTATTACCCGTTCAAGAATTTCCTTTTCATTCATCATACCTTCCGTTTCTATGTCTCTGTCAGAGTGCAGGGAATCCAGGATTATTGATTTCCCACGTACGTATGTCCCGTGTCGACATAAAAGAACATCAAATTTTATGCCAGGTTAAGAATCAAGGAGTTATGGTTTTCCATTCCTTCAAATGCGGATTCCAAGATAATATATTTTCCAAGACAACCTTAACGGAAAATTTCCTGTATGCTGACCACGACTGTTCATCGCGTTCGTATCGCATCAATCGCTTCGGCTGCGCCGGACACTGTCGTTTCCCAGTCACGCGCACTGGAACTTATCGAAAAATATTATTCTGCCGGCCCCGCAGGCCTCAAACCAAGGAGTCTGGAACTCCTGCGCCAGTTTCTCGGACACGAGAGTATCATGACCCGCCATATTGCGGTTGACACACCGGATGACGTACCGCTCCTCAAAGACGAAACGCCCGACCGCCGGATCGAACGGTTTACCCGTTTTGCCGTCGGTCTTGGAGAACAAGCCGGAACAAAAGCGCTTTCAAAGGTTTTATTGACAAAAGATGATATCGGCGCCATTATCGTAAACACCTGCACCGGTTATATCTGCCCCGGGCTGTCGACCTATCTCATCGAGCGGCTGGGTTTGTCGTCTTCGGTTGAAGCGTACGATCTTGTCGGAGCCGGCTGCGGCGGGGCGCTGCCTAACCTGCAAATGGCCGAAGCCATCATGGCGCGGCATTCCGGCCGCGCAGTACTCTGCGTTGCTGTGGAGATATGCAGCGCGACCTACCAGATGGCCGACGATCCGAGTCTTCTCATCTCGAACGCCATTTTCGGCGACGGCGCCGCCGCCGCCGTTCTCTGGGACCGGCCCATTGGCCTTTCAATCGTGGGCAGGGCAGCGCGCTTCGAGCCGCGTTTCCGCGACGAGGTGCGTTTCGTGTACCGTAACGGCGCGCTGCATAACCGTCTGGCGCTGCAGCTGCCAAAAACCATGTGCGAGCTCGCCCCGCCCTTTATCCGTTCGTTTCTCGGCGCGTACGGACATACGGTCGGGAAAATCGGCCATTGGGCGCTTCATCCCGGCGGTGAGCGGATACTGTCCGGTATCGCCGAAGAGCTTGGACTCACCGATGCACAATGCGCCATTTCACGCGCAATCCTGCGCGACTATGGGAACATGTCGTCGCCCACGGTGCTCTTTGCTCTCGAGCGGATCATGGAGAGCGGTATGATCCCCGGCCAACTCTGCTGCGCGGTTGCGTACGGCGCCGGCCTGTCGCTGCATGCGCTTCTGCTCCAATCCTGAAAACTTCATGGCTTCCCTCTCGTCAAATCCTGATACACGCCGTGCTTATACCCGGAAGATATTTCTCGTGGTTGCACGGGTCTATCCGCTTGTCACCCGGGTTCTCTCTTTCGGCCGCGACCGGGCATGGAAGCGGACGTTATGCAACGCACTCCCGCAGGAAAACGGCGGCATTGTGTTGGATCTCGCGTGCGGGACCTGCGACATCGCCATTGCCTGCAAAAAACGGTTCCCGGCCGCCACGGTGGTAGGTATCGACAGCTCCAAGGAAATGCTTTTGTCCGTTGATAAATCCATACCTGCCCAGATACATCTGTCGCAGCAAGACATGTGCGATCTCGGTATCCGTTCTTCATCGGTGGACATCATTACCGGAGGTTATGCACTGCGAAACGCACCGGATCTGGCGGCCGCGCTGCGCGAAATTGCACGGGTCGTAAAACCGTCAGGTGTCGCAGCATTTCTGGAATTTTCGAAAGGCACTGGTAAAATCAGTGCAAAGATCCATACATTGCTGCTCTGGTGCTGGGGATCGTTCTGGGGCCTGGTCCTGCACGGCAATCCCCGTATTTACGGCTACATTGCCGAAAGCCTTGACAGATTTCCGGACCGGCGTACGCTTCGTGGTATGTTCAGGGAATGCGATTTTATTGAGGTTGCTTCGTGGCGACGCATATTCGGTATGGTGGAAATCGCGGTTTATAAAAAATCAGGTAATGAAAAATGAAAATTACCGCTTTCCAGAATTTCTCGCTCGCATCGCTCGTTACCATGGACCTTACTACGCGTTCCAGCGTTCGCGAATATCTTGACGATTTTCTCTCTCCCGATCCGCATATCGCAGCGACCTTGCGCAATCTTGAACATGTCAATTTCTGGCTTTCCGGTATCCGGCGGCTCTGCGATGCGACGATTTTCAGCACCCCACAGACCATAAAAAAGAAACGCCTCACCATCGTTGACCTCGGGTGCGGCGGCGGCGACCTTGCGTTGTGGCTCAGCAGCCGCTGCTCCCAAAAAGGGATGGAACCGCGCATCATCGGTATCGATCACGACCCGCGTATCGCCGCCATTGCACTGGAACGATGCCGCCGGGACCGGGCAATCACCATCATCAATCAAAGTGCGGACAGTCTCGATCGTTTGGCCGGCGGTATCGATTGGATCGTTTCAAACCATTTCCTTCATCATCTTGCCGAAGACGAAATCAATCATCTTCTCAGGGTCGCTACGTGCCGGGCTGAACACGGGGTTGTCATGAACGACCTTGTCCGCAGCCGGGCCGCGCTTGTCGGGTTCGGTTTACTCTGCAGCGCCGCCAGACCCGCGGGCCACACGGCCCATGACGGGGTCGTGTCCATCACGCGAAGCTTTACAAAAAAAGAGCTGACGAAAATTCTTCACGACGCCAGCCTTGCTAGGGCAGCGGTCAAGCGTTCCGGCATCGGCCATCAGGCGATAGTACTGCGGCGGGGTTAGGGCTTCCCGGCAGACCGCAGGGGCGCGACGTCTCGCGGAAAGAATACTCAACCGACCGTCAGCACGGCCGCACCGTTAAGCCTGCCGTTTCGCACTGCGTCAAGTGCTGCATTTGCCTGGAGAAGAGGGAATTTAATTGTTCTGGTTTTCAAGGGAAGCTGTGCCGCGAGGGCAAGAAGTTCGTGCCCGTCTTTGCGCGCAAGGTTTGCCACCGAGCGCACCGTGCGCTCTTCCCATAATATGTCGTAAGGAAATGAGGGTATATCCGACATGTGGATCCCGCCGCACACCACGACGCCGCCTTTTGCGCAGGCAGAAAGCGCAACAGGTACCAGTGGGCCGATTGGCGCAAAGATTATTGCCGCGTCAAGCTTTATCGGCGGTTTGTTTCCGGAATCCCCGGCCCAAAGTGCACCGTGGCTGCGCGCAAATTCCATGGAGGCAGCATCGCCGGGCCGGGTGAATGCATAAATATTCTTTCCTTGAAACACCGCGATCTGGCTGATGATGTGGGCGGCTGCGCCAAAGCCATAGATGCCGATATTCAACGCCCCTTTTGGCACCATTTTGTAGGAACGATAGCCTATGAGACCTGCGCACAGGAGCGGGCAGGCGTGCGCATCATCATATTTTTTGGGAAGATGGAAACAAAAGCGCTCGTCTGCCGACACATACTCCGCATATCCGCCGTTTTTCGTGTAACCGGTAAATAGCGCATTATCGCACAGGTTCTCCTGTCCCTTTTTGCAGTAGGTACATTTTCCACAGGTATACCCGAGCCATGGCACACCGACCCGTTCGCCTTTTTTAGTTTTTTTCACGCCCGGGCCAACGGCAACAACGGTCCCGACGATCTCATGGCCCGGCACAAGCGGAAGTTTCGGGTGTTCAAGCTCTCCATCGAGGATGTGTATATCGGTACGGCATACGCCGCAGGCCTGCACTTTGATAAGAAGCTCTCCTTTCCCGGGTTTGGGAACCGGGACCTCGCGCAGCTTCAATGGCTCGTGCGGTCCTTCAAATACCATGGCATTCATACGATCGGGAATATTCATAAAGTCTTGTAACAGCAAAAACGGTTCCATTTCTGTTTTGTAAAAAACATGATTATCAGTAGCACAGCTTGGCCGAAAAACGGAGGGATTCAATTCGGCACGATATTCGCTATATATCGCTATATATTATATTAAAGGCCAATTGAAACTATAAGCGTAATTTTTTAATATGAGAAAAAGGAGGCGTTATATGAGAAGTTTTCAACGGGTTGCACTAATACTGGCGGCGTGCGTTTTTTTTGCTGCTTATGCGCAAATCAATGACAGCGTAGTGGTGCGTTGGAAAAAAGCCATGGCGGATAACGATGAGTATATTCATGCCATTCTTTCTGCAGACAGAAATGTAATTGAGAACACCAAGGTTCTCCTCCACAATCTGGAGTCAAAAAAGGTCATATACAACACTATGGCGCTTTACCACACCGACGAAATGGGGAGGAGTTTACACTCTTCTGACCAATACTTGACACTCCTCGAAAAGGCGACCGATATCGCAATGGATGAGATATACGTCAGGTATCTGAAAGGCCTTCACACCCATTATGCGAATGCGCTTGCGCAATTGAGCGGGATTCAGGCGGAATTGAAAAAAGGGGTACCGGAGAAATCGGTAATTAAAATGAAGGCCACGGTGATCTATGCCGAAATGAAAAAAGCAGAGGCTGAACAGCTTAATATGCATGAAAAAATGGGCGTTAAAGAGCCGGAAGAGCCTGTCCAGAATCAATAGCAGGAGGGATTCAATAGGTGAAAAAAAGAATTATATGCCTGGCCGCGGCCGGAGCGATCTTTTTTGCTTCCTCGGCGGAAGCTGCCGAGCATGCGGCGCTGATTAAAATTTCCGGCGCAATCGGACCGATCACCGCGAGCTACATCCAGCGCGCAATCAAACAGGCGGAAGCGGAGGGAGATGTTTGTCTGGTCATCCAGCTCGACACGCCGGGCGGCCTGCTTAATTCCACCAAAGATATCGTCCAGTCGTTTTTTTCATCGCCAGTACCCACGGTTGTGTATATCACGCCGGCCGGAGCAACTGCAACGAGCGCTGGCTGTTTTATCACCCTTGCAGCTGATGTGGCGGCCATGGCGCCGGGCACAAGTATCGGAGCGGCCCATCCGGTGACCATGGGAAGCGACGGTTCAAACCAGAAGACCGATGACGTAATGAAGAAAAAACTTGAGAATTTCGCCTCAAGCTTCATCGAATCCATTGCCGCCAAGCGGAACCGCAATGTGGCATGGGCAAAAGCATCGGTACGTGAAAGCGCCGCGATCACTGCGGAAAAGGCGCTCGAGATCAAGGTGATAGACCTTATTGCCAGAGATGTGCCCGATCTGCTCAAACAGCTCGAAGGCAGGAAAATCAACGGAAAGACCTTTGGGCCTGCTACGGGTTCCGCGGAGATCCGCGAAATTGCGATGCTCCCGCGTGAAAAAGTTTTCCAGAGGCTCTGGAGCCCGGAAGTCATGTATATCCTGATGCTCCTTGCCATCTACGGGATCATCGGCGAGTTGAGCAACCCGGGGACGATACTCCCGGCGGTCGTGGGCGGCATAGCCCTGATCCTGGCACTTTTCATGGCATCGGTGCTTCCGGTCAACGCAACCGGCGTCGCGCTGATCGTGCTTGCCGTCATTCTTTTCATTGCCGATATTTTTGCTCCGACCCACGGGGTGCTGACCGGGGGCGGGATCATTTCGTTTCTGTTCGGCTCCATAATGCTGTTCAATACGGCTGGGTCGGCGTTCCATCTGTCGCTGGCATTGATTATTCCTGCGACGATCGTCTCTGCCGCTTTCTTCGTCTATGTTTTCGGTGCAGGGCTGCGGGCGCAGTTTCTGCCTGTCAGGACCGGAAAGGAATCGCTGACAGGAAAAACAGCCGTAGCGCTTTCGCCGGTCACTGCGGAGTCCGGCAAGATTTTTGTGGAAGGGGAGTACTGGAACGCGGTCAGTGATGTGCCGATTGACGAAGGGAAATCAGTCGAGATCGTTGCAGTGCGTGGCCTGACCCTGAAAGTAAAACCAACAACAAAGGAGTAAAAACTATGGAAGCGCTGTCTAAACTGCTGTCGTGGGCGATCCCAATCGCCATTTTGATCATTATCGTGCTGCCGCAGATGGTCCGTATACTGCGCGAGTACGAGCGCGGCGTGATTTTCCGGCTGGGAAAACTTCTGCGCGCCAAGGGGCCGGGGCTTATTCTGCTCATTCCGATCGTGGACCGGATGGTCAAGGTTGACCTGCGGGTGATCACCATCGATGTGCCGAAGCAGGAGATGATGACTCGCGACAATGTGCCGGTCAGCGTGGATGCCGTGGTCTATTTCCGTGTTTTAGATTCCGAGTCGGCCATTATTAAAGTGGAAAACTTCTTTAAGGCCACTTCGCTCATCGCCCAGACCACGCTGCGGAGCGTGATCGGCCAGGCCGAGCTCGACGAATTGCTTGCGCAACGCGAAAAAATCAATCAACGTCTCCAGGAGATCATCGACAAGCACACCGAACCGTGGGGGATAAAGGTCACGACCGTCGAGGTCAAGGACGTGGTGCTGCCCGACACCATGAAACGCGCCATGGCCGGACAGGCGGAAAGCGAACGTGAACGCCGCGCCAAGATCATCAACTCCGAAGGCGAATTCCAGGCAGCGGAAAAACTCGTACAGGCCGGCACCATGATCGCGGCCCAGCCCATGGCACTGCAACTGCGCTACCTGCAGACCATGCGCGAGATTTCTGCCGAACACAGCACCATTACATTTCTGCCCATACCCATTGACCTGCTATCAACATTCTTCAAGAAGGGCGATGGCGGTAAGGGAGATAAGACTTAGCCGGAGCAACAAAGGTTGGAAATCGCTGCCGGAGGCATATTATATCCATTTTACTGCCGGGGCTTTCTTGGGAGCGCGCTCCGGCAGTTTGTCTTCTGCATAGCCGAACACAATCGGACCGTAAATCTTTTCCCCTTCCTGCAGTTCGAGTGCGGCCTTCACCGTTGGTTCATCTTGGACTAGCTGGCCGAAAAATACCCAGCAGCTGCCTATGCCGAGCGAGGTCGCGGCAAGCATCATGTTCTCGCAGACCATCGGACAATCAGAGTCGGCAGTCTTGCTTTTTCCTATGACAAAAATGATCGCCGGAGCTGAATAATACACGGGATCGCTTAACAGCGAATCGATCCTTGTGCGCAGCGTTTTGAAGGGTTCAGGGGCGTTTTCCATCCATTTTTTATAGCGGGGCATCGCCAGATCACCGAGTTTTTTCCTGAAATCGGCGTTCTCGGCCACCACGAACCGCCATGATTGCTGGGAACCCGTGGGAGCGTGGTTGCCGGCATTGATGATCGCTTCGATGTCCGGCCGGGAAATTGCCTTTGGCCTGAAAAAACGGACTGACCGCCGTTTCAGAATCGTCTCGATAACCTGGTTCATTCGAGGCTCCTTGCGTTGAATAATAGTATATTAAGCACGTTTAAAACTATGTATCCCCGTGGATAAAAGCAACCGCACATAGAAAAAGACCCATCGTGCAGTACCTGAATTTCGACCTCGATCCGTTTCAGCAGGAAGCGTTCACGGCTGTTGATAAGGGAGAGTCACTTATCGTCGCCGCGCCGACCGGCTGCGGCAAGACGCTCCTCGCCGAATATGCCGTCGACGTTTCCATGCGGCTGGGGAAGCGGGTGGTCTACACCGCTCCGATCAAGGCGCTGTCGAACCAGAAATACCGGGATTTCCGCAAACGGTTCGGCGACGACGTGGTCGGCATCCAGACCGGCGACGTCACCATCAACCCGGACGCCCGTCTCCTCATCATGACCACAGAAATTTTCCGGAACCTCATCCTCGAAAACTCGCCGCGCCTGGTCGATGTTTACTACGCGATCTTCGACGAGATCCACTATCTTGACGATCCGGAACGAGGAACGGTCTGGGAGGAGAGCATCATTCTGGCGCCGCAGGAGATCCGGTTCATGTGCCTGAGCGCCACGGTCCCCAACATCCGCGAACTCGCCACGTGGATGGGTACGGTCCGCCGGGTGCCGTTTACGGTAATCGAAGAGACGCACCGGCCCGTACCGCTCCGCCACGCATTCTATCATCCTAAATTCGGGATGATCACGCTCAAGGGAATCAGGCGCAAATACCGGAGCAATCCGAATGATCGGAAAAGGTTTTTACAGCACAAGCCATCGTCGCGTCAGATCGTGGATCTGGTGCTGCGGCAGGGGCAGGTACCGGTGCTTTATTTCTGTTTCAACCGGAGGGCATGCGAGCGGAACGCGGAGATCCACCACCGGCTCAATCTTCTCAGCTTCTCCGAAAAGGAGCGTGTGCGCGCCATGGTCGACGACCTTGCGGCCCAGTACCATCTGCAGGGGTACGAAAGGATCGGCTACCTGCGCTCCCTGTGGGAGGCCGGGTGCGCGTTTCATCATGCGGGAATACTGCCGGCTGCCAAGGAAATCGTCGAGCGGCTGTTTACTGCCGGCCTCATCAAACTGCTCTTCTGCACCGAGACGTTCGCGCTCGGGATCAACATGCCGGCGAGCGCCGTGATCTTTGATGAACTCGAAAAATTTGACGGCGTGCAGTTCAATTACCTTATGACAAGAGAATACAACCAGATGGCCGGCCGCGCCGGCAGGCGGGGTATGGACGAAGAGGGCTACGTGTATTCGCAGGTGATCCCTGAGGCGACCGACCCGAAACACATCGAACGGCTCCTGTACGGGAGCAACGAACGGATCTTCAGCCGTTTTTACGCCTCCTATTCCACGATCCTTAACCTGTACAGCCGCTACGGTGAAGGATCTTTCGAAATTTTCCGGCGCAGCCTGCACAATTTCAAAAGCGGTTTCTATGCGCTCACGAAGCAGTATCAGAAAGAGGAAGAGCAGATCAAGAACCGGATCGCGTTCCTGCAGGCTGATGGCTTTCTTGACGGCATAACGCTTACGGAAAAAGGAAAATTGGCGGCTGCCGTGAGCGGCTATGAGATACAGACCGCGGAGCTCTACTATGCCCGCAGCTTTGACGAGTGTACCATACAGCAGCTGCCGGTCGTGCTTGCAGCGATCGTTACCGAAGATTCCCGCCGTGCACGGGCGATGAAGCCGTCATCGGTGCGCCTCAAATTCGATGCCGAAAGGGTGATCCACCGGCTGCGGACAAAGGAAATCCGCCACCAGATTGCGATGCCCATCAGAGAGATGGACTTTTCACTCGCGGCACCGGTCTACGCCTGGGCCATGGGCTGCACGCTGAAGGAGCTTCTCGCGTTCGGAGTACCCGAAGGCGACCTGGTCCGCCTTTTACGTATGACCATCCAGCTTTTGCGCACCCTGCGCGACCGGATTCCTGATCCGGTGATTGCCGATCGAATGCACGAAGCGCTCCTGCTTATCAACCGTGATGTGGTGGATGCCCAGACGGAGTTGGAAGTAGGGTAGTTTAGTATTTTCAGGAGTTATCGAGGTTGTCGAGCGGACATAGGGGGTGGCCGCAGGCCGGGGGTCCCCAGAGCGCGAGGCAATCTTCAGTAACTCCTGAGAGCAAAGAATCCTCGGATATTCATTTTTCATTGCATCTCCAGTACAACTTTCAGCACGTCTTTTCCCTTTGCCTTTTCAAAAGCCTCCAGGGCTTTTGAAAAGGGATAGCGGGCGCTGATCAGGTAAGAAAGATCCGGCTTGAATTTCAGCAGGAACCGTATTGCCTCGCTGAACCTGCCGCAGCGCGAGCCGATAATCGTGATTTCATTCACCACAATCGGGGAAGGGTTGAGCGCAAAACTTTCCGCATAGGTGCTTTTGAGCACGATCGTTCCGCGCGGCTTGACGCACGCCAGAGCCAGTTCGAACCCCGAAGGTTTGCCCGACGCTTCGATGACAATGTCGAAAGGGGAGGGAGTAAAATCATCAAGCAGGAACGTTTTTGCGCCGAGCTGTTTCAGAAGACCGAGTTTGGCCGCATGCTTTCCCACGGCCGAAAGCGGGATGCCCTGTGAGAGAAAAACACAGCCGATTAACTGCGCGAGCCTGCCGTCGCCGACAAGTAGTACCGTTTGATCCGGGCTGACCGGATGCTGTTCCATGATTTCAAGAGCGGCGGCAAGCGGCTCGATGAACAATGCCGACGTTTCCGATATTTCATCCGGGATAAGAATTACATTTTCGTTGGGTACCGCAATGTATTCCGCAAACGCGCCATCCTTTTTCATTATGCCGAGCACGGTGCGGTTCGGGCAGTGTCGTTGAAGACCTGAACGGCAATAGCCGCACTTTTCGCATCCGCAGTTGATCTCTGCGGTCACCCGTTTCCCGATATGCTTCGCATTGTCGGCTTCCTCGACATACCCGAAGAATTCGTGGCCGAGAATTCCGCTGAAGCCCGGGACATAGCCTTTGATAATCTCCAGATCGGTTGAACAGATTCCGGCGCGACAGACCCGGATCAGAACTTCGCCGGCGTGTCGTAGAGGTTTTTCACACTCTTGGAGTGACAAAATTCCATTATTACAGAATAATGATTTCATAAAAACTGTCCTTGAAAAGTTTTTCCTTTTGAATATATTGCGACCAATCCGTATTTTAAGCTTTATAAGGCAAGTATGGGATTCTCGTACAATAAATAAAAAATAATTTTCTTTGGCTAAAGGCTTTATGCGGGGTAGGGGGTGGGCCCCACCCGTTGAAGTTTTGAGCACTCTTTACCCCCACCCACAAACATCGTCAAATTCAAACATGTTCTATTAAACTTTTTTTGCTTTGTATTTTTAATTCCACAGAAATTTGGGGGTACGGGTCAAACGATGTCCGGTTTTGTAACATTGGTGCCCACCCGATACCCATACCGGGGCCTTTAGCCAAAAAATATTTATTGCAAAAGACGAATTATTATAAGAACTTGGAATAATTTACCATGTCACTTGAAGTACTTATCCATTCCATCGGCTACCCGCTCGTTTTTCTTTTAATAATGGGAGAAAGCGCAGGTGTGCCCTTACCCGGAGAGACAGCCGTGCTCGTCGCGGCCGGAGCTGCCGGGGCAGGCAAGGGATTCAGTGTCTGGCTTGTGTTCTTGGTCGCTGCTGCGGGCGCAATCGTTGGTGGTATAATCGGCTACTGGATCGGCAGGTGCGGCGGCAGGGTTCTTCTTGAACGTCTTTCGGGAAGGCTCTGGTTTAAAAAAGAACATATTGAGAAAGTTGAGATTTTTTTTACCAAGCACGGCGGCAAAGCCGTTTTTTTCGGCCGGAGTGTGTCCTATTTGCGAGTTCTGACTGCGCTTATGGCCGGCGTTTCGCGTATGCGCTTTCCGCGGTTTCTTTTTTACAATGCCATTGGCAGTATCGCCTGGGCGGCCGCGGTGAGTTTTGTGGGGTACAAATTCGGCCGGCATTTGCCGTTCGTGAAAGACATCATCGATGAAATCGGTTGGGGAGTGCTCATAGCCTTAGTGTGTCTCGTCGCCGTATATTTTGCATCGAGAAAATTCGGATGGCTGCCAATATGCACCGGACGGAAAAAAAAGGACCTGGGGACATGACAGACGCCAGCCGTGGAGAATACGCGGTCATTGAAACCTTTACGCCGGAGGAATTCCATTTCTACCCTAATTTTTATATCATGTCATCTTTTTCGGCCGTCTTTTTAATCGGCCTCATACTCGTAGTATGGGTTCCTCTCGTTCTCTTCTACATCGCCGATGGGTTTCTCTACGGACCTATGGTACGGGCAACGGCGTATCTGACCGCTACGTTTCTGTTCCTTGTGCTGCTCGGGCGTCTGGGCAGGCGAGAACTTGACAAAGTGTGTTTTACCGTGTCGGCCGAGGGCATAGCGCGCCGCGATTCCTACCGGAGGCTGTTTGCAGCGTGGCGCGACATCACGCGGGTGCGGTGCAGGAAGATCCCTTTTATGAAAGGGGTCGTTGAGATCACAACGCAGCGCGGCAGGATTTCCCTGCCGTCAACAATTACCGATTTCGGCAGGCTCGGAGCCGGGATACGGAAGGGACTGGAGCGGTCCGGCAAAGGCGAACTGTGCAGCGAGGCGTTCCTGCGCGCCATGGTTACTATGGGTAAAGTGAGCGAATCGTGGAACGGGCGCGCAAAGACGGCCTTTTGGCCGCTCGTCGCGGCCACTATAGCTATGGTGTTTTTCAACTCTTTTGTCTCTTCGTTCATCTGGGGAATGGGGGAAATTCCGCTTATCATCTGGGCGGGAATCGGACTGCCGCTGCCGCTTCTGGTGTACAGCATAGCCGATATCCGCTGCAACCGCAGCCTCGAAAAGGCATTGCTGAATAACCGTGAATACGATCCGGCGCGCGACCTTTCAAGCGAACTGTTCATTGGGGTATTGATTGCAGCGCCCGTTTACGGCATTTTCGGCATTATTGCCAGAACTATTTTCCAATAGTGACACCGCTCGGAAACAGCCTCCATTTAAGCGGCAGCGATATTCTCCCGCCGCTTTTCTGTGCCCCCATGGCCGGCGTCACGCACAGCGCGTATAGAAGGCTTACAGCCGATTTCGGCGGTTACGGTGCGTTATTCACCGAAATGCTTTCAGCCCGGGCGCTGGTTTCCGAAAACATTGCGGTTTCCCCCTTTACAAAAAAACGGGCTTGCGAGGGCCGTGTATTTTACCAGCTTCGGCTCACCGGCTCTGAAGAGATCGGGGAGGTGATCGAAAAACTTTCCTTTCTCGAACCCTTTGGTATTGACGTCAATCTCGGATGCCCGGCGCCGGAGATCAGGAAAAGCGGCGGCGGCATCGAGCTTTTTGACGACCGTGAAAAGCTGCGCAGCGTGCTCGGCGAAGTCCGGAAACACTGGAAAGGAATATTGACGGTCAAATGCCGGCTTGGCAAGCGGACCGACAAGTGGCAGGAAACATTTATTAATCGACTGAAAATCATAGGGGAGTGCGGGGTTGATGCGATCACCGTTCACCCGCGTTTTTCCGATGAAAAGCTTAAGAGAAAGGCGCGATGGGAACTTTTTCCGTGGATCGCCGGCCTGACAAAGCTTCCGCTCATCGCAAACGGCGACATCGTTGCCGCAACTGCACCTGCGCTCGATCTCTTGTCTGCTGGCGGCTGTGCCGGCCTCATGATCGGAAGAATGGCGGCTGTCAAGCCGTGGATTTTCCGGGAATTCTCAGGAGATTCGGTTCCCATCGGCTACCTTGATGTCTGGACCCGTTTTTACGAATACACCTGTGAGGATTTCCGGCCGGAAAAAGCCATCGGTCGCATTAAAGAGTTTACCGCGTATTTTGCCCGCAATTTCATTTACGGGCACGAGCTATTTAGAAAAGTACAATCCGCACCTGATCTTACGACAATAAAAGTTCGAGCTAAAGACTTTTTGTCGAAGTCGCCAGCAGTGGAAAAAGAGCCGTCAGTGATGGGGATATAAACAGTTATGTATGTTTTCTTGACCTCGCATACCGTATCATTTCACTCCTTACCCGCGGAATGAGCCTCGGTGCAACGGACAGGGACGAAATCTTCGCATTGAGGAGTTTTTCAGGCATTCCTTCCCTGCCTGCCATCTCGCCGCAGATGGAAAGCGGTTTTTTGAGTTCCCGCGCGACAGCGCTCAGCTCCCGCAGAAAAATCCACAGCGCCGGGTGGTCCGGGTTGTATTCCTGGGACACCATCTCGTTGTCCCGATCCATGGCGAAAAGATACTGGATAAGGTCGTTCGAGCCGATGCTCGAAAAGTCGATCTTTTTCATGATTTCGCGGGCCTGCAGAAATGCGCTCGGCACCTCGAACATGGCGCCGTACATGATATTGGCGCTGTCGTGTTCCACGCCGGAAAGCGTGTCGCGCGCCCGGTCGAGCAGGGCCTGCATCTGCCCTACGTCAATGACCATGGGGAAGAGAATGCGGATTTTGCTTTTTTTAGAGAGTCTGCCGAGCGCCCGCATCTGGCCGTTGAAAATGACATCATTGCCTAAAAGAAACCGTGCGCCGCGCCATCCGAGGAACGGGTTGGCCTCTTTTTTAAGGCGCAGGAACGGCAGGGGTTTGTCGCCGCCGATATCGAGCATCCTGATGGTCACTGGTTTTTCGCCCATTGTCTCAACGACGTCGTGATAATAGGCGAACTGTTCGTCTTCGGAAAGCAGCCGTTCAGCGCCGACAAAGAGTATCTCGGTGCGGAAAAGGCCGATACCGTCGGCGTTAAAAGCTTTGGCCTGATTGACGTCCTCAAGCGAACTGGCGTTGGCGACCAGTTCCATGCCTGACGGTGTCATGACGATCAGTGCCGGTTCCTTTTCTTCCGGCATCACCTGGATGAGCGCGCTTATCGTCGCATCATCGGGATGGACATGGACTTCGCCCGTGTCGCCGTTGATGAGCACGGTATCGCCGCACGCGACATGCTGCATGAAACCGCTGATTCCCGAGACCGCCGGCACGCCTAAAGACCGCGCGAGGATGGCGGCGTGCGAGGTGATGCCGCCGTGCTCGGTCACGAAACCCATCACCTTGTTCATCTTCATGTTCACGATCATGTTCGGGGTGAGCTCTTCGGCCACGATCACGCGGTGTTCGCCCCGGCGGCAGTGAGTCTGCCCTTCGCACAGAAAACCGGCCCGGTCATTGGTCAAAAGGTTCAGGAGCCGCTGCCGCAGTTCGCCAAGGTCGCTCGAACGGTCGCGCAGATACTGGTTGTCAAGTGTTGCCATTTTTTCTTCGAATTCGGTCAGCACCCGGGCAATGGCCCACTCCGCGTTCTTGCGCTCCGCGGTGATGATCAGCGCGATCGCATCCATCACCTTCGGGTCGTTCATGATGTGCTTCTGGGTGGTGAAAATTTCGGCCTCGGCCTTGCCGATCGACGTTTCGACTTCTGCGGCGACCCGAACGAGTTCCTCCGAACACTGTGCGATGGCCGTATGAAAACGTTCGAGTTCATTCGTGATTTCGTCGTCAGCGAGCATGTATTCGGGAATCAGTTTCTGGCGTCCGGCTGAAAAAAGGCATACCTGAGCCACCACGCGGCCCGGGTTAATGGTGCTGCCTTTGAAAATCATGGGTTTTTTATCCGTTCTCGATTCCTGTTTGTTCATGCCGCTTTCCTTCTGAATTCAACCATGCCGCTCCTGCACAGCGAAAAGTCGTAACGCACCGGGTCTGCCGCATCACAGGTTTTCAACTTTTCTGTTATCTCCTCAGCCATAAGCCAGTTCACGGTCGCCCGTTTTGTCAGCCCTATGCCGCGTGCGATCCGTGCCACATGAGTGTCTACAGGTATAACGAGCATTGATGGTGAGATATTTCTCCACACGCCGAGGTCAATGCCGTCGGCCGGCCGGACCATCCATCGCAGATACATATTGAGCCGTTTGCATGCGCTTCCGGATCGCGGGGAAGGGAGAAGATATTCGATGCCTTTGCGCCGGGCAGGGTCAAGCCGTGCGGCTTGTTGTTTGATTTTTTCCGTGAAATGAACGAGCGCATTCTTTATGGCACCTTGCCCCTGACCGCCTTCAATAAAAAGCGATTCCAGGGAGCCGTACTCATTCGCCAGTATTCCAACACTCTGCAGCAGCAGCGCAACGTCGTGGCCGTCATTGAACCTGTGTCTGAAATCTTTGAAGAGCCGGTATTTATGATCCAGCGAAGTGTCAATTGAAAATCGTGCTATACAGCGGCCGGTACGCTTAAAAATCTCAGAGACGTTTCTGATGATGATTTCGGCCCTTCCATAGGCAAGGACTGAGGCCATGATGCCCGCGATCTCGAGATCATTCCCGGAAACGAATCCTTTCAGGCAGATGAGCGGATCAAGCCGCAGATATTCCGGGCTGTGATAAAGGGAATATTGATTTTCAAGAAAGAGTTTAAGTTTGTGCGAGTTCATACACTACACTGAAAATAATCGACTGTATCGAAACGGAGCGATCATTTTCGGTTTCGTAAGAGATAACGCACTGCGGAATATTAACGCCTGCCGACATCATATATATTTCGTTATATGACGAATTATAGAAATGATCTTTTCACACTCCGGGTAACGAAACGGAGCGTTCGATGAAAGACTTCGTCGCCGTCACCAAGGCGCTTTCCGACAGCAACCGCATCCGGGCATTGATCGCACTGCGCAGGGGCGAGTTGTGCGTATGCCGGATCATCGCCCTGCTCGGTCTTGCCCCTTCGACCGTATCAAAGCACATGTCGGTACTGAAGCACGCCGGGTTAGTCCAATGCCGCAAAGAAGAACGGTGGATGTACTACCGATTGCCGACAGCAGAAGACAGGACTGCGATGATCCGGGAAGGGCTCGATTGGTTGTTCCGGTCGTTGACCAAAGACCAATGCATAAAAAACGACTCAGCGCATCTCGCTCGCATTCTAAGGCAGAGCCCGGAAACACTCTGCAGGAAAAGGATTAAAAAATGATTACGACGGATTCAAAAAGCTGTTGTAGTTCGGCTTCTGACAAACCGTCATGCTGCTGCGGATCAACGTCCGCATCCGGGCCGACCCGCATAACTGCTGACTTGACCTCTGCCGACCGGCGCGGCGCAGTCATGTGCCGTATCAGCAACCGCTTTCGCATGAGTTACCGGGTCGATCCCGGCCTTTATTCGCTCGGAAATCCCGACAGTTCTGCCCCGGTCTTTGTTTCGGCAAATTACCGGTTGAGTTTCAATGCCCTTCGCGGCTCGCTTAAAAATAGCAACTGTTGGATACTCGTCCTTGACACCAAAGGAATCAATGTGTGGTGTGCGGCAGGTAAAGGCACGTTCGGGACTGATGAACTGATAAAAAGGATAAACAGCACCAACCTTGCGGGCGTTGTCAATCACCGAGCACTTATCCTGCCGCAGCTCGGCGCACCGGGGGTGGCGGCGCATGAGGTCAAAAAGAGAACCGGTTTCAATGTCCTTTACGGGCCGGTCCGCAGCAGGGACATTCCGGCATACCTGGCCGCCGGCAACAACGCCACGCAAGCCATGCGTACCGTGACATTTCCGCTGCTGGACCGCTCAATCCTTACACCCATGGAGTTCTTTCCGGCTTTTCGGAAATTTCTATGGGTAATTCTCGTCTGTCTGGTGATCATGGGGATACAGTCGAACGGCATTATTTATCGAGATTCTCTCCTGCACTCATTGCCGATCATCGCTGTCGGACTTCTTGCGTTGATCACCGGAAGCATTTTAACACCGATTCTGCTTCCATTAATTCCTTTCCGCAGCTTTGCCGCCAAGGGCGCTCTTGCCGGCGCCATAGTGCTTTCACCTTCATTTTTTTTAGTCGATCATTTTTTCCTGGACAGTACTTTGCTCGCAGCAGCAGTGGTCCTGTTTTTTACCGCAGTTTCCTCATACCTCGCATTGAATTTCACCGGCTGCACGCCGTTTACGAGCATGTCCGGCGTTAAAAAAGAGATGCGTTTCGCGGTGCCGGCCTATCTTGCGGCGTGCGGAATCACGGCTGTTTTGTTGATTGTTTTCAAATTGCAAGAGTGGGGTGTTTTATGAAATATTTAAAAAACGTTGCGACAATTGCACTTGATAAAAATAAATGTGTCGGCTGCAAACGTTGCGTCGAAGTGTGTCCAAGAGGCGTATTGGTAATACGCGAAAGGAAAGCGACAATCGTTGGCCGCGATCTGTGTATTGAATGCGGTGCATGCGAGCGCAATTGCGAATTTGGCGCGCTGTCGGTCGCATCCGGCGTGGGCTGCGCTCAGGCGCTGTTCAATGCAATGATAACGGGCGGTGAGCCGGTCTGCGACTGCGAAAAGGGGAAATCCGAAACTTCCGGCTGCTGCTGACTATGGATAAAATTCGATTATTCATAGAAACATTGCCGGAATCATTGTCACGAATAGTGCCGTAATCGTGGCTATAAAATTCAGAAAGTTGATATTGCAGGCTTTACCGCAGGATTAACTTCATTTCTGCAGGCCATATAGTATATTTAATAGGTTTTGCCGAAATGCGGCCGCCATCAAGCGTATCCCCTTAGAATAAAGAGTTTTATGCCTCTTCGCAGCATGACAGGGTTCGGACTTGCAGAGGCCGCGACCGCCTCAGGCACCTACCGCGTTGAGATCCGGGGGGTCAACAACCGTTTTTTCGAGCTGCAGCTCAGGCAGCCGCGGTTTGTCAATAATCTCGAACAGCAGGTCAGGAAAGAGATCCAGTCGATCATAACACGGGGTTCCCTGACCGCCATCATTACCTGCGACCGCGAAGAGGAAAGCCGCAAGCTTTCCTATGATAAACAGGCGGTACAGCAGTATATCAGAATTTTACGGGAAATCAAAAAAAAGTATGCCTTAAAAGGAGACGTTTCACTCCAGGAACTCACCGCATTCAGCGATATTATCAAGGCCGACACAATGGCCTTTGATGACGAAGTGATCTGGAAGCACATAAGGCCGGTACTGGTTAAGGCCATTGGAGCGTTCCAGAAGACCCGGGAAAAAGAGGCCGCATTTATTCTGAAGGATTTGAAGCAGACGCTGGCCGGAATTGAAAAGAATTTGCGGCTCATTGAAAAGCGTGCGCCGGTCCGGATGCAGGCGTATGCCGAAACTTTGCGTGAACGGATCGCGAAACTGAGTTCCGTGGAAGTCGATCCCGCGCGCATCGCGGTGGAGGTCGCTGTCCTGGCGGACAAGCTCGATATCTCCGAGGAGTGTACGCGGCTGCGCGCTCATCTCGCAAAGTTCGATGAGGATCTGCAAGCCGATGAACCGGCCGGCAAACGGCTCGGGTTTCTTTTGCAGGAGATGAACCGCGAGGCGAACACCATCGGGTCAAAGGCGAATGACACGGAAATTGCGCACTGGTCGGTATCGCTCAAAGAAGATATAGAAAAAATACGGGAACAGATACAAAACATTGAGTAAAGGAACACGAAGGAGGTTTGCACCATGACCCAGGACATACTTGAACTTGAACTGGAAAAACTTGAGAACCGCGGCATCAGCAGGTATAAGGCGGTGCTCATGGCCTCGCAGGAAGCCCGCTTCATCAATGACCAGATAAAGCTGGAAATTATCGAGACAAAAGAGAAACCGGCCTCCCTTGCGCTGAAATGGCTCTTTGAGGGCCGCGTTGTCGAGAACGAAGAACCCAAGGCTGAGTGATACATGCGGGAAACGAGGCGGATCCTTGTCGGCATTACGGGCGGCATCGCCGCCTATAAGGTTCCGCAGCTTATCCGGCTGCTTAAAAAAAACGGCGCTGATGTCAAGGCTGTATGCACACCCGGCGCACTCCGGTTCGTTGGCGGCGAAGCGCTTCGTACCGTAAGCGGACATCCGGTATACAGCGACAACGCAGAATTCCACGACCTCGAGCACATCCGGCTTTCGGAATGGGCCGATTATTTTCTCATCTGCCCGGCCACCGCCAACACCATTGCGAAAATTGCCCACGGCATTGCCGACAACCTTCTGACCACCATAGCGCTTTCGATCCCTTCGGAAAAAACGGCCGTTGCGCCGGCCATGAATACGGTGATGTGGGAGAACCGCGCGACGCGTGAAAATATCGCTACGCTTAAAAAAAGGGGCGTTACGGTGCTGCCGGTGGGTGAGGGCGAACTGGCCTGCGGCGCATCGGGTCCGGGCAGGATGCTTGAGGTCGAGGCGGTCGCTGATTTCGTAATGTCAAAGATACCGGCGTCCGGCGCGTTGAAAGGGAAACGGGTGCTGATTTCGTCGGGCCCGACCGAAGAGCCGCTCGATCCGGTAAGAATGATCACCAACCGTTCTTCGGGGAAAATGGGCGCCGCCCTTGCCTGTGCCGCGCTCATGCAAGGGGCAAAGGTCACGGTGGTGAGCGGTCCGGCCAGGGCTGCGCTGCCGCCGGGTGCGCGCATCATCAAGGTCAGGACCGCGGTACAGATGCGCGATGCCATGCAGAAAGAGTTCGCGGCGGCGGATATCTGCATCATGGCGGCTGCGGTAAGTGATTTCAAACCTGTCCTGACCCGGCCATCAAAAATACGGCGCGTTGAAGGGAAAAAAATCGCCATTGAATTTGAGGCCAATCCGGACATCCTGGCCGGACTCGGCAGGCGGAAAGGGAAAAAAATCCTTGTCGGCTTTGCCCTTGAAACCGGAAACGATGTGCTTTCCGCAAAGCGGAAAATGATCGATAAAAAATGCGATATGATGATCGTCAACCGCGCCGGGGAATCGCTTGACCGCGATGATACGCGGATAACCATATTAAATGCCGGAGACAGTGCCGAACCGTGTCCGGCCATGGATAAAACACAGGCCGCCGAACTTATCATACAGCGTATAGCAGCGCACCTCTAGCACGCCGGAGCAGGGTGCATGAACAGAAACTCCATTCTTGCCGCATACCTGCGTCAGCAAAAAGAGCTGGGCATGCCCGATATAGTGTTCGGCAATGCTGAAAAAATCAAGTCACTTTTTGCTCCTTCCAAAGTCCGGCAGAATTCCGGCCCTCAAGCCGGCGTCCACGCCGACGCTCACGTCGGCCTTCAAGGCAGTCGGCAGGATAGTAGTACTCGCACCCCGCAGGAAAAACAGGGGCAGTTAAAAAACCCTTACAGCCGGCTTTCCAGGCTTCCTCCGGCTTCCATAGTTGCGGAGCCCAGGTCATCCTATGAGGCTGCTCAAACAGGCACTTTGACCTTTGAACAGAAACGCAATGTTTTGAAGGAGCTGTATGCTGCCCGGTGCAGAGAGTGCGTTCTTGCGAAAACGCGAAAAACATTTGTGTTCGGCTCAGGCAATGTGGACGCGCCGCTCATGATCATCGGCGAAGCGCCGGGCGCCGAAGAAGATTTGCAAGGCCTGCCGTTTGTCGGCGCCGCAGGCCAGCTTTTGACCGAGTTGATTACAGCCATTGCTCTCGACCGGAAAAAAGATGTATTTATTACCAACGTTCTCAAATGCCGGCCGCCTGACAACCGGACGCCGGACGCCGCCGAGATCATCGCCTGCATGCCGCTGCTCCGGAAGCAGATTCAGGTGATTGCGCCGCGGATACTTCTGCTTTTGGGAAGGATTGCGGCGCACGCGCTCCTCGGCACTGCAGACAGCATAGCGAAACTGCGGAGCACGGCGCACGAGTACGGCAGGGTTCCGGCAGTCGTGACGTACCATCCGGCCGCCATCCTGCGCAACCCGGAATACCGGGGTCCGGCCGAGGATGATTTACAAAAGGTTGCACGTTTTTTAAAAGAGAGCGGTTCCCATGGCATTCCCTAATACTTCCCAGACATCGATGGACACTGCTTCGGCCGAGCGTATTCCGCCGCAGGCGCTCGACGTTGAGCGTACGGTTTTAGGTTCCATGCTCATCGACGAACACGCGGTGGCAACGGTCTTTGAACTGCTCGACGAAAGCGCTTTTTATTCGGGCGCCAACCGCAAGATATTCCAGTGCATGAAGGAGATGTTCGAAAAGAACACTCCCATCGATTTGGTGACGCTGACCGAGACTCTCCGTAAAAAACAATGGCTCGAGTCCGTTGGCGAGGAAGCGTACCTCGGCGAACTTGCCGAAAGCATCGCTACCTCCGCCAACGTGGAGCACTATTCGAAAATTCTGCGGGAAAAGGGCACGCTGCGGGAGCTCATCACCACGGCCGCCGAAATCACCACCGATTGCTTCAATACCGAGGTCGAGGCCCAGGAAGTTCTTGACAAAGCAGAGTCAAAGATCTTCGGTGTTGCGGAATCGCGGATCAAAAACCGGTTCGAGAGCGTTGGCCAGCTCCTTCCCCACACCTTTGAGGAGATCGAGGGTTATGCGAAAGGAAACTTCAGGGGTGTGCTTACCGGATTCAACGAATTGGACGAATTGACCACCGGTCTTCAGAAAGGCGACCTTGTCATCGTGGCCGGCCGTCCGTCCACGGGAAAAACCTCGTTCTGTCTTTCGGTCGCGGCAAATGCCGCCATTCACGGAAAGCATCCGACAGCAATTTTCTCGCTTGAAATGTCGAAACAGCAGCTCGCACAGCGCCTGCTCTGCTCCGAGGCGCGGGTAAGCATGCACGCACTCCGGAGCGGCAAACTGCCGCTCCGCGATCGTCCCAAGCTGGGGCTGGCCGCAGGGCCGCTGGCCGAAGCGCCTATCTTTGTCGACGATACGCCCGGTATCACGGTACTGGAGTTGCGTGCCAAGGCGCGCCGGCTCAAGGCCCAGAGCAATCTGGAGCTTGTCATCGTTGATTATCTGCAACTCATGGGTTCGACCGGAAAGATAGAAAGTAGACAGCAGGAAATTTCACAGATCTCGAGGTCGCTCAAGGGGGTGGCCAAGGAGCTTGATGTTCCGGTAATCGTGCTGTCTCAGCTTTCCCGTTCGCCCGAGCTACGCACCGACCACCGTCCGCTCCTCTCCGATCTCCGTGAATCCGGCGCCATAGAACAGGACGCCGACGTCGTCATGTTCGTCTACCGTGAAGAAATGTACAATAAGGAAGACGAACACCTCAAAGGAATCGCCGAAATCATCATGGGCAAACAGCGAAACGGACCGATCGGCACCGCGAAACTCGCATTCCTCAAGGATTATGCCCGATTCGATAATCTTTCGGAACGGGTAATGGAAGGAGCGGAAGGTTTTTGACCGGTATTATCCGTTTTGTCGCGATCACCGGAGAGTCGGCCCTTCTTTTGGCCGGGGCGGCGGCGCGTTTAATTCTGAACGTGTACCGGTTTTCCGTGCTGTCCGGCAGAACATTCGCGCGGAGCTACTTGCTTTTTAGGAATCCAGGCCTTACGATCGTACAGATGTGGGACCTCGGCGTGGAGTCGCTGCCGCTCGTTTCGGTCGTGGCGATATTTTTAGGGTCCGAGACCGTCATCCAGGCGGTGTACCAGATGGGCGGCATCGTTCCGATGCGGTACCTTGGAGTGCTAGTGTGCAAAAGCCTGACGACCGAACTCGGGCCGGTGATCACCAGCATGGTGGTGGCCGGCCGTGTCGCGACCGGCATCGCGGCTGAGATCGGCTCCATGAAAACGACGGAACAGCTTGACGCCATGCAGGTCCTGCGTCTCGACCCGATCCGCTACCTCATCGTGCCCAAGGCCATGGCCTGCATCATCATGCTGCCCATACTCGTCATATGGGGTGAGTTCGTCGCCTTTCTGGGTTCCATGGTCACCGTGGCGATTTCCGTCGATATGACGATGCACGAGTACCTGAGCGGCCTGCGTCTGTTTTTCGACGCAAACGACCTGTATGTCGGCGTGATAAAAACCATGGTATTCGGCGCTGTCATTGCGCTTACCGGAGCGCACTTCGGTTTTGAGGCCCAAGGCGGGGCCGAAGGCGTCGGAACCGCAACCACCAGGGCAGTCATCACCGCAGCGGTGCTTATTCTCATATTTGACTTTGTCATTGCCGTTCTGGTATTATAAAGACACATGGCACTTCTAGAAATAGAACACCTCAAGAAGCACTTCGGCAGCCAGATCGTGCTGGATGATATAAATCTTGAGGTGCACAAAGGCGAGATCCTCTGTATTATCGGTCAGTCGGGAAGCGGCAAGACCGTTTTGTTCCGCCATATCATCGGTCTCATATTCCCGGACGGCGGACGCATCCTGCTTGACGGAAAAGTAATTTCATCGCCGACCACCCGGCCATCGGATTTCGACGCGTACCGCCGGCGCTTCGGGATTCTTTTCCAGGGAGCGGCGCTGTTCGATTCGATGAATGTGGGGGAAAACCTTGCGTTCCCGCTGCGCGAGCACAGCGGCATGAGCGAATCGGAAATCCATGCGGTGGTGGGCGAATCGCTCGAAAAGGTCGGCTTAAAAGAAATATTCAAGACAAAAATGCCGGCGGAACTGTCGGGAGGCATGCGCAGCCGCGTCGGACTCGCCCGGGCGCTCGT
Source organism: Chitinispirillaceae bacterium (assembly GCA_049514575.1). Lineage (GTDB taxonomy): Bacteria > Fibrobacterota > Chitinivibrionia > Chitinivibrionales > Chitinispirillaceae > BOG-1184. The sequence continues at coordinate 5,519 of JBEKUX010000007.1, read as the reverse complement.
GATGAGGCCCGAAATCATGCTGTACGATGAGCCGACCTCGGCGCTCGATCCGATCATGACCGACAAGATCAATGACCTGATCCTTTCCCTCCGCGAACGCCTTCAGATGACCTCGATTGTGGTAACGCACGATATTACTTCCGCCTATAAAGTTGCAGACCGGATGGCCATGATCCATGAAGGGAAGATCATTTTCACCGGAACGACGGGAGAAATCCGGAAGTCCCGCGATCCCTATATCCAGCAGTTCATCCGCGGCCAGCGGAAAATGTACTATGCGGTTGAAGGGGAAGAGACCTACGCAGCGCCGTATGATGCCGGCCGGCCGGACGAGTATACCGGCGGGGGGGAGAATTTTATCAATAAAAAATTTACGCTGCCGGGGCAGAAATAATCATATATAAAAAAATCAAGAAATTTTGGGCGTTCCCCCGCAAAGGGCCGGGTCGCCCAGGCCGCCGATGTCGCATACTTGTATTCCGTTTATAATTTGTTTGGATATTCCCTGAAAATCACCGTTTCCGGAGAGGTGCTCGTGGAGGAGATTTACTGTGTGTTCGTGCCCGGAAAATATTCCTCGTAAATTTTAAAGACCTCTTTCAATACCTTTTCCGGATCTTCTGCCTGCATCAACTGCCGCACCATGCAGAAATTCCGCGCGCCTGCATTAAGCACGTCCCGAAGGTTGGTCATGTCGATCCCGCCGATAACGACGGCCGGGACTGTGGCCAGCGCAAGCATCTCTTCCATTCCTTTGATACCGATCACCCGGTCGGGCTTCTCTTTAGTCGGTGTGGGGTAGACCGGTCCGATGCCGATATAGTCCGGCTTAAGCCTGCAGGCCCGAAGGGTCTGGTCGGGAGAGTGTGTGGAAATGCCGATGACCGCGTTAAGGCCTACGATCGAACGGGTTTTTTCATAGGGCATATCGCACTGTCCGATATGAACGCCGTCGGCGCCGGTCGCGGCAGCGACATCCGGATAATCGTTGATAATGAGCCTCGAAGCGCTGCCCGCAGTGATCGAACGCAAATTTTCAGCGATTTTTCTGATAACCGATAACGGTTTATTTTTTATCCGGAGCTGGATAAAGGCAATTTTATAGTCCACGAAAAGCTTCGCGGTATATTCGTAGCCTTTGACCGGGTCGGTGAGGATAGAATAAAGTCCGAACGTTTCTGGAATTTTCATGGTTATGAAAATATGCTATGCGATAAGGAAGCGGTTTTTTGATTTGGCAACGATTTTATCTGCGATCAGTTCACCCAGTATTATGTTTAATCGGCGCGAGGGTATTTCAAGACGTTTTGAAATCTGATTAAAAGTCAACGGTTTATGGTCCAACAATAAGCGCAGTATTTTACCTCGTTTCTGTCTTTTCGATCCTTCAAAACGTGTTTGCTTCTTATAGTGAACGCTGCGGTACGAGTCATTGCCGTAGTGTTTTTTCAGCATTGTCCCGTAGTCCATGAGCGCAGAGTACCATTTCCTGGGATTTTTCCTGTCGAGAAGCCTTTCCGCGAGGGGCAGGAGTTTTTCATCATGTACTGATTTTTTATCTTTGAAAAAATGGTGGATCAGAATTGTCCGGATGTTCGTCTCCAGAAAAACAACCGGTTTATTAAAGGCAAAAGCAGCAATAGATGCGGCTGTTGCCGTACCGATTCCCGGTAGCATTTCCAGAATTTCCGGGGAAGAGGGGAGTTTCCCGGCATGTTCTTTTATAATAATTTGAGCGGCCCGTTTAAGGTGGAGCGCCCTCCTGTTGTAACCGAGCCCCTGCCAGAGTCGAAGGATTTTTTTGAGCGGCGCTTTGGCAAGCGCTGAAAAATCAGGGAGTTTACTGATAAAAATATCGAACTTGGCCGCAACGCGGTCTGCCTGTGTCTGCTGAAGCATGATTTCGGAAACAAAGACGTGATAGGGATCATAATCCCGGCGCCAGGGGAGGCTACGGCCGTGGCTTTTAAAGTGATTATAAACGGTTTTTCTGAATTGCCGGATAGATGAGGTAGTTAGTGGTCGACTCATAATCGGAACGACGTTACCTTCTTTTTGGTTCAATGTAGAGACAGGGTTAAAACCTGTCTCTACGTTAAAATTCCCTGCCCGAATTGTATATTTATCGTCTTCATAAAAATACACGAGGAGACAACGGTCATGTTCTGGAGAAAAAAAAAGGTCGCGTGGTACTGGAAAGTCCTGCTACTACTGATTATCCTGCGCATTATTTACGCCTTTGCGAGGTTTTTCATGAAGGTTACCGATAAACATGCGGGAAGTATTGATAAATCGTTGAATAAAAATGGAAAATGAATTCATTTATCCCCAGTTAGTCTTTCGCTTTTCCTCTTTTTAAAATCAATTACAAAATTTTTGTCCATTTTTAAAATTTCCTGGTAAAACCCGCTGAACCCGGCCTCGATGAATTTTTGCCGCAATGGCTCATATTCTTCAAAGGTGACGGTCCGGTTAATTTCAGGGAACTCTTCGGCGCGGTAGAGCGGGCGGTACTGGGCCATGAGGCTGATATAAAGGTCGTGAGAATCGAACGTGGACGTGAGAAAATCAAAAATATCCATGGTGCCGGCCTCGTCTTCAGGAAGTACCAGATGGCGGATGCAGAGGCCGCGGAATGCGATACCGTTGTTGTCCAATCGCAGCGGACCCACCTGCCGGAACATTTCGCGGACCGCGGTGCGGTTGATGTCCACGTAATCGGGCGCGCTCGAGTAGCGTTTTGCTTCAGCGTTGCTCCCGTACTTCATGTCCGGCAGATATAGGTCAACGATGCCTGCCAGGAGCGACATGACCGAAGCAAGTTCATAGCCTCCGCAATTGTAAACAATGGGGACTGTCAGGCCGTTCCGTGATGCTTCTTTTAGCGCTTTCAGTATCCACGGCAGGAAATGGGTCGGCGTCACAAGGTTGATATTATGGCAGCCCATGTTCTGCAATCCAAGCATTTTTTCAGCCAGTTCCGAAGGAGTGTATGGCACGCCTTCGGCCAGATGGGAGAGTTGATAGTTCTGGCAAAAGAGGCACTTGAGCGTGCAGTAGGTGAAGAAAACGGTGCCTGATCCGCCTTTGCCGGAAATGGGCGGTTCCTCCCCGTGGTGCGGGAAGATGCTGGAAATGACAAGCCCTCCCGGCGCACCGCAGAAGCCGGTTTCGCTCATCAGTCTGTTGACCCCGCACTTCCGCGGACAAAGAGCGCACGATGAGGCGATGCGGTCGAGTTCCGCTATCTTCTCGTCCCATTCTTTGTCTGTCAAGTATGTGTACGAAGCATATTTTGACATGAGATATTATTAATTGTTATGATATAATGGAATAATATAAGTCTTGTCGGATATTTTTCAAGGGGTGTTTTTGGTTCAAGAATTTATTTCGCTTGGGGTCTTAGGGGCGGAGCCCCTAGGAGATTGGGGTGTGCCGAAAACAATGCAAAGCATTGGTTGAGGCCAGGGATTCGCGCCTGCCGGTGGCAGGCTCATGCGGAGCGTTCCCCTACCATTAGTTTTTATATATTTATTGTTTGTTGTCAAGTTTTCTTAAATCGACAAAATCGTTCGCGGATTCAAGCGTGCCGGTATCCGGGGTAATTGCGGCATAACCGTACTTCTGCGGGTTTTCGGAGATGATCATGAGGGCGATAACGCGGGGGATGTATTCGTTGGTCTCTTCGGCAAGGTATCCCATGCGGTACATATACCAGAAATCGCGGTTGCGCATGGGGTCGTCGATCTTTCGCAGCGCGTTCAGGATCCGTCCTTCGCCGGCATTGTAGGCCGCCATACAGAGCATGACCGAGCTTTTGCCTCCGAACATGCCGATCAGCTCTTTGAAATACTGCGCGGCGGCAACGGTCGCCTTTGCCGGATCGGTCCGATCGTCCACGGTCTCGTTGACGGTAAGCCCGAACTGTTTCGCGGTGGCAGGCATGAATTGCCACAGACCGCGGGCGCCGACGGCGCTCAGCGCCATCGGATTAAAGCCGCTTTCGAGCATCGACACATACGCAAGTTCGACGGGAAGGTTTTTTTCTTTGAACGTCCGCTGGATCATGGGGAAATATTTATCTTTACGTTTGATGTACCTCCCGATGACGTCGTGCAGGCTGCCGGTGTACACGCCGATGTGGTACTTGACGCGGCTCAGCATCTCCTTGGGAATGTGGTAGTCCGCTTCCCCGAACCGCATCAGGATCTGGTCGATGGTCCGTTCGAGAGGGTCGGAATAAAATTTCCCGAAGTCGTCCTGATCGAGCCGGTTCTGGATCGATGACAAGGATTTTTCCTTGACCTCCAGTTCCCCGACGAGTTTTTCCAGGTCGTCCTTGTTTGCATCGGGGTTGTTCTTCGCCGAAGCAATGCGGTTATCGTATTCGTCAAGATCTTTCCTGATAATCTGCGCTTTTTCCATGATCCGGCGGTACTGGTAGGCGCGTACGGCGAAAAACGCGGCGACCGACACCGACACGGCAAGAATGGCGGCAACCGCATAGAGCCATTTGCGCCGCGTGTTCTTGTTGGCGTCATACATCGTCCGCAGCATGTTGGTCTGCGTCTGGCCCAGGCTGCCCCGTTCGAGGACGCGTTCGAGCCGTTTGCCGTCTTTCATGAGCTTCTGAAAATCACCGGCGTCAAGTTTTTTTTCCACCAGTTTCTGTTCCATCTCAGCGGTATACGACGTGTAGCTCGTGTCCCCTCCGGTCTTTTTTCCCGTGGCCCGGAGGGGCGAAACATCGAACCTGCGCGGATCCTTGCCCTCTTTCCGCAGCGCATCTCTTGAGACTTTTTTCAGAAACGGCGAGATCATGTCCTCGTGGGTGACCAGCCCGGTATCAAAGGTGTTTTCCGATTTCTGCGGGGAATTATCCAGCTCGGATTCAGAAACGATGAGTTTGAGGCGCGGGCCTGACTTGCCGAAGCCGAGTTCGTCACCGGCAGCGATCTCTTTTTCAGTGATTTTCACCTCATTGACATAGGTGCCATTGGTGCTCTGGAGATCCTGCACCATGATACGTTCAGGTGATTTGTAAATGATCATGTGGTGGCCCGACACGCCTTTTTCCGACGAATGAATGGCAATGGTGTTCTGCGAACTCCTTCCGATGCTGACCGCACCGTCAGGCAGCAGATAGCGCCGGCCGATTTCTGCTCCGCGAGTGACTTCCAGGTAGTAATAGCTCATATAACCTCTTTAAAATTAGAGACCTTCACAATAGTGTATGAATTTGATAAAATAGCACTTGGCCAAGGGGATTCGATAGTGCCAATGATTAGGCGACTTGGATTTTGGATTAAGGTATATTTAATAACTTTTAAATAATAATAATAATAAATATTTTAAAATATTTTTTTTTGCTGAAGGCAGTTGGTTGGGTGTGGGGTGGGCGACATTATTCAGGATTGGACTTCGTTTGACCCCCACCCTTAAGCTTCAGTTGCGTTGAAACATAGAAAAAGATGTAGATCGCTATTTTATTAAACTGAAAGATACTTGTGGGTTCGGGT